>CAZNND010000027.1:0-47826 GCA_964574365.1 uncultured Limnohabitans sp.
TTCTCGATCCCTTCGTTCCATGTTTTAATTACCAAATGTTAAAAGCGATTTCCCTAGGCAAAATTCCCGAAAATCAGGCTGTGATTTCACCCGCAATCGACTGCGTCAGACGCAAACAAATCTCTTCCCTCGATAAGTTTTGACCTAACAAGAACATCAACTTGGTCACAGCCGCCTCCGTAGTCATATCCGCTCCGCTTACCACCCCAACCGCCAATAGCTCCTTACTCGTCTCATAACGGCCCTGAATCACCCTTCCCCCATTACACTGAGACACATTCAAAATAATCAGCCCCTTCTTGATCGCCCGCTCCAATGATTTCATAAACCACTCCTCCGATGGGCTGTTACCCGAACCATACGTCTCCAATACAACCCCCCTCAACTCTTCAATCGAAAAGCAGGCATCCATAATTTTATCCGTAATCCCGGGAAAAATCTTCAAAATCATCACCCGGTTATCCAGACTGTTCAGATTAACCAGCTTCCTACTAGACTCGTACGGACGAATCGCATTTGTATTGTAATCAATGACTATTCCCGCCTCAGCCAAAATAGGGTAATTCTCCGACTCAAACGCGTCAAAATGGATACTCTGAACTTTTTTTGATCGGTTGCCCCGTAACAACATGTGGTTGAAAAAAATACACACCTCCGGCACAATCGGGCGCCCATTGATTTTCGCAGTTGCAATTTCCAACGATGTCATCAGATTTTCACGAGCATCAGACCGCATCGCTGAGATAGGCAATTGGGCACCGGTAAAAATCACAGGTTTGTTTAATCCATTCAGCATGTAACTGAGCATCGAGGCAGAATAGGCCATCGTGTCTGTACCATGCAGGACCACAAACCCGTCATAGGTGTCGTAGTTTTCATAAATAATATAGGCCATATCCATCCAATGTAGCATGGTCACATTGGAAGAATCAATAGGCTCGGGAAATGAAATCACCGTAATGGCAATTTTCATATTTGCGAGAATCGGGATTTTCTCCAAAATCTGCCCAAAGTTGAAAGGTACCAAGGCACCTGACTCGTCATACGCCATCCCTAAGGTTCCTCCGGTGTAAATGATCAAAACCGAAGAAGCTTTCCCGGTTTTCAAACCAGTATTTAATCGAACGATTTTATAGTTCATGTTTTAACCTCCTTAAACAAACTTAGCGCATTTGCACTCGTTTCTTCTGCTACTTTTTCAATCGGACTTCCCAGCAAATCTCCGACTTTCCGAGCAATTTCCGGCAGGTAAGCCGGTGTGTTTCGCTTGCCCCGATGGGGAACAGGCGCAAGATAGGGCGCATCGGTTTCCAATACGAGATGCTCCAATCCCAAATTGGGAATCACCTGATCCAAACCTCCATTTTTGTAAGTCACCACCCCTCCTATCCCCAGCAAAAATCCCATATCAAGAATGCGCTTTGCCTGATCCAAAGTTCCGGTGAAGCAGTGAAATATCCCCCTCAGCTTCCCATCATGTGCCTTCTCGATCAACTCAATGGTCTGATCGATCGACTCTCTGCAATGCAACACAATGGGAAGTCCCTTTTCTTTAGCCCATCCCACTTGGATTTCAAGAGCTTCTTTTTGAATACCAAAAGTTGTCTTGTCCCAATACAAGTCTGTTCCAATTTCTCCAACAGCGGCAAATTGTCTTTGGTCTAGCCATTCCTTCATCACCTTCAACTGTTGCTCAAAATCTTCTTTCACATCGCAAGGGTGAAGCCCCATCATCGGAATACAAAGGTCTCCGTAACGACTTTCACAGTCCAGCATCCAATCAATCGTTTCTACATCCACATTCGGCATGTAAATCCTGGTAATTCCAGCTGCCCGAACCTCCTCAATCACCTGTTCCCGGTCCGAATCAAACTTAATAGAATAAATGTGTGCGTGTGTATCGATCAGGTTCATGGATAAGTTCTAGATTTCCATTGGGTTTGGGAAGGCCAAAAATAATAAAGAATAGACAGGGAAAGGGTTAAAAACTGGTAAAAATCAAATAGAACCAATGGAAGTAACATCAGTCGTTGACCTGCTTTACTTGCAATGGCACTTAGGAAGAGTGACTGGACGAGGATTTTAGCTATCCAAATCGCCATTCCTAGGATAGGAATCTGGGTAAGCAAATAAAATAAGAAGGGAAAAAACAAAAACTGAAGACTCAACAAGATTTTCCAGCCTTTAGAGAGGGACATGACCCCGTTCATCCAGCGTTTTCGTTGTCTAAATAGATCATTCCAAGATGCTTCAGCTTTGGTACCGACCAAAATTTGGGGGCTAACCTCCTGAATAAGTAAAAATCCTGCATTTCGAACCGCCCGTGAAATCTCTAAATCTTCCGTTAACGAAAACGGAACCCCCTCAAAGCCTCCACTCTGCTTGTAGGCTTTTTGGCTGATCGCCATATTATTCCCTAAGCCAGTCGTGGCAAAATTCAGATCGGTAACCACCTTTACAATCCCTAAGGTATTCCACCAATCCACCGCCTGAAGCTGTTCAAACAGACCCTGACCCCGGACATGGGTCATGCCAATGACTATGCCTACCCCTTCTTTAAAACAACCAACACCCGCACGAATCCATGAGCAAGGCACCTCACAATCCGCATCCGTAAAGAAAAAAAAGTCGCCGCTTGCCTGCTTAGCCAAGATAGCAAGTGCATTGGCCTTCCCATTTCTATGGAAAAGATGGGTTTGTTCGGGCAAAATAGAAACTATTTTTTTGAAAGGAATTTCATTTACCCAAGTTCTAATCAAGTCATTGGTTTGATCCGTACTTTGGTCGTCCGCCACTAAGATCTCCAGTTTTTCTTGAGGATAGTCTAAAGCTGAAAGGCTTTTTAAGAGCCTTGGAAGATCCTTCTCCTCATTTCGTACGGCGACCAACACCGACACTAAAGGCAGGTCGTTTTCCAATCGTATCGAGTGGTTTTTCCAATTATTCCTAAGCAAAAACCAAAGCACCCCAAATTGAAGGATGAGGAGGAAACAGAGTACTGCGCTAATCCAGATCATAGAGAATCCGTGCTAAACCCATGATCCATCAAGAAATCAAGGTATTCAGGAAGGAATTGCTGAAGATGCCCCCTTGTTTTTTCCTGATCATGAAAGACTATAATATTACCGGGCCTAGTCCTTGGCTTGAGTCCCTTCAGCAGGTGTTGAGGAGATACTGTTCGGTCATAATCTCCAGTAAGCAGGCTCCACATCACGATTTTCTTCTCTCCTGAAACTTGCTTTGCCTGCCATGGACTTATCATCCCATAAGGTGGCCGAAAAATCAAAGCGTTAATTCCCAATTTTTCATCAAAAATCTGATCACATGCTCTCACATTTTTCAAATAGTCTTTGGTCGAAGTCCGAAACCCATGAAGGTGGTTAAAAGTATGATTTCCAATAGAATGGCCTGCTTGTAAAACCTCCAAAGCCAGCTGTGGATGCTTTCTCACATTGTCTCCCACCATAAAAAAAGTCGCCTTCTGCTCCCGCTTTTGCAGTTCATCCAACACAAAATCCGTGATTCCGGGTACCGGACCATCATCAAAAGTCAGGTAAACCCGCTGCTCATCGGGCCTTCCTTCCCAAATCCTTTCGGGAAACAATCGGTGAATCCACCTTGGTACTTGATGCGGATGCATAGCTTAGCTGAATCTAAGACTCAATAGGGTTAAATCATCCCTTAGAGGAGTGTCTTTGGAAAAATTTGCCATGAATTCCAAAAATTCCCGATGGAAATCTTCCGGATCCAAGGCGGTTCGATCGGTTACAAAAGTTCTGAATCCATCCTCTCCCAGCTCTTCCTCATCGGAATTCATAGCTTCCGTTAGACCATCTGTATAGAGATGAACAGAAAATGTTACCAAGTTTTCACGAATTCCTATTTCTAAAAATGGTAACTCCTCGAATGCGCCAAGTATAGTGGTTCCAGCCTCTAAAAGCTCGGTTTGCCCATCTTCCCTACATAAAATCGGGGGGTTATGACCAGCATTAACATAGGTTAGAATTCGATGCTCAAAATCAAATTCACCAAGAAAAAAAGTGATAAATCGTTCTCCTTTGGTATTATCAAACAGGGTATAGTTGAGCTGTCTGACCAAGGTTTCGAATCCTGCGTTGCTCCTCAAGAGGGTTCGCAAAGCCGCCTGAAAATTAGACATCAGCAAGGCTGCCGAAATTCCTTTTCCCGAAACGTCGGCAATGCAGAAATAAACTTTTTCCCGAGTCCGTTGAATCAAATCATAATAGTCCCCGCCTACCATACTGTGGGGAAAATAGGTCACTTTAGCTTTCAAACGATTAGTGAAAGGCAATTTGGAAGGGAACAGCATATGCTGAACTTGGGAGGCAATCTCTATCTCCCGCTTGAGTACTTCCTGCTCTAACTGCCTTCTGGCAAAACGTTTGTTTTCCAAGGCTACTACAAGAATATTTGCCAAAGCCTGGGTGAAATTCCGATCCAAATCCTGATCATTGGCTTTTGTCTTCAACAAAAGAATCGCCAGTAACTGATTCTTATGATAGACGGGAAGGTAGGTTTCCAGTTCTTTGAACGAATATCCTTCTGCAAGCTTCAATGAAAGTTTTCCGGATAGCTTGTCGTCAACCACCCAAGAGGAAGGCAATACAGTAGGAATCTTTCCCTTCAGCCCGTGCTTGATCCGCTGCTCGTAATCGCCCTCCTTTGCTACATACAAGATCAAGGATTTGATATCCAGATGAACCAAACAGGTGAATTTAAAAATATGCAACAAAACAGATTCAGGCTGATTTTCATTGATCGCCTGAGTGATTTCTAGCAGAGCCTTCAGCTCGAGTTCTTTTTTCTGTAGTTTGTAGCTTTCCTGACTCACAAATTAAAGCGTGTTATGTGCCATAAGGCCTTTTTTTGTGGCCAAAAAAAACAAATTCTTCCCTTCTAGAAAAACATCTACTTGGTCAAACCGCTCATCATCGGGTCTGGAGAGGCATTTGATCAATCCTTTTTTATACAAAGAGTTGAGCGTTTCCAATAAAATAACATCCTCCCAACCCAATATCTGTTTCAGATAGGAATATTCCTGTACAAAATACAACTCATCCAAAAGATCAAATTCTCTGTCGTCCATAGCTGTCAATCTGTTTGCTAAATTACAGAAACTTCTTGGGTTCGTCCTTTCCAACTGACTTTTAAAAAAACCGTGCCAAGTCCTACAAAGACTACATAAAAAGGATGAGCGAGACTAGTGAAGAGAAATCCCAATCCATCCCGACGAAATCCCAAGGACTTCCCCACTTTTCCCAAGCTATGATATTCCGCTAAAATTTTTAGAAATAAAATCAAACCTAACATGGCCCAAGTAGCCGAACTTTGAGAAAAAATGTAGAAACCATATACCCAAACTAATTGCATAGACAAGGCAAAAATGGCAGCAAATGCATGAGAAAAAGAGCGATGGACTTTCCATTTTCCAGCCCAACGAATCCGTTGCTTAAATAAATTGGACCAAGTAGTTTGTGCCGAAGTCATGACAAGAACTTCAGGAGTCGGAAGATACATACAGCTCCCTGCTCCAAATTTTTCGACAATTTTTTTGAGAAGAAACTCATCATCACCAGACAGGACCCGTTCATTTCCTGAGTACCCCTCCACCTCAAAAAACGTAGATTTTCTAAAAGCCAAATTAGCCCCACTGCATGTCAAAGGCCGCTTTTTCGCAAAGGAAAACTGAGTCAGAAGCAGGATGCTGAACCATTCAATTTGTTGGAATTTCTGCAAAAATCCAGGAACGCACAGTCCTGAAGCAACTGGCCCCGCTACCAATCGAACCTCCGGGGATTCAAAAGGTGCGGTCAACTTCACAACCCAGTTTTTTGTAAATTGACAATCAGCATCTGAAGTAAGGATAAATTCACCCTTTGCACAGGAAATCCCAAAAGTCAATGCAGCCTTTTTCCCTTGGCCGGGACTTTTCAGGATATGGACACCGACTATCCCTGATAGAAGCTTTGACAGCGTGTCAAAAGAGCCATCTTCACTTTGATCGTCCACGAGCAACACCTCTCCCACCGTACCCATCAACTTTTTGACTTCTTGTGCCAGATTTGGAAGATTCGGAAGTTCATTCCGGAAAGGAATGATCAGGGATGTTTTTTCCAAAAAATGGAGCGAGGAAACTGAAATGGCTTTTGTTGGCCACTTTTTTGCCAGCCACCCATGCAGCAATAGGTATCCAAAACACCAAAACAGGTAAAAACTGATCATCTTTTAGCCTAACTTGTAGCCGTGAGTGACAAATTACAAAAAGGAACGACAGAAAAAATTATTCTGGGCATTGATCCCGGCACAACAGTCATGGGGTATGGATTGATTTTGACAGAAGGCAAGAAATATAAAATCCTTCAATTTGGAGTCATTCATTTAAAAAAATATGAAACCCATGAACTGAAGTTGAAGAAAATTTTTGAGCGGATCAGCGGAATTATAGAAGAGTTTGCACCCGACTCCGTTGCCCTGGAGGCTCCTTTTTATGGTGAAAATGTCCAATCCATGCTAAAACTTGGTCGTGCACAGGGTGTCGCCATGGCTGCCGCACTTTCCAAAGAAATACCCATCACAGAATATTCCCCTAAAAAAGTGAAGCAATCCGTCACCGGTAATGGAAATGCTTCTAAAGAACAAGTAGCAGCCATGTTACAGACACTGCTGGGTATCACGGAACTTCCAAAACTATTGGATGCTACCGATGCCCTTGCCGTCGCTCTTTGCCATCACTTCCATGAAGGCAGGGTACAAAGTCGTGGCAGAAACCAAGGATGGAAATCCTTCATTGAAGAAAATCCCGGGCGGATCAAAAAATAAATCCCAGAATTGTTCTGGACTTTTTTCTATCATTTGCTTATTGTAATGACCTAAAGAACGCTTTAAAACACGGTTGCTGGTTTTGGTATCAAAGTAGTTAGGGGAAGTTAGACCCGAGTAATAACTTGCTTGAAAATTGATATCAGAAGCGATATTTAAGACTGAGCCTACAACTGCTTTCAATTCAGTCCCTCTAACTGGTTCTAGTCTGGTATTGGTGACCTTGTCCCCGATTGAATTATTCCAGGAAATCAAAAGGGAGGGCTGAGGTCTTGAAAAGACTGCAAATACGGCAATAGGCTAAATTGAATAGGAACAAGAACAGGAATCTCGATATACCCGAGTTTTTCCGTTTTTTCACCGGGTCAAGCAATAGTCGTAGTGTAACCTTTTCCCGAATACTAGAGCACCGGTCCGTTGATCAACATTAATTAAGACCCTATTGTAGTTAGGTAATTCCCTCTAGAAGGAAAGGCTTCAATAGAACTGAAATCTGATTTGGAACAATTTGGCGAGCTAATTCCAGCCCTTATTCCAAACTGTATATAAACAGAACCTAAATGACCCGGAAAAAAGATTAGTAGCAAAACTTTTCTCATAAATGGTTTAATGATTATTTTCCCTCAAACTAAGCCAAGAAAATTAGAAACAGTCGTCACCACCTTTTTTATGCCCGAAATGAGATCATATGCAAGCGCATTTAGCCAATTTGACTTCCCGGATCAGGTAGCTAAAGAGGCTTTTATTTCTAAGATCCAATTTCAAACCTATGAAAAAGGACAGTTGCTAGAGGAGTCCGGTAAAGTCTGTAAAAACCTCCATCTGATTGTAGAAGGTGCAGTCCGAAGCTTTTACATGAAAGAAAACAGGGATATTACCGTTTCTTTTACCTTGGAAAATGAATTTATCACCTCCATGCATTCCTTCATTACCCAAAAGCCTTCCTATGAAAATATTGAAACCTTAGAAAAAACCGTCTCTGGAAAAATCAGTCAAGAAGATTTATGGGAACTCTTTGACCGCTTTCCAAGTCTTGAGCGGAATTATCGGCTGATTTTGGAACGCTACTACATTGCCTTGGAAGAGCAATTGATTTTCTCCAAATTCAAGTCAGCAAAAGAAAGATACCTTGAACTTATAGAAACCCGACCAAAAATCATTCAGAAAGCTTCTGTCGGTCAGATAGCTTCATATTTGGATATGAGCCTTGAAACGCTAAGCCGAGTTCGTGGAAAAATCTGATTCCTTGACTTTTCTCAAAAAAGAATTTTATCATAACCCTTACTTTTGGAAGTGAAAAATTTTCCCAAACCTGCAATGAAAAAAATAAATGTATTGCTTCTACTGTGGAGTGCCATACTTTTTTCCTGTGGAACCCAATCTTCCGAAATGACTTTTGATAGTTCTCAACTCAGAAAAGCCAGCGCTGAAGAAGTTGAACAAGTCGTAGAAGCTTTTATCCTTGCAGAAGATTCGAGTACCATAGCTATCCCAGCCGGATTTTACGAGTTGAGTACGCAACTTATTCTGGACAATAAAACAGCGATTAAAATCAAAGGCGCTGGCATGGATCAGACAGTTCTCTCTTTCAGAAACCTTAAATCAGGTGGAGAAGGAGTGAAAATAGTCGGCAATCAGATCACGATCGAAGATCTCAGCATTGAGGATGCCCCTGGTGACGGCATCAAAGCCCAACATACCGATGGCCTCACTTTTCGGAGAATCAACGTGACTTGGACGAATGGAGACAAATCCAAAAACGGCACCTACGCCATCTACCCCGTGCAGTGCAAAAACGTTCTGATCGATGAATGCGTCGCTTCCCATTCCAAAGACGCCGGCATTTATGTAGGTCAATCGGAAAATATTGTAGTGAAAAATTCCCTGGCTTTCGGAAACGTGGCAGGGATTGAAATCGAAAATTCAGACAATGCTGAAGTATTTGGGAATACGGCGCGTGACAATTCAGGAGGGATTTTAGTGTTCAATCTGCCTGGATTGCCAAAATCAGATGGAAAAGGCACTAAAATCTACGATAACGACATCATCGATAATAACCACGAAAACTTCGCCACGCCCATCGGAGATGGACCTAACGGGAATACCGTGACCATGATTCCTCCCGGTTCAGGGATCGTACTCCTCGCAGCCAAAGAGGTGGAAATCTTCAATAACCGAATCCTCAGAAATAAGACCTATGGAGTAGCCATCGCCAGCTATCAGGTGACAGGTTTCCCGGCTGAAGCTCCGAATTGGTCGCCTTATACCAAAGATGTCTTTGTGCATGGTAACCAATACGAAAGGTCGACTTTTTCATTTCCTGATTTCACCAGGGAACTCGGGCAATTGGTAGCCGTTCACAATGCACACGGATTAGCCAAAACTCAGGATATTATTTATGACGGAATTTGGGACAAATCCATCAGCAAAACCATCGAATCCAATCCGATGAGAATTTGCATTCAAGAGTCTGATATGGAAACCCTCCGTTTCACCCGATTTTACCTGATGGATGGTGAAGACAATATCCAGTCCTTCAAGGATCATGAGCTTTTCCAAAATTGTAAAGTGAACGTACAGACCACCGTATCCGAAATTGCTTTTCACTATCCTTTGAAAAAAAAATAAGGCCAACATCATGACTTCAAAATACCTCTTCCTGATTTCAATTTTGGTTTTAAGTGGGGTCTTTGCATGCCAACCTGAAAAAACAGAAGTGCAAACCTACGCATCGAAATCGGGACAGCGAGCCTTGGCACCAGAAGAAGCGACAGGACAATACCCCTATCGGAGATTATCGACTTATGGCTTTTTTGAGGGAGAAATGGCACAGTTAGATCCTTCGGAAAAATTGATTCCGTATCAACCTGCTTCATCACTTTTTACGGATTATGCCTTGAAATCCCGCTTTGTCATGATTCCTGAGGGGGAAAAAGCACAGCTTGTCCAGGATGAAATCGATCTCCCCAAAAGATCTATCTTGGTTAAAAACTTTTACTATCCAGAGGATTACCGAAAACCGGAAGGGGATCGAAGAATCATCGAGACCCGATTGATGATTCATGAAGAAAAAGGCTGGCAGGCCTATCCCTACATCTGGAATGAAGAACAGTCAGATGCGATTTTGAAGATTGTAGGTGGAGAAACTGAGGTAAGGTTCATTGACAAAAACGGTCAAGATCAAGTCATCAATTACCTAGTGCCCAATAAGAACCAATGCAAGAGCTGCCACAACAAAAACGAAGTCATGGCTCCTATTGGAATTCAGCCCAAACATTTAAACCATGAACTAATGTACAATTCAGGCCCAGAAAATCAACTGGCTCACTGGACGAAGCTTGATAAATTGGAAGGATTTATGGGAAAAGAGGCCCATCCTGCCGTGGTGAATTTTGAGGACCCAAAGCAAGCCCTGAATGACCGGGCAATGGCCTACTTGGATATCAACTGTTCCCATTGCCACCGTGCCGAAGGTCCAGCAAGCACCTCCGGACTCTTCCTTACTTTTGATCAAAAAGACCCGCTTAAATTGGGAATCAATAAGACTCCAGTGGCGGCTGGAAAAGGTTCTGGAAAATTCAAATTTGACATTGTGCCCGGGCATGGAGATCAGTCCATCCTTACCTATCGGATGAATTCTACCGAAGTGGGAATTGCCATGCCGGAAATAGGCAGAACAAGCATTCATGCCGAGGGGGTAGAATTGATAAAGGAGTGGATCAATCAGATGAATTAAATTTCAATTTCGAGATAATCTCATTTCCAAATACTTATTTGAAAAACCAAACTCCTCATAGAGCTTTTTCGCTGGATTATGAGGTTCGACGTGAAGTGCAATTGATCCCCGAGTCTGAGTCAAAAGTTGGGTCATCATCATTTTTCCTAAACCCTTACCCCTTCTGTCCTTTTTTATGGCAAAATACACCAGAATATGCTCAGGGATATAACCTGACATACCGGTATGATTAAGTGCCATTGCGCCAATTAACTCCTCTTTTTCAAAGGCCAAAATCACCAAGCCTCCCGAACCTTTTGCGTTCATAGCATAATCAAGGCATTTTAAAACATCTGCTTTGGGATCACCAAAGTCCTCCAATTCCTTCACAAGAAAATCGGCAACCAGTTCCTTTTGGGCAATAGACAAGGGATGAGTAGGTGAGTAAATTTGAAAATCCATACACTAAAGAAAATAATCTTTTTTGAATTGTAGGTTTCAAGGAATTCTTCAAAAAAAACAGCGCAACCTCTCTGCTGAAAAACTTATCCACAAAACCCGCATTACACTTAATCCCGCAGATGGTCGCAGAAAAAGTCGGAGATTGTCGCTGATTTTTTTTGGATTTTTCTGAGTGAATCAGCGTGACAGATCGGCGAAAAACTTGCCTGACGGCAGTCAGGTCCGCGGGAAAAGGAGTAATGAATTCCAAAACCTAGATTTTCAAAAACATTTAAACAAAAAAAGACAGGCTTTCACCTGTCCTTTCTATAGAATTTGATTTAAAATCAAACATTTTCGCTACTCACCACCGCAGAGAAATACTCTCTGTTCATTCGGGCAATATTGGTGATCGAGATACCTTTAGGACATTCTGCCTCGCAGGCTCCGGTATTTGTGCACGCACCAAAACCTTCTGCATCCATCTGGGCTACCATCTTTTCTGCTCTGGTTTTTCGTTCCACCTGACCCTGTGGAAGAAGCGCCAATTGAGAAATCTTGGCAGATGTGAAAAGCATCGCAGATGCATTTTTACAAGCGGCAACGCAAGCACCACAACCGATACACTGAGCAGCATCCATCGCCAAATCCGCAATTGTCTTTGGGATAGGAATCTCATTGGCATCTGGCACCCCACCGGTATTTACTGACACGTAACCACCTGCCTGGATGATTCGGTCGAATGCAGAACGATTAACCACTAAGTCCTTCACTACAGGGAACGCCTTTGCTCTCCAAGGTTCGATGGTAATGGTCTCTCCGTCATTGAACGAACGCATGTGCAGCTGACAAGTGGTTGTCTGCAGCGGCCCGTGTGGCTTTCCATTAATATATAAGGAGCACATTCCGCAGATACCTTCTCGGCAATCGTGGTCAAAATGGACAGGATCCTCGCCTTTTTCAGTCAACTGATCATTCAGTACATCCAGCATTTCAAGGAAAGACATGTCTTTGGAGACATGATCCACTGGATAGGTCTTGAAGCCACCCTTATCGGAGGCATTTTTCTGTCTCCAGATTTTTAAAGTCAATTTCATATACCCTATGAATTTTTGTCTAAAGATTATTTGTAAGAACGCTGGGTCAGCTTCACATTTTCAAACACCAAAGGCTCTTTATGCAGTTCTTCCTGCTGATTTTCGCCCAAATATTTCCAGGCAGCTACATAAGCGTAATTTTCATCATCACGAAGCGCCTCCCCATCGGGAGTCTGGAATTCTTCACGGAAGTGACCTCCACAGGATTCATCTCTATTGAGCGCATCATCCACCATCAACTCACCCAATTCTAGGAAGTCTGCCACGCGATGCGCTTTTTCTAATGTTTGGTTCAATTCCTCGTTTGTTCCAAGCACTTTCACATTAGACCAAAACTCTTTTTTAAGTGCTTGAATTTCAGCTTTCGCCCACTTCAAACCTTCTTCTGATCTGGCCATTCCGCACTTATCCCACATGATTTTACCAAGCTTTTTGTGGAAATAATCCACTGTCTTGTTACCATTGATGGATAAAATTTGATTGATTCTTTTCTGAACTTCTTCTTTAGCCTTGGCAAATTCAGGATGGTTTTCATCCACCTTCTTTGGCGGAATCTGTGCCAAATAATCCCCAACTGTGTAAGGAATTACAAAATATCCATCGGCCAATCCTTGCATCAAAGCAGATGCTCCCAATCGGTTTGCACCATGATCAGAGAAATTGGCCTCTCCCAAGGCATACAATCCAGGCACAGTCGTCATGAGGTTGTAATCCACCCAAAGACCACCCATGGTATAATGTACAGCGGGATAGATCATCATCGGAACCTCATATGGATCCTCACCGGTGATCTGCTTGTACATATCGAAAAGGTTGCCGTATTTCTGCTCGATGATTTTTCTGGTGTCCCGCTTGATAGCATCTCGGAAGTCTAGGAATACTGCTTCACCAGTCTCATTTACACCTTTACCTTCGTCGCAGACGTATTTAGCATTTCTTGAAGCCACATCACGAGGTACGAGGTTACCAAAAGACGGATACTTTCTTTCAAGGAAATAGTCTCTGTCCTCTTCTTTTATATCGTTGGCTTTGATTTGTCCCTTTCGGAGCTTTTCTGCTATTTCTTTGGTAGCAGGCACCCAAACACGGCCATCATTTCTCAGTGATTCAGACATCAGTGTCAACTTGGACTGATGATCTCCGGAAACAGGGATACAAGTTGGGTGAATTTGAGTAAAGCAAGGATTGGCAAAATAGGCGCCCCGCTTGTGAGCTCTCCAAGCAGCAGTCACATTGGATCCCATAGCATTGGTAGATAAGAAAAATACGTTACCATACCCACCAGTACACAAAAGGACTGCATGTGCCGCGTGAGTTTCTACCGCCCCGGTAATCAGATTTCTTGTTACAATCCCTTTTGCATGTCCGTCGATTACTACCACGTCCATCATTTCAGTGCGCGGATATAGTTTTACTTTTCCGTTGGCTACCTGTCTGCTCAGTGCAGAGTAAGCACCCAACAACAACTGCTGTCCTGTTTGACCACGAGCATAGAAGGTACGGGAAACCTGAGCCCCACCAAAGGAGCGGTTGGCAAGGAGTCCACCATACTCTCGGGCAAAAGGCACACCCTGAGCAACACATTGGTCAATAATTTTTACTGATACTTCTGCTAGACGATAGACGTTGGCTTCACGGGCACGATAGTCACCACCTTTGATCGTATCATAGAATAATCTAAAAATTGAGTCACCGTCGTTTTGGTAGTTCTTAGCAGCATTGATCCCTCCTTGAGCTGCTATAGAGTGCGCTCTGCGAGGGCTGTCTTGGAAACAAAAGGCCTTGACATTGTAACCCAACTCCGCTAAAGAGGCTGCGGCAGAAGCACCTGCCAAGCCTGTACCCACCACGATGACATCGTATTTTCTTTTGTTTGCCGGATTGACCAGCTTACTGTTAAACTTGTGCTTAGTCCATTTTTCTGCCAAAGGACCAGCAGGTATTTTGGAATCTAGTATCATACGGGACTATTAATTAGCTTGTGAAATAAATATAGAGCGGCATAGATGCAAAAAGCGCAGGAACCACGATGCAATAGAATTGACCCACTGCCTTGATTGCAGGAGAGTATTTTTTATGGTTCAAACCTAATGTTTGAAATGCAGAAGCGAATCCATGAGAAAGATGGAAGCCAAGGAAGCCCATGGCAATCACATAACCTGCCACTAATAACTCATTTTGAAATGCAAAAGAAACAATCTCGAACAGATTCTTGTAGGTTTCACCTTCATAAACTACCGTCGGAACATCTCCCCAGTGCATTTGATACCAGAATCCCTGAAGATGAACCACCAAAAAAACAAGAATGATGGTACCTAAAACCCCCATATTTCTAGAAGACCATGCGCTGTTGGTTGATGCCTTGGATTCTGCATATCCCACTGGTCTTGCTGACTTGTTGTGCAGGGAAAGAAGAATCGAATAGACAACGTGACCAATCACTGAGATGTAGGTCAGGTAGGAAAGAAGCTTCACCGCAGGATTGGTAGTCATAAACTTGGCATAAATGTTAAACGCCTCACCTCCATCTTCTTTAAACAGAAGCAAATTTCCAGACACGTGTCCTGTCAAAAACAGAATGAGAAAAAGACCAGTCATAGCCATGATCAATTTTCTTCCTAAGGTGCTTTTCAAGGTTTTGGTAACCCAACTCATACAAATTTTTAAATTAGTTTAGTACGAAATTCTTTTGCTCTTATTCACGCCAAATTTACATGTCGAAGGCCTACTATCCAATGCAAACAAATTTACCGTGCTTATTTTAAAAGGTTCTAAATAATTTAATTTACCAATTTTTAAATTTCTTTTTCGATAGTCTTCCAACAGTCTGTTTATTTTTATTGTTTGGATAGGAATATGTTTTTCTTTTAAGATCCGTTTAATTCGTGGATGAAGAAAAATTGAGTCCGAAAATTCTTGACTAAAACCAATGAAGGTCACAGCCGTTAACTGGGACGTGATCTCAACTACTGACCGATATGAAGTTTAAATTATACCTAGGACTTTTTATAATTACCCTTTTTTCGGGGATTTCCTCCTCTTGGGCCACTCATATCCGAGCTGGAGAGATCCTAGCAGAACGAATCTCTGTTCAAGCCTTAACTTACCGGATCACCGTAATTGGTTACACGGACACCCGTTCGAGCGTGGTTTTTGGTCCAGGGAAAGTGAATTTCGGCGATGGAAGGGAGGAGCAATTAAATACAAAAAGTGATTTTTCAGTTGTGGAAGATTTGGGTAATCAAATTGAAAAAAACACCTTCGTCATCACACATACCTTCCAGGGCCCGGGGAAATATAAGATATGGTTTCAGGAATTCAACCGAAATGATCTGACCCTCAATATGGATAATTCGGTGGAAACTCCGTTTTATGTCGAAACAGAAATAGTTATTGATCCATTTTTTGGAATAAACAATTCCCCTGTTTTGACTATCCCCCCCGTAGATAATGGTGCGGTCAACGTTCGTTACATCCATAACCCAGGGGCCTTTGATCCGGATGGCGATAGTCTTTCCTACCGATTGGAGATTCCCAAGCAAGCCTTCGAAAGACCTGTAAACAACTATCGGGATCCAAACTCTCCAGAGTTCAGTACCAAGCAGGAGTCAGGTGCCACACCTGCATTATTCAAAATCGATCCTGTATTCGGTGATCTGATTTGGGATGCTCCTGGTACTGCCGGGCAATTCAACGTTGCCTTCCGGATCATCGAATGGAGAAAAATCAACGGTAAATTCGAGCAAATCGGCTATGTAGTTCGCGATATGCAAATCATTATCGAGAACTCAAACAACAAAAGACCTCAGCTCATTCTTCCACCGGATCTTTGCGTGGAGGCAGGAACCCTAATCATGGAAAAAATTCAAGGCCAGGATCCTGACGGAGATCCCATAAAAATAGAAGTCTTTGGTGAACCAATTGAAATCAACGCCTCTCCTGCGACCTACGCCCCGGAAAATCAATTCCAGATTCAGCCGGGAGTCGTGGACTTCACCTGGCAGACTGTATGCAATCACGTTAGACAAAGAGAATACGAGGTACGGGTGCGAATCACCGACCAACCTCGATCCGGACCAAATTTGGTGGATATTCAAACCTGGAAAATTAAAGTTGTAGGCCCTCCACCAGTATGGGATGAATTGGTACAGCAACCCGGAAGAACAGTGGAATTAAAATGGGATCCCTATGCGTGTGCTAACTCTGCTGAGGAAATGCAGGTTTGGAGAAGGATCAATTCCGATCCGTATGAGCCTGATTCCTGCGAAACAGGAATCAGAGGCGGGTATGAGTTGGTAGGAAAAACAGATATGAATACCTTATCCTTCACTGATCTAAATAAAGGAGAAGGTCTCGCACCAGGAAACACCTATTGCTACCGACTAGTGGCGGCCTATCCAAGCCCAAGGTTGGGATTGAGTATCGTCTCGGAGGAAATCTGTATCACCATTGACGTGGACGTGCCGATCATCACTAATGTCAGTATTGAATCCACCAATACAACAACAGGGGAAATTTTCGTGAAATGGACACCGCCTTATGATATTGACACCACTCAGTTTCCCGGTCCTTACACGTATGAACTACTGAGAAGCGAAGGCTTCACCGGAATACAAAGAAGGACATCTCTCGGGATTCTTTCTGATACGTCCTTCACAGACAAAGGTCTTAATACAGAGAACCTCGTGTACAATTACAAGGTGGTACTGTTGGACAACACGACCAAAATTGACACCTCCTCCACAGCGTCTACAGTAAGGTTGGAACCCACCATAATCAATGAGGCCATCGAGCTGAAATGGACCTTCAATGTTCCATGGAATAATCAGATTTCCCAATACAAACATGAAGTCTATCGAAACAGGGCCGATGCAAATGCACAAGATGAAACCACTTTTGTGAAAATTGCAGAGGTAGATCCCTCACAACGAGGCTTTATTTACCTGGACAATGGCAGTTTTAATGGTGTCAAACTGAAGAAGGACCTTGATTACTGCTACTATGTGATTACCAAGGGTGCCTATAACGTCAAAGGATTGGTTTATCCTTTGGAAAACAAATCTCAAATCATCTGTGCAAAGCCTGATGACAACCGTCTTCCCTGTCCACCAGTATTAACCTTTGAAGGGCCTGAATGTGCGGCATACGTGGCAGAACAGCCTTGCAATTCTAACACCTATGAGCACGAGCTCAGCTGGAAACCCAATTTTTCAGGAACTTGTGATGATGAATTGAGTGGCTACAAATTGTATTTCACCGCTGATGGTGAGGAAGGAGAATTTGTTTTAGTTGGACAATACTCTTCCATTCAATTGGAAGCCACATTGAAAAATCTGCCCAATTACAGGGCTTGTTACTACGTCACTGCCGTGGACAGATCTGGCAATGAAAGCCAGCCGAGCAACGTAGTCTGCGTGGAAAACTGTCCTTCCTACGCTCTTCCCAATGCATTTACGCCAAATAATGATGGAATAAATGAAACCTTCATGGCTTTCGACAATCCTTTTGCGAAGTGTCCAAGATTTGTGACTGGGGTTGAAATCTTTATTGTTAACCGCTGGGGAGCAGAGGTTTACCGTTACAATAGTCTGAATTCAAGAGAGAATGATGTCTTTATCCGTTGGAATGGGCGGGATCAAAATGGGAATGAGCTTCCTGCGGGGACGTACTTTTACTCGGGCACGGTGTTTTTTGATGTGTTGGATCCGACGCAACAACAACAAAAACTGAAAGGCACGATTCAATTGATCAGATGAGCGGACAAAAATCCATCATTCTCTTTGATGGTGTATGCAATCTCTGCAATGCTTCTATAGATTTTATCCTGAAACGGGATTCGAAAGACCGGTTTTTGGTAGGTGCATTGCAGGAATTGCCCGTAAAAAATTTATTATCAAACTTCCAAGTTCCAACAGATTATCTCGATTCCTTGGTATTGATAGAGGAAGGGGAAATCTATTTTCGCAGCACAGCCGCATTACGAATTGCCAGAAAACTAGATGGACTTTGGCCAATCTTTTATCCATTAATCCTGTTTCCTGCAACTTGGCGAGATTGTATTTACAATTGGATTGGAAAAAACAGGTACCGGTGGTTTGGCAAAAAGTCCACTTGCCGAATTCCCACGGAGATGGAGAGAAAGAAGTTTCTTACACCTTAAAGTTAAAAGGGAATTTTGACCCTGGTAGGTGAGATTTGAAGGTGAAAGAAAAAAGCTGATTTTGGGAAAACTAATTCAAAGTGCCCCAAATTAAGAGACAACGAACTTTATAAATAGGGGGTTGTTTCCTTCTTTTTAAAAAATCCATGTTAACCATACTTTGTAAGATTCAGAAAACTTGTCGAAACATGATTAGTTTTTTCGTGAACGTAAGCTTTGAGAAAATAAGGTTTCTTGAGAAAAGCTCCTACTTGCTTATTTACCAGATACTTGTCCGCCGAAGGAGTATTCCCACGAATTTTATATGATTTCCTATAAGTGAAGTCCCAGGTAGCAAAAGATCTGTGAAAACCTGCCTGCAGCAGGCAGGTCCGTGTGCAATATATCTGTGTCAATCTGTGGGAAAATTTGAAATTATCCCCCTATTCCCATTGTGCCTTTAAAATTCAACTGTGAAAAAGTAAAGTTAACCTGCGCTAAAAATCAGCGAAAAACTTGACTGACGGCAGTCAGGTCTTCGGGTAAACCTTTCAAAAATACTGAATAATCATCCAGTAGATTGGCATACCCAAGGTGATGTTGAACGGAAAGGTAACCGCCAATGCCATGGGCACATACAAGCCCTCATCCGCCTCAGGATTGGCCAGCTTCATGGCTGCAGGTACCGCGATGTAGGAAGCAGATGCTGCCAAAATCGAAAAAATTAAGCGATCCCCTGCTTCAGGGGCAATCCAATGACTCAGTACCGCTACCACGCAACCATTCACTAAAGGAACTAAAATTGCGAATAAGGAAGAGAAGTAACCGGTCTTGAAGAAAGCTTTTAGTTTCTTTCCACTATTGATTCCCATATCAAGAAGGAATACAGCCAAGAAACCCTTAAAAATATCCGTGATAAATGGTTTGATCCCCTCTGCCTGTTTTTCATCCGCTATCAAGCCGATAATCAAACTTCCCATTATCAACAGTACCGATCCGTTGGTAAAGGCATGAATGACAATGCCTTTTAGTCCGCCCTCCGACTTACTTTCAGAATATTTGCGTAGCAAAATTACCCCAGAAATTATAGCAGGTGCTTCCATCAAGGCCATTACTGCTACCATATGCCCTCCAAAATGAGCCCCTTGAATATCCAGAAAAGAGACCGCTGCTACAAACGTAACCGCTGAAATGGAACCATATGCTGCTGAAATGGCTGCCGCATTCGGAACTCCCAGCCTTTTTCTTAAAATAAAAAAAGTATAAAAGGGAGTGGCACCCGATAACACCAAACCAAACAACAAGGCCCAAATAATACCCGAATTGAACTCACTATGCGAAAGCTCCTGACCACCCTTGAAACCAATGGATAGCATCAAATACAGTGCGATAAACTTGGCACTTGTGGCAGGAATTTCCAAATCACTTTTGAATCTCACAGCAAGAATGCCCAACACGAAAAAGAGCAAACTCGGATTCGTCAGGTTGTTAATTAGAATTTGAAAATCCATGATGCAAATATCTTAGGTCTTTTATGGAGAAAAAAACAAAACATAATATTTTTTTATTCGTTATACTCTTTAAATTAAATTTACTTATGAATTTAACGATACATCAGCTCAAGGCATTTCAAGCTATTTCGAAATACCAAAGCATCACAAGGGCAGCTGAAGCTATGAGTATGACTCAGCCGGCTGTTTCCATCCAACTCAAAAACCTACAGGAACAATTTGAAGTGCCTCTGACTGAGATCATTGGAAAAAAAATTCATATTACCGAATTTGGGCAAGAACTGGTGGATACCGCAGATAGAATCTTTGCCGAACTTGGGCAAATAGAAGAGAAAATGCTTGAGCTCAAAGGCTTGCTTGGAGGAAAAATTAGGATCTCGGCTGTCTCCACCGGTAAATACATCATCCCCTACCTGATGGCAGATTTTATGAAAATCTATCCTCATGTAGAAATCAGCCTGGAAGTATCCAATCGGTACAAAGTCCTAGCCCATTTACAGGAAAATTCGACCGATTTGGCCTTGGTTTCTCTTTGGCCGGAAGATCTAGACTTGGAAAGCATTCAATTGGCAGAAAACAAATGGTACCTGACCTGTGCTCCGGAGAAAAAAAGCAGTTATGAGCGCTTCATCAATCAGGGAGATTGGTCAAAAATGCCTTTTGTATTGAGGGAAAAAGGATCCGGAACCCGGACAATAATGGAAAAATTCTTCGCTGAGCGGAATATTCAGGTGGAAAGCAAAATGGAATTGGCTACCAATGAAGCTGTAAAACAAGCGGTTATGGCTGGACTAGGTGCTTCAATCCTTTCTAACTTTTCTATGGCCCAAGAGATAAAAGAAGGAAGGATTGCTTTACTCGAGTATCAGGGACTTCCAATGAAAGCAGACTGGAAACTGATTTGGTTGAAGCAAAAAAAACACTCCCCCGCGGTTAAGGCATTTATCCGATGGCTTTCTGAAAACAGGGAGAAGATTCTTTCCGATCATTTCCAAACCCTAAAGTCTTTTTAAACCTTAAAGCCCTAAAACCAAAAAGGTCTATATTTGCACCTTTCCAATTCGATAAATTCAAAAAGGGACTTCATGAGAATTGGTTCTAATTGCCTGTCATGAAATCCAATTTTGGCTTGGACACTAGTAAAAGTACGCTATCAAGTGTCCGAACTGGGGAAAAATCAGAAATATAAACCGAAACATTACGTGAAAGCATTCGTTTTTCCGGGCCAAGGAGCCCAATTTCCCGGTATGGGAAAATCACTATATGAGGGAAACCCTGAAGCAAGGGCGCTTTTCGAGCAGGCTAACGACATCTTAGGATTCCGGATTACGGACATCATGTTTGAAGGCTCAGAAGAAGAACTCAAACAAACCAAAGTCACACAACCAGCCATTTTTTTGCATTCTGTAATTCTGGCAAAAACCACCCCAGACTTTGCTCCGGATATGGTGGCTGGCCACTCTTTGGGAGAGTTTTCTGCCCTCGTAGCCAACGGTACACTTGCCTTTGAAGACGGATTGAAACTGGTGTATCAACGGGCTATAGCCATGCAGGAAGCATGCGAAATCAATCCTTCCACCATGGCTGCAATTCTAGGTTTGGCTGATGAAAAAGTAGAAGAAATCTGCTCAGAAATCACCGAGGAAGTCGTGGTTGCCGCCAACTACAACTGCCCCGGACAGTTGGTCATATCAGGTTCTAACAAAGGCATCGGAATTGCCTGTGAAAAAATGAAGGCAGCCGGTGCCAAAAGAGCCCTTCCCCTACCTGTTGGCGGTGCCTTCCACTCCCCTCTCATGGAGCCTGCCCGGGAAAAACTCCAGCAAGCCATCGAATCAACCCAGTTCAGCACGCCAATCTGTCCCGTGTATCAAAATGTGAGCACTACGGCAGTTTCCGATGTCAATGAGATCAAAAAGAACCTGATCGCCCAACTCACTGCCCCTGTCAAATGGACCCAATCTGTCCAGAATATGGTTAAGGACGGAGCCACCCATTTTGTGGAATGCGGACCGGGCAAGGTGCTGCAGGGACTGGTCAAAAAAATCCATCCCGAAGCAGAGGTTTCCGGACTTTAAAAATTTGAAATCCCGCACAGAAGGCGGGATTTTTACTTTAGTTCTCTCTACAAAATGGTAGAACCAGGGAAATCGCTTTTTACTTTTGGTAATTAAAACATGGAAGGAAGGGATCGAGAACCTTACTTTTGAAAACTTGTGGATTTGAACCATTAAGGTCATTGAGAAAATTAAGAATTATGGCTGAGTCTTTTTTGCAGAAATCCTACTTTCATTCGATTTAACAGTAACTCTTAATTTTCTCGTGGTTCACTCCTTGAAACTGGTTTGTTCTTTTCACTAGGAGGGAAAAATGCTAAGTTTTAAAAGCGATTTCCCTGATGGTAAAACTCATTGTATCGAATTAAATCAAATTCGATTGTATCTTTTGCATCGTTAGTTTTTAAAATGAAATTTTTTTATCCTTTTCGGACGGAAATTGAATAAAATATTCCAAGGATACCTACTCACCGCAGAGTCACAGAGGCCGCAGAGAAAATCTAACTAATAAATTTTCAATTGTTTAATACTTATAATTTCCTTTTATGAAAGGCTTGACACCTTATCCGTTATAAAATTGGAATTAAAAACTCAAGTATTTCTCTGCGTACGCTGCGTCTCCGCGGTAACATAAAATCCAATACGGTTTCAGAAAATGCTATTTTTTGAAATACTAGTTTTACCCTTACTCTAAGTTTTTAAAATTTAATTTACTAGGTACTTTTATACAAGGGAGATAATCATAATTTTATTTCCCCCAAATCGCCACCCTACTTTGATCACTACAATTCTCCAGCATCTTCAGCGTACTTTTACCTGTGATTGGATGTTTTTTTTCAGGAATAAGCTCTGCTAGTGGAACGAGTACAAACCTCCGCTGCTCAAGAAAAGGATGGGGCACCCTCAGCCGCTCAGTTTGGATCACCTCATTTCCAAAATACAGGATATCGATATCCATGGTCCTATCGCCCCAGTGCTCCTTCCGGGTTCGACCCAAATCCGATTCAATCCCCTGGATGATGTCCAATATCTCTTCAGGACTCTTTTCGGTGGAAATCAAGGCTACCTGGTTGAGGAACTTGCCTTTCGCCACGCCTCCCCAGGCTTCCGATTCATAGATGGACGAAAGTCCCAGCAACTTAAATCGATCTTTTATTGCTTCAAGTGCCCCGAAAAGCAACTTTTCCCGATCACCTTTGTTACTACCTATGACTAATACAACTGTCGTTTGCATCACTTCCCGTCTGAGTCTTTGTAAACCTGTTCCAAATTAGGTTAAATTAGTCCCAAAATTCTAAAACTATGAAGTTTCTTGGAAATGTATTGGCCGTCATCGTGGGCCTTTTCATCTTCTCCATCATCAGCATACTGCTATTTTTCGGCATTATCGGAATGATTGCGGCATCTTCTGAAAAAGAGGTGACCCTTGAAGAAAACACCATCCTTCACCTCAATCTCAACGGGAGAATCTTAGTTGAGCGTACTTCGGAGGATGATTTAGCATTCGGCTCCTTTATGGATCCTTTCGGAGGTGATTCAAATGCTGGTTTGGTCAATCTTAAAAAAGCCCTTGCCGAAGCTAAAACCAACGAAAAAATCAAAGGCATCTATCTTCGGACAGGTTTACTGAATGCAGGTCAGGCCAACCTACTCGAACTACGAGAAGCATTCCTTGATTTCAAAGAATCAGGAAAATTCATTGTTGCCTATGATGAAGCCTATTCCGAAGGAGGCTATTTTCTTGCTTCTGTCGCGGATGAGATCTACCTCAACCCACTGGGAGGAATGGACTTCAACGGTTTTGCCTCAGAGGGGATTTTTCTGAAAGGCTTCTTTGAAAAAGTGGGGATCAAGCCTGAGGTCTTCCGGGTAGGGGAATTCAAAAGTGCTGTTGAGCCCTTTATTCTGGACAAGATGAGCCCGGAGAACCGTCTCCAAACCCAATACTTCCTCGACGACATCAACAACCATGCGATCGAACAGATAGCCGCTTCCAGAAATATGACCAAAGACAGCCTGATGAAAATCAACCGTCGGATGCTGGTCCGAAAGCCGAATGATGCAGTTACCTATGGGCTGGCAAGTGCGCTGAAATATGAAGATGAAGTACATACTATTTTGAGAGAAAAGTTGGGTTTGACCGAGGACGATGAAATCCCGACCATCAATGCAACAGACTTGGGAAGCATGGCTAAATCCAAAAATATCACTTCCAAAAACAGAATCGCTGTAATTCTTGCCGAGGGGGATATTGTAGATGGCAATGCAGAAGGAGCGATCAGTTCGGAGAAATTTGCCAAAGAAATCCGAGAAGCCCGAAAAGACGAAGACATCAAGGCTATAGTGCTCAGAGTTAACTCACCGGGAGGATCGATTTTGGCCTCCGACGTGATTTGGAGAGAAATGTCGGAAGCAAAAAAGGCCAAGCCGCTGATTGTTTCCATGGGTGAGGTGGCTGCTTCGGGAGGCTATTACATCTCAGCACCGGCAGACACTATTGTGGCACAGCCCAATACCATCACCGGTTCCATCGGAATTTTTGGCTTGATGTTTAACGTTCAGGAATTGATCAACGACAAACTGGGTGTAACCACGGATGTGGTTTCTACAGGAGAGCTCTCCGACTTTATGAATATGGCAAGACCGCTCACAAATGTGGAGCGAACCATCATTCAGTCCAGTGTGGAAGACGGCTACGAAACCTTCATTTCCCGTGTAGCGGAAGGCCGTGGCATGCATCCTGACTCTGTGAAGAAAGTTGCCTCCGGCCGGGTATGGACGGGGAATCAAGCCAAAGAGAGAGGATTAGTGGACGTACTTGGTGGACTGGAAACCGCAATAGAAATCGCAGCGGGCAAGATCAAGGCCGGAGATGATTACAGAATCGTCTATTATCCCGAGAAAAAGCCTTGGTTTGAGGAATTCCTGAGCACCTTTACCGATCAAGTCAAAACACGTGTTATCCAAACCCAGCTTGGCGATCAGTATCCGCTGTATCAGAAAATCCAGAAGCTAAAAAATTATCAGGGTGTGCAGGTGAGGATGCCGCAGGATATTACGATTAAGTAACTTTTGCCTTAATAAATACCATAAATCCCCTCAAGAGAAAAGCTTTTGAGGGGATTATTTTTTTAAAGTTTCTGCAACAAAATCCTCCAAGCCTTTTCCACATCCCCTGCCCCCAACTCCTCTTTTGCCCAACGATGCAGGTGATCCAGCCAGGATTCAGGATCCAGACGAAATCGCTTCTTCATGTCCTGAATTTCCTCTGTTTGGGAAAAAAGTCGTACTTCCTCTTCGCTTGGCAACTGCTCCACATTTCCCAACCGCCCCAAATTGTTTCCTGTCAAGACGGGACTGTTGCAGATTTCCTCGGGAATCTGATCTACCCCGATCCCCAAGCTGGTCAAGGGCTTGGGAATCTGAAACAGGGAGTCAGGCGTGATTTTGGAATACCAATTACCCCCCAAACGCGCCACGGGAGCCAGTTTATAGGGATCGATGGCTCCAGATTGATCTAAAATCCGCGCATCTAGATGGATCTTGAGTACCTCGCAAATGACCAAATTTCCTGCTCCTCCACCCTCGCCCAACGACTTGACCTCAATCACCTTGCACTCAAAAGCCACAGGTGCTTCCTTGACCCTTGGAGGGTGTACCAGCTCCGACCGCACAGCAGTCAAACCTGCTTTTTCAAATTCATTGACCCACTTGGGATATTCGGTACTAGCCAGCGACATCTGTTCCACCAAATCAAAGCCAACAATATGAATGACTACTTCGGGCACCTCTAGCACATTATCTAAGGTATGTTTAGTGGTGTTGTCCCTGATCCTTCTTGAAGGTGAAAAAACCAGGATTGGGGGATTGGCACTGAACAGGTTGAAAAAACTGAATGGGCTGAGGTTGACATTGCCTGCACGGTCCACGGTACTGGCAAAGGCGATCGGCCTGGGCGCCACCGCTCCTTGCAAAATGGCCTGAAGTTCGGTAACAGCGATATCTTTGGGATAAATGGTTTTCATTTCTACAAAATAGCATGCAATTTTAAGAGAAAAGCCGTTTTTCACGAATAAGTTCAGATCCATGTTCCAAAAAATCCGCACGCTCTCCCTCCTTCTCTTGCAGTTCAGCCTATTTGCCGGTTTCCATACCTATGCACAAACCCACCGCTTTGCCACCTTCAACATCCGCTGGGACAATCAGGGTGATGCTGGCAACCTTTGGAAAGACCGGGCCCCCCACGTGATGCACCTGATCCAGTTTCACCAGATCGGCCTGTTTGGCACCCAGGAAACGCTCGTTCACCAGCTGAAACAGATCAATGAGGGATTAGGCTTTTTATCGATTGGTGTAGGCAGGGATGACGGAAAAGAAAAAGGGGAATTTTCGCCCATCCATTATGATCCAAAGCAGTATTCACTTGAGGATTCCGGGACGTTTTGGCTTTCACCTACACCGGACACCCCGAGCAAAGGCTGGGATGCGGCATTAAACCGAATATGCACTTGGGGAAGGTTTAAATCTAAGGAAGGAACCCGTTTTTATGTTTTTAACATCCATTACGACCATATCGGACAGCAGGCAAGGGAGGAAAGCAGTAAGCTCGTTGCCCAAAAAATCAAGGAAATCAACCGGGAAAAACTGCCTGTAGTCTGGATGGGGGATTTCAATGTGAAGCCTGACAATGCCGCATACCAAACAATTGTGAGCAATCCTACCTGGAAAGATGCCCGATTAATCTCAAAAATACCATCTTATGGCCCTGCAGGAACATTCACCGGATTTGAGTGGGACCGAATGCCGGACGGGATCATCGACCACATCTTTGTTCAGGGCAAAATAGAGGTGTTGAGACATGGGATTCTGACAGATAATTATGGGAAAAAGTATCCCTCCGACCACTTTCCGGTGTTGGTGGAGTTGAGTTTTTAAAGCCAACTTTTTCGCCCATGTGAGTGTCCCCACTCACGTGAATATTGAAGTGAGTGGGGACAGTCACTTCGGCAGAGGAGCTGGGTATAGTTTGTAAAACACTCAAATATCCTTTTCATAGAGATAGTAAGGAGGTGTTGCAAACTACTCCTAGACTCCTTTCCAAGCTTTGATCAGCTGTCCGGTAGTTCGTTCACCTGGGTGTAGTTTTTAAAACACACTACTATTCTATCCTCTCAAGTAAAAGTTGAAGTGAGTGAGGACACTCAATTCTGCAGGGACCTCTCACTTTGGCAGGGTACAACTCTTCGGTGGCAAAAAGCACTAACTTTGGAAAAGTTTAAAATTGAAAAAATGAATAGCAATCGAACCTTAATCATGGATATGTTAGAGCAGAACAAATTGACCTGCTCCTTCGCTTTCGAAAAAGTCAATCAGGAAAACTCTACCTGGAGGCTCAATTCAGCTACAGCAAGTATTGGCTTTATCTTCAGGCACATTGGGGAAACGATGAACCTCTTCGGGTATTTTTTTGGAATAATTCCTACGACTGCGAATACAACTATGGGTAAGGAGGACAAAGGAGAATACATGGATTACCTCGAAAGCAAAAAACTGATTGACAAAGGATTTGAGATGCTGGAAAATTTGGTAAATATACTACCCGATGAGGAGTGGAGCACGATGGTTGAAACACCCTTTTTCGGCTCGGTATCCAAAATGAAGTTGTTTTCCCATATTCTTTTCCACAATTCGCATCATGCGGGTCAACTTTCGCTAACGCTTTCTAGGGGGGCTTAAAAAGATCATATCTTCCCTAAAAGGCCTATTTACACCAAAACTGCTGTCTGACCATTCATCAGCTGGGTGTAATTTGCAAAACACCCAAATATCCACCAAGTATCTTTTTCATCGAGATATAAAGGAGTTTTGCAAACTACTCCTAAGCTACTGCTCGAATCATCATTCAGCTTACCGATGTTGGGACAGCTGGGTGTAGTTTGTAAAAAACTCCGATTAACCCTGACTACTTATTTTGTGTGGCTACCCAGAAAACAAAATATCTTAGCACATCTGTATACCATTTCGGGCAATTTTTCAATGACCTTCACATAGGCTTTAAAATGGCAGATTTTCTAATAAAAGGCAATCCTTAGTTTTTAATAATTTTTATACTTTTGTTATCAACTCTCAAAATGTAAATTCCTTGAGATAGTTGACTTAGATTTATCATATTTTCTGTACCTCTATACACCAACTGTCCAAAACTATTGTGTATATATATATCGGAAGTTAAAGGTTCAGCTTTGGATTTTATGTTAATGAAGTCGGATGTTGGATTAGGATACACAAAAAAATCTTGAATCATTTTATCATCATGGATATTTGTGATGGTTTCAAAAATACCTGTTCGAGCATAACTTGTGACAACATCCCAAACGATAGTTTGCAAATATAGCGCAAGGGCCGCAGAAGGTCTTGGCAATGAAGTATTTGTATCAGTAATTAAATCAGCGGGTAAACCAACTGGACTGCTGTTGAAAATACATGCATAATGAATCATTGCAATAGCATAATCTCCCAAAGAATTTGTATGGATATTATCTCTAAAAAATTGATTAATACTGCTAATTCCAGGGACTAACTTAAGTTGAATATCATCGTAAATTCGAGCCATCATCCGGTGACCTGGAATCAAATAAACTGGAGTTGATCCTGAAGGTCTTTTTGCATTTGCATAATCCTGCATTTCTTCCCAATATGCTTCATTGGAGTTTAAAGTCTGTCGCCAAGGACCTTCTGAGCCATTGAGGTTTGTCCATGTCGTCCAAAGTAAGGTTGCTGCACCGTTTCCCTTATTTCCTTTAGTCCATGCATTATTTACATAAAGTGATAAGTACTCTTTCGCTGGTGTTATTTGTGGTGGATTTCCTCCATTATTTGGAATAGGTATCCCTTCGGTTATAACTAATAGTTCCCAATCTTGTATGTCGTGTCTTGCCTTTGGGGAGACTGAATGAGTTGCTTCATTTTGCCAGCGCCAAAACATGGGAGATCCTGGGATAGTTGATTTTCCTATATCATCAAGAGCCCAAACACCCCTTAATTGGGAAAGTAAATTTACAAACTGACCGGGCCATGGCTGACCAAAAAGAGGGTCTGTTAAGCTGTGGCCACTATGTATTTGTCTTACATCAAAAGGGTATGCTTGCTTTGGAGGAAGAGTCTGACCAATTGCGCTTATTATACCTATGAAAAACAAAATAAGTATTGATGTTGATTTCATATCTGAAAATTCACGCAATTTTTATTTCTATTTTAATTTAATATGGATGCAAAATCTTTTCAATAAATTAACTAGTTAATCAGAATAACGCAGGCCAAATAACTATGCATTTATTTTCAATCAGATTTGGCTAAAACGATAGATTAAAACATTATTTGTTTATTGCAGGACTTATCTAATTCATTAATATTGAGATATTTACTAAAAATTCGGATATTTTCGGATAATTCAAAATTTTTCAATTAAAAATTTTAGAAAATATTATGTGTATCCGGATAAATGCACGTATGTCATTTATCACCGAATAAATTCTGGGTAAAAAGTGCTCATCCATATCTTCAAGAGAGAACTAAACCTAAATTTGTATGACCCTTGGTATCTGGACTGAAAAACTCCCATATTAATTAGGAAAATTTTTGAAATTAATTCAGGTCTTTGACTTTAATTTTTAAACCAATAGCATTCAAAGCTTTAGCTTTTCAACCTTCGTGTCTTTCCCGAATTCTTCTGGAGAGCCTTCGGCAAAAGATTTTTTTTAGCCACAAAGGCGCTAAGCCAAAAAGAGAATTGAGAATTACACTCACAGCTAAACCCTATCTTTTCGTTTTCATGACTTTCCCAAATTCTCCCCGAGAGGCTGTGGCAAAAAATTCTCATAACCTAATAAATTAGCTAATATCGAACTTATTGGGATCAATACTTTTAAACATCCCCTTTCTTTTCAACACTACAAAGGCAATTGTTTTTTAAATCAAAAACTCTCTTATAAAAAGCCAGATGAAATCAAGCGAATAAACATAGTGTTAGTTTTTTGGGACTGCACTATGGGACACAGGAAAAATAATCCCAAAGGGATCAAATCTTTATATAAAAAAATTGCATTTGATCGTTTGGGATTCGACCGTCCCGAAACCGCTATTCTTATCGGGACTGCCGCGTCAGGGTCAGAAAAAGGTAAAGGATATGTTTAGCCTTTCCGATTCTAAATAAATTGGGCGAAATTAAAATAAAACCGAAGGAATCACATGTTTATAGAAAATATCCCCTTCGATCGTTTTTTTGAGTTTTTAGGTGCTTCAATGTTGAAAACAGGAAAAACCCTCTTTGCTATTTTTCACCATTTTCACGCTTCATTGGTTTGGAAAATCTCGTTTTTGAAAGCAATATTGATTTGGATTTTATCGGTTTAGATAAAAGAATTGATTTGGATATAGAATTAAATCCTTGACCGAATTGTTTCCAAATTGGAAAAATCACAAAAAAACCGACCCTTTTGGATCGGTTTTTTAGCTTATCATTAACCCAATTTAACCGCCGATTTTCTTGGTGGTAGTTTCACCGTTTACGGTGATGGTAATGGTTTGGTTGTCACAAGAACCGTCACCATAATCCACAGAAATGGTATTATCTCGATACAAGGTTTGAACTTTTCCATCGATAGGACCTCTTCTTCTTCCTTGACAGGATAGGTCTATTTTCAAGGGCTCGGTGGTTTCATGGGAATAAATCACCTTGTTAGCAGCTGTCATAATCTTGGTTTTTACCTCATTGACGATTGAACCGCTGATTGGTTTACGGTTGTCCGTTCCACGAACTACTTCTGAATTCCGCTTTCTTTCCGAGGTCCAAACTCCGGTTTCCCCATCCACGAAAACAAATTTGCCATTAGCTACACTGGAAACTACGCTACCCTTACCTGTAGATTTGTCAAATTCCGACACCGTGGTTTTGGTGCCACTGATTTGAATTCCATTGACAGAATAATTTTGGAATTCAATTTTCTCAGTCAAAGTATTTTCGTCCTTCTTGCGTTCGATAATAATCACACCCTTGCGGGTAATTTCCTGGTCATTTTTGCTAATGGTCACTCCATTGCCGAAATCCACCTTTGTTTTTACCACCAATTTTAGCAAAGAATCAAGTTCGGGAAACTGATTTCCGCTGTGACCTCCGTGAGGGCCATCGGGGGCAGTGAAAAGTGGGAAATTAACTTCTTTTCCGGAAGCATCGTAATGAGTAATCTTGGCGCCGCCAAATTTATGTATTCTAAATCCTCTCACCTCACCAGCAGTTTCCGCATCAATAATTGCCAAAATCTCATCGTTAGGAGCCAAAAGGGTCAAACCATCCATGATACCTTTGTGTCCACCTTTTCCTTTTCCGAGGCCCCTTAACAATCCGGGACCTACAGGACCATTTGATAGTTCAGATGTTTCGGTCACCCGACCAGTAATCGTACCCATTTGAAAGGAATTTCCACCGATAACAAAGCTGGTTCCACTAGCCAATTGTCCTGAGGTCTGTGCAAGATCGATTGCAGTTGCATCTTGAGAGGTCAATTCACCAATAGTGGCTACCATCTCATCTGGCTCAGTACATGCCGCCAAAAAAAGCAAGTAGGACAGAATTAGAAGACTTTTGAATGTTTTCATGTGATTGTTTTTTGGTTTATGATGCTAAATTGGTTTGTCAAGATGAAGAGAAAATGAAAAAATGATTTTTTTCGATTTTTTTCAAAAAAAGAATTTCACCCTTTTAACCATTGATGGCAAACCTAAAGCTAACTCGGGTTTTTCCTTTTTCCGAAGTGATTTCTAAGCCGACACCAAGAAAAAGAGCAATTTTATGCATAATCTGGAGCCCAAAACCGGATTTTTCTTTAGTCACATCGATTAAAAAGACTAATCCATTATTGACCTGCTCCAACAGCTTTTCATCAATTCCTTTGCCATCATTTTCAATCAGGATCTCATAATAATCTGATTTTTTGGTTCCGGAAAGGTAGATTTGCCCTCCCTCCTGAACATATTTTACCGCATTGCTCACCCCATTTTGAAGCAACATCTGACAAAGGGATGAATTGGTCCGGGGAAAAGTAAAGGGATCAATAGTGCCTTTTCTTAATCGAACTCCTTTTTCCTCGGCGATGCCCACCCAGTCTTCCAACAACTCTTCCAGGATATTTTTCATATCCGCTTCCTCTGTTTTGATAAACTGCGCATTGTTGACTTTGGAAATCAATAGAAGCGCATTGACCGATTTCTTCATTTTCTGAAGGGTATTCTGCATGTCCATCAGTTTTTCGCTTTGGTAAGGACTCAAATTTTGATCACTAAAAATCGCCTCCAACTTGGACTGAAGCACCGAAATAGGCGTTTTGAGTTCGTGGGAAGCATGGGAAATAAACACCCGCTCCTGATTGAAGGACTTTTGAATCCGCTTCATCATCTCCGAAATCGCTTGATCCAACAGTTCAAATTCCTGAGTAGTGCTTTGAATCGCCTGATCATGAAACTCCTGCGGCTCATTGATCCGGGAAATTTTCCTTTGGATAATCTTGTTGAACGGAGCCATAATCCGTTTGCTGATCGCCGAATCCAACAAGAAAGAAAAAGTCAAAAACAAAAAAAGTATCCCGATTGAGATTTGGAAAAGAATCTTTTCAATCTGCTCGATAGTGCCCAAGCTTCTGCCAATTTCCAACAAATAGGTCTCTCCGTTGATTTGAATCAGGTCTGCAAATACCCGATAACTGATTTGCTCTTCTTCAATAATCCGTTCTTCCACGAAAATGCTATCAGCCAAGATGTATTTCTCAGGTGCCTTTTCCAATAAAATGTACTCTTCCTTCAATATATTGTAAGACCCAAAGCCTTCCTCAGGATTTTCTTTTGAAATAAAACTTTCAATTCCTTCAGACTCAATCAAGTGCAAAACCTCCTTATTTTTTTGAATAAGTTGTTGATCCGTTTTTTCAAGGATAAGCGTACGAAGTCGATACGGGCCTAACATCAAAAATATCAGGAGAAATATTCCTTTCCCCAGCAAATTAAAAATCAACAGTTTGTGAAAAAGCTTCATATCACCCGTTGAGTTTGTAGCCAAGTCCACGGACTGTTTCCAACCAATCCACCGGACTATAAGCCCCTAGTTTCTTCCGGATATTCTTGACATGCACGTCAATGTAATTAGATTGGTATTCATCGTCCAGCTGATCCCCCCAAAGATGCTCAGCCAATTGAAAGCGATTGAGCACCCGGTTTTTATTGATGAGCATAAACTGAAGCAAGATATACTCTTTTTTAGTCAGTTTGATTTCCTGTCCTTCAAAAAACACAAGAGGCTGATTCAGGTAAATTTCAAATCCTCCAAGCTGAACAACATCTTTTTTCCACCCGCTCTTTCTCCTCATAATGGCTTGCATGCGAGCTTTGAGTTCGAGCAGGGAAAAAGGTTTGGACAGGTAGTCATCAGCCCCGCTTTCCAGACCAAGAATTTTGTCACCTACCTCTGTGCGAGCTGTAAGGATGATGACAGAAGCATCTTTTTGATACAGACTCACATCCTTCAATAAGGCTAAGCCATCACCATCAGGCAATCCCAAATCCACCAAGACAAAATCATAGGAATTGACCGCAAGATTTTCTGAAGCAATCTTTTTGGTACTTACCGCATCCACTACATGATGTTCTGACAGGAGAAAATCGTTGATTTCCTTGGCTAGGGACTGCTCATCTTCAACCAATAGAATTCTCATTTGGTTTTCTTTAGTTGGAAAGCATACGTGGCTTTTAATGCCAATTGGAAATGGGAGGAAGATAAATCATACTCTGGTATACTAGTTGGAATGACCCACTTAGGTTCGAGCTGAAGCTCCAGATTAGAGAAGTTTAAGGAAATAGGCACAGACAAGTCAACTGCTTGTGATACAAAACGTTGTGTGTCCAAAAATTGCTTTGATGTCAGTTCATAGCCACCTATTTGGTAATAATTGCTGGTGCCTAAATAAAAAGTCAGTCTTGGTTCGAATGAAAGTACACCACTTTTACCAAACCGCTGATCCAACTCAAAATACCTGGAATGCCGGCTGATCAGAAAAAAATCACTCGGCTGATTAAAAAGATAGAGCAATTGAGTAGTAGAATATAGAAGACCCCAGTCCAGACCCAGAGTTCCCTGAAGCATTCCGATATTATCCATGCCGGATTCATTCAGGTTGTTGGCCCCAATAAATTCATTAAAGGAAAGATCAATATCTGTTTTTGGACTAAGATCACGGGAAAAACCAAGACCAAGCCCCTTCTGCCATGATAAATCCGATACAAAAAACTTAGCCACTGTGGCATTCACATAGAGGCCAGTCCTATGCCAAAATAGTATATCTGATGAAAAAAGGGGGATTTTTTGTCCAAAATCTTTCCCCATAAAATTCACTCTAGACTGATAGGTAGTCCCGATAAACAAGTAATTGGATGAAGCAGTCTGAGCTGTCGTATCTTTAAGCGAATCTGTTTCCTGAGCATTTACCGGGAAAAACCAAAGTGAATTCAATGTCAAAAGGAGAAATAGGCCTTTTATCATGAGGTGATACCAGAAGTGTGAGAGTTGATAACGCTCAAAGTAGTATTTATTCGGATTCAAAAACGCAAAGTAGAAGATTCTTTTTCAGGATCTTCAACCTCCTGGAGGTCGCTGACCAGGTGCGTTAGGCCTTTTACCAGGTGTAGTATTGGGTCTTCCGGGACCAACAGGTCTGGTTCCACCAGGACCTACTCCAGGTCTGGTGATCGGCCCTCCAGGTCTATTCTTTGGAACCTTAACATCGGGACGATTTGGATTTCCAGGGGCTCCTCCATGTGGGTGGTTTTCTGGACCATTAGCACCAGGGTTATCTGGATCAGTATCGACTCTTGAATTAGGTTGAACCCTCCCGATCATCGAACTCCTTCTTGCCGCACTGGATATGCCAACTTTTTTCCCCTGGTCGGCACCTGGAATTTGAGGTACTTTATTCACATTCTCAGTTTGAGCGAGAGAAATTCCCGATATAAAGAGGAATGCGAGTAAAAAAACGATCCGAATCATAGTTTTTGTAGTTAGTACGACCGCAAGTTGGTAGAGAAAAATGAAGAAAAGATGAAGAAATACGATAACCTTGATTAGGGGAGGTTTTTATTTTCAAACCCTCCAAGGGTCCCCCAACCCTTGGAGGGTATTTCGGATTACTTTGCCAATGCAGCGACTCCGGGAAGCACTTTTCCTTCCATGTGCTCGAGCAATGCGCCTCCACCGGTGGATACATAAGATACCTGATCGGTGTATCCAAACTTATTTACTGCAGCTGCAGAGTCACCGCCTCCAATCAGGGAGAAGGCACCATTTCGGGTAGCTTCGGCCACATATTCCGCAATCGCCTTGGTTCCTTTATCGAAGGATTCCATTTCGAACACGCCCATTGGACCGTTCCAAAGGATAGTTTTGGATTCCAAGATCACTTGACCAAAAAGCTCTCTAGTCTTTGGCCCGATGTCCAAGCCCATCCAGTTGTCAGGAATTTCGCCTCTATTGGCCACACCTTGGTTGGCTGTGTTAGAAAATGCATCTGCAATGATCGTATCCACAGGTAAGATCAGGTTCACCCCTTTTGCCTTTGCTTTTTCCATCAATTCCAATACAAAGTCCAGCTTATCAGCTTCCAAAAGAGAAGTTCCGATTGTTCCACCCTGTGCTTTCGCAAACGTGTAAGACATGCCACCTCCGATGATAAGGTTGTCCACTTTCTCAAGCAAGCGCTCAATGATCAAAATCTTGTCAGCGATCTTCGCACCACCCATAATAGCCGTATAAGGACGCTCAGGATTGCCAAGCACCTTATCCGCATTGGTCAACTCGGACTCCATCAAGTATCCTGCAACTTTTTCAGAGAAAAACTCAGCGATCACCGCCGTGGAAGCGTGTGCTCTATGGGCCGTACCGAAGGCATCATTCACATACACATCACCCAACATGGCCAATTTGCCAGCAAAGTCATTGTCGCCTTTTTCTTCTTCCTTATAAAAACGAAGGTTTTCCAAAAGCAATACTTCACCTGCTCCAAGACCAGCTGCCAGTTCTGCCGCATCTGCACCGATACAATCCGTGGCAAACTTAATGGATTGACCCAAGGCAGCTTCCACAGCAGGGATGATGTGCTTCAGGGAATATTTATCCTCAGGACCTCCTTTTGGACGGCCGAGGTGAGACATCAAGATGGCAGAACCACCATCTTTCAAAATTTTCTTGATCGTAGGGACCGCTGCTTGGATACGGGTATCATCAGAAACAGTAAAGTTTTCATTCAAGGGCACGTTGAAGTCCACACGAACCAGGGCCTTTTTGCCTGCAAAATTGAGGCTGTCCACATTTTTTACATTCAAACTCATAGGATTGGTTTAATAGATGTTGAATTGGTTTTCGTAAAAACTGAGCCGAAATTAAGTCATTTTCAGCCAAAAGGGAATCAAATTAGGGGAAAGTTGCGAATTGGAGATAGAGAGATAGGGAGATAGCAGGGAAATCGCTTTTAACATTTGGTAATTAAAACATAGAACTTAGGGATGGAGAAGCTTCCTTTTGAAGACTTGTGGGTTATAACCATTAAGGTCATTGAGAAAATTAAGAATTATGACTTTGTCTTTTTTGGAGAAATCCCACTTTTATTCGATTTAACAGTAAAGTATCTCTTAATTTTCTCGTGGTTAACTACATGAAACTGACTTGTTTTTTCAGTCGGATGGAAAAATGGTAAGTTTTAAAAGCGATTTCCCTGAGGGAGATAAGGAGATAGAAAGATAGAGAGATAGGGAGACAAAAGTCTGTTTTCAGGGTTGTCGAGTATTTGCCATATGATTTCGGAGGACGGTGATGTCTGTTGTCTGGGGTTTTCGGGATAGTGTCCTGTGAATCAAAAATCGTAAACCGTAAATCTTCTTATGCCTTAGATTTTTCAAATCCCTTTAAACGCTGCTCTGCGAAGTCGGTCATTGATCGCCCGGCCAAGTCCCGTCTCAGGCATCGGCTCAGCCAAAATCACCGCTACAGGACATTCATCTAGGGTTCGCATGGCTGCAAAGAGGTTTTGGGCAGCTTCATGAAGATTTCCTGAAGGACTGAGTGCAATCTGATTTTCTTCAGCCACCTGATCAAAAAATCTAGAAAAACTCAGTACAGCAAAATCGCTTCCTTTTGCTTGATATTGAGCAATCAAGTGGCTTAAATTACCCAAAATAAACGGCCTTCTTGGAGCATAGTGACTGTCCAATTGACCCGGAGCAGAAGGATTGCTGGAACTGTGATCTTTGACTGTCACTGATCCAACCACTTCTACAATCGCTGAAATTTCCAATCCGCCTAGACGATAAATCACGATTTCCTCTCCTTCCATTCCCACAATGGTACTTTCCAATCCTACTTCACAAGATCCGCCGTCCAGGATGTAAGGAATCTTTTCACCAAGTTGTGCCTCCACGTGCGCAGCTTGGGTTGGACTGATGTAGCCAAAAGGATTGGCACTTGGAGCCGCGAGCGGAAATTCCAATTGCTCCAGCAAAGCTAAGGTCAAGGGATGATTTGGAACCCGGACAGCAACTCTATCCAATCCAGAGGTGACTAAATCAGGAACATTGGGCTTTCTCGGTACAAGCAAAGTCAGAGGACCCGGCCAAAACTTCTCTCCCAGTACTTTTAACTTTTCCGGAAAATCCAAAACAAACTCCTCCGCTCTGGCTAAAGAAAAGGTATGCAATATCAGAGGATCAAAACTTGGCCGATTTTTGGTCTCAAAAATCAAGGCAACTGACTCGGGGTTTAGGGCATTTCCGGCAAGACCATAGACGGTCTCTGTGGGGATTCCCACGAGCTGTCCGCTTTCCAAAAAGGATTGGGCTAAGGCGATATCGGTTCCAATCTGCGCCATGAAGATTACTTATCGCAGAAATCTTTGATCCAGGTTTCGGCTTCAGCATACCCAAGGGAAAGCGCCATTCTCAAGTCAGCACAACCTTCGTTTTTCTGACCCAAGGCACTCATCCGAGTTACACCCAACAGGTAATATGCCTCTGCATTTTTGGAATCGAGATTGACGGTATTGGTCAAAGACTCCATCCCGTGAATCGGATCACTCATACCTAGTTCTGCTTTTCCTTTTCTGAAATGAGCTTCGGCATTGTTGGGGTCAGACTGAAGGACTGATTGGAAATCAAGTAGGGAATCTTCATATTCTTCCATATTCAAAAGAGCCGTGCCACGGTTGAATAGGATATCCAATTGGGAAGGATCAAGTGCCGAAGCCAAATTGAAATCAGCGAGTGCTTCCTTGTAGTTTTTAAGCTCCATTTTGGCATTTCCCCGATTAAACCAAGGCTTGTAATTCGTTGAGTCAGCAGTGATGGCCTCGTCAAAAATCGGAATAGCTTCCTCAACTTTACCCTGCTGAAAAAGTGCCACTCCTTTGGCATTCAGCGCTGTGGCATTGCTTGGATTGTTCTCCAGCAATTGATCAAAATAGGTGACCGCCTCAGGCCAGGCCTGTGCATCCATTTTCTCCATTCCTACTTTTAGCAGTTCTTCCTCACTAGGGCTACAGGCAAAAAGGCTCACAGACAGCAAGCCAATAATCCAAAGTTTGTTCACGGGGTAAATTTTGAGCAAAGATAGGGAAAATGGGCCAAGGAGAGGTCTTAGATTTTCTATAACATAGACTTCAAGGATTCCATAAGCCCCCGTGAGTGTCCTCACTCACGGAACTTGGCTTTATTTCAACCACTCCACTTACCCAATCATGGCTTTTGTTTGATGCACGTAGTTCTTTTGAAAAAAATGGACGTCAACAAAATCACATTCTGGAAATTGATCTGTGAGTGGGGAGACTCATAAAGGCTCATATTCGGGAAATTGATCTGTGAGTGGGGACACTCATAGGGGCGAAGCCAACTTTTCACGGGCATCGTTGGGGATAGTAACCGGCTTCATCGTTTTCATGTCCACAGCCACCATGACGCATTTGCATTTGGCAAAGGCATGCTCATTTCCTTGGGCATCTTTACCTAAGCCCCCGTGAGTGTCCTCACTCACGGAATCAGGCTTTATTTCAACCACTCCACTTACCCAATCATGGCTTTTGTATGATGCACGTAGTTCTTTTGAAAAAAATGGACGTCAAGAAAATCACATTCGGGAAATTGATCTGTGAGTGGGGAGAGTCATAAAGGCTCATATTTGGGGAATTGATCTGTGAGTGGGGACACTCACAGGGGCGGAGCCAACTTTTCACGGGCATCGTTGGGGATAGTAATTGGCTTCAAGGTTTTCATGTCCACAGCCACCATAACGCATGTGCATTTGGCAAAGGTATGCTCATTTCCTTGGGCATCTTTACCTACGAGGAACTGCTCCAAATCGAAAGAAGAATTGCCCAATCGGGAGCATTTGACCAAAGCCTCCACTTGATCTTCCAAGTGAATCGGGCGCAGGTAGTCGATCTCAATCCTACCCACGACAGTACCGATGGTCATCACATTCCAATCCGCTACTTGGTATAAAAAAATTGCCCTGGCATGCTCAAAATAGCTGAAGTAAACCCCATTATTCACATGCAAGTAACCATCAATATCCGAAAATCGGATTTGAATGGGAGTTGAAAATGAATACTCTTTCTTGAGTTGAGAAGCATTAAAGGTATTCATCAAAGCAAAATTTCAGATTTACTGGTTTTCTCAAGCATCCGCAAAATGGACGGATTGTAGCCAATCATGTCCACCACGGAGTCAAATGCAATCCAAGCCAGTGAAATACTTTCATCGCTTATGATCAATGGTTCATTGATGTCTGCCTCAAATAGGTAACGCACATCATAATGAAAATGCACCTGCACATGAGGTCGCTGAGGTATAATATGCTTGTCCAAGTCAAAAATATTTTCATCCACCAATCTCAAGGATTTCAGACCACTCTCCTCTTCGGCTTCTTTGAAAGCTACTTGTATGAGGTTTTCATTGCCATCGGCATGACCTCCCAACTGTAGCCATCTGCCAAGTTTGCGATGGAGGGTAAGCAAAGTATGCGTTCTCTTTTTGTTGACAATCCATGCGGAAGCGGTAAAATGCCCTTCCAATCTATCTCGCTTGTAAGCCAGCGGATCCATAGTTAAAGCAGAAAAATCGCCCACAAAATCTGCCTCCTCCTCATAAGGGGTCCGATAGGCTTCCAGTTGGTTTTTTAAGGTTATTCTATCCATATTATGTTCTTTCAAATAGGCAATCTAAGAATTGATCAAAGGGTTTGGCATCCTGAAACAGACGATCAGAATAAACCGTTGTCAAGAGCTTAATGTAGCTGGGTTGATTGTCAATGCTGATTTTCTCCAAAGAGACATTCCCGTAAATCTGGGAAATCAGCTCTCCTTCCACAGGCAACTGCAAGGGGGGTTTGAAGTAAAACTTTTCAGTGACTTTGACTCGATCGTTGACCTCTTCATATTTTCTATCGAGACTTACTTGGCTGTAGCCCAAGCCTAAAATCCGTCTGCTAAATCCCAAAAAAAGCCTAGAAAATGATTTGATATCAAAAGGGGGCTCATAACTCACCGCAAATCCATTTGCATAGGGAGAGGAAAAAATATGAACCTGAGGTGTCTCGTTGATTTGTGTACGCTTGAAGTGGTAATTCTTATAAATCAAGGCAAAAAGATTCTTAGAGTCCTGGGTTTGTAACCAGCTTTCCAGATCTGCCCACTCACTTTGCTTCACCAAAAAATTCTCTTTGACATTTATTGGTAGCTTTTCGGAAGTACTAAACACCTTCTTAAATAAGTCATCCAGAAAATTACCCATGCGAATTGATTTTGTATTTACCTTCTCGATCTGTGCTCACTTTTCCTTCATCTACCAATTGGCGGAGGTATCGAAGATTCATCGCAGAAGCAGGTTTATTTATTTTTTCAAACACCTCGTATTCTCCTAACTCCCCATATTGGGTTAAGGTTTCAAGGATCTTCTCCTTGGTCACTTTTTCCACTAAAGCACCTTGACCTGCTCGCTTTTTTTCCAAACAAACATCACAAATGCCACATTCCTGATCTGTCTGTTCACCAAAGTACTCTTGGATAAACTGGGTTCTGCATATCTTGGTTTGTCGGGAAAATTCAACCATACTTCCAGCTTTTTCAAGAGTCAAGTCCTTTCGCTGCTTGATCCTTGTAAAATTAAACGGCAGCTTGGCTGCATCGTAGCGCTGGGTGAGGAAGGTCAATTGTGGAGTATCTTTTCTCTGATCGTAATCCAATACTTCTAGCTTGGCCAGCTGCTGCAATGCCTTGATTAGTTCTGAATCCTTCATATCCAAAGATTTTGCGAGTTTAGATTCTTGGATTTTGATATATTCAGAAAACAAGTTGCCCCCATAGGTCCGAAGCATCATTTTGATTACGGGGTCGAGCTTGGCGTATTGGATTTGTATTTCATATAGACGCTTGGGATCGACCCGAAAATGAGCTCGTGATGGAGAAAAAAAACTTTCATTAAACTCCACAAACCCTTCTTCCTCCAGTACCTTAAGTGCATAGAATGTATCCAAAACGGATAACTTGTAGGTTTGGCAAAAGTCCGATAAGTCAAAATCAAAACTGCTCAGCATGTTGGTCCCCACAGCCAACTGAAAATAATTGGCCAGACATTGATAAACCCTCCTAAGGAATTCTATCGGAGGATAGACCAATTCAGCTCGATCCAAAAGTTGGTCCATATCCTGATCATTGACCAATAACACGGCATAGGCTTTTTCCCCATCCCTACCTGCCCTGCCTGCTTCCTGATAGTAATTTTCAAGATTTTCAGGTAAATCACTATGAATGACTACCCTTACATCCGGCTTATCAATCCCCATCCCGAAAGCATTGGTACTCACCATTACCCTCACCTGATTGTTTTTCCAAGCTTCCTGCCTGGCTGAGCGATCCGAACTGGACATGCCGGCATGATAGGCGGCTGCTGAAATCCCGAGCTGTGTCAACGCCTTGGCAAGCTGTACAGTCCCCTGACGATTTCTTACATACCAAATGGCCGTGCCGGGTATTCGATTCAGAATTTCAGTTCCTTTTTCGAGTTTATTCTCAACCATTCGGACACTGTAGCTGAGGTTTTTTCGGGAAAAACTTTGGTGAAATTCCTTATGGGATCTCATTTCCAGCTTTTCAAGAATATCTTCACAGACTTTAGGCGTAGCAGAAGCGGTCAGGGCAATAATCGGAACTTTGGGATGAATGGCCCGGATTTCAGCAATTTCCAGGTAAGCAGGACGAAAGTCATACCCCCATTGTGAAATACAATGGGCCTCATCTACGGCAATTAGATTGACATTCATCTGCTTAAATCGCTCGATAAAAAGCTCAGTCTTAAGTCGCTCGGGTGAGACATACAGAAACTTGAAATCTCCATACACGCAATTGTCCAACATGGTATCGATCTCACGGAAACTCATCCCGGAATAGATCGCAACTGCTTTCACGCCCCTGCTTTTAAGGTTGTCCACCTGATCCTTCATCAGTGCAATCAAAGGAGAAATAACAAGACAAATCCCTTCCTTGGTTAATCCGGGAACTTGATAGCACAAACTTTTCCCCCCTCCTGTAGGCAAGATCGCAAGGGTATCACCTCCCGACATCACCGAGTCAATGATCTCTTTTTGAACCGGCCGAAAGCCCTCAAATCCAAAAACAGTTTTTACTATGTGACTAGGGGTCTGTTCCATTCTTGACTAAATTTTTGAAAAACCTTTCAACTCACCAAATTCTTTTACTATTCAAAAGCAAGTTTCCAAGTCATTTAGGGCTGAAAATCCACCTTGGGGTAAATAAGAACTTGATTTTAAAAATTATCCTTGAAGTAATCAAAAAATAAAGGCCAAAACAGACCTTATTCCCAAGGAAATCGCTTTTAAAACTTAGCATTTTCCCCTCCTAGTGAAAAGAACGAACCAGTTTCAAGGAGTGAACCACGAGAAAATTAAGAGTTACTGTTAAATCAAATGAAAGTAGGATTTCTGCAAAAAAGACTCAGCCATAATTCTTAATTTTCTCAATGACCTTAATGATTCAAATCCACAAGTTTTCAAAAGGAAGGTTCTCGATCCCTTCCTTCAATGTTTTAATTACCAAAAGTTAAAAGCGATTTCCCTGACCTTATTCCCAATCAATTCCTTGCCCCGTTTCCATTCCTTTTATTTCTCCATTTTTTAGGAAAAATCGGAAATCAAATCCTGGAAACCAAACCGCAGAATCTTGGAGGGCACCCCTTAATGGATGAGGGGTACCTGATCGTTCTTCCTCAATCCTGTTCGGATTAATAGAAAATGAAATCTGTTCTGGAGGAAAACTTTGATTCCATGTAAGATGATGTTCCCCCACACGTAGATCAATTAATGAACCTTTCTGATTTTTAAATAACCGGAATTGTTGTGCCGGTCTGGATAATTCCCTCAGCAACCCCTCTCCTATCCAACATCCAAAAAGCAAAACACCCGCTACTAATAGTCTTTTTTTGTTTCCAACCTCCCAATTTCTCCAAATCAACAAAAGCCCCCAAACCAGCATCATGCCGGTATAGGTAATGGTAAGCCGATCAATTTTTCCTCCCGGTAACATCTGTATCAAACTGGTAAGTTGATTTTGGACAAAAATCAATCCATTGATCACCCATCCCAAGACCTCTCCCAGATAAGGAATCCAGCCTAAAAATAGAAAAGGAACCCCTACAGACATAATCAAAAAAGCTAAGGGTACAACCAGCAAATTGGCCACCAAAAAGTAGGTGGGAAATTGATGGAAATACAGTAGTGAAAGGGGAAAAGTAACCAATTGGGCGGCCAAGCTCACTGCAGCAAGTTGCCAAAAGTACTCTAGGATAGAATTTCGGGGCAGCCACCACCGAACAATCAAGGGCTGCAAGCCCACAATACCAGCTACTGCAAGGTAGGAAAGCTGAAAACCGATATCGAAAATCACATCAGGGTCTGTCACCAAAATCAGGATAGCTGAAAATGCCAAAATATTCCAGATAGAGGACTTTCGCTTTCTCATCTGCCCCAAGGTCATCAGAGAGAACATAGTTGCAGCCCGAACAACGGAAGGTGAAAAACCGGTGAGGAGCGCATATACCCAAATCACCAACACCACCAGAATCAGGTAAAAAGATCTTACTCTGGAGGTTGGTCTTAAGGCTCTTACCGGCAATAAAAGCATGGCATAGATTATTCCCACATGAAGACCTGAAACAGCCAAGATGTGCATTGTTCCGGTTTCAGCATACGCATCGCGGATTTCCTTATCCAAAGACCCTTTTTGTCCAAGCAGTAGAGCGAGGGCTATTTGCTGAGATTGTGGATTTGACACATGGCTTTGGATCAATTGGGCGAGGGAAAATCCCAGACGATCAAGAGCGTAACGGGGATTCTGGATACCGGCAGAATCGATTATTAAAAATTCCCGCCCAACCCGCTGCCGAAAATGGATTTCTTCTTTAGCGAGAAATCCACGATAATCAAACTCATCCGGAAAAGAGGGGGGAGGAATAGATTCAGGAATCTTATTTATCAAGACCACCTCACCTGGCTGCAATGAGTTAGAACTTTGGTGGTAAATTAGAACTTTACCTTGAGCAGGTTGCCACTTTCTTCCCACACGTATTGCCAAGACCTCCAATAGGTTTTCGGAAGAAGATGTTTTAGGGACATCATATGTGGTAGCCTCAGCCAGATAGGAATCTACACCTTGCCAATTAATTTTAGGCGTGTTTGATTCTTTTTTCCCCAGCACCAAGGCATGGCCAAGAAAAAAAAGTAAGGAATAAGCCAAAATTCCGGAAAAGGTGACCGAAAAATATTTGAAGGAGAATACGGACATTACGTAGGCCACCCAAAGCACCAAAACTGGGATAAAGGATAGAATCCAAGGAAGTTCTGTGGAAATTTTAGCGAAGATTGTTCCAGCAATAAAAAAAGGCAGATACCTCAAAAACGGATAGTCGGAAAAGTTCATGTAAAAAAAATTAAAAACCCAAGTTAAAAAAGAATTCAAAAACGATCAAATTGGGACTCTGTATTAAAATAGACTCAAGAAATAACCAATACTGATCTGAATTTATACTATTAATGAATGGGCTTGACTTACTTCAATTGCATTTTGAAGTGCTCAATCTCACATTCTTCAAACATATCTCCAACTTTAACGAAGCCGAACTTTTCATAAAGGCCAACTGCAGGAAGCTGGGCATGCAGGTATTTGATTTTGTCAGAGGCCTCAGGATCGGCTTTGATATCTTGTAAGACAGCGGTAATCAGCGCTTGTCCAATCCCTTTTCCCCTCATCTCAGGAAGTACGGCAAAGCGCTCCAATTTGACTCCAAAATCGGTTACTCTCCAACGGGCGGTGCCTACGGCAAGTCCATTTTGGAGGGCGATAAACTGGTGAGAACTAGTTTCAAACACATCTCTTTCCATAGTTGGATCCACATGCTGTTCTTGGACAAACACTTGATCCCGTATGGCAAAAGCCTCTTGAAGAAGTGCCTTATCCGTTATTTTTTCGATTCTGAGACTCATTTCTGAACTGTTCCCGTTCTTCCTGATTTTTCTCATACGCTTCAATGATTGCCTTTACCAGTCGGTGACGGATTACATCCTTTCCACTTAGGTTGACAATTCCAATCCCTTTGACATCTTTCAAAATTCGAAGTGCCTCAGAGAGCCCGGATTTTTGGCGGACTGGAAGATCTACTTGGGTTTGATCTCCGGTAATTATGACCTTCGAGTTTGGCCCCATACGGGTAAGGAACATTTTGATTTGTTCACTTGTCGTATTTTGGGCCTCATCCAACAGGACAAAGGCATCATGAAGGGTACGACCACGCATGTAGGCCAAAGGTGCAATTTCTATGACGCGTGTTTCCTGATAGTATTTAAGCTTTTCAGGAGGAACCATATCCTGCAGTGCATCATAGATTGGCCGTAGATAAGGGTCAAGTTTTTCCTGAAGGTCACCAGGTAAAAATCCGAGATTTTCGCCGGCTTCCACAGCAGGCCGGGTGATAATAATCCGTTTGACTTCCCGATTTTTTAATGCCCTGACTGCTAGAGCCACAGCAATGTAGGTTTTTCCGGTGCCGGCAGGACCAAGAGCAAAGACCAAGTCATTTTGCATAGCAGCATCCACCAGTTTGCGTTGATTGGCAGATTTAGGTTTGATGACCAGCCCTTTGTTCCCAAAGACAATTACCTGATCCCTGTTAGCCTCCTCAAAAGGTAACCCTTCAATATCCAAATAGTCTTTGACATTTTCAGGTGTCAAGTGACCAAATCGATCAAAGTGCTCCAACAACATGTTGATCAGCTCATTGATCCGAAGGATTTCAGGTGCCCCGCCTTGGATACGTATTTCGTTTCCCCTAGACACAATTTTAATTTGCGGAAAAGCTTGTGCGATTTGCCTGATATTTTCATTCGCCGTGCCTAAAAATTCAGCAAGGGGGACATTTTCTAACGTAATTACTTTTTCTACCAAACTTATCTTATGATTAAATTAACATTGAAGGCAAAAGAATAAAATCCCTAATTTTGTTCACTCCCCCACAAACAAAAATACAATTTTAATCGACTTGCTTATATGGCTTTGGTAACATTCATCTCTGATTTTGGGGACAAGGATCATTATGTAGCTTCGGTAAAGGCACGCATGCTTTCCATTAATCCACAATTGAACATCGTTGATATTTCACATTCTGTCTCTAAATTTGACGTGGAGCATGCCGCATTTATTCTCAGGAACACTTTCCGGGAATTTCCAAAAGGCACCGTACATCTGGTAGGTGTAAAAACGACAGGAAGAACCAATGATGGTTTTATAGGAGTTAAGCTGGAAGATCATTTTTTTATTGGCCCCAACAACGGCATGCTGAGTCTTTTGTCTGAAAAGGATCCTGACATCATTGTTCACATCTCAGAGACTCATGTAAAAAGTACCACATTCCCTACCCGGGATATTTTGGCAGCGATTACCGCTAAGGTTGCCTCCGGTGTGTCTATTCAGGATTTTGGAGGGCCATGTACACGCTTCAAAAAATCAATAATCCGGCAGGCGAAAGCGACCAAAGAACAATTGGTCGGTCAAGTCATTCGAATTGATGGATATGGAAATGCGATCACGAATATCCGTAGGGATGTTTTTGAACGATTAAATCCGGGAAAATTCACCATTCACTTTGCACGTGAAAAGCTGGAAAAGTTACAAACCGGATATGACCAGGTAGATGAAGGCGATCCTTTTGTTTTTTTCAACAGTCTGAATTTAATGGAAATAGGCATTAATTATGACAATGCTTCCAGCCTTCTTGGGTTAAAGAAAGACAGTGTAGTTTATGTAAACTTTGTCAGTTGATGTTAATTCGGGTGGTAAGGATGGCTTTTCTTCCGGAAAAGGTCGATGTTTTCCTGCAAAATTTTAACACCAATAAGGCAAACATCCGAAGTTTCCCCGGTTGCCTTCACTTGGAGCTTTGGCAGGATCAAGTTGAAAAAAATACTTTCATTACGTACAGTTGTTGGGAAAGCGAAGAAGCATTGGAAGAATATCGTGATTCTGAGCTGTTTAAAAATATTTGGGCAAATACAAAGGTGCTATTTTCAAGAAAGCCTCAGGCATTTAGCACAAAAAAAATAGAGGAAGTCGAAAAATGAGTTTGTAGGAAATCATTTTTGTACTCATATTTGCAACCCGTTCAGCAAGGGACGGAAAGAAAAATTCTGATACGATCAGGTGCGTACCATGCCCAGGTGGTGGAATTGGTAGACCTGCCTGACGGTAGGCAGGCGCGTTGGTCTCAAAGGTTGATCAAATTTCTTGAAATATTAAAAATGCCCAGATGGCGGAATTGGTAGACGCGTTGGTCTCAAACACCAATGAGGTTACACTCGTGCCGGTTCGACTCCGGCTCTGGGTAC
>CAZNND010000028.1:0-47218 GCA_964574365.1 uncultured Limnohabitans sp.
CAATCAAAGGTCAACATCCCCTTTCAAATCCGCATGCTGGAAAAGTACGGCAGAGCTGTCTTCAAATGCCCCTGTTGTCCCAAGGGAAGAATGGAACTCATCTTCGATGCTCGTGACAAGGCCCACTACAAATCAAATACTTTCAAAGCCAGTCCCCCTCCGGAATATAACCGAAAGAATCGGGGAAAACAGAGGCCTGATTCATGACATGCAAGGATTGAATGTTTCCAGCTGCCGCTGGGTAAGGGAAACTATATCCAAAAACAGGTCAAAAGTCAAAAATCCCAGCCCGGACTTCGACCTAAAAAAATGATCCCAAGACAAGAAGACTACTCATCCTCCTAGCCAAACACTTCACCCGACGGATGTCAGTCAACAGCCACTAGAAAAAAGCCGGGATTGGTTAAACCTCCAATCCCGGCTTTTTTTCAGGGGCCTTTCCCTAGTGGGCTAAATGTTATGCACATTGCATTTGTTATTTCCTTCAATTTTCATTATCTATTTTTTTTGTTTGATAATGTGTTAACTGTATTTTCTTTGCGAAAGAAATGATTTTAAAGGTGACAAAAACCAATAATACTGAAACAATTATAGAATAGGCATTGAATCCAAGTTTAATCTGAGTGTAAATAGTGGTCAAGATTGGAAGTAATGACAATGAAAGTAAATTTATAAATCTATGACTCTTCATAGGCGATATAAGTCCCCAATATGCTTCTGTGTCAAGTTGAAATACTCGCTCTGAAATATTTCTTTCCATATGCGTGATAAGGTTGAGAAATTGGAACAGCAAAATCAAAAGTATAATTGGTGCAAAAATCGTGATTAACTCTCGTTTAATTGAAATTCCAAGAATCACAATAGATGACTCGTTTTGATTCTTTTTAGTTTCAAGCCATGAGGTTGCCTTACTAACATCCATGTCCCCAATTTCTCCAATTAATTCTTTTATACTTTTGAACCTACTGCCATCCAAGGGTGCTATGCATTCTAACCCTTTTCTTTTGTACCATTCACACTGAATCTTATGCCAATCGTCTCTAGATATAATTATAGGCATTCTACTCATATTAAGAGGTACTTTAATTTGAGTTAACCATTTGGGATTCTTTTCAGAGCTAAACATAAAGTTAAATAACCCTATTTCTGTCGTATTAAATGGACGTTTATCGTATGACTTTAAATGTCCTTTTCCAACATTATCGGAAATCAATTCGATAAATTCTAGGGTTGAATTTTCCAGTTGAAAATTTTCCTTCCTTGCTTCTCTTTCAATATGATGATATATCCATGAGGCTTGTGCTGGAAGAAAATAGATTTCTCCACGTAATGTATCTCTTTCAAGGTAATTAATTGTTGTTCTAATGTTTGCACTTTCAATTGGTGGCAACTCTAAATAAATGTCGCTGTGCTCCCAATATCTTACAGGCAAGGATGGGTACTTTAACTCATCATTTTTGTCCACTTTAACTTTTAGTATTTGCATAGACTCCAAAATTTCCGTCTCGAAAAAGTTATCACCAGCTTTATGGCCCCATAAAGCTTCTACACCAAAAACTTCAGGTTCTTCAACCCAATAATTTGACATAGTTGCATACAATTCATCAATTCCGTTTTCGCCAATAATTTTAATTTCAGCCAAGGCTCTTTCATATACTTTTGTGTCTTTTGTTGAAAAAGATACAACAAGCAATAACCCTGAAATGAGAATAATGGATTTGTGAAGCTCATTGCATGATTTTATCAGTTCTTTCATGTTGTATAGTTATAATAACGGAAAATCTTACTGCAATCGATTTTACTGCATTGTGCATAACGGTTTGGGTATTTATGAAGTGGAGGTTTTGAAAACCGAAACTTCGTATTAGCCAAGAAGTTCATTAGATGCACTTCGTTTGTTTTTAGCACTTTAGCCGCCATTTCATAAATACCTTGTTGCACTAAACCTACGGTAGTTTCTCCGAAAAGCGGTATCTTTTTGATCATTCATAAACCTTTATTACTCATGAAAAAAAATGTTAGTCATCGGGACAGTGGTTTGGCTGGAATTGTGACCCAGCAATTCCTGAAACCTCAAATCTGTCCCGCTTTCCAGCAAATGGGTAGCGTAAGAATGCCTCAACCCATGCAGGGTGACTGGTTGTGTAATCTTTGCTTTTTCCAAGGCTTGTTTTAGCACTCGCTGCAAACTGCGCTCATGTATTTTTCTCCTCGAAACTGTACCTCAAACCAATACACCGCTGGTTTACCTTAGTTTTTCTCGTGCACCTTTTCTAAAATTTTCCCTCCAATTGACACCATCCCGTCTTTCCTCCCTTTCCCCGGATTCACCCGAAGCATCCCCCGCTGTGAATCAATATCCTGGGTTTTAGTTTCAACAACTCCCCTCCTCTTAGTCCACAGGCATAGATCAGAATCAGCATGCTGCAGTGCTTGAGGTTTTGATGGGCTTGGAGGATGCTTTCACTTCTTCTTTATTTAATACTTAGGGCAATAGTCTCGGTTGCTTGGGTCGCTCAACCAGGACGGATTCCGATTTTCGGTTCAATCGGTTGGCAAGAAACAGCTTCACCGAATGGATGTCTCCCGACTGAAAGGATGCTGAAAATTTTATACTAATGATATAATCTTTGTTGAATAATTCCAAGTCCTCATTCGTAATTAGTTCAAAAAATTTTTTTAGGTAACGAAATCATAAATTTACAGCCTCATATTCCTCCCAGCCCGATAGCAATCGGGATGGAAGTGGCTTTCTTTCATTTGGTCTCCCTTTAGAAAATTTCAATCCTGAATTTATAGAAAGGTGTAGTTGCAAACTACGCCTAGCGTAAACTTGAACCTCAGGGTGGCTTAGCAGTGACTACGTTTAGCAGGGGTGAAAAATTGAATTTGTGTCTCTCTCTTGAGCCTAGTTTCTTTCTTTAGCATATTACAAATTTGAATTTATAGAAAGGCGTAGTTGCAAACTACGCCTAGCGGTAACTTTAACCTCAGGGTGGCTTAGCAGAGACTACGCTTAGCAGGGCTGAAAAATTGGATTTGTGTCTCTCTTTTGGGCCTAGTTTCTATTCCTCACAAATCAGGTCTAGACAATCTTACCCAGAAAAAGCTCTGTTTCGGGACATCCAAAAATCAACTGATTTGGTGGAGGGCCGAATAATGGAAATCCCGATCCCAACAGAACCGGGATCAGGGTCATAAACAATTCATCGATCAGATTGGCCTCCGGAAAGCTTTGGATGGTCTTTACTCTCTTGATATTCAGGCGAACATATCCTTTTTAATGTAACTGGCCAAAAACTGAAATATGAATATCCGCCTATCTAAAAGAAGCCATTTTCCCATTCTTTCGAAAAGGAATAATTTATTGAAAAACAGTTAAAAACTCCCTTTCGAGAAGATTTTTAAGGAAAAAGGAAAGAAACCTCCTTTGCGCCTTGCCGCCTTTGCGGGAGATGGCATAGAGACTTATAGAGCAAACCTGATCCTACAGGAATGACTTTTCTCGCAAAAACGCATAAGATGCAAAGAAAAATTAAAATTTTTAGCCTTTTAGCTACCTAAATAGCTAATCTTTTGGGAGATAGCCAGCTTAGTTAAAGAAAAAAGTTTTAATCAGGTCTTTGTTTCAATCAATTAAAAATATAAAAGGAACTGGAATTTCCAAAATCCATTCATTTTTTCTTGTTTAGAAGCGGATATTCATAAACTTAAAACCTTGGTCTGTGTCCCCACAGACCACGATCAACACAAAAATCTCCATAGACCACACTCCACAAAACAAATCCCAACACCCCACAAAAGTGCCAAAGCCCTTACTGTTTGCGGACGATCAAAAATCCCTGAACTTTCGCTACCGCTTCCAGGCAAATGGGGGGTATTTTTTGCCACCATGGCGGGAAGTCATAAAGTAAACTAAACCCTCTCTGTCTCAGAACCGCTGTGGTCTTACCTTTACTATAGACGTATTCTCCTCGCCACCACCGCGGCCATAATCCCCAATCCTTCCTTGTTTGGATGTACACCATCAGGCAACAATTCGGGTCTGTTCATCAAGGGAGTGTAGAGGTCAATCATTTCTGCTCCTGACTTTTGGATGATTTCCATGAGCATCAGCCGTTGTTCGTTGTTCATTACTTCGGGATTAATCCCGAAGTTGACACGTGTAACAGGAACAGGCATCACGACATAGACCATCCCGTCTTTGGGCATGTGCGCCCGAAACTCTGCGATCAGGTCCAGGTAATCTTTAACGAAATCCGCCTTATGCGCCCAGTTTTGGGGTTTGGAGTCATTGGTACCCAACTTGATGATGACCACGTCAGGCTGAAAGTCTTTGACCTGTTGGAACTGGGGCTCATTCCAATAGGGATAGTCTCCTTTTTTGAGCAGGGTTCGTCCGCTGACTCCGAAGTTTTTGACTTGATAGGTGTCTCCAAGAATAGCGGCGACCTGAAGTGGATAAGAATCGGGATTTTCACGGCCTGGGCCTTGGGTGATGCTGTTGCCTACAAAAGCAACTTTGATTGGGCTTTGGGCAAAAGTTAGGATGCTGACAAAAAATGCAAGTAGGAGCAGTGTGCCTTTTTTCATGGTTTTTCGGGTTTGATAGTGGTTTCAATATTCAAGATGAGAAAAAATGCGATTGAGTGGGTAATATCAATGAGATGATTGGCAGAAAGAATTGACCTGAGTGAGAAAAAAGCCTTTGAAATTTTTTATCCATTCCGGGCGAAATTTTTTCAATCCTTGGTTTTTTTCTTCAAATTATTCCTGTTTTTCACATTTGAATTTAGTAGGCACAGCAGAAATGAAGGGGACAATTTCAAAGTTTCCCACAGACCTGACTGCCGTCAGGCAAGTTTTACACAGATGAAAATCACAGAACTTGTCCGCCGAAGGAGGATTCACACAGATTTTTTCAATTTCGATCAGGTATTTCCAAGAGGAGGAAAGATCTGTGAAAACCTGCCTGCAGCAGGCAGGTCTGTGTGCTCTAAATCTGAGGGAAAAAGATAAGAAGGGATTACTAGACATTTCGCTTGCTTCAGTTTAAAAGATTAGAGATAAAACTCTATTAAATTTCACCCTGTCCTCTTAATCAGACAAAGTAGGTCTAAAAATCTGATGTATTTTCGTCCATGATTCAAAAACTCCTTCAATACATTTCCTGGCTGTCCATCGATGTGGTATTCGGAGCGATGGCGGGGATGTATTTTTTCATGGAATTATTTCACATAAAATTGAAATGGCAGGCTTTTGTCCTTCTTGGACTTGCTGTGTGGTCTATTTATACCCTTGATCATTTGATGGATGTGAGGAAGATCAAAATGGCCTTACCTCCACGAAGGCAGTTTCTTAAAGACTTTCAAAAACCGCTTTGGATACTTTTGGTGCTTGCTGTTTTGGCGGGATTTATTGGTGCTTGCCTTTGGTTTGGATGGGGAAAAGAACTCCAACTTAGCCTGATCCTTGCCGGACTAATTGTAGGAACTAGGGTGATGATCCGGAAGATCGGCCCGGGCTGGATGAAGGAGTTTTCGATTGCGGTATTTTATGTGGTTGGGATCGCCTGGTTGCCCATACTCCGAGCCGAGGGAGCAGACATCAGCCTGTTACCGCTGTTATTCTTGGCTATCTTCATTTTTTTAGCATTTCTTAATCTGCTGATGCTTTCCTTTTTGGATCAGGAGGAGGATTTGAAATCAGGATTTTTTTCGGTAGCCAGTACCATGCCCGCTCAAAAAATCATTTTGCTTATCCGCCGCTTAGCCTTTGCCTTGATTTTTATTTCTCTGGGCGGATTTATTTTTTTGCCATCCTTTTACCGACCCTTTTCTTGTGTATTGCTCCTGATTTCACTGATTCATTACCTGACTTTTTTCCAAGTCGGTTTGAATTCCAATCAAAAGAGGCAGCGAATGGAAATGGCCTTTTGGATACCTTGGGTGCTCTTGGCACTTTGAAACTATCCCTTTTTAGAAGCCTTCGGATCAAAACGAATGAAAATCGCCAACCAAATAGATCGGCTCAGCCTATAGGTAAATGGCAAACCCAGGATCACTACGGCAGTAAGCAGACCCAGCAGCATGGAAAGGGTGTATTCTGGATAAAGAACAATCAAGGCAACCCAAGCCGCAATAAACAAGGCAGTATTGAGCGCATAGCTGACAAACATGGCCCCAAAATAAAAACCGGGTTCCGGCTCGAAGGACTGTTGGCAGTGACCGCAATGGGAGTGCATCTTAAAAAGACTTCCAGGTTGGAGTAGGCTCCCGCTTTCAAAAAGTTTTCCTTTTCGGCAACGGGGACAATGTAAGGAGAAAATCAAGGAAATCGCTTTTAACATTTGGTCAATATAAATTGTGGAACAAAGGAATCGAGAACCTTCCTTTTGAAAACTTGTGGATTTAAACCATTTAGATCATTGAGAAAATTAAGAATTATAGCTGAGTCTTTTTTGCGGAAATCCCACTTTTATTCGCATTTAATGTAGTTCTTAATCATCGTGGTTCACTACATGAAACTGGTTTGTTTTTTCAGTAGGAGGAGAAAATGGTGAATTGTAAAAGAGTTTTCCATGAGGAGAAATTGCTTTTAAGCATGAGGGGTATTTATTCAGTTATTTTCCGGCTTTGATCATGATTTCCCGGATGAGTTGGTTAAAATAGTGACCATTTCCGGGACCGTACCAGTTGGTTTCCCGAACCTCGTGGTAATGCTCGTCATAGAGTTCGTCGGGGGTAATGTATCCAATGTACCCTCCATTAAATACGGTGACGATCAATTTCAGCCCATGTTGGTCTGCCAGTTTTTCCCATTCTTCATAGAATACTCCCGACAATTCCCCGCTTGAAGTCACCATGAGGACATTGCCGATTTGGGTGATTCCCAGGTGGGCATTGGTATCGCCTACCAGGTAATTGAATAGCCAGGGTCTGAGTCTCAAGTCATCCGATATTCGTAAGTGAGGCTCTCGGAGAGAAAGTTCCAGCTTGGAATGGATGATTCTCGGTGTTTTCGTCCAAGCAATTGCTGTGGTATCTAGCTGCATCAAGGAATCAAGTGCTACTGCATATTCTTGAACTTTCTCTGGCGTGTTGCCCCTGGATTTTGGGCGATGGCTTCCGACCGTACCCGCAGCAAACAAGGCAAAATCATAGTCCCTCGTTTCCAGTTGCTGGGTTAAATACTTCGGGTAATCCCCGGATAGGCCCATGAATTTCGAATTGAGGCAGGTGGCATGTGCGGAATAAGTCAGAAACACGGCCTTTTTCCCATCCTTTTTTGTAAAAATCAATTGCCGAACAAAGGGATCGTAGGGGCCGTCTTTGACAAATCGGTTGGTGACAAAATCCTCGGCTGCTGTTTTGAGAAAGCCAAGTTCAACGGTGTCCTCGGTAGCTAGTGCAGATTGGAGGGATGCCACACTTTTTTCCACCAAGAGATCCACGACCTTTTGATCATAGCCTCCAAAAGCAATTTTTCCCAAGGGCCCCGGCATGTATCCGCCCAATCCGGAGTGGGTATGGGTAGCGCTGAAATGAACCTGGTCAATTGGAATATTGGCATTTTTAATGCCTGCTTCAAGTGCTTTTGCCAAGGCCGGATGGACGATCAGCAATTCAAAATTCAACCATCCGATGCGGGTTTTTCCATTGCTTAGGGTAATCGCTTTGACAAAACTTGAATCCTGAACAAATTCATAAGGTCCTCTTGGGGAATAGCCAACGAGATTGGCCGGTGTTGGAGGGGTGACATTTGCGCTGGCCCAACCAGCCAGCCAAGCATCACCTTCGGAGCCCTGCCAGGGATTTTCGGATAGTCGGTCGAAGGTCTCCTGATAAAAATCCTGTTGGTCAATCGGGCTTCGATCCACCGTGGTGAGGGTTGCGAAGCCAATCAAGACTAGGAATCCAAAGATGTAGGCGAGAATTTTAAGGAAGCGAGACAAAGGATTTATGATTTAAGAAGTACGATTTAGGAGGCTTTTTTGAACTTCAAGACTTTAAATCAAAGTTAAAACTTATCTCGAGGAAGGGTTAAAATTTATTTGGGGAGGGTTTTAGCATGAAAAAGATTCGTGGGGACTTTTTTTTGGTGTTTTCGGGATTGCAGAAGTGTCTAACATACAGATTTAATCCCTCTGAGGAGGATCTTGCTGCCGGGAAAACTTGGTTTTAAGCAGAAGTGTTGATTAACGTTTGAAACGAGAATCAAAGGTCATCAAGGTTTGGCTAATTACTTTGATTTTCTTAGAGTCCGGGTGATTTGGATTAATTAGATAGTTAAATTCTTGTGGTACAATCGAACTTGGCACCTTTAATACGGCTCCTTCATTTTCAAAAACAAAGTCATTTCCGATGGTCTGTGTTGAAATTGTTGGCGGTTTTGAGTCCCAGTCAGCAGGTAGATCTTCAATGTTAACTTCAAAAACAGTTATTTCATCAGGGATTTCAATTTCTACATAGTATCTGTCAGAGGGAAGATCTTCACTTAAATCCAGGTGTACCGATACTTCAAGTGTGGCTAATGCTCTACTCTCTGCGGTGTAAACCAATTTTGTATTTAAACTATTCCATCTATATCCTTTTGTCATGGATGCTCCGATGCCGCTCATCGTGGACTGCAAATATTTTTCTCTTTCCACTCTGAAGACTATCATTAAGCAAAGTTTCCGTATTCGATTCGATTAAGACAATAATTTACCTCTTCAATACCAGTGATTGTGTCTAAAAGATCCTCTGGAGATTTACCGCCAAGAGAAAGATTAGGTTTCTTTAACCAACGTTGGAATTTATCAATTTCATTATTAAAAACTTTTTGGCCGTAGTCAATAAGTTCAGTGATCAATACAAGTAATTCACTGTCACGGCTATCCAGTAGCGAGTGCTCGCTCTTTTTCTTATTGTATGTCGTTTGGGCAATTCCAACGATGGATAAAACAGATTTCACAGGGCGATTGAGCCTTTTACTAATTACTTCAATAGTATCATAGGGAACCCCTTGCCGAATGATTTCGATCCGTTCCATTTTGTTAGACCAAGCGTATTTTTTTTCGTCCGAGATAATAATCCATTGTGTATGCCCCAATCCAGATTCACTTGCTTTTTGAACACTTCTTTTTGTGTCAAAGGGTTTTATTTTTAGTGGCCGGTTTCCCATACTGTAGCAGTTTTGTTATAAAAATATAGCAAAAATATTGCATTGGAAAGAGCTGATAAGAATTCTGCTAAAGCCTGGAACCAAAAACCACGACCGTTTCTCCGAGAAGCAGCTAAAAAAGAGGCGAGTTTTTGAGTTATTTCTAATCCTTTATCAAAAATTAAAAAAAGCTTCCCTGTAGCTAGGAGAGAAAACTATCTTCAGGTCGATTACTCGGCTTATACTTTGGGAGTTTAATAGTGCAATAAATACAATATTTGAATCGACAACAATTTTCATTTTATGCCTCTTTGAGCTTTAAATTTTGCCCAAATACTTTTATTAGCCGTTTTCGTGAGCTCATCCACCTCATTCTGACTAACTTTTGAGGATATGGTCAATCCTTGGTATTCCAGGTAATCAATCATGTTTTGAAGCTCCATAAGATTAATATCAGCAGGAAGTCTAACTATTATTTCATTTTTTGTCCTTTCAACTATCATGGCTGCAAATTTTTAATTAATATACAAATATGTGAGTGCTTGAGTTTCGTAAATCATAATTTAAGAAAGGTTTTCGTTGCGATGGATTTTGAGGTTCTACTATCGGATTGTTATTGGAAAGCGAATATGAGCTAAAAATGTCAGGTTGGATTGTACCAAAAACGGAAGCAGCAGCAGTCTGGGGATAATTTAGAAATTAATTTCCGTCCCCGTGAGTGTCTGTCTGCCGAAGGCATGGTCCCCACTCACGGAATTTTGAGAAGCTGGAATCAAAAATTTTAAAAAACGGGTCAGATTCAGAATGTCCAAAATGGAAATATCGAATCCTCCTGCGGCGGACAGGCATCGAAGAATGAGTGCTCAATACTCAAACGTCCCGTAGGAACTTTGAATAGTTACTTTTTTACCACCCTCCAAGGGTTCCACACGGCCGATGATCTGGGCTTCCACACCGTAGGATTCGGCAATGTCAATGATTTCCTCGGCGTAGCGTTCGTCCAGATAGATTTCCATCCGGTGGCCCATGTTGAAAACCTTGTACATTTCTTTCCAGTCCGTACCGCTTTCTTCCTGGATAATCCGGAATAGTGGTGGAGTTTCAAACAGGTTGTCTTTGATTACATGCACGTTCTCAACAAAGTGGAGCACCTTGGTTTGTGCGCCGCCAGAACAATGCACCAACCCATGAATGTGGGGGCGCATGTAATTCAGCACATCCACCATGATGGGAGCATAGGTTCGGGTAGGAGAAAGCACCAGTTTCCCCATGTTGATTGGCGCACCGGGGGCAGGGTCGGTCAAGTTGTACTTGCCGGTGTACACCAAATGATCGGGAACTGCCGGGTCGAAACTTTCCGGATACTTGGTTTTCAGTAGGTGATTAAATACATCGTGACGGGCTGAGGTCAGCCCATTGCTACCCATGCCACCGTTGTATTCTTTTTCGTATTTGGCCTCTCCAAAGGAAGATAGACCTACGATGACATCACCTGCTTGAATTTTATCGTTGGAAATGACTTCATCTCGGCGCATGCGGCAAGCCACGGTGCTGTCCACGATGATGGTACGGACGAGGTCGCCCACATCGGCAGTTTCGCCACCGGTAAGCACTACGTTTACCCCATTGTCGCGAAGCATTTGCAGTACTTCCTCTGTACCTTGGATGATGGCTGAAATGACTTCGCCCGGAACGAGATTTTTATTTCTTCCGATGGTGGAGGATACGAGGATATTGTTGATCGCTCCCACGCATAGCAAATCATCTGTGTTCATGATGATCGCATCCTGTGCAATTCCTTTCCAAACGCTGAGATCGCCGGTTTCTTTCCAATACAGGTAGGCCAAAGAAGATTTTGTACCTGCCCCATCTGCGTGCATGATGTTGCAAAAATCCGGGTCATTGCCCAGTGTATCTTCCACGATTTTGCAGAAGGCCTTGGGGAAAAGTCCTTTGTCGAGCTTGGATATGGCCTGATGGACGTCTTCTTTGGAGGCGGAGACACCGCGCTGTAGGTAGCGCTCGTTCATAGCGGGGGAAGGATTATTTTTAAACAAAGGTAGCCAATTGAAAAATTGGAAGATTGGAATATTTCAAAATTTTAGGTTTGTGGTTCTATTTTGATAGAAAATTATTTTTAGTTGAAAAAAGATCGACAAGTATATGCTAATAAGGTGTATATTAGTCAAAAATTATACACATGAGAACCAATATTGATATTGACGAAGAGCTGATTCAAGAGGCGATGAAGCTAACAGGAACTACCACCAAGAAAGCGGCTGTAGAAGAGGCTCTTAAACGAATAGTTTCACTGAAAAAGCAGGAAAAATTGAAGGAATTGAGGGGTAAGTTAAAATGGGAAGGTAATTTGGATGAAATGAGGGAAGGCCGTGATTTTAGTCGATAGTTCTGTTTGGAAAGATTATTTTAATGGTGTTCAAAACCAACAAACCAAATTTCTATTTCATGAGATTGGGGTAGTGAATTTTGCTATTGGAGATTTGATTTATGGAGAGGTTTTGCAGGGATTTAGGTCGGATAGGGATTTTGACATTGCATTTAACTTTTTTGAGGAAATGCCCATGCTATTTTTATTAGGGAAAGAAAATGCCTTGAAATCAGCGCAGAACTACAGGTTTTTAAGGAAAAAGGGGATTACAATCAGAAAGACCATTGATTGTTATATTGCTTCGTATTGTATTTCGAAGGACATCCCGCTTCTTCATTCCGATCGCGATTTTGATCCATTTGTGGAGCATTTGGGCTTGAGGTCTATTTTTTGAAAAGAGTGAAAAGTCCTAAAAATGGGATTGATTTTCTCTCAGATTAAAAATCCAAACATTCCACACCCATCTCATGGAAATCGCTTTTACAGTTCACCATTTTTTCCTCCTGCTGAAACAAAAAACCAGTTTCATGTGGTTGAACCACTAAGAAAATTAAGAACTACATTTAAGGCGAATTAAAGTGGGATTTCCGCAAAAAAGTCTCAGAAATAATTCTTAATTTTTTCAATGATCTTAATGGTTTAAATCCAAAAGTTTTTAAAAGGAAGGTTCTCGATACCTTTGTTCCACACTTTTATTAAACAAATGTTAAAAGCGATTTCCCAGTCATCCATCTCAAATCTTTAAAAAATGCCGTAAATCGGACATCGTAAATTGTAAAAAAAAGGCCGGTTTCCCAGCCTTCTTTATCTATTAAGTCTTACTTTTTCCCCACCAAAATCAAGTCCTCCTGCGGGTCAATCAGGTACCGTGCCCCGTCTGCAGTGACCACCGCCATTTCTTCCACCGAGATGGTTTTCTCTGTTCCATCCGACTGTTTCCAGCAGTGGAATCCGTCAAATGCAAAGACCATTCCTTCTTTCAACAGCTTTTGGGCTGCAGGTCTGGGTTTGGGCAGTCGGGCTCCTCCAAGATTTGGTCCTACATCATGGGCCACATAGCCTACCGGGTGTCCGGTACTCCAAGGCACGTACAGGGAACCCGCGGCATCCATCAGGTCTCGCTGTGCACGATCCACATCCTCTCCTTTCACCCCAGGTTTCATGGCACCGAGTGCTGCACGACTTCCGGCTTTTCCGTTTTCCCAATACGTTTGAATGTCCGCTGGTGCGGCAGTTTCTCCCTCCTTGAGCACATAAGCAAAGCGCTGGATATCACTTACCCAAATCCCGTATAGTTTCACCCCAAAATCGGTCTGAATTACATCTCCCGACATAATCACTTTATCTGTTGCGTGAGAGTGACCACGGTCAGGGCCTGAGTTGACATTGGGATTTTGGTCGGGATGCCAGGCGTCTGTAACTCCGTACTCAGCCATTTTTGCCTTTAAAAATTTGGCTACGTCCGCATCAGTGGTTTTTCCGGGTTCAATCATCGCATACGCTTCATGCTGAAAATCGGAGGCGAGCTGAGCTGCTTTGGTTAAAATTTCCACCTCTTCGGGGAGCTTGATGGATAGCCATTCGTACACGAGGTCATCAGAGGATACCAGCTTTTCCTCATCTGTTCCCATCAAACCTGCAAGTTCCTGATACTGACTATGGGTGAGTCCATCTGCCATTTCGTTGCTTGCGGAAGAGTTGATGGCTATTTTTTGGAAACTTTTGGATTTGATGAATTCTACTGCTTTTGCAAGGGCAGATTCTCCTCTCGGGACTCGCTCCACTTTTTCATGGATATCGAGGTCGTCCAAGGCTGTAGCTTCGCCTTCAGGTGAAAAGACCAGGGAGTGAAACCCGCTTTCATCGTTGAAAAAAAGAAAAGCTGCGGTTCCGCTTGCATTTTCTCCTCCTACATGGGTAGCAATGGGATCGTTATAATTTTCCCTGCAAACGACCATCCATACGTCCACAGAGGCATTTTTAAGTGCCTCAGGCAAAAGTAGATTAATGCGTTTTTTGCGGATTTCAGGCCAAGGATTTTCTCCCCAAAGTGTGCTTGGATTGATTTTTTCCTTGTTTCCCGAACTGGAATCAGGGGGGCTTTGGCATGCCCAAAAAGCTGCCAATAGGGCGAATAACAAATGGATTTTTTTCATGGCTAAGCGATAAATCTGCGGTAAATTAATCATGATTTTTACATTCGTACTAAGCCAAAAGCGAGAATTCCCTCACAAAAACGGAAAATCAAAGCATAAAAATCTTTTATTTTGAACAAAAACAGGGTTATCCTGTGTTAGGATGCAACTTTAAACCGATTTATCCCGGTAATACATGAAAATAGGAATTGTTTGCTATCCTACCTTTGGTGGGAGTGGTGTGGTGGCCACTGAACTTGGAAAAGGTTTGGCCAAAGTGGGGCACGAGGTTCACTTCATCACCTACAAGCAGCCGATGCGCTTGGATTTTTTTAGTGAAAATTTGTTCTATCACGAGGTGGACATTAAAAGTTATCCGCTATTTGAGTTTGCTCCTTATGAACTTGCGCTGGCGAGTAAAATGGTGAGTGTGGTGAAGTACGAAAATTTAGATTTGCTGCATGTTCACTATGCCATTCCCCATGCTTCTGCCGCCTACATAGCCAAGCAAATTCTTAAAACAGAGGGGATTCAGATTCCGGTAGTGACGACTTTGCATGGTACTGACATCACCTTGGTGGGTAAAGATCCAAGCTATGAGCCTGTGGTGACATTTTCCATCAATCAATCGGATGGGGTCACAGCGGTTTCCGAAGATTTGAAAAGGGAGACCTTCGACTACTTTCCAATCAAGCGTGACATCGAGGTGATTCCTAATTTTATCGATTTGGAACGGTTCAAAAAACAGCGTAAGGAACACTTCAAACTCGCAATCTGTCCTCACGGGGAAAAGTTGTTGGTGCATACCTCGAATTTTAGGAAGGTAAAGCGAGTGGAAGATGTCATTCATGTTTTTTATAATGTAAGAAAGGAAATTCCCGCCAAGCTCTTGTTGATGGGGGATGGTCCGGAGCGGGACCGCATGGAGCGTATGTGCCGTACACTGGGTACTTGTGACGATATCCGGTTTCTCGGAAAATTGGAGGCAGTGGAAGAAGTGCTTTCCGTTGCAGATTTATTTTTGATGCCTTCAGAAAAAGAAAGTTTCGGATTAGCAGCGCTTGAGGCAATGGCTTGTGAGGTGCCTGTTTTGTCCTCTAATGCAGGAGGAATTCCTGAACTCAATCTGGATGGGATTACTGGATTTGCTTGTGAAGTAGGAGATGTAGCCACTATGACCGAAAAAGCGAAATTCATACTTGCTGAGGAAAATCTAGGAGGCTTTAAAAAAAGAGCACTGGATCGGGCTAAGGAATTCGATATTCACCAAATCCTACCCAAGTATGTATCCTTTTATGAGAAAACCATCGCTTCTGTCTCAAGTCAGGTCTGAGGGTTTAATCGATTGGAATTTTTAAGTATAGACCCCATGTTAAGTTATCCTTGAAATGGATTAGTTACCATGATTTTTGTCACGTCCGATTATGAGTATCCGCTTATTTACAAGTACCTGGGAATACCCTTCAATAAATTCGGATAAATATAATACTTGTGTTTTAATAGATGCGATTTTCTGAAACTATTTCTTAATTCTTTCACCGCAGAGTCGCTGAGGACACAAAGCGAAACCGAAGGATTTCAAACTATTTCCGGCAGGGGACATTTAGCGAGTCTTTTCGGAATAATGAAAGAAATCAAACAATTGAAACCTAATTCCTAAAATTCCCTCAGCGGTCTTTGCGCCTCTGAAGTGAAATTACCCGTATTTGGAAAATTTCCTTGAGTTTATGCCCTTCAGGTCAAAATTATTTTGGCACTTGTATGTATGCAGATAATCATAAGTCCGATTTATAATTTTCCTATTTTAAAGAATTTTCTTTGGTTTTTGTGAAACCCTCACTACCGAGTAGTAGTTATTTAGGTTTGCCAACTTAATCCTTTTAACACTATTTAAACCAACTACTCAAATGAAAAAGATTGGGAGATTGGACAGGCCTGACAATTTCGGATCTGCCAGATTGTTCTCTAATCCACTTCTGGAAAGGGTTTCCAGAACTCACATTATGGTACCGATTTCGCTTTTTTTAGCAATTTCCTCGGTGTCCTTTTATCATGCCATAACTACCACAACCATTGGATTAGGTACGGGTTTGGCAGTACTATTCCTTGGATTATTTGCATTCACTTTTGTGGAATACATGATGCACAAGCATTTTTTCCACATGGAGCCGGATACAGCATTCAAGGATAAGCTTCAATACTCGATGCATGGAGTACATCATGATTATCCCAAAGACAAGGATAGGCTGGCTATGCCTCCTTTCGTGAGTGCTGGGTATGCAGCCATTTTCTACTTGATTTTTAGGTTGATAATGGGCGATTTTGCTCTATACTTTCTTCCTGGTTTTCTGATTGGATATGCTGCTTATTTGGCAGTACACTATATCGTGCATGCATACAATCCTCCCAAAAACTTTTTTAAGGTTTTATGGGTAAATCACGCCATTCATCATTACAAAGATCCTGACTCTTCCTTTGGGGTCAGTTCTCCACTTTGGGATTACCTTTTGGGTACGCTACCGAAAAAAAATTAAAGAAAGTCCTCCCTTCGGGGAGGTTTTTGTTTTTGCTTGGACACGAAGGCATGAGGGAGCAAAGAGATTTTAAGTTTTAACTTCGGAATGTCGTACTTTAACGATCAACATTTGATGTTGAATACTTTTCCGACGGAGGAGGATTTGATAGTAAAAAATTTTGAACTTCGAATCCTCCTGCGGCGGACAGGCATCGAATAAAGAACAACGAATAACTCAATAAACCATTTTGTCTTCGTGGCAAAACTAGAAACATGAAAACAGTATCCATTATTGGACTAGGCTGGATAGGTGAGCCCCTTGGACTGTACCTCCAACAAAAGGGATTTCAAGTCCTTGGGTCCACTACTTCTGCGGAAAAGCAGGAGAAGCTTTCCCTTAAAGGAATTGATTCCATTCGATTTTCACTCAATCCACATCCTGAAGGCCTTGGGTTCAATGTACTCTTTCAGTCAGAAATCTTGGTGGTCAATATTCCTTCAAAGTCCCGAAGCGGGAATGGGGCGTTTCATTTGGAGCAAATCAAGTATTTGCGAAGCTTGATCGATAATTCTCCTATACAGAAAGTGATTTTTGTATCGAGTACTGGAGTTTATCCAGAGCTGGCTATTGACAAAAAATATGCAGTGGATTTTCCCCTTTCTTTAGAAAATACGGGAAACGAGACCATTTACCGGGCTGAGCACCTGATGGAAAAAGATCGTGCGTATGACATGTCCATTGTCCGCTTTGGAGGTTTGATGGGCGATGACCGGATTCCAGGGAAGTATTTTTCGGGTAAGGAAAACGTTGCAGGCCACACCCGGGTCAATTTTATCCATCGAAAAGATGCTATCGGAATGCTGGCATGGATAATTGAAAAAGAACTTTGGAATAAGATTTTCAATGGAGTAGCTCCGATTCATCCGCTACGAAGGGACATGTATGAGAAAAATGCAAAAGAACTGGGAATTGCTCCTCCTGCCAGCTATCAAAACGAACCTGAAGGCAAGGATCGTTTAATTGATTCTGGCAAAATATTGAAGACTGGTTTTGAGTTTGAATTTCCTGATCCTTTAGAATTTATATACAGTTGAAACACGGTTGAAATGAAGTAGAAATACATTTGAAATAAAGCTCCCTGCGGTCGCGAAATATTTTTGTTACTAGCTCCACTGTACTTGGATTTTTTAGTTAGCTATTTCTCATTTTTCGCTCGACGGAGGAGGGCTTATTCTAGTGTATTTCGTGCATCGTATTTCTTTATCTATTCTGCTAACTCCGCTTGCTTACGTTTAATTTCTGCCTTCGTGTCTTCGTGGCAAGATAAAAATGCCATCTTGTCACGTTTTTGAACTTGGAACAGGCATTGATAACACTCTTTTGTCAAATTTTGTGTTCAACTAAACCGATTCATACCCATGCAGGAAAAAGGCACGATCTCGATTCATACCGAGAACATCTTTCCCATTATCAAGAAATTCCTCTATTCTGACCATGAGATTTTCCTTCGGGAGCTTGTCTCCAACGCCGTAGATGCCACCCAAAAAATCAAAAGACTAGCTACCCTTGGTCAGTACACCGGCGAACTCGGAGACATCACCGTGGAGGTGGCTTTTGACGAGAAAAAGAAAACCATCACCATCTCTGACAAGGGCCTCGGAATGACTGCCGAGGAAATCAAAAAGTACATCAACCAAATCGCTTTCTCCGGTGCGACGGAGTTTGTAGAGAAATTCAAAGACGCTAAAGATGCCAATGAGATCATCGGTAAGTTTGGTTTGGGTTTCTACTCTGCCTTTATGGTGGCCAAAAACGTGGAAATCCACACCCTCTCCTATCAGGAAGGATCCGAACCAGCCATCTGGACTTGTGATGGCAGTACCGAATTTGAAATCAAGAAAGGAAAGAAAAAGGAGCGCGGAACAGATATTATCCTTCACATCAACGAAGATTCCGAAGAGTTCTTGGACAAATGGAAGCTTCAGGGCATCTTGGACAAATACTGCAAGTTCCTACCCGTGCCGATCAAGTTTGGCACCAAAAGCGAGTCTGTCGAGGATGGAGTCGATGACAAAGGAGACAAAAAATGGAAGTCCATCGAGGTGGACAACATCATCAATACCACCTCTCCGATCTGGACCAAGTCTCCAAGCGACCTGAAGGACGAGGATTACCTCGCATTCTACAAGAGTCTGTATCCAATGGGCGAAGATCCGCTCTTCTGGATTCACCTCAATGTGGACTATCCGTTCAACCTGACCGGGGTACTTTATTTCCCGAAAGTCAAAAACGAATTTGAGCTGCAGCGAAACAAGATCAAGTTGTTTAGCCGTCAGGTATTCATCACAGACGAGGTGAAGGACATTGTGCCTGAGTTTTTGATGCTGCTTCACGGGGTGATCGACTCTCCGGACATTCCGCTCAACGTGTCACGAAGCTTCTTGCAGGCTGATGGCAACGTGAAGAAAATCAACAACTACATCACCAAGAAAGTAGCTGACAAGCTTTCTGAACTCTTCAAAAAAGACCGCAAGGCCTACGAGGAAAAGTGGAATGACATCGGATTATTTGTGAAGTACGGCATGATCTCTGAGGAGAAATTTTACGAGAAAGGCAAGGAATTTACCCTGCTCAAAAACACCAAAAACGAGTATTTCACACTGGATGAATACCGGGAGAAAGTGAAAGCGGTGCAGACGGATAAAAACGAACAAACGATCTTTTTGTATTCCACCAATACAGCCAAGCAGGACAGCTTTATCGACTCGGCCAATAAGAAGGACTATGATGTGCTCGTGCTAGATTCTCCGATCGACAGCCACTTTATCCAGCATATCGAGACCAAGATCGAAAAGACTCAGCTGAAGCGTGTGGATGCTGATGTGGTGGAGAAGCTGATTCAAAAAGACTCCACATATGCCAACCTCCTTACCGAAGATCAGAGCAAATCCATGAAGGAAGTCTTTGAAAAGGCGATCAACAACAAAAACTACAGCGTGGAGATCGAAGGGCTAAGTCCAGAGGAAATGCCGGTGACCATCACCATTGAAGAGTGGATGCGTCGAATGAAGGACATGGCACAGACCGGCGGCGGACCGATGAGTTTCTATGGCAGCCTGCCAGATAGCTATAAAGTTGCCATCAACGGCAACCATCCTGTGGTCGATAAGATCCTAAAAGCAGAAGGCGAAGAAGCTCAGCTGAAGTTGGCCAAACAAGCCTTCGACTTGGCGATGCTTTCTCAGGGCTTGCTGACCGGCAAAGACCTCACTGCCTTCGTCAAGCGAAGCGTGGAGATGATCTAAAACCTTTGAGGTCTCAAAGACCCCGAAGGTTTGGAAAAGATAAGTACCCTCCAAGGGTTACCTGACCCTTGGAGGGTTGTAATGCTCAATCCCCGGCCATGGTCGGGAATTTTTTGTGGTTATTTCTAGCAAAAATCTAATTTTTGAAACTATAATTTAACTATTTAGCAACTCATTGTATACCAACAAGTTGAAAATTGCATTCTACTAAGAATTTAAAAATAATTTCATTGAAAATCAACGAGTTATAGTTTTTAGGTGAATATTTTTCAGTTGAAAACTTGACTTTATGAAAGGGGGGGTATGTTTAGTTTAAGTTTTTAGCGCTGAGGGCTTTTAAAAAATTTATAAACCTAAATTTTAAAAATAATGAGAAAATTTATTAAAATCTTCCTACCATTTTTGTTGGTTTTATCTTCTTGTTTCAATGAGGCGGAAGAAAATGTCGCAATTGAAGAATCATTCACATATGAAGACTATTTAGCAATCAGGGAAAATTCAATTATATCATCGATTCATCAAAAATACATTGGTAGACTAAATGATGGCTCTTCTCCTAATTTTAAGATTAATACTTCTAAATATTTGGTTGCAATTGAAGTTAAAAGAAAAGAAGATCTTTTTGGCCTCCCTAATGGTTTGTATTTCAAAGGATTAGAATTAAAAGACAACGGGAAAGGTTTTGATGAAATTCCAAATGACGGTATTTATACGTCTACCGATTATCTTGAGGTTATTGAAGAAAAGCCTAATAATTTAAAGATGAATGTTTGGCGAAGTATCCTAAATAGATCCAGTCCAAATGCAAGTTGTATAGGTTGCGACAGTATTGATTTTGCAGGGCCAGAAGAAGATTGTCTTGAAGAAGGTACTAGTCTAGAATTTCATTGGTGGAACAATTGGTTTTGCGTTTGTGGTACAGATTGTTTTGCTTGTTTAGGTGATTCATGCGAATGTGAATAATATGGTAAAGTATTTAAGTCTTAATTTCCTTTATCTTTTTCAAATTGCCTGTGGTTTATTAGTTGGCTTTCTAGTTTTGATGGGGTTAAATTGTTTATTCGGTTCAATGTCTAATATGAGTATTAACTACGACTTAATCGGGTTCAAATTCACTACAAATTCAAGTGATCATTTATTAAACTCATTATTTTTCTTTATTCCTGCTTTTATATTGGTCATATGTTTTTTTATGGCTTCCTTTTTGGAATTTGTTGTGAAGAAGGAATTTAAAAATAGGTAGCTCTAGAAAGATTAATTCTAGTTACCAGCGTAAAGCCCAAAGTTTCAAAAGTCCCCGAATCGCTCGGGGATTTTTCTTTCCCCATCTACGTACTAGGCTATTCCGATTTTTCGGCTATTTTTGATCATGCTTTCCAAAAAGACCAAGTACGCCCTTCACGCCCTTACTTACCTCGGTAAGCATCGGGAAAATAAGACCGTCCTGATTCATGATATCGCTGAGGAACATGGGATTTCCCATAAGTTTCTCGAAAATATCCTGCTCGAACTCCGAAAAGCCGGTTACCTCGGTAGCAAAAAAGGCAAAGGCGGTGGCTACTACCTGATCAAAGAACCCAAAGACATTCCACTCTCCCGCGTGATCCGACTGCTCGACGGGCCAATTGCCTTGCTCCCTTGCGTCAGTCTCAATTACTACGAACCCTGCGCCGAGTGCAAAGATGAAACCCAATGCGGTATAAATCGGGTCATGGCACAAGTACGAGATGAAACGCTTAAAATACTGGAAAACAAAACCTTACAAGATATTTTAGAAGGCGAGTAAAATTTTTTGTCTATTAACCCTATAAAAAACATAGGGAATATATACTTTTGTTTTTCTATGCCGTATTAGCCTTTATGATTTTAGATTCATTCGCCAAAAAGGTCTTCAACTCTAAGCCCGGAAAGGATAGCAATGCCAAAAGCTTGCTCAAGTCGATTTCCTGGAGAATGGTAGGCACCATCGACACCATAGTGATTTCTTATTTCGTCACGGGTCAGTTGGTGATTGCTGTGTCTATCGGTTCGGTAGAGGTGGTATCCAAAATCCTGCTGTACTACCTTCATGAGCGGGTTTGGGAAAATGTAACTAAAGAAAAAATTAATGAGTCAGCTACAGAACTTGTCCGATCTTGAGTCTCAGCTTGCAAATCTGAGCGCTGGAGAAGGCCTCAGTCTGATTGCTAATCTTTTTCCTGGAAAAGTGGTGTTTTCTACTTCCTTGGGTCAAGAAGATCAGGTGATCACCCAGTTGATCGCTTCGCAAAGGCTTCCAATTCAAATCTTTTCGCTAGACACCGGAAGGTTGTTTCCAGAGACCTTGGAGTTGCTGTCTAGAACCGAAAGCAAATACAAAACTCGGATCAAAGTCTATTATCCGGAAACTGCCTACGTTGAAAAGTTGGTGGCAGACATCGGGATTAATGGCTTTTACGAGTCAGTCGAAAACCGAAAATCCTGCTGTTTTGTCAGAAAAGTAGAGCCGCTGAAGCGTGCACTGGCCGGAAATGCAGTTTGGATCACCGGGCTTCGTGCCGAGCAAAGTGCTAATCGAAGTGCCATGAAGCGCGTCGAGTGGGACGAAGCCAATCAGATTATCAAGTACAATCCGCTTTTGGATTGGACCTTTGAGGAGATGATGGCCTACATTGCAGAGCACAAGATTCCTTACAATCCGCTCCACGATCAGGGATTTATCAGCATTGGCTGTGCGCCTTGTACGCGTGCGATTCTCCCCGGAGAGGATTCCCGCGCCGGCAGATGGTGGTGGGAAGATTCGAAGAAGGAGTGTGGGCTGCATGGGAAATGAGTACCAAGTATCAAGTACTAAGTACCAAGTATCATGAAAAGAAACTTCGATAATCAGTGTTCGACATTCGATATTCGAGATTGAAAAATTGGAAGATTGAAAAATTTCCAGAATCATAAAAGATAGCAACTATTTGAAACAAGGTTTATATGCTTATTTCAAGCTCGTAAATCGTACTTCGTAACTCTTAATTCCTAGAAATCTGCAGAGATATACAAGAATTCATTATTCAATATTCGACATTGAAAAATTAAAAATTTGAAAATTGTGCTGTTGATCCTTGGTGCAGTTTCCTGAAATAAAAAAGTGAAATAACGAATATCGAACGCTGAATATCGAAGACTGCGTAAATCGTAAATCTAAAATCGTAATTCCTATGAACCTATTCATACCTAACCCCAAAGAGGGGGAATCTATCTACATCCTGAGGGAAGTAGCGGCGCAGTTTGAGCGTCCGGTTCTGCTTTTTTCTGGCGGAAAAGACTCCATTACCTTAGTCAGATTGGCTCAAAAAGCCTTTTTTCCAGCTAAGATTCCATTCCCATTGCTTCACGTGGACACAGGCCACAATTTCCCTGAGACGATCGAGTTTCGAGATTGGTTGGTCAAAGAATTGGGCCTGGAACTCATCGTCCGCAATGTGCAGGATTCCATCAATCAGGGTAAAGTGCGAGAAGAACGCGGTCGCTATGCTAGCCGAAATACCCTTCAAACCACCACACTTTTGGATGCGATCGAAGAGTTCAAGTTTGATGCGTGTATCGGTGGGGCTAGAAGGGATGAGGAAAAAGCGCGAGCCAAAGAGCGTGTATTTTCTGTTCGGGATGACTTTGGGCAATGGGATGAAAAAAACCAGCGTCCGGAGTTATTCGACATGCTCAATGGGAAGATCCATATCGGTCAAAACGTCCGCGTGTTCCCGATTTCCAACTGGACCGAACTCGATGTGTGGGAATACATCCGCACGGAAAACATTGCTATTCCGAGTATCTATTTTGCCCATAAGCGGGAGGTGTTTTTCCGAGATGGCATGATTTGGACTGCCAATGAGCATGTATTCCGTGAGGCTCACGAGGAAGTAGTGGAGCGTATGGTGAGATTCCGAACCGTTGGCGACATGACTTGTACCGCGGCAGTGCTTTCAGAAGCCACTTCTTTGGATGATGTGGTTTCGGAAATACGAGAATCAACGATTTCAGAGCGTGGCGCCCGTATCGACGATAAGCGGTCCGAAGCAGCGATGGAGACGAGGAAGAAGGTAGGGTATTTTTAATAGACGCAAGAAACAAGACTTAGGAAAAAGAAATACAGTAGAAATACCTTAGAAATAAGTCCCGCAAGCGGGACGAAATACTCGGATAGATGGAAGATTGTATTTCGCCGAACGCAGTGAGGCTTATTTCAATTTATTTCCATTGTGTTTCCAGGGTATTTCAAAATAAAAAATATGGACATACAAGGCAGAAAACTCATCAAAATCGCTACCGCTGGTTCGGTGGATGATGGCAAAAGCACTTTGATTGGGCGATTGCTATACGACACGCATTCCCTAACTACGGATAAGATCGAAGCGATCGAGCGTAGCTCAAAGCAACGGGGCTATGATTACCTGGACTTTTCCTTAGCCACCGACGGGCTGGTAGCCGAGCGTGAGCAAGGCATCACCATCGACGTGGCGCATATTTATTTCAATACCGATAAGTCCAATTTCATTGTAGCGGATACTCCTGGACACGTGGAGTACACGAGAAATATGGTGACTGGGGCTTCTACTTCGCAGGTAGCTATCATCCTGATCGATGCCCGCAAAGGGGTGATCGAGCAGACCTACCGCCACTTCTTTATCAGCAACCTCCTCCGCATCAGCCATGTGGTCGTAGCCATCAACAAGATGGACTTGGTGGATTTCAGCGAAGAGGTGTTTTTGAAGATCAAGGCGGATTTTGATGTATTGGTAGAGAAAAGTGAGTTTACCGAAGAGCAAATCACTTTTATCCCGATTTCTGCATTGAAAGGGGAAAATGTAACCCGAAAGTCAGAATACATGCCTTGGTATGTGGGAAATACGCTTTTGGACCACTTGGAAGTACTCGAACCGGAGGACTTGCAAGAAAGCGCCGCAGCGAGATTCCCCGTGCAATTGGTGATCCGTCCCAAAACAGAGGCTTACCATGATTTCAGAGGCTTTTCCGGAAAGCTTTATGGCAATTCCCTTCAAGTAGGTGACCGGGTGACGGTACTTCCTTCGGGGAATGAATCCACTATCAAGAGCATTCATTTCTTTGACCAAGAATTGGAAAGCGCAGCTCCGGGCTCGTCCATTGTGCTAACCTTGGCCGACGAGGTGGATTGCAGCCGGGGAGATATGATCGTGAAAAGTAGTGAGGTGCCTAGCAGTGAAAAGACCATCTCAGCCACAGTTTGCCAAGTCAACAGCAAGGCTTTGAAAGTTGGTGGAAAATATATCCTGCAGCATGGTATAAACCGTGTATTGGCCAAAGTGGATCAGATCGAAGCCAAAATCTTTACGGATTTCTCCGGAACGGAAGGAGCCGAACAGTTGAAATTGAATGATATCGGCAAAGTCCACTTCAGACTCAGCAAGCCGATTCATTTTGATTCCTACCATCAGTCCAAGTCAAATGGAGCCTTCATCCTGATCGATGAGGGGACTTTTGATACGGTGTCGGTGGGATTTATTGACTAGAGGCGAGAAACAAGAAACAAGAGATAAGAGACAAGAAACAAGAAACAAGACGCGAAACTTCGATACCTGCCTGCGGTAGGCAGGTTCATTATTCGGAGTTCAGTATTCAGTGTTCGGCGTTCGATATTCGATATTCGATATTCGACATTTGGATTTTGAACTTGATTTGTGCCGTGAGTGGGGACACTCACGGTGGCGGGTAAGTAGCAAGATATTGGTATCAAGATCCCAATCTTCGATGACTGCCTGCGGTAGGCAGGTTCAATATTCGACATTTGGATTTTGATATTGAATAATGCCGTGATTGGGGACACTCACGGGGACGAAGGAACACTGAACACTGAACAAATAACATCAGCCTAGGCAAACGTCCTGGCTTTTTCTAATAACCTAAAACCTATTAATCCTATAGGGATAAATTTTAAATGTATGCAAAGCTTTCGTACCGAACTGGAAAACCCGATTGTAGAACGTGACATCATCGAATTGGAGCGAAAAATTACCCTTTTTCGGGAAGGGAAAATTAATGAAGAAAAATTCCGAAGCCTTCGCCTCGCTCGTGGAGTTTACGGTCAGCGTCAGCAGGGCGTGCAGATGGTGCGGATCAAACTTCCCTACGGACGGGCCACCTCAGCACAGTTGAGAAGGATTTGCAAGGTGTCGGAGGAATATTCCATCGGGAGGCTCCATATCACCACCCGTCAGGATATTCAGATTCACTTTGTGAGTTTGGACAGGACTCCGCAGCTATGGGCCGAACTCGAAAAGGATGATGTCACGCTTCGGGAGGCGTGTGGCAATACCGTAAGAAATGTCACCGCTTCTGAAACTGCCGGTATCGATCCAAACGAACCCTTTGACGTCACTTCTTACGCAGATGCCACTTTTCGGTATTTTTTGAGAAACCCAATCTGCCAAGAAATGGGGAGAAAGTTCAAAATGGCGTTTTCTTCCTCCGATGAAGATACCGCTTTGGCGTATATGCATGATTTGGGTTTTATCCCAAAAGTCAAGGAAATAAACGGGCAACAGGTTAGGGGATTCAGGGTACTTCTTGGAGGAGGATTAGGTTCACAACCTAGGCATGGCGATTTGATCACCGAATTTTTGGAAACAGATCACTTGATTCCATTTATCGAGGCGGTCTTGCGGATTTTTGACCGACATGGCGAACGAGCTCGGAGAAACAAAGCCCGGATGAAATTTCTGATCAAGGAGATCGGTTTGGAAGCGTTTTTGGATTTGGTAGAAAAGGAGCAAAAGGCACTTCCGTTCAAGAGCTATCCCCTTGATTTTGAAAACTATGAGCAGGGAAGAGTCCTGCCCAATCCTCCGACTGTTGAGGTCAATTTTGCCGACTTGGGACTGGACTTTGAGCTTTGGAAGCTGACCAATGTGTTGCCACAAAAGCAAGAAGGCTACGTATCTATCGGGGTTCGGGTGCCTTTAGGTGATTTTTATCTGGATCAAGCACGTCCTTTGGCCGATTTGGTGGAGCGCTATGCGGCTGGAGAAATTCGCTTCACCCTGCGCCAAAACATCCTGATTCGGGATGTGCGGGAGGATTTGGTGCCTTTATTTTATCAGGAACTGAAGAAAATCAACCTTGCCCAAAGGGGATACAATTCCCTTGGGGACATTACCGCTTGTCCGGGTACGGATACCTGCAATTTAGGCATTGCCAGCTCAACTGGAATTGCCAAGGAATTGGAAAAAGTCATCGAGCAGGAATATCCAAACTACCTGAAAAATCAGGATTTGGTGATCAAAATCTCTGGCTGCATGAATGCCTGCGGACAGCACAACATGGCCCATATCGGTTTTCAAGGGATGTCTATGAAAGCGGGCAAAACGGTCATTCCTGCCCTACAGGTGCTTCTTGGTGGAGGTAATCTTGGGAATGGAAACGGACGATTTGCAGACAAAGTGACCAAAGTACCGAGCCGTCGTGGCCCTCAGGCTTTGAGAGTTCTTTTGGATGATTTTGAAAAAAATGCCGGAGGTAAAGATTTCCTCAGTTATTACGATCAGCAGGGACAAATGTACTTCTATGACCTGCTTAAGGAGCTAAGCGATGCCTCGACCGTGACTGCATCCGACTCCGTGGATTGGGGCCATCAGGAAGCGTATGAAGTGGCAGTGGGCGTGGGCGAATGTGCCGGCGTGGTGATTGACTTGGTGGCGACTTTGCTTTTGGAAGCATTGGAAAAATTGGATCACGGTCAGGAAGCCCTTGAGCAGGGACGTTGGTCAGACAGCATTTACCACCACTATGCGGGCCTCATCAACGCAGCCAAGGCGCTTTTGCTGAGTGAAGATACCAGTACCAATAGCTATGCGAGCATCGTGAGCCTCTTTGATGTGAAGTTTGTTGAAACTGGCAAAATCCGATTGGAAGGCACTTTTGCAGATAAAGTCTATCAGATCAATCAACTGGAACCCTCCGAAGAATTTGCGAAAGCCTACGCCAAGCAAGCGATGGAGATCTACAGCCTGCTGAAAACTTATCGGGAAGAGGAGGTTGAGGCATGAGAACAGCTATTAATCCAAAAGTAACCCTAGTCGGGGCGGGTCCTGGAGATCCGGAACTGATGACTTTGAAAGGAATCTTGGCTTTGAACACGGCCGATGTGGTGCTCTATGATGCGTTGATTGATCCTGTTTTGCTCAAGCATGCACCAGCTACTGCTTTGAAAATATTTGTAGGTAAAAGAGTTGGCAGGCACAGTACGCCTCAGGAAGACACGAACCAACTCTGCGTGGAGCTTGCCCGAAGGCACGGACACGTGGTTCGATTGAAAGGCGGAGATCCATTCGTCTTTGGTCGGGGAGGGGAAGAAATCGAGTACATCGAAGCCTTCGGAATTCCAACGGCCGTTGTGCCGGGTATTACTTCAGCCATTGCCGTTCCGGCGAACTTGGGGATTCCTGTAACCAAAAGAGGTCTTTCTGAAAGCTTCTGGGTAGTGACCGGGACGACGACGGCGGGTGAATTATCCCGGGATTTAGCTTTAGCAGCTCAGTCAACTGCAACAGTGGTGATTTTGATGGGCACCAAAAAATTGGGAGAAATCGCCGAGACCTACCGAAAGGCCGGAAAGGAACACCATCCTATTGCTATCATCCAAAGCGGGACTACGAGTGAAGAAAAAATCACGGCCGGATACATCTATGACATCGAGCAAAAAGCGCTGGAAAATCAAGTTGAAGCTCCTGCAGTCATCGTGGTCGGAGAAGTCGTGAGGGAAAGTATGCGCTTGGCGGAGGTGTATCGGGAAGTGGTTAATTTGGAAATACGATAGAACTATACCCTTGGCGAAATACGATTGAAATATACCTCGCGGTGCTCGGTGAAATAGGCTCTCTGCGGTTGCGAAATAAGCTTCGCGAAAAAAAAGTCAGTCCAGTTGTTCAAATATTTCGATCGACGAAGTCGATCTTATTTCTAATGTATTTCTACTGTATTTCAAAAATCCCATTTCAAAAAATCTTGCTTCTTGTCTCTAATCTCTTTTCTCTAACATGAACCATCTCTACCCTATTTTCCTTAAAGTCCACGAGCTCAACATTCTCTTGGTCGGTGGCGGATTTGTGGCTACGGAAAAGCTGGAGTTTCTGCTTAAATCAAGCCCAAATGCCCAAGTGACGGTGGTTTCTACCCTATTTCGTCCGGAATTTTTGGAATTGGCTGAAGGAAAAGAGACTGTCACGCTGATCGAGGATACCTATCATGAAAAGTATTTGGGAGGAAAGCACTTGGTGATTGGAGCCACGGATAACAAAGCCGTTAACCGACAGATTCGGGACGAAGCCAAGGAGCGTTTTCTATTGGTCAACATCGCCGATACGCCTGAGTTATGCGACTTTTACCTCGGCGGTATTGTGACCAAAGGCAACTTGAAAATCGCTATTTCTACCAACGGCAAGTCTCCCACCACAGCCAAGCGCCTTCGTCAATTGCTCGAAGAGGTACTGCCTGAAGAAATAGACGATCTGCTTGAAAACCTCAATGCCTACCGAGCGACCCTCAAATCGGATTTTGAATACAAAGTCAAGGCGATGAATGAGATTACGGAGGGCTTGGTGAAAAGAGAGACAAGAGGCTAGAGACAAGAAGCAAGATTGATTGGAGATAAGAGAGATAAAGAGATAGGAGATAGTGCCTGAATTTCTAAACGAAATACTACCCTTCAATAGCCCCCGGCTGCAGCTGGAGAAAAAACGGGGTAGAATTGAAATTGGAAAATGAAATTTGGATTCCGGCGTAAAAGGCAGGGTCAATGACCAAACTCAATAATCAATGTTCAAGATTGGGGATAAAAGATAAATTTCAGGTAGCTTCTATCCCATTTTTAAGGATGAAATCATCAAAAATCACATCTTAAGTTCCGATTATGTGATTTTTTACACATTTTTGGAAGATAAAATGTGATTTGATGTTTTTTGATCGAACAGTTCTTCCCAAACTTCAAGCTTGGACTAGGCGTCCCAAACCTAAACCATTATTACTTAAAGGGGCTAGGCAGGTGGGTAAAACTTCCCTGCTTAAGTGGTATGGTCAAAAATATTACCCCAAAACAGCTTACTTTAATTTTGATCGTCAGCCGGATTTAAAGCAGTTTTTTGAGCTGACCAAAGATCCACTTCGAATCATTCAGAATCTTTCACTGGTAGTTGGATTTCCGATCGAGCCCAAAACTACGCTCATCATTTTTGATGAAATACAGGAATGCAAAGAAGCTCTGAACTCCCTCAAATATTTCGAGGAATTGGAAGAGGCATTCCACCTTGTTGGCGCAGGATCTCTTTTGGGAGTCACGCTGGGAAATTTTTCTTGGTTTCCAGTCGGGAAAGTTGACTTTTTAGCACTTTATCCCTTGACCTTTTTAGAATTTCTTGATCAAAAAGATCCTGAAATGTCATCTTACCTCAAGTCCATTCTAGTGATTGAGCCTATTCCGGATTATTTTTTCAATCGGATTTTGGAGAGTTTTCGATTGTATATGATTTCTGGAGGCATGCCCGAACCTGCCAAAGAATGGATTGAAAATGCCGATTTGACAAGAGTTGAGGAGTTATTGGATAATATCAATCAAGCGTACGAACCGGATTTTTCCAAGCATGTTCCCGTCAAGGACATTCAAAAAATAAACTACATCTGGAACTCAGTCCCTTCGCAGCTTGCCAAAGAAAACAAAAAATTTCTTTACCAAGTAGTTAAACCTGGAGCAAGGGCAAGGGAGTATGAAGATGCTTTGATTTGGTTGATTCAAGCTGGTCTAGTTTATAAAATCAGTCGCGTGACCAAGGTCGGGATTCCGCTTTCAGTGTATCAGGACTTGGCTGCCTTCAAAATTTATTTTCTGGATGTGGGATTGTTGAGGCGAAAAGCACGTCTTGCGCCAACAGCTATACTAAATCCAACCGAGCTTTTTTCAGAATTTAAAGGTGCATTGGCTGAAAATTTTGTCCTTCAATCCTTGATTCCACAGTTTGGTGAGATGCCCTCCTATTGGACTTCTAATGGCAAGGCAGAGGTAGATTTTTTGCTTTCCTTCCAAAATGAAATCCTTCCAGTCGAAGTCAAATCCGGAGAGAATACCAGAAGCAGAAGCTTGGCAGTGTATTATGAAGAAAACCATCCAAAGGTAAAATTGAAGTATTCGATGAGAAATCTATTCCATCAGGAAGGCTTGATTAATATTCCACTATTTTTGGCAGATCGAACTCAGGATTTCTTAGCCTTAGCCGTAAAAAGTCAATAAAAGATCTTGGAAACAGGGATGTAGAAAATGATAAGTATTGAGTACCTGCCTTGTGCCATTTTTACCCTGGGATGAGTTCATTTTATCTGAAAATCAAACATTAAGTTCCGAATATGTGATTTTTTCCACGTTTTTGGAACTTAATATGTGATTTCGACTCATTTGCCTTACTACTTGTCTTTTTCCCCGAATGGATCAATCCCTGTCATCTCCCAATGACCCAAAGCAATCGGAATCCCACCGATGGCATTCAGCTGATCAAAGAATTCTCTGAGTTTGAATTCCTCCCCTCTTTCTTCCTTGACTCGGGCATAGTCTGCTAGGGCATTTTCCAGTAAGTGTTTTCCACTGATGTAGCTCGATCCATACCCGGGCTGACGCATGTAGAGGTGCTGCTCAAATAGCAACAATTCCTTCTCCGTCTTCATCCAGCCTCGCGGGGTATAATTTGAATGAATTCCTCCTGCCTCGACCATCGTCATCTCGTTGGCTTGTGCATAAAGCGATCCCAAGCCTCGAGCAGCCCGCTGGGCGATCATGATATAGACAATTTCGCGGGAGCGGGGAGAGTTTTGGTATAGTCCGGCATCCATGAACATCTCCTCCACGGCCGTGGCAGTGCCTTCATTTCTGGAGTCAAAGATATTGTATAGCAAAGGGCCTTTTCGAATTGGGCTGTCATGTGGTTCATTATCCATAATTGCCAGCTCAAACCAATGGTAAAAATGGGAATAGAGCGGAAGGGGATCAATGTGCATCCCGATGGTAAAGAAATTTCGCTTTTCTTTTGGAATAAAACTTCCCTGATGTGCTCTTAATGCCGGCTCGAAATAATCCTTTACAGTGACAATTTCTTGTTTATCCAAAAAAGCCATCAATTCCTGAATGGATTCCTCGGTTAGCTTTTCGAAATCTTCCGGAGTATTTGCTTCTGAAAGCTGGGGAAGATTCCGGTTTTGGTGCTCTTCCAATTTGAGTGAGCTCCAGGCACGGGCGAGTTCCCGCTTCAGAATCGTCACTTCATCTTCCCAAGTCAGCGGCACTAGGTGGACATTTTGAAGGTACCAAGTGTAGTTTTCTTTTCCAATTCCTGATGGCTCTGTTTTTTTCGGAGTCTCCGCCTGAAGCCAAACTACCAACTCTTTGGTTGAAAGAGAAGCACTTTGGATAGCCTCCATGAGTTCTTGATCCTCTTTGATTCCTGGCAAATTCAATAAGGAACCGAGATCATTGACTTGCTCCTCGATGGTGGGTATGCCTGCTTCCCAAAGTTCTTTTGCATTTCCGCTTAGGTTTTCTTGAGCTTGGCGATTCAGTGAGACAATGGATTGGATTTTAGGAAGGAAAACAGATCTATCCTCTGTGTTTAGTGGAAATGAAAACTGCCAAACTTCCGTTATTCCATGGTGCGTCGGCCCTTCATGGTCAGGTACATCGCTTCGCTCCATCCAAATAGATTTGTAAAAGGCCGGATCCCGTTCCCAGGGCTTTAGCACTCGATAGTTGAAATCAAAGCCATTCATTTCCGCCCAGACAACCCTCCAGTCCACTTGCTGCGAAATAGTCCAGCCCGTGGTATCCATGCGAAACAGTTTTTCTCTTAGGTTTTCAAATTCGCCCATTCGTTCGTCAAAAGTTGCCTTTCTGTAGTCAGGAGCCCCTTCCCAAAAAGGTGGTGTTTCAAAGCTGCGCCATTCGGAAAAAAGCTTCACCAAATCCGAATGCTTGGCGGAAATTTTGGAGGTTGACTCAGAATCAGGCAAAGGTTTTTGGCAGCTGATGAGTAAAGCTAAGGTCAAGGAAAGAAGAGTAGCGGAACAGATACGCATCATAGCGAGGGGAAAGGATTATTTCGAAGATAATGGCTGGCAGGGCGGAATCCAAACCATGGCTTTAAGACTATTTATAATTTCTATGTTATTCCATATCGTCTCGCTAGATAAAAAGCAAACCGAGCCTTATTCTAATTTTTTATTTCCCTCAGTTCCTGTAATTTTGGGACATTTCTTATTTTGCATCAATCACCTAGTTTATGGCATATTTATTTACCTCGGAGTCAGTGTCTGAGGGTCACCCAGACAAAATCGCTGACCAAATCTCCGATGCGCTGATCGATAACTTTTTGGCCTTCGATCCAAGTTCCAAAGTAGCTTGCGAAACACTTGTTACCACGGGACAGGTTGTTTTGGCGGGTGAAGTGAAATCCAATACCTACCTAGACGTGCAAAAGATTGCTCGCGATGTAATCAATCGGATTGGATACACCAAGAGTGAATACATGTTTGAGGGCAATTCCTGTGGGGTACTTTCTGCGATCCACGAACAGTCTGCCGATATCAATCAGGGGGTAGAGCGTAAAAACCCTGAAGAGCAAGGTGCCGGAGATCAAGGAATGATGTTTGGTTATGCAACCAATGAAACCGAAAACTTCATGCCTTTGGCCTTGGATCTGTCTCATATGATCCTACGTGAACTCGCGGCCCTTCGCAGGGAAAACAAAGATATCACCTACCTACGTCCGGACTCTAAGTCTCAGGTGACCATTGAGTATAGTGATGACAATGTGCCACAGCGAATTGACGCCATCGTAGTTTCTACGCAGCACGATGACTTTGATGAGGAAGAAGCGATGCTCGCCAAAATCAAATCTGATATCATCACTATTTTGATCCCGAGGGTGAAGGCCCAGCTTAAGCCTGAGCTACAGAAATTATTCACCGACGAAATTACCTATCACATCAACCCAACAGGCAAGTTCGTGATTGGTGGTCCACATGGCGATACCGGCTTAACTGGAAGAAAAATCATCGTGGATACGTATGGAGGAAAGGGAGCACATGGTGGAGGAGCTTTCTCCGGAAAAGATCCATCTAAAGTGGACCGTTCAGCAGCTTATGCTACCCGTCACATTGCCAAAAACATGGTAGCTGCAGGTGTGGCAGATGAGATATTGGTTCAAGTGTCCTATGCGATCGGGGTGGCCAAACCCATGGGTATCTACATCAACACCTACGGCACCGCCAAAGTTAATTTGACTGACGGTGAGATTGCCAAAAAGGTGGAGGCGATCTTTGATATGCGTCCTTATGCAATTGAGCAGCGACTGAAGCTGAGAAATCCGATTTATGAGGAGACCGCAGCTTACGGCCACATGGGCAGAGCCAATGAGGTAGTGACAAAAGTATTCAAGTCTCCATACCAAGAATCGAAAACTCTACAAGTAGAACTGTTCACCTGGGAAAAGCTGGACTACGTCGATAAAATCAAGGCTGAATTTGGCCTATAAACAGAAAGCCCCGAAGCGATTCGGGGCTTTTTTTGTCCCTCTTCTAGATCTATTTATTCAAGGACTTCAATTCTGACCTCTTGTACAAAAAGTATAGTTCAGACCTATTTTTTTAAAAATCACATTTTATTATGAAATTAATAACATTTTTAGGTTCTGAACTTAGAAAATATTAGAATTCCTATTATAATATGATTTTTGTATAAATTGAATTAAATTCAGCTTCAAGAAGTATCAAAATCATATAATAATGACAAAAGAAGAGATTGGGTGTATCATTAGGGAACGTAGGAAACTATTGGGGATTACCCAGCCTGATTTGTCTGAGCTGGCTCAAATCAGTATAAACACGCTATATAAATTAGAAAGAGGCCAGTTTAATCCATCCCTGAAAATTTTAAACCAATTAGCTGAAGTTTTGGGATTGGAGCTAAGCCTTGGTCTAAAAAAAACTGGTAAATGAGGACTGCTTTAGTTTATCGAAATGGAGAGCGGGTTGGGCTTTTGATCAAAGAAAGGCCCAAGCTTTACCGATTTATTTATGATGAGGTTTGGTTTGGTGATTCCAACAAACCTTCGATCAGTCTAACCCTTCCAAAAGTGAAAAAGGAATTTGTTTCTGATCATTTGTTTCCCTTCTTTTTCAATATGCTTTCAGAAGGTGTAAACCTTAAACTACAGGCAAGAAGGTTGCAGATCGATGAAAACGATTTTTTCTCTTTATTACTCCAAACTGCCACCACCGATACCATTGGGGCTGTTACCCTTAAAGAAATCTAAGCAATGGAGGCCAAACTGGTTAACTGTCCGATCACACTCAAACAAGGATTTGACCATTACAGTCCTTTGGGGCTTCGCCAACTATTTGGTGGTCGCAAAACTTCCCATTTCCTTTCTTACGAAAGCCATCAACCTAACGATGAATTTGAAATGGAGGAAATGATGGAAAATAGAAAGCGAATTTCAATTTCGGGTGCTCAGGAAAAGCTTTCTGTGATTTGGGAGAATGGAAAAGTTCGCCTGACTAAGGAGGGAGAAAAGGGAACGTACATCCTCAAACCCATTCCAAGGGATATGGAGCGGGTAAATATGGTTCCTGCCAATGAACACTTAACCATGCAAATAGCCAGGCAAGTTTTTGGATTAAAGGTGGCAGATAATGGCTTGATCTTTTTTAGAAATGGTGAACCTGCCTATTTGACTAAAAGATTTGATATCGATTTTCACACAGGAAAAAAGCTAGGGAAGGAAGATTTTGCCACACTTTCAGGCAAAACCAAAGAAACCGATCGAGAGGAATTCAAATACAATTCCAGTTATGAGGAAATCGCCGAACTTATAAAAAGGTATGTAGTGGCCTATCCGGTTGCTTTGGAGGAATTATTCAAACTGGTCATTTTCAATTTCCTGTTTTCAAACGGTGATGCTCATTTAAAAAACTTCAGTCTTTTAGAGACACCACAAGGAGATTATGTATTGAGCCCTGGATATGATTTGATAAACACAGGGCTTCATGTGAAAGATCCACAACTTGCACTAAAAGACGGTTTGTTCAAAGATGATTACTACACGAAAAGTTACGAAGCATCTGGTTTATTAGGATTTGATGACTTTTGGGAATTTGGTTTGAAAATAGGGTTGCTGAAATCCCGACTTATCAAGATTATGAACGAATTTTTATTGCCAAAATCAGAAGTCATGGCACTTACAGCAAGAAGCTATCTGGATGAGTCTTCCAAAAAACTTTATTTAAATGCCTTTCAGTTAAGGTTTAGGGCATTGAAGTATTCATTTTTAAACATCATTTGATTTTTAAAACTGAACATAACTAGCGTTATCGCTCCAGCATCAACCAAGCCCTTGAATCAATTATCGGAGGTGTTTTACTTTTGACTTCCACTCCTTTTTTTCCGACAGGTACTCGCTGCACCCCTTCCGAAGTTTCAATTTCCACAGGCATCTCAAAATCAATTCCCTGAAGGGAAATCAAATAACCATCTTTTCCCTTTTTACTTACCTTCAATTTGGGAATCGATGTGGAATACAGATACAGGTCAAAAAATCCCTGAAGATCCTTTCCGGTGTAGTTTTGGATAAAATCCGTAAAGTCTTTGGTGGTTACCTGATTGAGGTAAGTAAAGCGCTCGTCCATCACAAAGGCCTTGATCGCCGAGAAAAACAACTCATCGCCCAACACCCCGCGTAAGGCATGTATGACTAAAGCCCCTTTGGTATAAATCTCCGGGTGATAAGCTTGCTCTTCGGTGGAATTGGGCGGACTAACAACCGATTTGGAGTGCGGAATACGCTTGGATTCCGCCTTGACTTTGGCAAAATAGGCCTCCGGACCGCCATGTTCCCAATAAAACAGCCAATCTCCATAGGCAGTCAAACCCTCATGAATCCACATATCCGCCCAGTCGCTTACGGAGACCTTGTTGCCAAACCACTCATGTCCGAGCTCGTGGTGCAGCAACCAATCGTAGTTTACCTTCCCCATAGGGACAGCTTGAAAATTATTCCCGTAGGCATTGATCGTCTGATGCTCCATACCGAGATAAGGAGTTTCTACCACTGCGATTTTATCTTTTGGAAAAGGGAAAGGACCAAAATACTTCTCGAGCGTTTGGGTACTTACCTTGAGATTTTCCAGAAGCCCTTTGGCTTTAGCTCGATTTTCCTGCAATACCCAAACCTGCATGGGAATCACATCACCCGAAACGGATGTAAAGTCCAGCTTTTCCTCATGGAAAACCCCAAGCGTAAAGTTGATATTGTAATTGCTGATGGGATAGTCGGTCTGCCAGTGATAAGTAATTTTTTGTCCGGACTCTTGGGTGTCAATCAGTCGACCGTTGGAAGCGACAAGATAGGGTTTTGCTGCGGTGAAAATCAGATCCACACCTTGGCTTGGCTCGCTGGAAGGATGATCCAAGGCCGGCATAAAGACTTTAGCTCCCTCCCCTTGGCAGGATAAACCCATCCAGTGATTTTCCAGCAGGTCTTTTTCCCAGGTGAAGCCACCTGTCCAAGGTGGGTTCTGGGCAATTGGGGTTTTTCCGCCATAAAAAATCTGGACCTGATTGAAGGTACAATCCACAGGGATGATATCCAACAGGTCATTTTGGTGCCTGAATTTGACTTCTTCTCCATCCATCAGGACCTTGTTCACTTGGTAATCATTGATGAGTTGAAATCGGAGGGTATCCAATTTTTCATCTGCCGAAAAAGTAATGGTATTTGAGCCTTGGATATGCTGAGCTTCAGGTAAAATCTCCAGTTCCAAGCGGTAATGCAAGACCTTCATTTTGGCTTGCAAGGGATCGATCGGCCCTCCCCAGTCCCAATTTTGGGCGAAAGCCCCTGACCAGAAGGCCATAAAAAGGAAGCAAAAAGTTACCTGTTTCATATCTTTGATTTATTTCAATTCAAATCGGATTTCGTTAAGTGGTACTCCGAAGTTATCCGAAGCTTTTTCAGAGACTTTTTTAAAGCCAAAATGCTCGTACAGGTGCACCGCTGAATCTAGACCTGAAGTGGTGTACAAGTAGGCACTTTCATAACCCTTTGCCTGGTAAAATTCTATCCATTCATTCATCAAGCTTCGGCCAATGCCTTGACCCCGATAATTTTTCTCCAAAATAAAATACCTGAGCTGTGCCTGATTTGCCGGTCGGTGCATGAGCAAAAGAAATCCAATCAAGACACCCGACTCCTCGACTACCCATACCCGGTCTTTTTCTTCGTCGTATTGTAAATAAAACTCCACAAGGCTTTCCATCACATACGCTTCAAAGCCAATCCCAAATCCTTGTTCACCATAATAAATTTTGGCGTGAAGCAAAGCTACTTGACTGAGGTCTCCAGGCCGAAGCTGATTTCTGATGGAAAAACTTGCCATTCTGAAAACTAGTCCAAAGAATTGAAAAGAAAAAACCGTCCGAAATAAGTTCAGGACGGCTTTGTATTAATCTTCTGAATAGTTGAAAGAATCAATTTGCTCCTTGACCCAATCGGAATACTTTCCTTTTCTGTAGTCTAGCCATTCGTTTTTATACTTTGATTCGTCGATAAGAAATTTGAATCCAGTTGCTGCTTTTGGTTTACTTAAGGCATTGACCAAGTCTTCGGCGAGGTTTCTTTCTTTTACCTTTCGGTCGATAAAATCCTGCATCATCTGATGTTCTTGAGCAGGTTCCATTTTGGTAAATTCTGCAAAATTTTCTGGCTGATCTTCGATTTCGTCCAAGATGTCTTCTTCTTCTTCAGTAAGATCATAGTTGAAATAGTCTTCATCATCCGGCATGTGATGAATTTTTTTCTTGTCGATTTGGTAAAAGCAGACATTACCTTTCAGTAATTGGGCTGCAATAAAATCTACCTCTTTTTCAGTAAGCGAAAGCATGGATTGAGTACAACATTTTTTGGAAAAATTATTGAAGCTGAAATTTCAACAAATTGTTTGAAACATGGTAATCTGAGGAGCAAAAATTAGACTAAAATTCCCGATTCATGATTTTTCCCAGCAAACTGACTTCCAATTCATGACCTCCAGGGAAGTTCAATAGAATCAGCCGCTTGCCCAGCTTTTGCACCAGATCCAGTTGCTGTTTTTTGTGATCCTCCAGGATCAATTCGTCCTGTTCCCCAAAGGCCAGTATAAGCTCGGTATGCTCAAATTTTTCTTTAGCCAAATCAATCGCAAGATCTTGGGCAAAGCCGCCCGCCCAAAGCACCAGGGTGTCGATTTGACCCTCCCATTGGCTCGCCCAACGCGTACAGGTAGCTGCCCCCTGTGAAAACCCCAAAACATGGATTTTGGGTGGCTGCTCAAATTCCCTCAAGGTGTTCTCCATGAGAAGATTCAAATAGCGATGATTGTTGGCAATGGCAACTTCCCGCTCGTGCTTGGTCATCCAGTTGGCGCCCACTCTCCCCTGAAATTCCTTCAAATACCCATAATTCGTCCCTTCTGGAGCAAGTATCACTCGATTTGGGGAATCAAAAGGAAGAAATTTTCGGATGAAGAACTCCGCTAACTGTCCATAGCCATGAAAGACCAGCCAAAGGTCTTTTTCTCGGCCTGTTGGTTCATGGGAAAGGTAATATTGCGCCTCAAAGGAAAACTGGATGGACTTTTTCACCGATCAGCTGTTGAGATCGTCAAACTTTAGAGGCAGAAGGTTGGCAATTCCCTTAATCCGCATCACGTTTCCGTTGGAGCAAAGGATCAGCATCGTGATGGGTTTTTCAAATCGGTTTTCTACTTCATTGATGGTTTGTCGGCAGACTCCACAAGGAGACACCCCAGCCCAGGTTTCTTCTCCACTTCGCTGTGCGACTATCGCTAGCATCATAGGCGGATCGTCCGGATAATTGGCACCGGCATAGCCCAACAGCAATCGCTCAGCGCAGACTCCCGTGGGGAAGCTTACATTTTCCTGATTGGAAGATTGAAGAATTTCGCCATTTTCCAGAAGAACTGCCGCGCCAACATGAAACCCTGAATAGGGGGCATAGGCTCTTTTGGATACTTCTTTAGCTCGGTTGATAAGCAATTGCTCTGTAGCTTCCAATTCCTCCGGAAGTAATTCTTCGATGTCGGTACTCAGGTTAATTTTTTTCACAGTCAAAAATCAGTTTGGGAAAAACCTAACGGTCAAAGTAAGGAATTGTTCCTTAATTCTTGGTCAGCTGCCTTTTTCGCACCAAAAAAAAAGGTCAAATTAGCCTGATAAACCCAAGTATATGAAGACTATTTTGATCCTGGGAGCGGGCAAATCATCGACTTACCTGATTGATTATTTGGCTGATTCTTGCTTGGAAAAAGGGCGAAAACTCCTTTTGGCAGATTTGGATGATGTTGCTGCCAATACAAAACTTAGAAACCGGCCGTACACCCAAGCAGCAGCGATCCAAATAGATGAGGCCGAAGTAAGAAAAGCTTTGATCAACCAAGCTGATGTGGTCATTTCTATGCTTCCGGCATTTTTGCACCCTGTTGTGGCAAAGGATTGTCTCGAACTCGATAAACATTTTTTCACAGCATCGTATGAAAGCGAGGCTCTTAGGCTAATGAAACCAGAAATTGAGGCAAAAGGGCTATTTTTTCTCAATGAATGTGGGCTTGATCCGGGGATCGATCATCTGTCGGCCATGAAAATCATTCATGAGACGAAAGCTAAAGGTGAGGAAATCATCTCTTTCAAATCCTATTGCGGCGGCCTAATTGCCCCTGAAAGCGAGGATAATCCCTGGAAGTACAAGTTTACTTGGAATCCCCGAAATGTGGTGTTGGCCGGACAGGGGACCTCGAGGTTTATCGAAAAAGGAGAGCTAAAGTATGTCCCCTATCATCAACTATTCAAGCGGATTGAAACCATCAAATTTCCAGGTTTAGGAGAATTTGAAGGGTATCCCAATCGGGATTCGTTGAGTTATCGTAAGGTTTATGGCTTGGAAGGGATTCCTACGATGCTGCGAGGTACGCTACGCAGAGCGGGATTTTGTAAAGCTTGGGATGTGTTTGTACAGTTGGGAATGACTGATGACAGTTGCCAAATGGACTTACCTGAGGGGAGCACTTACCTAAATTTGCTAAATGCTTTTTTGCCTTGGTCAGCTACCCTCAGCGTAAAGGAAAAATTGTCGGAGCTGATCCCTGACCTGGACTTTCCGACTTTTGAGAAGTTGCAGTGGCTGGGATTTTTTGAGAATAGAAAGCTACCCAAGATCTCAGGAAGTTCTGCTCAGCTTTTGCAGGCTATTTTGGAAAAAGACTGGATGCTTCAACCCGAAGACAGGGATATGATTGTGATGCAGCATCAGTTTGAGATCAAGACGGAAAAAGGCATCAAAAAATTAACCTCTAGTTTGGTAGAAATCGGAACGGATTCGGTATCTACAGCCATGGCTAAGACGGTCGGATTGCCTTTAGCAATCGCTGTGGATTTGTTTTTAGATGGGAAAATAAAAGGTTCAGGTCTGCATCTTCCCGTATTCCCGCAAATCTACCTTCCTATTTTGAAGGAAATGGAAAAGCGAGGGATCCGTTTTGCAGAGCAGGAGTGGTATTGAGGTTATCCGTCCATAAAAAAACGAGGTGGTCTCTGTGGTAAAGTTTGTCACATTTGGCGTAGTCAAAATGGGACCAAGATCGCTAGAAGTGGCATTCGACTTAACTCGACGTGACCTTATACTTTTTTATGAGACAGTCTCGTTTGTTGGTTTATGGATTCCAGTCGGCAGGTGAATCGACAGATGCTCCCGATACTACTCTGCAATCATCGGGTATGATAGCACGATTTTGCTTAATGGTTAAGTCATTTTTGTCTATGTAAATCCTTCGGGTGGTTTCACCTCCTGCCATGAAATAGCCAAGTACGACCTCATCAGGATTATCCAGGCTGATCATATTGCCTCTGATAGTTGCCGGAGGAGGGTCAAAGATCGAGCCGCTGATTTCTGCTTGTTGCTTTACCAGCCTGAGGAATCTATAGGCACCTTGTGAGATGCTGTATTGTTTCAGGTCTATTCGAAACTTATTGACAAACCGTAGTCCGTTATCTTCAATGAAGGAGGCAGGAATCCTGGCTGCAAGTCCATTGAAGTTATCGTCATTGACCACAAAGAGGCTTTGATTATTGCTGATTTCAGTTCGAAAGCACTGAATGCAACAGGGTTTTGGTTGAGGGGTTCTGTCAGGATTTTGAGGAGAAGGTCTTGGTGTAAACAGGTCAGGCCGAGTCTCAAGGATATAGACTGCTGGTCCATTTCTCCAGTAATAGAAATTATCCTGGTCTGCAGGGTCGTTTACTTCTGCGATGAGCTGAACACCTGAGCGGGGTGCTTCACTTCCATTGGAAGGAATTGTTACCGTTCTTACTTGAAGAGAGGATATGGCCGGTACAGATTCGACACGTTCGGGAGTAGAGGTATATACTTTTCCCTCTACGGTTAAGATTTGTAAGGTGTAGGATCGGCCTACCACTGCCTGGAAATTGGTAGGGGTAAAGTAAGTGCCTCTTGCTTCCGCATCTTCTGTCAAAAAGGTCACATTACCTTCATTATCTCTTACAACTACAGTGGCTTGAGAGACAGGTCTTATCAGGCCCTGAAACACGCTGCCATAGGTAGCACTTCTGGTCAAAGTAATCGCATGAGGTCCCGGTCCCGTGGAAATGATCCCTTCTACAGTCAATAGCTGTTCACCCTCGGGGACATCTACTTGATAGGGGTCGATGCAGGAAAGGGGGATCAAAAAGAATATATAAATTAGTCGTTTCAGCATTGTTTAAAACTTAATGGCGTAACTCAAACTAGGAAGTGGAATGCCCAAGAGGGCCAATCGGAGTGGCTGTGGAGGTTGCCCCGGTGAATCGTCAAAGAAGATGGAAAAGGGGTTTTTTCTACCATAAACATTCAGGATGGAGAAGGTCCAATTTCCGTCGTAGAATTTGCCTGTACCCTTCAGCTTAAAGTTGAGAGCAATGTCTAATCGGTGAAAATCAGGAAGTCTCTGCTGGTTTCTATTGTTGAAGTAGGCCAGGTTATTTCCTGAGAAGTCAAATTTCGCATCGGGGAAAGTAATCGGTCTTCCTGTGCTGTAGGCGAAAGTCGCCGAGATAGAAGTGTTGGTACTGACCTTGTAATTTCCGATTAGGGTGAGGTCATGCGGTTTGTCAAAGTTGGAAGCATACCACTTGCCGTTGTTGATGTTTTCTTCTTCAAAAGGAGTGATGACCCTTCTGAGTGCTCTGGAGTAGGTGTAAGATACCCATCCTGTCAATCGACCCAAATTCTTTTTCACATAAAATTCTGCACCAAAAGACTGGCCTTGAGCAGGGATCAATTCGGTTTCGAGGTGATTTTGAAGGATTAGGTTTGCCCCATCTTTGTATTCGACGACATTCTGCAAGTCTTTGTAATAAACCTCCACCGAAGTTTCAAAGATATTCCCTTTGAAGTTGTTGTAAAATCCCAGTGAAAGCTGGTCTGCAATCTGAGGTTTGATGAATCCATCACTTAACTTCCAAACATCGGATGGGGCAATGGTTGCCGTATTGGAGATCAGGTGAATGAATTGGTACATTTTATTGTAGCCCAATTTGATTGAACTTGCCTTATTGAAGGAATAGCGGAAAGAAGCCCTTGGAGCCAGTCCGTCGTAGGTTTGGATCAATTCCCCTTCTTCATAGCTGGTCTCTGTAATGGAGCTTCCATCCGATACGGGTTTTCCTGTCTGATAGCTTCGCACGGTTCGTGGGCCTAGGTATTGGTATAGATCGTATCTTAATCCATAGGAAATGCCGATTTTTTCTCCCAATTCCAGTTCGTGCTGAAAGTGAGCCCCCATTTCTTTTCCGGCTTCGTTTTGCACCTTTTTGGGCAAGATATCCTCTTCTACTCCCGTAGGAATAAGCTCTCCTGGTTGGATGCTGACTTGCTTATATTCTCCTCCGATAGTGATCTTGTTATTTTCGCTTAGCGCAAAGTTTAAATGGGCTCTTCCACCCATGTCTTTGATGTCAGAATTGATTTCAAAGTCATTGATTCCGGATTGGTTGAAAATCCCGTAGTCATACAAGGTGTAAAACCCATTGGCTTCCAAGCTGAGTTTGTCGTTGAGTTTGCTTTTCCAGATCAGGGAGTGGGCTTGGTTTTGCCAAGAGATGGTCGTGTCTGAGGCAAAAGCAAAGTCGTCGTAGCTGGTGTAGTAGCTGTAGGTAAATTCATTTTTTTCAGAAATCGGTGCATTGATGATCACGTTACCATCGTAAAAATTCGCCTTGGAGTTATTGAGGGTTGGATTGCTTAGTGATTCCAAGAGCCAGTTGATGTAGGAAATTCTGAATCCTCCTAGGATGGAAACCTTGTTTTTGATCAGAGGTCCGTTGAGTGATACTTTGCCGGAATAGGTGCTCAGCATCATTTCACCTCCCCATTTGTCTATACTCCCGGCTTTTGGTAGAATGTCGAGAATGGCTGAACTTCGACCACCAAATCGGGCTGGAACCACCGCTTTGTAGAGCGTGACGTCATTTACCATGTCAGGATTGAATGCCGTGAACAAGCCAAACATATGGGAAGGATTGTAGATGGGAGCTCCTGCAAATTGAATGAGGTTTTGATCTACACCCCCACCACGAACATTCAGGCCTGAAGAGGCTTCTCCAACCTGACTGACTCCGGGAAGGGTGGCTAATGACCTTACAATATCCACTTCCCCCAAAAATGGAGGCAGTTCCCTCATGGTATTGACGCTAATCGTTACTGCGCCCATATTGGTTGACCGGATGTTTTTTTCCGGGTCACTTCCATAGATTACCACGTCATCCAGCGTGAAATCTTCCTGGAGCATTCGGATAGATAATCTACCGTCACCCACTGCGGTAATGGGATAGATTTTGGTTTCATAGCCCACATAGCGGAATTCCAGTGTGTATTCAGCCCTGTCCACGACAAGGTCAAAGCTGCCATTGTTGTCCGTAATTCGGGTGAGATCCAATTCCGGTATTCGAACTGTGGCCCCCACAAGAGCTTGACCAGTGATTTCATCGATGATCCTGCCTCCGATTTTTATGCCTTTGAGCTGACCGATATCTCTGCCTACCACTTCTCTTTTTATGGCATTCGTCTGCGCATATGTGGTAAGTTGTGCAAAAAGTAGGAGGGTGAAAACTAGAATGTTTTTCATAAAATCAGGCTTAGATCGCATCAGGTTCAAATTTATACAGCTCCATTGGCAAGGTACCACTAGTGGATTCCTCAGGTGCTCTTAGCAGATAAATGGCATTATTGAATTTAAAATAGCCCACATTGATGCTTTGTGGAAAGCCACCGATTTGATTTTTTGATTTCCATTTAGCGGTTTCTAAATCAAGTTCCCAGATTTCTTGCGTGCGCCGGTATAGTCCAAGGTAGGCCTTACTGCCGATCACCATAGCAATGGGAAAGCCTTGTCCAGTATTTCCTGGGTATGTAGTCACCGCTCTCCAAGAATCTTGACCAGGGAGGTACTCCCAGACTTGCCCTAAACTGCCTAATAAAAATATCCTTTCTCCATAGTGAAAAGCAACCACATTGCCGTCCACAAACGGACCAGATCCCTTTTGGCTCCAAGTTTGAGTGCCTGAGTCGTATTCCTTGACATTACCACCACCAAAGTCTTTACCCCCAAAAAGGAAAAGCTTCCCATTCCATTCTACTGCTGTCGCCCCGCGGGTATCGAAAGGAAGATCAGGTAGTCGATCAAAAGAACTTCCATTGATTTTATAAAAGCTACGTTCAAATCGAAACACATCACGATCCACTTCCAAGGCTCCTCCTCCAAGATAGTTTGCGGATGAAAAAGCAGATCTTCTTGGATTTCCCGGAAAGCTGACCTCAGTCCAGGTACCAGTTATTGGGTCAAAACGCTGAAAAACGCTATAGGAGTCCGATAGCCTCAATCTTCCCAATCCCACATGAAAGCCAGTAGAACTGGTAAAGAAGGTGTTGTCGTAGATTCTTGCTTGACCAGGGAATTCGGAAACTTTAGTGAATTTTCCTGCTTGATATTCGAATGGTTGATCAAGAACGATTTCTTTATCTTTAATGACCAACCTGATCGGTACTACAACTTGTCCGGCTGGTGCAGGAATCTTCAGGGTAAGTTGAGATTCGAAGAGATTTTTGATGACTTGGGCTTCCTGACTTCCAAAAAACACTTTGGTGCCTTGTGGAAAATTTCTACCTTCTATAATCATCTCCTTGCCTGCAGCAGCATAGGTAGGGGAAAAGCTAGTCACAGCTGGAGTCAGTGTTTTGAGCTCTACCACATCTCCTTCAATACGCTGTCCGTTTACTTCTGCATAGGCTTTTACAAAGTAGGTTTGGCCGAATTTGAATCCGGAAGATTCCCCAATAAAACGCCCTGGACCAGTTTTTTGTCCTAAAGAAAGAGTTTGCGATCCAGCAAAAGAGGCTTCAGTAGAAAACAAAAAGCCATGATCTGTCGCTAGCACTTCTCGGTTAGTCAGTAGCCTACCTGAGATTCTAATTTTGTCCCCACCTACAAATAGGAGGTCTTCAGTAGCTACCAAAATAGGAGTGTCATCCTCTTGGGTACAGGACCCAAAGGCAAGGAGCATGAATAAAATGCAGGATGCCAGGAGTTTTTGCATGTAGTTAGATAGTGAATTGAATTTCAAAAATAGGCTAAGAATATACTTTTATAAGCTTTTCAAACAATTAAATATATGTGTATTCGGATAATTGCACATAAATATTGTTTCTCCGAATTTTCCTTGATCCTAAAACAGGTTATCCTATTCCAATTTTTTCACCTCGTAGCCAATAGATCAAAAAATGGTAGTAAAACCGGTGGACATACCTGCATTAGTAGGCGTCTATAAACGAGATCATCAAAGATTTTTATTTCATCAAAAAGTCAATAAATAAAAACCACATTGTCACATAGAAAACATAGTGGCAGGCCATATTCTTGGTATCTAGCAGACTATATGTCACTTGGCTGCATTAAGATGAAACATAGCTTTTCGAAACCTTACCGAATTTTTTCTATGTGAACTCCTAAGTGGGCTATGTGTCTAGTGTGATTAATCCTTTTTTCTGTACTTGTTTTTACTTGGATGGCACAATTCCTTCAGACTCATTCCACTAATGAATACATTATCAATTAAAAGAAAGAACCTTTTCTCTGGTTCATATCCTAGCCAAAAAAATACAAGCTTCCGCGCAATCAAGCGGATACACATAATAAATTATGGATATACGGAATCTTGCCAGTAGCCAAATTTAATTTTGTTTGTGTTCAAGGATATAAATCGATGAATAGGAAGAGCCTAAACTAAACAAAGGGATGAGAAATTCAACACCTGCCTAAACTTTCAATTTTGATTTTTATACCTTCGAAATCAAAGCTTTAGCTTTTCCAGGTTGTGCCCTAAACCATAAATTTCTACAAAAGAGGTGAATTAATCGCTTTAAGGCCGAGGATAAATCCCATACTAAACACCCAAAAAAAAACTTTGTGCCCTTCGTGTCCTTTGTGGTTCAAAAATTTATCTGTTTTATTCCCTACTTACAAAATTGCGCACATGCATGATTTATAAATTGGAAAATTGGAAAATTGGAAAATTGGAAAATTGGAAAATTG
>CAZNND010000029.1:0-44304 GCA_964574365.1 uncultured Limnohabitans sp.
CTTTTTGGTTCAAAAATTTATCGGTTTTATTCCCTACTGGCAAAATAGCGTATATGCATGTTTTACAATTTTAAAATCTACCAATCCCACACTTATTCCACCAACGAAAACACCATCTGCCTGAACTTCCATGCCGTTTCGTCTCCATTTCCAGCGCCTGATGTTTGCTTAAAAATCAAGCCGATGATTTTTTCTTGAGGAGCGGCAAAATACTGGGTGTTGAAATAACCACCCCAGTCAAAAGTACCCTTGCTTCCCATACCGCCCATTGCTACCCCCTTGTCTGTCACTACTCCAAATCCAATTCCATGGTATCTGTCTGCATTCCATAGATCCCCAACTTGGTTTTGCATCATTGTATGGATGGTCAGAGGGCTTAGGATTCGTTTTCCATTATAAATTCCATTGTTCAGATACATTTGAAGGAACTTGGCATAATCTTCTGTGGTACTGGAAAGTCCCGCACCTCCGGAGAAGAAGGCTTTTGCACCGGTTTTAGGATAAGCAGGATCGTAAAAAGTAACCGGAAACGATACCCATTTGCTATCTTTTCGGGTGTGTACGGTTACCAATCTCGATGCCTGAGCATCATTTAGGTAAAAGCGGGTATCATTCATTCCAAGCGGATCAAAAATCCGCTCTTTGAGGAATACATCAAAAGGCTTTCCAGAAATAATTTCCACAAGGTACCCAAGCACATCCAGCCCTTCGCTATAAGTATATTTTGCACCTGGCTCGTGGTGGAGGGGCAATTTGGCCAATCGCTTTACACTTTCTCCGATGGTGATGTTTTCTGTAGTAAACAAATCCACTACACCTGCTTTGTGATAAATCATTTTCATCCGCTCGTCGCCATCAATGACACCATAACCCAATCCAGAAGTATGGGTCAACAAATGACGGATGGTGATTTCTCTACTGCTGGGTTTGGTCGAATAAGTCGTATCGGCATACCGAAAGGTGTTCAATACCTGTGGATTTTTGAATTCCGGAATGTATTTGGAAATCGGATCATCCAATCGGAATTTTCCCTCCTCCCAAAGGATCATAATGGCCGTGGAAGTAATCGCTTTCGTCTGGGAAGCAATTCGGAAAATGGAATTTTTTTCCATCTTTTTCCCACTTTCTACATCCGCAAATCCCTTGGCTGTATGATAAATGATTTTCCCATCCTTTACGATCATGGCTACCAGACCTGGAATTTGCTCCTTAGCAATGGCCTCATCCAGCATCGAATTTATTTTGTTGATCCGATCGAGTAAAACAGGCTGACTTTGGTTTACCGTAACGGGCTGGAGTTGTTGCTGCGCAAGGTTAGGAAAGGAAAGAGCAACAAAAAGCGTAAGAAGAAGGGAAAAGCAACGATTTCTCATGGTCAAGTAGGTTGGGCTTAAAGTCAATTTATACGGCCGAAATATAGACAATAAAACAAACAAATCTGTCCTTTATTGATCTTCCTAGTCAACCCATTTACCCTGTTCAAGAGACTTAAAGGCAATGGTCAGCAAATCCTATTTTTTTTGCAGTGGTTTTTAGATTAAAGCTGAAATCACAAATTCCTGATTTGCCATTTTGATTTCAGATAGCCCCAAATCACTTTGGGGCTCATGGCTTTTTTCCGCGAGATGCCTCCATCATATCCCACATTTCCTGAGGTATCATCTCCAAGTTATTAAATTCTCCGGCACCTTTAAGCCATTCCCCTCCATCAATCGTAATTACCTCGCCATTCACATAGGCGGAAAAATCCGAAACAAGATAGGCGGCTAAGTTGGCCAATTCCTGATGCTCTCCTACCCTGCCCACAGGAACTTTTTTCGCAGGGTCAAATTTTTTGACCAAATCCCCGGGCAGCAACCTACTCCAGGCTCCTTCTGTGGGAAATGGTCCGGGTGCAATGGCATTGGACCGTATTCCATATTTTGCCCACTCCACAGCCAAGGAGCGAGTCAAGGCCAATACTCCAGCTTTCGCTGCAGCAGAAGGAACGACATACCCCGAGCCCGTCCAGGCATAGGTGGTCACAATATTTAAAAAGACCCCTTTTTGCTTATTAGCAATCCAATGCTTTCCTGAGGTGAGGGTGACTTGAGAAGTGCCTTTTAAAACAATATCCAACACCGTGTTAAATGCATTGACGGAAAGTCGTTCTGTTGGACTGATAAAGTTTCCGGCAGCATTGTTTAATACCACATGAATTTCTCCAAACTCTGCAATTGCCACAGCCCACATAGATTCTACTTGGGCTATTTCCCTAACATCACATGCCAAGGGGAGCACTTTTCCTCCGTTTTTCCCCATCATCTCCTTGGCTGTCTCCTGAAGCACATCCAGCTTCCTAGAGGTGATGACCAAGTTCGCCCCCAATTTCAAAAAGTATTCCCCCATCGATCTGCCCAAGCCGGTTCCACCACCTGTGATCAGGATATTCTTGCCGCTCAATGCACCTTCTTTCAACATTCCTTCAGTAAAATTCATGGGATTTCTTGTTTGAGTTTGCCGAATTTAGTGTTCAAAGGTGGAATTTGAAAGAAAAAATATCCTATCTGCCTGTCATTGGGAAAGTATATAATAGGATTCCTACCCGCAGACTGGATTTTGTCTGATTTAGGCAAAACAAAGCTCAGTTTCATTTAAGCTAATATGAATATCCGCTTATATACAAGTAGCCAAATATAATTTGGTTTTTAAATAAAATAGTATCCAACAAATAAAGTCTTACCTTTTAAACTAATAAATACAACCTGTGGAATCGTTAATTTTTCTGCAAATGAAATTAGGTAGGGTGCGGTGGGAAGATTTTTCAGCGAGGGGCGCGGGGGCTTTTGTGCGGTTGGAGCTTTGAAAAATCTTGATCTTTTGGTTCTTTTGGATCAAGCCAAAAGAACGAAAAAAAACGGAATAAAGTATCCATTTGAGAAAAAGGTCATGTTTCACTTAACCAATTGACTCTATAAATAATTGCGTAAAAGCTTCGTTTTTTTGTTTTCAAAATGTTGTAGGGGCTAGACATCTCCACTTGTACCTAAGCGGATAATCATATAAGCTAAAAATACCCTCCATAAAAAAACCTTAAAACCAAAAAACCCGGAACCAAGTCCGGGTCTTAAAAAGGGAAATTTGGAATTAATACCTGTAATATTCTGGTTTGAATGGCCCTTTGACCTCAACACCTATGTATTGTGCCTGATCTTCAGACAAGGTATCCAACTCAACCCCCAATTTAGATAAGTGTAATGCTGCCACCTTCTCATCCAGATGCTTGGGCAACACATAAACTCCCGTCTCATAATTTTTATAGTTAGCCCAAAGCTCCAATTGAGCTAAAGTCTGATTGGTAAAGGAATTGGACATGACAAAAGAAGGATGACCAGTTGCGCAGCCTAGGTTAACCAACCTGCCTTCTGCCAAAACGATAATTTCTTTTCCTTCAACCTCATAAATATCAACTTGAGGCTTTACGATATTTTTGGTATGACCATAATTTTTATTCAGCCAAGCCATATCAATTTCATTGTCAAAATGGCCAATATTGCAAACAATAGCCTTGTCTTTCATGGCCTTAAAATGAGCAGCTGTGATGATGTCCTTATTGCCGGTTGCAGTCACTACAATATCAGCTTCTTTAACCGCATCCACCATTTTCTTGACAGCAAAACCGTCCATAGCTGCCTGAAGAGCACAGATCGGATCGATTTCAGTCACGATCACTCGGGCTCCAGCTCCTTTTAAAGAGGCAGCAGAACCTTTTCCTACATCCCCATATCCAGCAACCACAGCCACTTTTCCAGCCATCATCACGTCGGTAGCACGACGAATAGCGTCCACAAGAGATTCCTTGCAGCCATACTTATTGTCAAATTTTGACTTCGTAACCGAATCGTTCACGTTGATAGCCGGCATAGGAAGCGTACCATTTTTCATACGCTCATACAAGCGATGAACTCCAGTGGTAGTTTCTTCAGATAGCCCTCTAATACCTGCTACCAACTCAGGATATTGATCCAAAACCATGTTGGTCAGGTCTCCCCCGTCATCCAAAATCATATTCAAAGGCTGCTTTTCTTCTCCGAAAAACAAGGTCTGCTCAATACACCAATCAAATTCTTCCGCAGTCATACCTTTCCAGGCATACACCTGAATTCCAGCCGCTGCAATAGCAGCAGCTGCGTGATCCTGAGTGGAAAAAATATTACAGGAGGACCAAGTCACTTCAGCACCCAGGACAGCCAAGGTCTCAATCAAAACTGCTGTTTGGATAGTCATGTGAAGACATCCGGCAATTCTCGCCCCTTTCAAAGGCTGAGAGGGACCAAATTCCGCTCTAAGCGCCATCAAGCCCGGCATTTCTGCTTCGGCAAGTCTGATTTCCTTTCTTCCCCACTCCGCCAGGGAAATATCTTTTACTTTATACTGAATGAACTTCTCAGATTTGATTTCTGACATGTGATTGATAGTTAAAGAATTAAATTCATGAATTGGGCTCAAAGTTATTAGATTAAATCGTGAATCTAAAACACGATCAAAACTTTGGAAAACTAATTTCTTTAAATCCAAAATTCCTCATAAGTCCACTATCCTCACGTATTTGAAGATTACCCACTTCATCTATCCCCACAATTCGCCCAAAAAAATCATTTCCAGAGGCTCTGAAAACACTTCTTTCTTCAAATAGATACAAGTGTCGCATATATTCCAATTTGGTCTCGGAATATTTACCCTTTTTTAAAGCCAAATACCCCTGTTCCAAAAACGGAATCAGCAGACGGAAAATCTCCTGCAAATCAAAATTGGATCCAGTTAACTTCCCCAAAGAGGTGGCAGTGGGCATAGAAAATTTGACTTGATTGATATTAAGTCCTATTCCGACCACTGAAAAGTCCCAGCCCTTTGATCCAACCAGATTCTCAATTAAAATCCCTCCGATTTTTCCCTCAAGAGGTACAATCAAATCATTGGGCCATTTCACTTTCAGCTGAGGAAGATAATCTTGTAAAAGCTTCCTAATCGCATTGGAAACCATCATGTTGAGGTAAAATTGCTTACTCAAATCCAAAAAATTCGGTTGAAGAACCAAAGAAAAAGTTAGATTTTGCCCCTTTTCTACTTCCCAAGTATTGCCCCTTTGCCCTCTCCCTTTCGTTTGATGATTGCAGATGATAATGCTTCCTTCCTTGGCCTTCCTCTGACGGACCAATTCCAATGAGATGTCATTGGTAGAGTGACACTCTGGCAGGAAAAGAACATCTTTCCCCAAAAAAATCGTGTTGGCAAGAATTTTATACATTAATTTTAGAATTGGCTAGTAAAACAAGAAATAAATGATTTGTAAAATTAAATTAATACTATGACAGCAGAAGCGCTGAGCAGGGTTATCGTCAAAGGGATGGAAGAAAAAAAAGCCTCCGACATCTTGGTGATGGACCTTCGGACGATCAAAAATACGGTTGCTGATTTTTTTGTGATTTGTTCCGGAAACTCGGATACCCAAATTGATGCTATTTCTAAATCTATAGAAGAACAAGTACATAAAGCCGGAGAATCGCCCGCCTGGAAGATAGAAGGTAAATCAAATGGACAGTGGGTTCTCATGGACTATGTCAATGTGGTTGCCCATATTTTTCTCAAAGAAAAACGTGAATTCTACGGTTTAGAGGAACTTTGGGGTGATGCCAAAACCACCAGAATACACTAGAACACGAATGAACTTTAACTGGATTAATTCGTTTTAGCATAAATTTAAAGAATTACCAAAATAGAAATGAGCGATACAACTAAAAATAAAAAACTAAGTCCTAAAGTGCCACAAAAGCCTAATTTTCAGCTTTGGTTAATTATTGCGGCAGTAATGGTTTTGTTAGGACTAACTTGGATCCAACAGCGGGGATCGGTGATAGATATTACCCAAAAGCGATTTGAGGACATGTACAACGCAGGTGATGTAGCGAAAGTGGTCATTGTCCGAAACATGAACCGGGTAGATATCACACTCAAACCAGCCGCACTTCAAAACTCCAAATACAAAACTGAACTGGAAGCAAACTCCAGCTTTTTTAATCCTGAAGGTCCACATTACGCGCTGCAAGTCACCACATCAGACAAATTTCAAGCTGACTTTCAAGCCCTTGAAGAAGGGAAGTCGGAAGACCAAAGAATTGGATTTTCCGTTACCAATGAGGAAAATTGGAGCAATTATTTCGGAAGCTTTGGCTTTTTGATTCTGCTTTTCGTCTTCTTTTGGTTTATGATGCGCCGCATGGCCGGCCCTTCCGGTCCCGGGGGACAGATTTTCAACGTGGGCAAATCCAGAGCCCAGCTATTTGATGCAGAAAACAAGGTGAAAATCACCTTTGACAATGTGGCAGGTCTCGACGAAGCCAAGGAAGAAATCCAGGAAATTGTCGAATTCCTGAAAAACCCATCAAAATTCACCAAGCTGGGCGGAAAAATTCCAAAAGGTGCCCTGCTCGTAGGTCCTCCGGGAACAGGAAAAACACTCTTGGCAAAAGCAGTTGCAGGTGAAGCAGGAGTTCCCTTCTTTACCCTTTCAGGATCTGATTTCGTGGAAATGTTCGTCGGAGTAGGTGCAGCACGTGTTCGTGATCTTTTCAAACAAGCAAAAGAAAAGGCCCCTTGTATCATTTTCATTGACGAAATCGACGCTATTGGTAGATCAAGAGGTAAAGGTCAAATGCCCGGCTCCAATGACGAGCGCGAAAATACCCTTAACTCCCTATTGGTGGAAATGGATGGTTTTGGCACCGATTCCGGAGTTATAGTCCTCGCTGCCACCAATAGACCAGACGTATTGGACAGCGCCTTGCTGAGACCAGGACGTTTTGATCGTCAGATCTCCATCGACAAGCCAGATATTGTAGGAAGAGAAGCCATTTTTAAGGTTCACTTGAAACCTATCAAGATTTCACAGGATATCGATGCAAAGAAACTCGCAGCCCAAACTCCGGGATTTGCTGGAGCTGAAATTGCCAATGTGTGTAATGAAGCTGCGTTAATTGCCGCTCGTAGAAACAAAACAGAGGTGGACATGCAAGACTTCCAGGATGCAATTGATCGAGTGATTGGAGGTTTGGAAAAGAAAAACAAAATCATTTCTCCAGAAGAGAAAAAAATTGTGGCCTATCACGAGGCCGGTCATGCAGTTGCAGGTTGGTTCCTCGAGCATGCAGATCCGTTGGTGAAAGTATCCATTGTCCCTCGGGGAGTGGCTGCATTGGGATACGCACAGTACCTTCCGAAAGAGCAGTTTTTATACCAAACCGAGCAGTTGATCGATGAAATGTGCATGACCTTGGGGGGAAGAGCTGCAGAGGAAATCATTTTCGGAAAAATCTCCACCGGAGCCCTGAGTGACTTGGAGCGGATCACCAAAATGGCCTATTCCATGGTTTCGGTGTATGGCATGAATGACAAATTAGGAAACGTTTCCTTCTATGATAGCAAGAGTGACGGTTACAAAATGACTAAACCCTACTCCGAGGCAACCGCAGAAATGATTGATCAGGAGGTAAGCAAACTGATTCAATTTGCTTACACCAGAACCCTCGATCTTCTGAGACACCATAAAGACCACCTCGAAATCCTGGCCAAGGAGTTGTTGGAAAAAGAAATACTTTTCCAGGCTGATTTGGAAAAACTGATTGGAAAGCGTCCTTTTGAAAAGGAAACTACCTATCAGGCCTTTACCAATAAAAAAGATACGAAAGATGAAACTGAATCAGAGGCTGAGACGGAGCCAAAATCGGAGGAGACAGAATCTCAAGCAAATACTAGCCTAGCCGAAAATTCGCCTCCGGTATTGGAAGAGAAAACAGAAAAATAATGAAAAAGGCCCCATTCAACTTGGGGCCTTTTTATTTTTGGAGTCCAAGCCCTTATCTTTATTCTATGAGTTCTCAGATTTTGGATTTTCAACTTCAAGGCAAAAAGCTGTTCTTCGCATCTGATTTTCATTTAGGGGCTCCTAATTACAGCGCAAGTAAATTAAGGGAAAAACGAATTATCCGTTGGCTTGACCACATCTCCCATGAGGCCGCAGCCATTTTTTTGGTGGGAGACATTTTTGACTTTTGGTTTGAATACGGCGAGGTGATTCCGAAAGGATTTATTCCCTTTATATCCAAACTTTCACAGCTTCGTGACAGCGGTATTCCAATTTTATTTTTTACAGGAAACCATGACTTGTGGATGGGAGATTATTTCAAAGTAGAATTGGGAATTCCTGTGTACACCCATCCGATTGAAATTACTGTTCAAGGCAAAAAAATCCTCGTTGGTCACGGCGACGGTTTAGGGCCAGGAGATCATACCTACAAGTTTCTAAAAAAGGTTTTTACCAATCCCATGGCCCAATGGATGTTTCGTTGGCTTCATCCCGACTTAGGAATACGGTTGGCCAAAGCCTGGTCTGGAAAAAGTCGCATCACTAACCTCTCAAAAAATGAGAGCCATTTCTTGGGAGAAGACGAATGGCTGTGGCAGTATTGCAAGGAGTTGGAACAGCGGCTTCATCATGACATCTATATTTTTGGACACCGGCATCTGCCCCTACAGCTGGAAGTTGGCAAAAACGCCACGTACTTCAATCTAGGGGAATGGGTTAGTCAATATACCTACCTGGAATTCGACGGAAAAGATGCCAACCTTAGGACTTTTGAAAAATGAGATGGTTTTTGAAATTCTTGTTTTTTATTTCAGCTCAACTAGGTTATGCTCAGGAGGTAGTTGATCTAGGAAAGCCCTTGGCAATAATTACGCTTCGCCAGACCGATCTAGTTTCACTGGATACGAGGGATCAAATTTTCATCAGTCGGGAAAACGGGGACATTCATCTATTTGACCGATTAGGAAAGCAGCTCAATTTCTTCTCTCCTCCCCGACAGGCACAACTTCAACAGCTGGAAGCTTCTTGGACAGTGAATATTTTTAGTTTTACAGCAGACCTTCAAGAGTTTCGTATTCTCGACCGATTTCTAAATCCATTGGTTGAAAAATCCTTGCTGATCGATGAAATCACCCTTCCCAAAGCGGCTACCCTCGGCAACAACAATGTAATTTGGGTTTGGGATGAGTCTGATTTATCCCTGAAAAGCCTGAATTATCTCCAGAACAAAGTCCTGAATTCACAGCCTTTGAATTTGATCTTAGAAGCGGAAAATCTCAGTGTTCTGGAGATCCGGGAAGTCAAAAATCGGGTGTTCATGAACATTTCCTATTCAGGGATTTATATTTTTGACAATCAGGGAAATTTAATTCAGAGGCTTCCAATTCAAATCAAACAACGCCTTTGCATTTACAAAGAGCGGATTTTTTTGTTGGACGAAGGGAGATTAAAAGCTCTTGCTATTCAAAACCGTGAAGAAGAGGACTTTGGAAAAATACCGATAGAATCCGCCCATTCCCTTCAGATCGGTCAGGAAATTATTGTAATACAATCTATAAACGGGATTCAGGTTTTTGATTTGCCGGAAGTTCTAAAACAATTGAAGTGAATAATCCGGCGATTGGTAATCTTTACTACAAAAAGTGGCATGGTTAAAGCTTTACTAGGGGATGTGTATATGATCGTTTGCGTTGGGCATACTTTTAACTAGAACGCAACTTGGTTATAGAACTAATAGCTAATTTTAAGGTAAATTATTGGACTTCAAAAAAGTCATCCCAGAATTCCCTTGGGCTTACAATTCTTGTATTTTCAAATTCAGAAAAAGTAAAATCATTGGTATTCCCTGTAATGAAAAAATCAGCTGAACATTCGAAGGCAAGCTCCAAAATCATGTTATCTTTTTTATCTGAGATCAAATCAATCTTCATTTTTGGAAAATATTTTTTGGCTTTTAATTCAATGTCAGCTAATAAAATCTCTGCTCTGACAAAAAAATCCTGAAATTTTGAAAATTAAGGTCTGGAAATTACCTCCATGTACTCCAGCATGAGTTGATCGGGTCCGCAAAGAAAAAATTTTTCCTCAAAAAATAATTCATAAATGATTCTATAAGGATAGCTTCTTTGAATTATGGAAGAAACGATGACGTTGGTGTCAATTACGACTTTTTGCATTTCTGACTGCCTTCACTTCCTCATTTATTTCTTCCATTGTCATCGTGGAAAGACCATGTTTCTCAGCCAATTCAATACATTTATCCAAGTTCTGTCGCATTAATTCTTTGCTTACTAGATCAACAAACTCTGTAAATGTTAGACTTTCCTTTTTTACCCAAACTTTTTGAACACCAAATCGGAGATGGAAATATTTAGCCTTCTCATAAAGCTAAATTAAGCTTTTATTTTAAAACTTTATGGTTATCCGCTTCTATACAAGTGGCCAAATATAATTTGGTTTTAAAATTAAATAGTATCCGACAATTGAAATCTTGTCTTTTTAACCCGATAAATACAGCCTGTGGAATTGTTAATTTTTCTGCAAATGAAATCAGGTAGGGTGCGGTGGGAAGATTTTTCAGCGAGGGGCGCGGGGGCTTTTGTGCGGTTGGAGCTTTGAAAAATCTTGATCTTTTGGTTCTTTTGGATCAAGCCAAAAGAACAGAAAAACAAAAAAATATATAATTGTGAGAAAAAGGGTCATATTTCACCTTACTAATTGACTCTAAAAAATAAGGTCGTTTAATCACCTTTATTTCATTTTACAAATTTTTTAGAGGTAAAACTTTTCCACTTGTAGGTAAGCGGATAATCATATAAAACTTTGATGTACGCCTTATTTATTGTATTGAATACCAGAATTTTGAATTCTCAGTTTCAAAACAAAAAAACCGACCAAGTAGCCTTAGTCAGTCTGTTTGTTCAATGCGTATGGATCAATTGATCGCTACCAATTCAATGTCAAAGATCAAATCCCTGCCAGCCAGTTCGTGATTGGCATCCAAGGTGATTTTTTGCCCATCCATAAAAACTATGGTTACAGGCATTGGCTGCCCTCCACCACCCTGAAGAGTCAACTGCAATCCTATCTCCGGGGTAATATCCGGTGGCACCTGGGTCAAAGGCACATCGATTAGCATGTCATCTCTTCGCTCCCCATAAGCTTCAACAGCAGGAATCGTCACCGTCTTTTTATCCCCAACAATCATCCCATATACAGCCGAATCAAATCCCTTGATCATATTCCCGTCACCCAGGGTAAAACTCAATGGAGACCTGGACACTGAGGAGTCAAAAATGCTCCCATCATCCAATCTTCCGGTATAGTGGACCGCTACTGCGTCTCCTTTTTTTGCTTGCATTTGCATTTTTTTTTGTGGAAGCCAAAGGTAAGGATTTAAAAACTGGAGACAAAACCCGACAAGCTGTCCGAAAACCGCTTATACTTGTACAATTTCGGACACAAACCGACGGCAATATTTGAAAATCGCTTCAAAAACCCAGTTGGCACAATTTTCCCCCGACATCTATTTCAAAAATCTGACCATGGAAGCGCAAAACCTAGGAAAAATCCTGATTATCGATGACAACGAAGACCTGCTCTTTGCGGCTAAAATGCTCTTGAAAAAGCACGCGAAGGAAGTCATGATAGAAAAAGATCCCCGAAGAATTCCCTTCCTGATCAACAACCACAACTTTGATGTCATCCTTTTGGACATGAATTTCAGGGAAGACACGACCTCTGGAAAAGAAGGCTTTTACTGGTTGAACCAAATCAAAGAAATAGATCCTCAAGCAGTGGTAATTCTCATTACAGCCTTTGGAGATGTGGAAATGGCCGTGCAGGCACTCAAAGAAGGGGCAACCGACTTTATACTGAAACCCTGGCAAAACGAAAAGCTGATTGCTACCTTATCATCCGCCCTGAAACTTAAAGAGAGCTATAAAGAGGTAGATAACCTACAAAAAAAACAAAAAGCATTACAAATCGATCTTAAAAAACCGTACTCCGACATCATCGGAAGTTCGGCCTCGATGAAAAATATTTTCTCCATCATCGACAAAGTAGCACAAACGGACGCCAATGTGTTGATTTTGGGGGAAAATGGAACTGGAAAGGAACTAATAGCCCGAGCCATCCACGACCGATCCCTTAGAAAGGATGAGATTTTCGTGGGCGTGGATATGGGAGCAATTACAGAGACCCTATTTGAATCGGAACTCTTCGGTCACAAACGCGGGGCGTTTACCGACGCAAAAGAAGATCGAGCCGGTAGGTTTGAAGTAGCGGAAAAAGGAACTTTATTTTTGGACGAGATCGGCAACCTTTCTATGCCACTTCAGTCCAAATTACTCACTGTTCTGCAAAAAAGAGAAGTTACCCGTATAGGCACCAACAAGGCTATCCCCGTAGATATCCGCTTGATCTGTGCCACAAACATGCATGTTCACGAGATGGTCCAGGAGCATACCTTTCGTCAGGATCTGCTGTATCGAATCAATACAGTAGAAATTTTTCTACCTCCACTTCGTGAGCGTCAGGACGACATTCCACAGTTGGCCAACCATTTTCTGAAGCAATATTCCCAAAAATACCGTAAGCAATTTACTTCCATAAAGCCCGCTGCTTTGGAATTGCTACAGCGCTATTCCTGGCCTGGAAATATTCGGGAACTCCAGCATGCTATTGAGCGCGCTATCATCATGGCGGATGGAACTGAACTCGATACGCGGGATTTCTTTTTCTTATCCGCAAAGCCTAACACAGAAAAAACAGCATCTGTTTCCACGCTCAACCTGGATGACATGGAACGAAGCACCATACAGCGCGCCATTGACAAAAACGGGGGAAATATCTCCAAAGCAGCCAAAGAACTTGGCTTGACCAGAGCCTCACTCTACAGAAGACTGGAAAAATATGGATTATAAAATCGGGTTACTGGGCAGAATTGCATTAGTTGCTGTTTCCCAGTTTTTCCTTGCCCAAGCCATGCTGGATGACTGGGGAGTCTTTCCGATTTCCCTCCTACTTATATTAGTGACATTCCAACTGGTCTTTCTCTTCAAGTATGCGGAAAGTTCCTTCAAAAAAGTACGCCTCTTCCTGGATAACATTAAGCAGGATAACTACACCCAGCTTTATCCAGTCAAATTTGACGGGACAGAAACTGACGAACTGCACATCGAGTTCAATGCTATTTTGGCAAAACTGAAAGAAGACCAGGCGGAAAAAGAAGCCAACTACCAGTATTTTCGCTCTGTTTTCCAGCACTTGAGCATCGGCTTGATCACGTTTGGGGAGAATGGGGAAATCCAAATCCTCAATGTGGCAGCCAAGCGTATTTTGCAAGTGGACGAACTCAAGCATATTTCCCAAATCGAAAAAATAAACAAAGAACTTCACTTAGCCATCCAAAATTTAAGAACCGGCGGAAGTGAGCTGATCAAAATCGCCCATCCGGATGGAATTATGCAACTGTCTGTCTATGTGATTGAACTGTTGATGCGGGGTGAGCGGTTTAAGTTGGTTTCTTTACAGAATATCCAGTCGGAACTCGAGGAAAAAGAAATGGAAGCCTGGCAAAACCTGGTTAAAGTCCTAACGCATGAGATCATGAATTCCATTGCCCCAATCTCCTCCCTTGCGGGCACCCTTAAAAGTGAACTTGAAGATAAAATTGAGCATCATCTCCCGCTACAGCCTACGGATATGGAAGATTGCATGCTGGGAATAAGTACCATTGAAAAGCGGAGTGAAGGGCTGATCGGATTTGTATCCGAATTTCGAAGTTTGGCACACATCCCAGCTCCGAAATTTGGAAGTATCGGCATTTCGGGCTTGTTTGACCAGCTAGAAATCCTACTTCACCAACAGCTTGAAACCAAGGGAATCCTGCTCACCAAACAGGTCAATCCCAATGGTCTGATCCTTTTCGCTGATCAACACCAAATCGAGCAGGTCTTGATTAATGTTCTCCAAAATGCCATCCAGGCCGTGGAAGAGACCGAAAGAAAGGAGATCCTACTCAGTGCATTTATTGATGAAGCCGGGAAAATCATCATGGAAGTAAGGGATACGGGAAAAGGAATCGAAGAAGAAGCTTTGGGAAAAATTTTCATCCCATTTTTTACCACCAAAAAGAAAGGTTCCGGAATCGGCCTAAGCTTATCCAAACAGATTATGCGACGACACAAAGGAAATATACAGGTACGTTCCAAACTTGGGGAAGGATCGACGGTGAAGCTGATTTTTAATGGATAGCAGCCCAAGGGAGGAAGTTTTGTAAGAGAAGATAGTTGATCATCCAAGACTACATTTCGTACCGCTTAATCTATCAGTTAATCACGTTTTATTCCTTACTTTGGAAAGGTTGGGATGTTTTCTCTTTTCTCTAAATTTCGAAGTGAAAAATTTGAGTAATCAAGTATTTCCTCGCGAGTTTTCCCCTACACCCAGAGTTTTATCTTACCTCTATTACCCATGAAATCGATCTTTTCTATCTTATTGCTATTCTTCATTGCCTTTTCCGGCTTTTCCCAAACCAAGCTTCGCACCTCAAGGAAGGACTATTCGGAAGAGATACAACGACTGAAAGAAAACCCTTCCATCAAGAGTGCTTTTGAAGAAATCGAACGGCTTAATTCACAGACCTTAGCCGAATTGATCCTACTCACTGAAATTCCCGCTCCGCCTTTTGGGGAAGAAAAACGGGGGAAAAAATACCGGGAACTTTTAGAAAAAGTGGGAGGAGTGCAGGTATGGACAGATTCTATTGGGAATATTCTCGCATTGAGAAAAGGAACTGAAGGCAAACGAGTGATCGCCTTGGACGGACATTTGGATACGGTTTTTCCGGAAGAAACCGATGTCCGGGTCAAAAGAAGAGGAGACACGCTTTATGCTCCCGGCATCGGGGACAATACCCGGGGACTGATGGTGGTGCTGACCGTCCTAAGAGCTCTTGAAAAGGCAAAAATCCAAACCAAAGATGATATTTTGTTTGTGGCAACAGTAGGAGAAGAAGGAAATGGCGACCTTCGGGGAGTAAAATATCTGGTGGACTATGGAAAAATCCCGATTCATTCCTGGATGTCCATCGACGTAGCGGGAGTAGGCTTGATTGCAAACCGTGGAACAGGATCTATCCGCTACAAAGTGACTGTTTCAGGTCCTGGGGGACATTCCTGGGGAGATTTTGGATTGGGCAATCCCCACCATGCTTTGGGAAAAATGATCGATTATTTTAGCGAGACGGCAAGCCGATTTTCAGCATCCGCAAACACTAAAACCACATTTAATGTCGGAAAAATCGGAGGAGGCACCTCGGTCAATTCCATTCCCTTTGAATCCTGGATGGAAGTGGACATGCGATCGGAGGACGATCAAGACCTACGGAAAATGGATTCCCTTTTCAAAGCTGCTGTTGAAAAGGGTATGAACGAATACAATGAAGGCAGGAAAGCAGGCCCGGCACTGCGTGTGCAACTGGATCAAATTGGATTCCGGCCTTCAGGAAAGACTGCAGAGGAAAACCCCTTGGTCCAACGGTCCAAAGCTGCGTTGGAAACTTTTGGGATGGCACCCCGAATGGGAATCATGTCAGGCAATGCCAACTGGCCGATGTTCCGAGGCATTCCAGCGATCACCCTGGGATGGGGAGGCAAAAGTGACCAAGCCCACTCCCTGGACGAATGGTGGCTGGATGAAAATGGCACACTGGCAATCAAGTTGGCACTTTTGACAGTAGTGGCAGAAGCGGGTCTAAAGGATTAACTACTAGACGTTTTCAAAAATAACCGCATCTTCATATTTCTTAATTGCTAAAAATTATCCCGACATGCGATTTCTATTTGCCTGTTTTTTCATTGTAGTACACATCGCTTTTTCCAAAGGCCAAGAATTGAGAGGCTTTGTGCCATCCAGATTCCGTGTATAAAGTCATCAATAAATAGAAATTTTCTTTCCTGCTTAACGTCCAATGAAAAATCTTAAAGGTTTTGGCCACAAAGTTTTGAAGACACGAAGGGGAGGTTTCGCTTTGAGGATATGCCAATAATCTCTTTGTGGACTGACATCTTTGTAGCTTTTTTTATTGATTAGCCACAAAGTGGAGAAGACGCAAAACTTTTGCTAATTAAAAATCTTCGATGTTTAGTCACGACAACTATCCAACCTGATCTCGTTTTTTCAATAAAATGAAACCATTAATTTTGATCAACACGATTAAACTTCAAAACCCATGAATGGAAACTACAAAGGAGTAATGCTCGGTACCCTCATCTCCTGGATCCTTTTTGCCCTAATCGGATTCGGCATGTGGGGTTGCCCCACCTACAATGTATGGCAGCAGGAAATGTCTGGACGTGCTGAATTTGCCAAAGCTGAACAAAACAGACGGATTCTGATCGAGGAGGCCGCAGCAAATCTGGAAGCGGAAAAACTCAATGCGCAGGCTGAAGTGGAACGAGCCAAAGGTGCAGCCGAAGCCATCGCCATCGAAAATGGGGCGATTTCGGAAAAATACATCCAATACCTCTGGGTAAGGCAACAAAAAAATCTATCGGACAAAACCGTGATTTATATTCCCACGGAGGCAAACCTTCCCATCCTGGAATCCACCCGAGGCCTTCAACTACCTCCAGTCCCAAATCCGGATTAAGAAATTTCTTCAAGCATTTACAAGGAATGGATTGTCTTTCAGGGAAATCGCTTTTAACATTTGATAATTAAAACATGGAACGAAGGGATCGAGAACCTTCCTTTTGAAGACTTGTGGGTTATAACCATTAAGGTCATTGAGAAAATTAAGAATTATAGCTTAGTCTTTTTTGAAGAAATCCCACTTTTATTCGATTTAACAGTAGAGTAGCTCTTAATTTTCTCGTGGTTAACTACATGAAACTGGCTTGTTTTTTCAGTCGGACGGAAAAATGGTAAGTTTTAAAAGCGATTTCCCTGGATTGTCTTTTCCGAATTGGCTTATGCTGAAGAGCGCACTTAAGGTTGTTTTATTATGGCTAGGATATAAACCAGAGAAAAGGTTCTTTCTTTTAACTGATAATAATGTATTCATTAGTGGGATTAGTCTGAAGGAATTGAGCTATCCAATTAAAAACAAGTATAGAAAAAAGGATTAACCACAATAGACACATAGCCCACATAGGAGTTTAGATAGAAAAAATTCGGTAAGGTTCCGAAAAGCTATGTTTCATCTTAATGCAGCTAAGTGACATATAGCCTGCTAGATAACAAGAATATGACCTGCCACTATTTTTTCTATGTGACTATGTGGTTTTGATTTTTTGACGTTTTGATGAAATAAAAATCGTTGGTATTCTTTTTTAGACACCTACTAAAACAGGTATATCAAAAGTTTTTACTATCATTTTTTGATCTATTGACTCCAAAATTAAAAACTAGTAATTAGAATAGGATTTGCCTTAGGGTTAAGGGAAATTCTGAGAAACAATACATACGTGCCATTATCCGGATACACATAAAATGAATTGGGTTTTAGACTCTTCCCAAAACCATCCAAAAGAAATGCTGAAAACCGGCAGTCACACCACCCCGAAAAACCCACCCACCTGACAAGGTTTAAAATCCGGCTGCTTTGAAAAACAAGCCACTTTCCATAAGTTGGTGTTCGTTCAACCCCACTAGCATGCACCTCCGATTTTTACTCCTTTTCGTCGCCTTTTCTCCTCTTTCCAGTCCGATTTTCGCCCAAAAGAAGCTCGAGAACCTGTACCTCAACTCCGCAAATCAAGTAGAAGCCGTTCAACTTGGGGAAACCAAATTAAAGCTCTCTTCCCCCCTTACCCTGTTCAGCTATACCATCGGTGAGGTTCGGTTTTCCTCCTCCTCCCCTTCCCCCAAGCTGGCTTTCAGCCTTCAGAAAATAACCCAACAGAACGGGCAACCCGAATGGATCATCAGCTTTTCCAATACCTCCTCAGACACCCTTCAACTGCACAACGTACACCCCTTTTCCCCTGAAAAAACCGAAGCCTTGATCACCGGTAAAGGCAATCATCCCCTCTCACGCACCCATCTTTTCCTTCCAAACCGCATCCCCGTCAATGTGATTGTTCCGGATAACGCCTGGGAACAGGGCTATGGGGCCATTTCGCTGGACAAGCACACAAAAATTGCCCTACTTACCCGACGGGACAGAGAAAGTATCCAAAACGGGACACGCCGACGCTTCGAAACCCTTCTTTTCCCTGGAGGAAAAGTTAATTACCACCTCTATGCCGTGGATTACTCGGGAGAATGGCAGGCAGGATTGACACGGGTCTTTCAGGAAAAAATGCTGTTTGACCTGACAGAATTCGATAACTCACTGTTTGAAAGGGAGGACCTCAAATGGATCCGGCACAGCTATGTCATGCACCTGATGTATGCCTGGGATAAATTTTACTATGATTTGACAAAGGGGGATTACACCCTTCAAGATTTTTTGGATCGGGGGAAAAAGTTGTACGGAGGAGACGAGGTGATCAGCATTTGGCCGACCTGGCCGACGCTGGGATTGGATCAGCGCAACCAATTTGACTTGTTCAAAGACCTGCCCGGAGGCCTCGAGGCCATGAAAACCCAGGCTGCTTTGAGCAGGGCAAAGGGAACCCGGTTTTTTGTCTGTTATAATCCCTGGGACGAAGGAACCAACGCAAAAAACCATTTCGAAGGGTTGTACGACCTGATTTTGGCCACGGATGCGGACGGAGTGGTACTGGACACCAAGGCCGAGGCCGGCAGGGAATTTCAAGATGCCGCCGACCGGGTCAAACCCGGCGTAGTGATGTACAGCGAAGGGATGGCGATACCCAAAGCCATGCCCACCATCGTCTCCGGCAGGGTCCACAATGCCCTATACTATCCGCCCATGCTCAACCTGAACAAACTGATCAAACCGGAATTTGCCATTTTTCGAGTTGCCGAACTCTTCAAGGAAAAAATCAGGCGGGAATTTGCCACGGCCTTTTTTAATGGATACGGCACCGAACTCAACATCATGGCTCCCGGGCAGCCCGACTGGGTGGAAGAGCAGTATGCTTTTTTGGGAAAAACGAGTCGGATTTTGCGGGAAAACACACACAATTTCACTTCCAAAGGCTTGACTCCGCTGATTCCAACTCTGATTGACAGCCTTTGGGTAAATGAATGGAAAAAGGAAGAAAAAACAATCTACACGGTTTACGGCATCCGACCCCAGGGATTCAAGGGCTTGCTTTTTGAAGTTAAACCGAAGGAAGGAACCCATTTTGTCGATCTGTGGCATCACCGGCTATTGCAACCCGTCGAAAAAAATGGACACTGGTGGATCGAAGCACAGGTGGAGGCTTTCCCGGAATACGAACTTGGCACCAATAATGAAGGAGCGGTGGATTGTATCGTCCAATTACCGATTGTGCTGGAGGTAAGCTCGGATGGAGATTTTATGAGCATCCAAACTTCTAGAAGCTCAGGATTGATTCGGGTATGGGCAGGGACTCCAAACTACGGCAAAACATCTTTAGAACTGGAAGCAAAAGATCAGGTCATTCGGATTTCTGATCAATTTGGACGATTTGAGGGGGATTTTGTGATTCAGTACTTGGAAGATGGGATTTTGATCGATGAGACAATCGTAAACTTGAAGCCAGGCACTCCAAGAAGGATTTCCAAGGCAGAAAAAACCGTATCCACCAAGTCAGCACCAAAAGGTATGATCCGGATTCCTGCAGGGGAATTCCAGTTCAAAACAACCAATGGCGACGCTTTTATCCCCTATCCTAAGCAGGACGAGGGAAAGATGCTCCGGTTTGAAAGTTTTTGGATGGACCAACATCCGATAACCAATGCCCAGTTTGAAGCCTTCCTAAAAGCCAGCTCCTACACCCCTTCCGATACCGCCAACTTTCTGAAGCACTGGCAAAAGGATAAAATTCCGAACGGTTTGGAAAACCACCCCGTGGTCTATGTCAGTTTGGAAGATGCTAAGGCCTATGCCAACTGGGCGGGGAAACGCCTTCCCACCGAGGCCGAATGGCAGTTTGCGGCTCAGGCGGGACAGACGGGGCGAGAGTGGCCTTGGGAACAGAAAACCCCCGTGAAAAGAAGACTGGAGCCGGTCACAGAGACGCTCACGTTTGTGCATTTGGAGGGAATCGATTCCACCCTGGTCAACTTGGGGAACAGTAAAATGGATGCCGTGGGTAGCTTTCCCAAAGGTGCTAATCCGCCGGGAATCGAGGATTTGGTCGGATCGGTCTGGCAGCTCACCCAAGATGAATATATGTCAGGAAGTCATCGATACATTATTTTAAAAGGTGGTTCCTATTTCAAACCCTCTGGAAGCTGGTGGTATGTGCAGGGCGGACCTAGAGAATTAACCCACCGGCAGCAGTTGTTGCGGGTAAGTGAGGGATTTGAGCGGAATGCGACAGTGGGATTTCGGTGTGTGCGAGATTGATTTTTGGCTGCGAAGGCAAGTAAGAAGAACCTTGACCACAGGTTTAGAGTCGGAGAAAGTGTTGGTATTCTTTCGGCCTTTACGAAAAAACAAATTCTCATTACTCAAAACACGAAAAAGAAAAAACATACGTATCTTTAAAATAATTTAAGACGTATAGGGTAATATGGACACAAAACTCACGCTAAAGCTTAATCAAGAAGTAATTGAAAAGGCAAAGAAGTTTGCTTCTTCTCAAAACCGGAGCTTATCAAGACTGGTAGAGGCCTATCTTCGTGCTTTGGTCGATTCTGAAAAAGAAACAGTAACTGAATCCAAGGTTCCAATTACACCTTATGTAAAAAGTTTGGGATTGAAACTTCCCATTCCTGCAGATTTGGATGAACGAATAGCCTACCGGGATTATCTTGAAGAAAAACACAGGTAATGGACAGGCTTTTTTTAGACACAAATATTGTCCTAGATCTTCTGGCAAAAAGATCACCCTTCGATCACCCTGCAAAGGAGATTGTATCCTTAGCGGACATGGGAAAGGTTGAAATAATCGTCTCTGCATTAACTTTTGCCAATGCATTTTACATCCTCTCAAAATATGTCCATTCCAAAACGGCGATTGAAGAGATTAATAAATTTAAAATCCTTACCCAGTCTTCAGACCTAACAGATCGGATTTTGGAAAAGGGTCTTGAATCCAGCTTCCCGGGTTTTGAGGATGCGCTACAGTACCATAGCGCTATCTCATGTAATTGTAGCCATATTATCACGAGAAATGGTAAGCATTTTAAAAGTTCGGTTCTTCCTGTTATGACAGCAGAGGAATATTTATGCTCAATTAACTTATTATGATCAAAAATTAACTTCTCCCTTTCTTTTTTTGAATCTAGATTGAGTCTCTCAATTATATTTCAAGTAAAACATTGAAGGAACAGCTTCTGAAAGAGGCATTTGCCCTATGGAAAAGATATTTTCAAAAAACAAAAAATATCAAGCAAAGCGAAAAGGGTTAATCCATTTCATTATCGGAGGTCTTATCATTTTGCCTGTTATCCTATTTTATATTAAGCAGGAATTAGTTCAGGAAACACCTTGGATTTTATTGCCTTTTTTAGCTCCACTAGCTTTGATATTCTGGCTTTACTTTGATACCTCTTATCAAATCAAAGGTGACCATTTGCATTACCGATCAGGGTTTATTAGGGGGAAAATCAGGATATCAACAATACGAGAGATTCAGGAGGGAAAAACCCTTTGGGCAGGAGTCAAACCCGCCCTATCCTCCGGCGGCATTATTATCAAATTCGGAAAATACGATGAAATCTACCTGGCACCCGAAAGCAACTCAGAGCTGATACAGGATTTGATTGAAATCAATCGAGAGATTTCTATATTCAGAGTTTAACTTTTTAACTTTGATAAAGGAAATCTGGAACTCAAATAGGTGATTTAAAGGGAAATCGGTTGTAACAATTGGTTATTTAAAAAAATAGAGCGAAGGGATGGAGATCCTTCCTTTTGAAAACTTGTAGATTTAATCCATTAAGATCATTGAGAAAATTAAGAATTACGGTTAGGTCTTCTTTGGGGTTTCCCCATATGGAATAACTTTAAATTCAGCTCTTATTTTCCTTAACTTTCTCCATGGTTAGACTAACTGAATCAAGTTTGTTTTTTACAAAAGAAAATGGTGAGTTTTAAAATCGATTTCCCTCGGGTGGTTTATATTTAATTTGAATTTTTTTGGATTTTTCATGTTTTCTGAGTTGCTCACACTTGAAAAATTCTTTGTGAACTTAATTTGCTTATATCGTCAAATCATCGAAGATTTTTAATTAGCTACAAAGACTCAAAGGCGTCAAGAATTTTGCGTCTTTGTGCCTTTGTGGCTAAAAATCTCAAGGAAAACCTTCGAGGTTTTGGAAACCTCAAAGGTTCTTTTATTTGTCTTTCGGTTTATCGCGCTGCATTTCCAGCATATCCACGGGAGGAGGCGCATGATTTCCCAAGAGGTGGGTCACGAAGTAATCTCCCATTTTCCAGAAGAAATACTCGGTCATGTCTCCATACCCATGCCTCTGACCGGGCAGAAGGACAAATTCAAATCGCTTGCCTGCTTTTATCAGCGCATTGGCCATTCGGATAGTTCCGGCCGGATGGACGTTGTTGTCCACATCTCCGGTACTGAGCATGAGGTGGCCTTTCAGGTTTTTGGCCAAATCCGGATTTTTTTCAATCTGATAGACAAAAGTGGTATCTCCAGCAGGGGAAACCCTCTCCTGAACCCCGTGGTGCTTCTCCGACCACCAGCGGTTGTAAATGTTGTTTTCGTGATTGCCTGCGGAGGAAACTGCCACTTTAAATACGTCCGGATACACCAGCATCGCCGCAGTGGACATAAATCCTCCACCAGAATGGCCATGGATACCGACCTTGTTTCGATCGATATAGGAGTGCAGGTCCGCCAATTGATCTACAGCGGCCTTCTTGTCAGCCAGTCCATAATCGCGAAGATCTCCGTAGCCGTAATTGTGATACCACTTGGACCGAGCGGGATGTCCTCCACGGTTACCCAAGGTTACTACTACAAATCCAAACTGTGCCAATCTGTCCGTGCGATCCATGCTTCGGCCAAAGGATTTGTTGACCGCCTCGGTTTGGGGTCCGGGATAGACATACTGGATCAAGGGATATTTGCGAGTCGAATCAAAATCAAATGGCTTGTACATCACCCCGTACAAATCGGTGATTCCATCGTCCGCCTTGAATTTGAAGGGTTTGGGGAATTTGAACCCCGCTGCAAAAAGCTGGCTTAGATCTGCCGTTTCCAAATCCATCACCTTGGCTCCATTTCGGTCATACAGCACGGAAGCAGGCGTCGTATTTACCCTTGAGAAGTTGTTGACAAAAAAGGTGGAATTGTCGTTGATGCTGATCTCGTGGTTGAAATCTCCCTTGTTGAGCAAGGTAATCGAACCACCGTCCAAACTGACACTGTACAGGTGTTCGTAGTAGGGATCTTCTCCTTTTTCACGACCATTTGCAGTGAAAAACAATCTTCGCATCTTGGCATCTACCCTTGCCGCACCCGCTGTATGATACGGTCCTGAAGTAAGCTGCCGCTTGAGTGAACCATCTTTTCCATACAGATAAAAATGACCCCAACCGTCGCGTTCCGACCACCAGATGAGTTCGTTGCCTACGATTTCCAATTTTTCGAAATCAATGTAGGTATTGCTTCTTTCTTCTATCACCACTTCTTTTTGCCCACTGGCAATATTCCATCGTACGACATCAACGCGCTTCAGGTCTCTGGAAGTGATCGCAAAGTAAAACTCCTTCAGGTCTCCCAACCAAGTAGCAGGTCTGAAGTCATCATCGCGGGTATTGGTCGGAGGAGTTGTGGACCAGAGAGAAACAGTTTGGTCTGTAAAAGTCCAAATCGGAAGGTTGTTGAGTTCTTTAGAATCAAAAGAATAATGCAGCAAATGGGTTTGTGGCTGCTCTTTTTCCCCAGGCATCGCATACTTGTATGTCTCTAAAGTAGGGCGTGGATCACGGGTATTGTGGATCACCCACAGGTCTTTCACTTTTCGCTGATCGGTGCGGGTAAGGATAAACTGCTTGCTGTCTGCGCTCCAGAGGATTCCTGCACGCTTGCGGTCATTCTTTTTCTTCTCCACCTCCTCATTATCATCCCCAAAGCTACCTCCGCCGTAAGGGTAATCTTTTTCACCATCTGAAGTCAATTGATTTTCTACGATTGTCGAGTCCTTTTCATCCTTCACAGCTTTGAGGAAGTTGGCCTTATCCATCCAGTAGAGGTTGAAGTTTTTGACAAACACTACCTTGGATGAATCTGGGGCGATATTGGCCCATGCGAGGCGCTTGGGGTCTTTTTCAGTTTGTATTTCGGTTAGTTGCTGAGTGCTGAGGTTAAACCTGAAGGTATGAACCTTCTTTTCAAGTGAATCTTTGGCGTTTTTATTTTTAGCCTTGATCTCGGCCCAGTCACTTTTTACGGCATCTGCGGTACTTTTCACCTTAAAATGTATCGTGTTTTCATCTTCTAAAAGTTTGAGATTATCCAGTTTTAGGTGTTGACCATCAAAGGGATCTTTGACTGCTTTGGTGATTTCGGCGGCTAGTTTGTCCCGATCAAACATGGGCGTTTTGGTTCGGCGGACTGGATCGACTACAAACCAATTTTTTCCTTCGCTAGTCTCGTATTCATACCAAAACCGATCTGATTTTTTCATCCAGTGCGGATCGACACTGGTGGAGAAGATCATTTTTTTTAGTTTTTCGGGAGAAAACCGGGCTGCCAGCTCGTAATTACCCTGATAAACAGGTTGCTGTGCCTGTACTGCCATGAAGGCAAATACCAGTATCCAACCAAGAAGTGCTTTTTTCATTTGAGTTTATTTTTCTGCATTACGAAACTAACCTATGAAGGTCAAGCCTCCAGACCGTTCGAGTAAAAATTTAATCCCATATACCAACTAAATCAAAAATTCTATTTTTAAAATAGATCACAATCCTCTGTAAATCGTTATTTTAGTGGATATTCATGAGCAAATGGAAAAGATAAGCATTTCAGTAACAAAAAATGTCGCCAAAGCTTGAGAAACAGCTTCCCAAGAAGTGAAAAATGAAATTGCAGAACTGATTGAAAAGCAAATTTCACAACTTCTTTCAGAGCCAAAGAATCGGAAGGAAGTAATGGAGTACATTCAATCCCTTCAAAATGAAATGAGTCAGAAAAGCTTAACTCAGGAAATTTTGGATGACCTCCTCAAGTAGCTAGGTTGTGTATTTTTTTTGATACGTCAAACTACTGTCTCTCTATTTTTAGCCTAAGGAGTAAATACAGACTAGTAAGTAAATTCCCTTTCCTTTGAACAAATTTTGGATTTGACCTTATTGAAATTGCTAGAACATTATTTATTCAATTTCTTTTATATGCATTTACGCTTATATTATGAATACCTAGAGATATCCTTCAATAAATTCGGATAAATAAAAAATAAGAGTGTTTCAAAGGCTAAGATTTTCTGAAACCATTTCTGAATTCTTTAACCGCAGAGTCGGGGAGAACACAAAGGAACATCAGAGTTTTTTAAACTAATACTGGCAGATAACATTCATCAAGCCTTTTTAGAACAATTGAATGAATCATACTATTGAAACCTAATTCCTAAAATTCCCTTTGCAGTCTTTGCGCCACTGCGGTAAAATTGGTCGTATTTGGAAAATTTCATGAAGTTTCTGTCCTACTTGTCAAAATTGTTTTGTCACTTGTATGTAGGCGGATATTCATACTCTTTTAACATTTAATTCATTTTTCCAAATAAAATTCTGAAATAAAAACAATTCCTTAACAAACCAAACAAATTCAATTCACACTTGCGGTTTAGATTTGAATCAAAACTTACCGCTTGAAGACCTATTACAAAACTCTAGTCATCTCAGATGTCCATCTAGGCACCAAGGGATCCAAAGCCAAAGAAATCGTTCGATTTCTGAAGCAGTTTGAATGCGATAATCTCATACTTAATGGGGACATTATTGATGGATGGCAACTGAAAAAATCCGGAAAGTGGAAAAGGAAACACACCCGTTTTTTCAACCGGATTCTCAAACTAATGGAAATTCATCAGACTTCTGTTTTTTACCTTAGAGGCAACCACGATGATTTTTTAGATCAAATACTACCCATACAAATCGGTCGACTTCAGATTCTAAATGACATGGTTTACGAATCGAATGGTAAAAAATATTTTATCACCCATGGAGATATTTTTGACAGCGTTACAACACATCTTCGCTGGATCGCTTATTTAGGGGACTTAGGCTATACCTTCTTGCTTTGGCTCAATCGGATAGTCAACTATTACCGGTTCAAGTCCGGATTACCATATTTTTCGTTTTCCCAGTATGTGAAAGGAAAAGTAAAGCAGGCAGTTTCCTTTATTGACGATTATGAAGTGGAACTTTCCAAAATGGCCAAAGCTAAGGGTTGTGACGGTATTATCTGCGGGCATATTCACAAGGCTGAAAACCGAATGATCGATGGCATACATTACCTCAATTCAGGAGATTGGGTGGAAACCATGAGTGCTTTGGCAGAGGATCATGAAGGGAATTGGGAACTAATTTATTTCAATGAGCTCAATTTTAAGCGAATTTCATTTGTTGATCCCGTTTCGGCAGAAAAAGAAAAAAGTGATTATCCGACTATTCCCCTGCAAAGAGTCGCATTTGAGCCCATAGCAGATGAGATAATTCAGCCTTCCTTCATTCGCAGGTAACATGAGATTTTTATTCTTGGTACAGGGAGAAGGGAGAGGCCACATGACTCAAGCAATTTCCTTTGCTGAGATGCTTCGGTCGCAGGGTCATGAGCTTAGTGCCGTGATCATTGGAAAAAATGAGCGAAGGATTATTCCAGACTTTTTCATTCAAAAAATCGGAGCGAATGTAATTGCGGTCTGCAGTCCTAACTTCGAATCAGACGGAAATGAAAAGCGGATTTTACTGGGAAAGACTATCCGCAAAAACCTCCTCAAACTTCCACAATTCATCAAAAGCCTTCAGGCGATGAATCGTTTGATTGATGATCACCAGCCGGACGTAGTGGTGAACTTTTACGAAGTTCTTGGTGGCTTGTACCAGGTTTTTTACAATTCAAATGCAACTTGGTGGGCAATAGGTCACCAATACCTCGAAGCCCATCCGGAATTTCATTTCGCTACGGGCCGACATTTGGAAAAAGTCCTGTTTCGTCTTCATACCCGAATTACAGCGCTAGGGGCAAAAGAGCGGCTTGCCCTTTCATTTTTACCCAAGGAAAACACGGAGAAAGTCCGTATAGTACCTCCGTTGTTACGAAAAGAAGTGAAACAACTTGAAATAAGGAATGAAGGCTTTTTTTTGGCGTATATGGTCAATCCTGGGTATGCCGGTGAAGTGCTGGAGTATGCAAAAAACAACCCTGAAGTAAAGATTAAGGCTTTTTGGGATAAAAAAGGTGCGGCCGAAGTCGAACACCCCTTGCCCAATCTGAGCTTACATCAGGTCAATGACCACACTTTTTTGGAGGCAATGGCGGCCTGCAAAGGCCTGATTTGCACGGCAGGATTTGAATCTGTCTGTGAAGCGATGTATCTAGGTAAGCCGGTGATGATGGTTCCACTTGCCGGTCAATACGAGCAGGCTTGCAATGCGCTAGATGGGGAGGCTTCAGGAGCGGGGATAGGTTCAGATAGGTTTGATTTTGGGAAATTGGAGAAACTATCTTTACCTGATTTTAAGGCAACCCGAAAGGCTAGGGAATGGAATTCATCTTGGCCAAAGATTCTGGGCGAGCTGATCGATAAACATACAATTGAAAATCAAGTGTTTGAAGCGGAGGCAAGCTCGGCCTTGCCCACTTTCAATTAAGTTTAGCAGGCTATGGATTTCTTCTCCTCCTCGGTCAAATCTTGGAATTTTTTGTATAGGATTTTTCCCTCTTGAGTAAGTTTGGCAAAAGGAAACGAGGGCCTTTCAACCTGCATTTTATCTTCCAAAGAAAGCCTGGCAAAGGTTATGTCCAACAATTTGTATTCCTTTTCCAGCTGAGCAATTTCTTCTTGGCTGAATTTCCCGAATAGTCCAGTCCTGTTGACTTTGGTTTCGTATTTCGAATAGAGACTCCAGTAGGTGGATTTATCTTGAGGCGTTGCGGAAAGAGATTTCCCTGAACTGGCGGTAACGGGCGCGATAGGCTTTTTGAGCCTTTGCTTTCTATTTTCTGGAGTTTTTGAATATTCTGATTCCAGCTCTTCAAAAAGCCGCTGAATCTCCTGCTTCAATTCCTGATTGTTTGCATTTGGAGAAGCTTTGAGCTTTTCATAGCGGGCATTTTTCTGAAGGAAAGCCGTGACAGGATCAGGATATCGGGAAAGATCCTTCATCGAAGTCATATTCCGCTGGGTTAAGGTGATGGTGTCGTCACTAGTAAGCAGCTGAAAAAGTTTAGACTTCATACCAAAATCTCTTTCGTAAACTTCTTCAGAATACAATACAATTCTAAAAGGCTGAGGGAATCGGTCAGAGCGTGCATTAGCTTTTATTTCGGATTGAATCCACAAGACAAAATCCCTTGCTTGATAATCAGCTAAAACTGAGTTTGCCACAGACTTCCCATCAATCCATACAGCAAACTCTTTTTCATTTTTCCATTGTTCAAACAATTGATTATCCGGAGTATTTTTTTCCACTTTTTTATAGGTAAAAAGCAATCCTGTTTTCTCCTTTTCCGAAAGCTCCCCATAGCTTTTCTGCGTGTACTCCATGTCGGTACTTTCGATCAAGAAAATAGCATCTCTAAAGTACCTTTCTCTTGCCGATTCGGAAGAAGTAGTCTTTTCTTGAAGTTTCGATTGTTCGTATTTTATACGACGAACATCGTTTTCCCTGAGCAATTCTTGAATATCGGCCAACTTACCCATTTTCAAACTTGTCGCCACATTCAAGGAAACTGTCAATTCTGCGTCTTGATAGCTCGCCAATTTGGCTGAAAGCTGGTCCTTGCTAATTTTTTCATTATCCAGAAAAATTTCTCCTGATTCATCGATTCGTAAGCTAATGGTCCTCCGAGATTGTGGTTCAACTCGATCTTCGTTTTGAACAGGATTTTCGATTGGGTTACTGACTGCTACCTTTTCCGCAAATAGGACTACTGTCACTCCCAAAAAGACCACTAAGGAAGTCACTTTGAGAACTTGAATTCCGGGTATTGAGGTCTTTTTCATCATTTCAAATCGTTTTTTGGTTAACGGAAAATTCAAACTACTCCCCAGTGCAAATCCTTGCTTACCAGAGAGAATAGACATCAGAAGATATTGGTAATCCTTGACTGGAAACTGCTTGATCACTTGCTGATCAGCGATAAATTCATGGTTAAGCTTTACGGCTTGCCTGGAGAGGTACAAGCCCGGGTGAAACCAAAAGACAACCAATAATGCCTCAATAAACAACACATCCCAAGTGTGTCTCTCTCGCACATGACACTGCTCATGAAGAAAAACAGCCTCGGGAATCCCATCTTTTTCAAAAGCATTTTTTGAGTAAAAGATGTATTTCAAAAATGAAAACGGCGAGACATGTTCCGGTAGCAACACCAAGTGTTCTTGGCGATAAATCAGTTTGTAGTTTCCTTGGACTTGGTTATAGATCAACCAAAGATTACGTAGAAACCTGACCAAAAAAACGAACACACCGAGCAGATACATGGCCCACCCGATTTCTTGCCAAGGGATTTGAACCTCGACTTTTTCACTGTTTCCTACTTCCAAAACAGGAATTTCAGCTGCCTCTTGAAAAGGTTCAGCTGAAGAAATTTCCTCTGAATATGATTCTAAAGGAACAGTAGCAAAATCGATTTCCTGCTCTAACTCAATGGTAACCAAAGGAATCAAAAAGGAACCAATCACCGCCACAAGTAGAAAAAATCGGTTGAACCGATGCAACACTTCCTGTTGTAGGACAAGCCGATGAAATAGCAGCAACACGAATAAACAAAGAATGGATTTGAGCAGGTATTCCATTAGTTCTTACGGTTTAGCTGATTATCAATCATGGATTTGAGTTCCTCCAGCTCCGTGTCAGTTAGAGAGGTCTGTTGAGCAAAAAAGGAGGCAAACTGAGCAGGAGAATCATTAAAAAAGTTTTTTATCAAACCCTGAATATGCTTTCCAAAGTAGGTCTCTTTGGCTACCAAGGGAAAATAAGCCCGAGATTTTCCAGTTGTTTCATAACCAACAAACTGCTTGTCCTGCATCCGCTTGAGCAAAGTAGAAATCGTGGTCGCCGCCGGTTTGGGTTCGGGATAAGAATCAATCAAGTCTTTCAAATAAGCCTTTTTCAATTCCCATAAGTAGTTCATTAGTTCTTCTTCAGCTTTTGGCAGCATGATTTTTCTTTTTGTTTCTACAAATGTAGAAACAAAATTTAATTCTACAAATGTAGAATGCCTAAATTTTCAATCATTCTTTAAAGACCTCCATTTTTGGAAAAAATGATATCAAAGGTGATGGGAAATGAATCCCTCTGGAAAAATCAATCGGTTTCCTGGGTTCTTTTGGCAGTGATTTGCTTGCTTAACTAACTATTCTTAATTTTTTTGGAAACAAATTTTTCTTCCCCAAACCACCATTATTTTGCCTTTAAATCAGTTGAAAATGATAATTTCGATTTTTAACTTAGGAAAAGAAGTTCATGTCAGCTGAATATACACGATTAAAAGAAGATAAAGAGGGCAAAAAACACTGGAAAAAATGGGGTCCATACCTCACTGATCGACAGTGGGGCACGGTCAGAGAGGATTACAGCCCTGACGGAGCCGCTTGGGAAAATGTCACCCATGACGAGGCCCGGAGTAAGGCTTACCGCTGGGGGGAAGAGGGTATCGCTGGCATTTCAGATTACAAACAAAAGCTTTGTCTTTCTTGGGCATTCTGGAACGGAAAGGATCCTTTTATAAAAGAGCGACTCTTTGGACTTACCGGGAATCAGGGAAATCATGGGGAAGATGTCAAGGAAATCTATTACTACCTGGACTCCACGCCTACCCACAGCTACATGAAAATGCTGTACAAATATCCTCAGTCGGAATTTCCTTATGAGCGCCTTATCCAAGAGAATAAAAAAGCAGGAAAGCTCCAAACGGAATTTGAACTCATCGACACTGGTATTTTTGATGAGGATCGTTACTTTGATATTTTCATCGAATATGCCAAAAATGATGTGGAAGACATCATAGCCATAGCGACCATCCACAACCGGGGGCCGGAAAAAGCAAAAATCTGGGTCATGCCTACTCTTTGGTTCAGGAAAACCTGGTTTACAGGACATGAACCCTTCATGCCCAGATTAAGCAAAGTCAATGATCATACCATCAAGGCGTTCAGTCCAAAATCCGGAAATTATATTTTCTCTTTCTGCGGACAACCTGACCTCAAGTTCTGTAATAACGAAACCAACCGAGAGCGACTGTATGGCATCCCCAATGAGCGGAAATACACCAAAGACGCAATCAATGATTTTTTGATTCACGGAAATGATAACCGAATCAATCCACAACATGTGGGAACCAAAGCCTCTGCAATTTATGAATTAGAGATTCCTGCGGGGCAAAGTGTAGAGGTTAAGTGGAGGATGCAACATCAATTGGAGGAAAATCCCCTTGAGGCCTGTAAAGAAAGTATGGCCCAACGCAAACTTGAGGCGGATGAATTTTATGAAAAAATCCAGGAAAAAATCACCGATACGGATCTAAAATCCATTCAGCGACAGGCTTTCGCAGGACTAATGTGGTCAAAGCAATTTTATTACTACGATGTCAATCGCTGGCTAGAGGGGGACACGGGACGATATTCTCCGCCACAGGAGAGGAAAAAGGGCAGAAACCACCAGTGGACACATCTCCAGAATTATGACATCATCTCCATGCCCGATACTTGGGAATATCCTTGGTATGCGGCCTGGGATCTTGCCTTTCATTGCATTCCAATTGCCAGAATTGATCCTGAATTCGCAAAAAGCCAATTGTTACTCCTGCTTAACGAATGGTATATGCACCCCAACGGGCAGATTCCTGCTTATGAATGGAATTTCTCGGATGTGAATCCACCAGTACACGCCTATGCAGTACAGCGGATCTATCAAATTGATAAAAAAATGAACGGTGGAGTTGGCGACCGGGAGTTTCTGGAGCGCGCTATGCATAAGTTGATGCTCAATTTCACCTGGTGGGTGAACAGAAAAGACAGTGAAGGGAACAACATCTTTGAGGGAGGATTCTTAGGTCTGGATAATATTTCTTTGTTTGACCGCAACCACGCTCAGTACTATCAAGGAAAACTAGAGCAGGCGGACGGCACCTCATGGATGGCTATGTTTTCCCTCAATATGTTGCGGATAGCCTTAGACCTTTGCGAATTTAATACCGTCTATCAGTATAGTGCCACCAAGTTTTTGGAGCATTTTCTGTACATCGCCGGTGCGATGAGCAACATTTCATCGGAGCATATTTCTTTGTGGGACGATGAGGATAACTTTTTTTATGACATTTTCCACTACCAGGGGAAGGATCCTAAAAAATTGAAGGTCAGGTCAATCGTAGGACTGATCCCACTTTTTGCAGTAGAACCAATCAAGGAGGATTTATTCAACAACCTTCCGGAATTCAAAAAACGTCTGGACTTTTTCCTGAAAGAAAAGCCAAAGCTGGCAGCCTTGGTTTCCAGTTGGATACAGCCCGGCTATGATAAAAGAAGGTTATTTTCACTGCTTCGGGGGCATCGGATGAAGAGCGTGCTTCATCGGATGCTTGATTCAGAAGAGTTTCTAAGTGATTTTGGCATCAGATCACTATCCAAATTCCACGAAAAGCATCCCTATGCAATGAAGATCAATGGTGACATTCTCTCGATTGAGTATACGCCAGGCGAATCCACGACCAGGATGTTTGGAGGCAATTCCAATTGGCGGGGGCCGATTTGGTTTCCGATCAACCACCTGATCATCGAATCCTTGAAAAAATTTGATTACTACTATGGAGGGGATTTCTCGATAGAATACCCTTCAGGATCAGGAAATTATCTTACCATGGATATGATCGCGAAGGAACTCTCTATGCGTTGCATCCGGATTTTTACACGGGATAAAAACGGAAAACGACCCGTGTTTGGTGAAAACAAAAAATTCCAAGAAGATCCGCACTTCAAAGATTACATCCTGTTCTACGAGTATTTCCACGGAGACACTGGAAAAGGTCTTGGTGCTTCCCATCAGACCGGCTGGACTGCCTTAGTTGCTGAAATGATCCATAAATATTTCAAACCCTCAGCTGTTCACCCCAATGGCCCTTCTCCCCTATTTAGAAGCTGATCGGATTGAAGCAGGCTGCGATGAAGTGGGGAGGGGCTGCCTTGCAGGTCCGGTAGTGGCTGCCGCCGTGATTTTACCAGGGGATTACCAGAATCCCTGGATTAATGATTCCAAGAAATTAAGCAGAATCAATCGGGAGGAACTGATTGGAGAAATTAAAGAAAAGGCCATTTCCTGGGCTATTTCTGAGGCGAGTGTGGAGGAAATTGACCGGGTAAATATTCTGAACGCCTCTTTTTTGGCCATGAAACGAGCAGTCCTTCAGCTTTCCGTTGAGCCTCAACACCTGCTTATTGACGGAAACCGATGGAAATCGGATTTAGCGATTCCCTTCACTTGTGTTATCAAAGGAGATGGAAAATTTATGGCAATTGCGGCAGCATCCATTTTGGCCAAAGTCTATCGAGATGAACTGATGGAAAAGCTGGCCCTGGAATACCCGCATTATGCCTGGGAACGGAATGCTGGGTATCCCACAAAATCACATCGAAAAGGAATTGAAAAATTCGGGGTCACTTCCTGGCATCGGAAAACATTTCAATTACTACGGGCGCAGTTAGATCTGGGGATTTGAAAATTGAAGGGATATGTATTTCTAATGAAAAATGGAAATACGGTGGAAATACAATAGAAATAAAGCCTTCGGCTGAAATACTGCATACCCTATTTCGCGTAGCGTATCTCTATTTATCTCGCGAAGCATATCTTTCGAAATAGGAAATACAGTGGAAATACAATGGAAATATAGCCTTCGGCTGAAATACTGCCTTCCCTATCTCGCGTAGCGTATTTCAATTGAATTTCGCGTAGCGTATCTCTATTTATCTCGCGAAGCATATCTCTATTTATCTCGCAAAGCATATCTCCATATATTTCGCGAAGCGTATTTCTATCCTATTTCGCGAAGCATATCTCAAAACCTACTTTTTAATCCGTTCAAACACAAGTTTCCCAGTACTCGAATTTTTGCTGATAGGTTGAAGGACAAGTTTATCTGGGGTAAGCTCCACAATCCTCGCAAGCCGGTCTCCCTTTTCATCGTGGATAAGAAGCATATTCCCTCCTGAAAGTTCGATTTTGGCTTCTTTCCTGATTACTGTCTGATTCTCCAAATCGATGTAATACAGCGTATTTCCTTCCAGGAATTCATAGACCGTATTTTCCAGCCTAAACTTGATTCTGGTTTCCATACCGGCACGCTCTGCTGGGCTGGCATTTTGGTATTGAGGGGAATAGACGATTTTTTCCATCCCATCAAAATGAACTAACTGCCAGGAACCGATTAAGTCTTTGTATTCGATTTGAACCGAGAGCTGCAGGAAAGTAATCAAACTTGCGAAGAGTAAGGAGAGATTCATGGCCAAGATTAGGCAATTATTCTGCCAAAATAAAAAGGGGGCAGGAACACTATTTCCTAACCCCCTTTGAGTTTTATGTTAGGTAAATCAGCTCATTTCTTTCATTTCACCTACTACTTTGGTAATCGTCTGCTTAGCATCTCCAAAGAGCATTAGACAATTTGGATAACCGAACAATTCGTTTTCAATACCCGCATAGCCTTTGCCCATGCTTCGCTTGCTGACGATGACTGTTTTCGCTTTGTCTGCATTTAAAATCGGCATTCCGAAAATAGGACTTTGAGGATTTGTTCTAGCGGCAGGATTAACCACGTCATTAGCACCTACCACAAAAACCAAGTCTGTATTGGAAAAGTCATCATTGATGGTCTCCATTTCGATCAATTTATCGTAGCTAATGTTGGCTTCGGCCAACAGCACATTCATGTGACCGGGCATACGTCCCGCTACCGGGTGGATTGCAAAACGGAAATTAATATTTCGCTTTTCGCATTGCTCCATCAACTCCCGGATAACATGCTGTGCCTGAGCAACAGCCATTCCATACCCTGGAACGACAATCACCGAAGAAGCAGAGTCAAACAACATCGCAGTTTCTTCCACTCCGATTTCTTTAATCACGACTGCCGGTCCATCCTGACCACCTGTAGCCACGGTCTGACCAAATCCACCCAGAAGCACATTGGTGAGCGAACGATTCATAGCCTTGCACATGATCTGTGTCAGGATGATGCCTGAAGCACCTACCAGTGAACCTGCTACGATCAGTACATTATTATTTAAGATAAAGCCAGTAGCACATGCAGCCATTCCGGAATAGGAATTCAACAGAGAAATGACCACGGGCATATCCGCACCTCCAATAGGAATTACCGTCAAAATTCCAAGAAGCAGAGATATTCCAATTAGGATGCTTATAAACAAGAGATTAGACGGATCAAGGAAAACAAACACCGCAGCGATTAGAAATGCGATCAGTAGCACTAAATTGAGCAAATGCTGACCACTGAATGTAATCGGCTGTCCGGATACTTTTCCATCCAGCTTGAGGTAAGCAATCATTGATCCGGTAAAGGTGACCCCGCCGATTAATACGGAGACAAGGATACTGGTCAAATTGACTGCATCAGGCGAGTTGACCAAAGATTGACTTTTTAGAAAATAATCCGACAAGGCCACTGCAAAGGATGCCAATCCTCCGAATCCGTTGAACAAGGCAACCATTTCCGGAATTTTAGTCATCTGAACCTTGGTGGCATAAAACAATCCTATGGCTCCTCCGATGAGAATACAAATGAATATCTCCACTAGACTGATTCCGCCTAAATCAATCAAGGTAGCTGTGATCGCGATAAGCATCCCCACCGCAGAGAGGATGTTTCCTCTTCGGGCATCTTTGGTTTTACCAAGGAACTTGATGCCCATGATGAATAGCACGGAGGCTATCAGGTAAGCAATTTGTATAGCAGTACTCATTTCTTCTTGAACATTTTAAGCATACGATCTGTGACAGCATATCCTCCAACCACATTGATAGTAGCCAGAATAAGGGCGACCATCCCCAACCACTTACTGAGTGAGGTATAGCCCATTTCATTGCAGGCAATCAGCGCTCCAACAATGGTAATACCCGAAATAGCGTTGGAGCCGGACATCAAGGGCGTATGCAGGGTTGGGGGTACTTTGGAGATCAGTTCGAATCCCAGGTAACTGGCAAGAACCAACACATAAATCAAAATAATCAGTGCAGAGGTATCCATACGTTAATTTCAGGGTCTAGGCTTGGAGAATACTTTTTGTGAAAGGATGGACGAGTTGACCTTGGTGGGTAATTAACACCCCTTTGGTAATTTCTTCCTCCACATCCAGATTGAGGCCTTTTGAATTGGCCAAGTGCAGCAAAAGCGTGCTAATATTTGTTGCATACAGGTTACTTGCATTGACTGGAAGCAAGGAAGGCAGATTAGATTCACCGATAACGGTCACCCCGTGTTTTACCACAGTGGCATTCTTTTCAGAAATGGCACAGTTACCACCGGATTCCACCGCCATATCGACGATGACGGATCCCAGTTTCATGCTTTTCACCATCTCTTCAGTGACCAAAATCGGAGATTTCTTACCCATGACCAACGCAGTAGTGATGACCAAATCGGCATCCTTGATTTTGTCTCTGATCAATTGCTGTTGCTTTTCCAGGTATTCTGCGGAGACCTCCTTAGCGTATCCACCTTCTACTTTTACTCCTTCGGCGCCTTCAACGGTCAGAAATCGGCCACCCAAAGATTCAACCTGTTCTTTGGTTTCAGGGCGAACATCGGTACATTCCACAATAGCACCAAGTCGTTTGGCAGTGGCTATAGCCTGTAAACCCGCTACACCCGCACCAAAAATCAACACCTTGGCTGGTGTGATGGTACCGGAAGCGGTCATCATTAGTGGAAAAATCTTCCCCAAATGATTAGCGCCCAGCAACACTGCTTTGTAGCCTGCCAAGTTGGCCTGTGAAGACAAGGCATCCATCTTTTGGGCACGGGAAATTCTAGGAACGGCGTCCATAGAGAAGGAAGTTATCCTTTTGGCATTAAGCGCTTCGATCACTTTTGGATGCTGATAGGCATACATGTATGAAATGCAGGATGAATTATCCTTCATTTTGGCAATTTCTTCGAGGGTGAAAAGGTTTACCTTAAGCAGCATATCTGCTTGATATACTTCTGAAGAAGTACCCACTTTCGCACCTGCATCCATGTAATCCTGATCCGAAAAAAAGGAAGCTTGGCCAGCACCTTTTTCTATGATTACTTCAAATTCTTTCTTTCTTAAAAGTTTGACCGTGTCCGGACTGAGCGCCACACGATTTTCAAACTCCTTGGTTTCTTTGATGACTCCAACTATCATTTTATACGGCTATTGAGTGCTTACCCAAAATTTATTTTGGAAAATAATGGGCTAAATTAAGGGAATGGTTTCACTTGAATAAAATTTCATAAGAGCCATTTTTTTGAAATTGCCATTTGTCATACTATTTATTTGGCGAAAAACCCACAAAACAGCCACAATTTGAAACTGCAATCGATTTCTTAATTTTTTTAATTTTCTATGTTTTTTTTGAGAATGCAAAAAAATAAAAGCAAATTGATCAACTATCCTTGAGTATCGGTGGTCAGCGAGACTAAATAATGAACAAAATATCCATTTAACCAATATCTGCAGGATTGCCATTTCAATAATTTGTTTTATTCTTAGCAAGTCAATTTCTCTAACCAATGAAAAAACCTGAACAACACCCTTCGGGACAAACACGAAGGGACTTTATCAAGAATGCGGCGATTGCCTCATCGTTTTTTATTGTACCCCGGCATGTCCTGGGCGGGCCGGGCTATACCGCACCATCCGACCAACTTAATCTTGCTGCGATTGGTGCCGGAGGAAAGGGTCGCAGTGATATTTTGAATGCATCCGTAAACGGAAGAGAGCGCGTAGTAGCTCTTTGTGACGTGGACTTTTCCGGTTCGGCTAAGGACTCTGTAGCTAAATTCCCTAAAGCCAAGCTTTATGCAGATTACCGAAAAATGCTTGAAGAACAAAAAGACATCGATGCAGTAACCATCTCCACTCCTGATCACGTACACGGTCCGGCCGCAAAGTTCTGCATGGAGCGAGGCAAGCACGTGTACGTGCAAAAACCAATGACCCACAACATTAGGGAAGCAAGAATGCTCACCCAAATGGCACGTGACCAAAAGGTAGTAACCCAGATGGGTAATCAAGGCGCTTCCAACCCACTCATGGACATGATCCGTGGCTGGATGGATTCGGGTAAAATTGGAAAAGTCTCCAAAGTGCAAATCTGGACCAACCGTCCGGTATGGCCTCAGGGAGGTCCTTTCCCCGCTGCTGATGCCGGAAGTAAACCAGGGGAATTGGAATGGGATCTTTGGCTGGGACCCGCACCTTCAATTCCTTTCACCCCCAAATTACACCCTTTTAATTGGAGAGGCTGGTGGGATTACGGAACAGGAGCCCTTGGGGACGTAGGATGCCATTTGATGGATATTCCGTTCCGTATGCTAGGACTACACTATCCTTTGGACGCAGAATGTTCGGTAGGATCAGTTTATTCTCAAATGTGGAATGCTGATTATAATCCAGAAGGTTGTCCGGCTTCCTCCTTTATTACTTTGCATTACGGTCCTACTGCTAAAAATCCCGTTCCTTTGGAAATGACCTGGATGGATGGGGGTATAAGACCTTCACACCCTGACATTATCCCAGCAGATCATGATCTGGGTGGTGCCAACTCTGCTAACGGAGTCATGATGATCGGAGAAAAGGGAATTATCACACACAACATAAACGATAGTTCACCACTCATGCCAAAGCTGTATCTCTACGACGGTACACAGGATTTTGGACCGGATCGGATCGAAGGAACCGAACCGGAATATGGACATCAGCGAAAGTGGGTGGATGCATGCAAAGCAGGTTTTGGTTCAGCAGAACACAAGGGCCTGACCTCTTCCTTTGACTATGCTGGCCCTATGACCGAAACGGTGTTGATGGGCAATCTGGCCATCCGAAGCTTTATGCTGAGAAGACAAAACAGCAAAGGTCAGCAAGAATTCTTCGGACGACGCAAGTTGCTTTGGGATGGTGAAAACATGCGGATCACCAACCTGGAAGAAGCCAATCAGTTTGTAGGAAGAACTTATAGAAAAGGGTTTGAAGTGTAATATGGTGGCATAAAACTAGTATTACCAGTCTGCAGTACTGTCAAGTCTATAACTTAAACCGTAAGTGGAAACGCTTACGGTTTTTTCATTGCCGGTAACCCTTTGAAAGATCGTTAAACTAATATCCCCAAGCCCAGACCCGCAGACTTGTAACTTTCATTATTTCAGTTTCCCAAAATCAATGTCAGGCTTTTTCCCTTTTCCTATTCGCTGATGCATGCTCTGGAGCTCTGTAGTTTGATTGAAAAATCCCCCGTTTTTCAGGTAGAATCTCCCCGAATCACTACCTCCCGCATAGTCTTTGCGATACCCTCTTCGGGCAATATCGTCACCTGTAAATTTCGCTTCCGTTAATTCGCTCCAATTGCCGTCTGCATCTGCAACCCATTGGTTATCATAAAAAACCAGCCTCTCAAGCCTCCCCGACTCCGGAATGAAATTTTCCAAAAAAGAATGGGGTCGCTTGTACCAGGTACTAGTTTTAGGTCTTAGAAAGCTTGCAATCAGAAGCCATTCCTCCACCTCCGGAGCAAAGAAGTATGCAGTATAGACGGTATTCCCTTTGTCGTCAGGCTCAACTGAATTAAGAAATCGATAGGTAGTACCGGATTTCCAATTGTATCTTAAGTAACTCTGTCCTCCTGAACCTTCATTTCCAAACTCTCCAGTGTACACATCGTCCCCTTTTTTCAGCAATTTGATTTTTTGATCTTCCGGAATTGCGTTTGGATTGTCTGTGGCGAAGGGACTCCAAACTGAAAATAGAATCCTACGCTCAGTGGAAGAATTGACCTGAATTCCAAAATACCCTTCTGCAAAGCCATTGGCCATGAAATAAGAACCAATGGGATCTTCTCCTTCAGGAATTGTCATTTCGTTGTAAAACCATTTGAAATCCCCTCCGGATGGTTCTGTATAACTTAAATGTACGGAAGGTCCTCTCCTCCCCCAATAAAAGCGGTTATCTTCGTTATCTTTCACAAAATCCAAGATTGGCTCCTGACTATAAAAAATCCCTAGTTTTTTTACCTTGGCAAAATCCGAACCAGATTTCTGAAGTCCACGGAGTTTGACTTCATTATATCCCAAAATCAACTGCATCTTACCCACTTGCACCCAACCAGAAACACCTGATTTTAGTCCAATTTCCAGCGTTTTTCCGTTAAGTTCCAAAGAGATTTTGGAATCCTTAGCCTGGGACATCACCTCAATCCCAACAAGGAACTCTCCGGAAATTGCTGATCTGAAAAAGACACTGAACTCACTGTCAGCCTGTTGCCAGCCCAGAATTCCCTCTGCCTTAAATTCCTCTTTAGAAAGCCCTTTGGTCTGGTAGGCATTTCCACCAAGAGGAATCTCCACCAACTTGTCTCCTTGTTCCGGAGATGGTGAAGGTGAAGGTTGAGAATCAGAGGAGATACAGGAACAGTGGAGTGAAAAGAAAAGAAAAAATAGAAAAAACGATTTTAAGTTCATAGGCTCGGATTGCATTTAGGCAAGATAACAATCAGAATAAAATAAACGGTAAAGAATTTTCAATAAGGATATTCACAAACCCAAAAAATTCAGAATACCCTGCCAAATTCCCTTTATTTAAAGTTGACAGTACAAAATGAGCTCATTTATTCAGTAGAATCAAGTTTGGTTTTCTAAATTTCCAAGGATTAATCAACATACTGATGAAAGCCCTTCTTGTGTCCTCCTTTCAGGAAAAACCTAATGTTGTCCAGGTTGCAGATCCAGAACCTCCCGAAGATGGGGTGATCGTGGAAGTGAAAGCCAGCGGACTTTGCAGAAGTGATTGGCACGGCTGGATGGGACATGATACGGATATCCATTTGCCTCATGTCCCGGGCCATGAATTTGCGGGAATAATCCGGGAGGTAGGAAAGAGGGTGAAATCCTGGAAAATTGGAGACCGGGTGACGGTTCCTTTTGTCTGCGCCTGCGGCACCTGCCCTACCTGCCAAAGCGGAAACCAGCAAATCTGTGATGATCAATTTCAACCGGGTTTTACCCATTGGGGTTCTTTTGCCGAATATGTGGCAGTGCATCGGGCAGAAACGAACCTGGTTCGACTGCCTGATTCGGTAAGTTTTGAGGCGGCCGCGAGTTTGGGCTGCCGTTTTGCAACCTCTTTCCGGGGGGTAGTTGCCCAGGGAAAAGTTAGCGGTGGACAATGGGTGGCTGTCCACGGGTGCGGTGGTGTGGGGCTTTCTGCCATTATGATTGCTTCTGCACTGGGGGCAAATGTGATTGCAGTGGACATTTCAGAGGAAAAACTTGCCCTTGCCAAAGCCGCAGGTGCTAATTTTGGACTAAATGGAAAAACCAGCCCGGATGTTCCTAAGGAGATCCTTGAATTAACCCAAGGCGGAGCGCATGTTTCCATTGATGCTTTGGGAAGCAAAATCACTTGCGCAAACTCTATTGCCTGTCTAGGAAAACGGGGAAAACACATCCAGATCGGGCTGATGGCTGGCAATCAGGCCAATCCTTCAATCCCCATGCATCTGGTAATCGCAAAGGAACTTGAAATCCTCGGCAGCCATGGGATGCAGGCCCATGCCTATCCGGAAATGATGCAGATGATCAGGGAGGGAAAAATCGCTCCTCAAACGCTAATCGGAAAGCGAATCAGTCTGGAAGATGCGGTAGATGCGTTGGTCTCCATGGACAGCTTTCAGGAAAATGGGATGGTGATGATTGACCGATTTTGATTTTTTCCCATCAAAAACTACCTTGGAATAAATAAAAACATCGAGCAATTTTTCTAACTAATGTATTTCCTAAAATAAATCAATCGAAAATGAGCAACAAAACAAGATGGTTTGTCCAATCTGTCTCAGGGTTGTTACTAACAGGTACAGGTCTTTGCATGATTGTGGATGCAGGATTCAGCCGATTCAATGGAGAAGAATGGTTTTGGTACGGAACCGCTTCTTTGATAGTTTTCCAGGCGGGTTTGTGTTTGCTTGTGGACAGCCTTAGGTTTCGAATGCGGTCTTAAATCCAAAAAAACAGGAAAAGACTAACCGAAAATTGAATTTGGGATTTTGCAAGATATTGAGAAAGAAAATTAAACCTACTAGCTTAGAACAGGTCTAAAAACCATTAAACTTTCCCAGCCATGTTGAAAAAAATTTCCCTAGGATTACTCGTCCTACTTGCCCTTGTCCAATTCCTTCCCATGGAGAAAAATGAATCCGGAGCTACTGAATTTGATGTTACTAAAAGTTACAATGTCCCTGACAACGTTTCCATGATCCTGAAGGGAGCCTGCAATGATTGCCATACAAATACTACGACCTATCCATGGTATAGCAAAATCCAGCCGGTAGGTTTTTGGCTAAACCACCACGTGGAAGAGGGAAAAGAACACTTGAATTTTTCTGAATTCACCAAAATCCCTCTAAGGGTTCAAAACCATAAATTTGAGGAAGTAATAGAAATGGTGGAAAACAAGGAAATGCCACTTGAATCCTACACCTATCTGGGCCTTCACCCGGAAGCTAATCTGTCTGGAGAAGAAAGACAGGTGCTGGTGGATTGGGCAAAAGAACAGATGGCCATGCTAGCCGCAAAATACCCGGCAGACAGCCTGAAAATGAGACCTAGAACGGTAAACCCCAATTAAAACAAGACATTTTCCAAACCATCATTATTCAGGATCCACCGCAAAGCCACTTCAACCATTTTTGCTCTATAAAATAAGGTATAGCCTGAGACGTTGGAAAGTCAGTTAATCTATTTGGAAACCGCGGAATTTCAAAATGCCCTTGTTTACAAATAGAATGGCTTTTGAGGTCCGAGGCAATGGCGAAAACCTAAAATAAATGTTTGGTGAAGATTGATTTAAGGGATTTTCACAGAGACAACAGGAACCGTCGTTGGGTTAAGATTGGGATATACAGCTTTTTTGGTAACCGGATCTGTGTAACTATTGCTGAAAAAGGAATCACCATAAGCACGAACAAAAATTTCTGTTCCTGAAGTAAGGCCCAAGGCAGCCAATTCCGCAGCCAAAAAAGTCCTTGAATACGGATTTTCCTGAGAAATAAATGTCGGAGATACGGCTAGATAATTCGTGGAAGATACGGTATTTTGGATAGAAAAGAAAAACCTTAAGTATCTCCTGTTGGAACTTGTACCACCGGGAGTAGTAGTAACTGCTACCTGTACCGATGCAGTGCTTGTGGTCACTTTCAGGTCAGTCACCTGGGTAGTTGAGAGCTGGCTTAAGGAAGGAGTATCCGAGAGAAAAGTCCCCCCGGCTTTGTGCTCGATTCCTGGATATTTGAAAGTACCATAACCCTCTTTTTCATAGACCAAGGTATAAGTACCGAAGGGAACATTTTCCAACATAAATTTACCTGTGGCATCTGTTAAAGTTGAAATCAAAGGATTGGAGCCTTCAATGCTCACTTTCATCCCTGCGTTGGTGCTAGCTGGTGCTGATCCTTCGGTAAACAACAAAACACTTCCCCGAATACCTGCCGCAGTATCCGGGTCAGGAGTATTGTCTTTTCCTCCACAGGAAATGAGGTATAAGGAAAGAAGGAGGAAAGCGTAATTTAAACTTTTCATGGTTATGGCATTTTTTTTTAGCGGCAATTGAAGATCTTAAAATTCTATTTTTTTTTTCAAAAAATAAACTAAACACTAAGAATATTATAAAAAGAACTACTTTCTAAAACGTGGATGATAAATGAATTAGTATAACATTTTTTATCATTGATTTTTATTTTTGTGTGTCCGATTGATTGCACGTCGCTATTTATTGATCGGGTTTTGGATTCAGAAATGACCATTGGCTAAGTAGCGTTGAAAAGAACTGGAATGTTTAAAAGCATTTAGTCCAGTTAGTTCGATACAATACTCTTGGCTAATCTACTGTTTGCCACTGGCTCTCCCGGAGAATTC
>CAZNND010000030.1:0-44064 GCA_964574365.1 uncultured Limnohabitans sp.
TGCTTGTGCCAATTTACACTACCAAATTCACAATCTTGCCCGGTACGATAATCACTTTTTTAGGAGCATTTCCTTCCAGCCATTTTTGAACAGTGCCATCCGCCAAAGCAGCCTCCTCTATTTCCGAAACCCCAAGGGAAAGCGAAAGATCCAACTTGGCCCTCATCTTCCCATTGATCATCACCGGATATTCAAAGTTGCTTTCCACCAAATATTCTTCCTTAAATTCAGGAAATTTGGCTTTTGTAATGGAATCGGCATGTCCAAGCAGTGACCAGAGCTCCTCTGAAATATGCGGCGCATAGGGAGAAATCAACACTGCCAAGCGTTCCAAGACTTCCCGCTTGTTGCATTTCAAGGTAGTCAGTTCATTCACACAGATCATAAAACTGGAGACAGAAGTGTTAAAAGAGTAATTGGCCATATCCTCTTCCAGCTTCTTTATGGCTTTGTGCAAGGCTTTGAGTTCTTCCTTGCTGGCTTGTTCATTCGAAACAGCAAATTCTCCGGATGCATTGTGGTAAAGATTCCAAACTTTCCTCAAAAACTTAAACACCCCGTCAATCCCATTGGTGTTCCAAGGCTTGAATTGCTCCAAAGGACCAAGGAACATCTCGTATAGTCTCAGTGTATCCGCTCCATAGCGCTCGATGATATCGTCCGGATTGACCACATTGTACTTGGACTTGGACATTTTCTCCACCTCCGATCCGCAGAGGTATTTGCCGTCTTCCAGGATAAATTCCGCATCCGCCAGATCCGGTCTCCAAGCCTTGAACTTGTCCAGATTCAATTGGTCGTTGTGAACAATATTCACATCCACGTGCATGGCTGAGGTTTCGTATTGATCTTTAAGCCCATAAGAGACAAAAGTATTGCTGCCTTTCAGTCGATATACAAAGTTTGACCTTCCCTGAATCATTCCCTGATTGATCATTTTTTGGAAAGGCTCATCAATGCTTACTACACCCAAATCATACAAAAACTTGGTCCAAAAACGGGAATACAGCAAGTGGCCTGTAGCATGCTCGGAACCTCCGATATACAAATCCACCGATCCCCAATAGTCGGTTTTGGTCTTATCTGCGAAAACAGCCTCATTTTTCGTATCCATATAGCGGAAGAAATACCAGCTCGATCCCGCCCAACCAGGCATAGTGGAAAGTTCTAATGGATATTCCCCGTCTGCAGTTTTGTAAGTCCAGTCTTTTGCTCGGCCAAGTGGTGGTTCTCCATCTTCGGTAGGCAAATATTTATCCACCTCAGGAAGGACCAAAGGCAGGTCTTTTTCTTCGATCAAATAAGGCAGCCCCTCTTTGAAATACACCGGAAGAGGTTCGCCCCAATACCGCTGACGGGTAAAAATCGCATCCCGCATCCGGAATTGGATTTTACCTTTTCCGATGCCTCTTTCTTCCAAAAATTTGATGCATTGCTGCATAGCATCCTTCATATAGAGTCCAGAAATAAAGCCTGAATTGATAATCAAACCGCCTTTTCCAGGAAAAGAGCCATTTTCCATGGAGCCTTCGATCACTTGTCGGATCTCCAGGCCAAAGTGCTTCGCAAAGTTGTAATCCCGCTCGTCATGGGCAGGAACAGCCATCACCGCGCCTGTTCCATAACCTGCCAACACGTAGTCGGCCACCCAGATTTGGATTTCTTCTCCATTGAAGGGGTTGATCGCATAGGAACCTGTGAAGGCTCCCGATATGGTTTTCACATCGCTCATTCGCTCGCGTTCAGAGCGGTTTTTTGCCATCTGAATATAGGCCTCGGCTGTTTCCCGCTGATCTTCAGTGACGAGTTCTGCAGCCAAATCAGATTCCGGCGCCAAAGCCAAATAGGTCACTCCAAAAATCGTATCTACCCTAGTGGTGAAGACCTTAATTTTTTTATCCGAACCCTTAACATCGAACAAAACTTCGGCCCCGATAGACTTACCGATCCAGTTGCGCTGCATTTCTTTGATTGGCTCAGACCAATCGACTTTTTCCAAGCCTTGTAGCAGGCGATCAGCATAGGCGGTAATCCGCATAGACCACTGCATCATTTTTTTGCGTTCCACGGGATGTCCACCTCTTTCGGAGAAACCGTCTTTCACTTCGTCATTCGAAAGAACAGTTCCCAAGGCAGGGCACCAGTTTACTGTCGTCTCGGCCAAAAATGTTAGGCGATATTTCAATAGCATTTCCTGCTTTTCTTTTTTAGGCAGCCCATTCCATTCAGCTGCGGTAAAAGTAGGAGTATCATCATCGCAAACTGCTTTCACGGTTGAATTTCCGTCTTTTTCAAATCTGGCAATCAAAGACTCGATGGACAAGGCTTTGTCAGCTTCGTGGTCATAATAGCTGTTAAACAACTGCATGAAAATCCACTGCGTCCATTTATAATAAGTTGGATCAGAAGTTCTGACTTCCCGATCCCAGTCGAAGGCAAAGCCAATATTTTTCAGTTGCTCGGTGTATCGCGCTATGTTTTGTTCGGTGGTGATCGCAGGATGCTGTCCGGTTTGGATGGCATACTGCTCGGCAGGTAAGCCAAATGAATCATAACCCATGGGATGAAGGACATTGAAGCCCTTCAGCAGCTTAAATCGACTGACAATATCGGATGCGATGTAGCCTAATGGATGTCCCACATGAAGACCAGCACCGGAAGGGTATGGAAACATGTCCAGGGAATAGAATTTAGGACGATTTGGGTCCACTTCGGCCTTGAAGGTGCCTTTTTCATTCCAGAAAGCTTGCCATTTTTGCTCGATTTCCCTGAAATTATACTCCGCCATGATTGAGATTTTGTTGGTTTTTTAACTGAATTCCTGCAAAAATAGAAAAATCGGTCGGCTTTGGTAGTCAAATTTCCAATTCCTCCCAAATCGAAATTTTGGCCATTGATCAAGTTTGTTTGAGTCCATTCGCACTTTTTTGTACATTCATTGGACTAACCAATCCACTTTATGCGAAGAAAATTATTGTTCACCCTTGTTTTCGCCGGAGGCCTTTGCCTTTCGGCTTTTCCCCAGAAAAAATATACCCCAAAACAAATCGAGGCCTTGAAAGCCGAAGTAGCCCAAATCGTCCAGGCCAATCACAAGCAGAGTCAGGTGATGGTGGACAAGATTTTTTCCTTTGCGGAATTGGGGTTTCAGGAGTTTGAGTCCTCCAAGTATCTGACCGGGATTTTGGAGAAAAACGGTTTTTCCATTGAGCGGGGAATTTCCGACATTCCGACCGCTTGGTTTGCTACCTGGAAAAATGGAGAGGGACCCGTCATTGCTTTGGGTTCGGATGTGGATAATATTCCAAAAGCTTCCCAATATCCCGGGGTGGCCTATCATAAGCCTATGGTGGAGGGAGCGCCGGGTCATGGGGAAGGGCATAATGCTGGGATTCCGTTGAATATTACAGCGACATTGGCAGTGAAGCAAATCATGGAACGGGAGAAGATTGGAGGTACGTTGATATTATGGCCGGGTATTGCCGAAGAATTGGTGGCTGCAAAGGCTTGGTTTGCTAGGGATGGTAAGTTTGATGGGGTGGATCTCTGCATTTTTACCCACGTAGCCAATAATCTAGGTGTGAGCTGGGGACAGGCGACTGGTACGGGTTTGATCTCAGTTGAATATACTTTTTCAGGTGACGCGGCGCATTCAGCCGGTGCACCTTGGAGAGGCAAAAGTGCAGCGGACGCAGTGGAATTGATGAATATTGGTTGGAATTATAAGCGGGAGCATTTGCATCCATTGAAGCGATCCCACTCTGTGATCACAGATGGTGGTGATCAACCGAATGTAGTGCCTTCCAAAGCCTCGATTTGGTACTACTTCCGGGATGTGAAGTACGATGGCATCATGGAAATGTATGCTCAGGCCAACGACATTGCCAAAGGTGCAGCCTTGATGACGGGTACTACCATGACTTCAAAAGTATTGGGAACGGCCTGGCCCAGACATTTTAATAAGGTGATAGCGGAAAAGATGTATCAGAACATTCTTAAGGTGGGTTTGCCTACATGGGATGAAAATGATCAGACTTTAGCGAAAGCCATCCAAAAAGAATTAGGCTCCAAAGAAGAAGGAATGCCGACCAAATTGGATACGCTTGGACTTCCGGTGAAAGAACCTATCTCTGGTGGCTCTGACGATATCGGCGATGTGTCTTGGGTAGTTCCTACTGTAACTTTAAGATTTCCATCCAATATTCCCGGACTCCCCGGTCACCATTGGAGCAACGCGATTGCCATGGCTACTCCGATTGCGCACAAAGGCGTAACAGCCGGTGCCAAAGCAGAAGCGATGACGATTTTGGACTTTCTGCTTCAGCCCGAGCTAGTGGATCAGGCTTGGGAATACTTCAAAAATGTGCAGACCAAGGAGGAAACCTACAAGCCGATGATTACCAAAGACGATGCCCCTCCGATTTACCTGAATGAAGGCATCATGAAGCAATTCCGTCCCTCTTTGGAGAAATTCTACTACGATGAGACGAGATACAGCACCTATTTGGAACAGTTGGGAGTGAAGTATCCGACGGTGAAGAAATAGAGTTGCAAAGATAAAAAGTGGTAAAGTTGTAAGGTTGACCAAGCCTCAACTTTACCACCTTGCTACCTTACCACCTTCTAACTTTAAAATGCAATATCAAATTAGACTTGCCTCTCTAGATGAACTCCTCTGGGTGCATGAACGCATCCCGGAGTTTCCGGGGAAAGCTTCGTTGGATTTTTATACCGAGCGGTTGAGGCATCGGCTTAATTTGGCCTTGGTGGCTGAGAAAGATGGGGAGATTTTGGGCTTCAAAGTCGGATATCAGAGCGATACACCAGACATGTTCTATTCTTGGATGGGCGGAGTACTGCCCAAGTATCGAAAGCATGGAATTGCCCATGCCTTGGCCGAGCACCAGGAAAATTGGGCGAGGGAAAAGGGTTTCAAGTCCATCTTTTTCAAAACTCGCAACCGCTTTCCGGCGATGATTACCTTTGAATTGAGCCGAGGCTTCAAAATCATGGAAGTTATTCCAAAGGGTGGCGTGGAGGATTATCGGGTGGTGATGTGGAAAGGATTGAAAGATTGAAAGATTGAAAAATTTGAAAATTGCAAGATTTGATAGATTTATTGATTTTTATTGACTTCTAATTATAGTTGAACATGACCAATTCAAATAAAAAAATGCTTCAATTGATTGCTATGAGCTATTTCGGAGCGATGTTGAGTGCTTATTTTAAAATCAATGGAAATTCAAATGGCGATTACATTCTTATGATGGCGATTCTGTTTAAATTTCTAGGGATAGCCGGTTTAATTTATTTTAATAGGAGGAAAATACTAGAATTTCTAAGCTAGATTTTAAGGCTACAGGTTTTTTCCATCCTTTTTTCTTCTCAAGTTTTTGGAAATAATCTAACTGTATGAGTTAATTTTACCGAGTGGTGATGAGGAAGGAATTTAAAGATTGAAAAATTATAGAGCTAAATTTTCCAATTTTTCAATTTTTCAATTTTTCAATTTTTCAATTTTTCAATCCTATCTTTGCACTTCATACAGCGGTCGAATCACCCGCTTTAACAAAAATTCATGCACACACTCGATTTGGTAGCACCGACTACCCAAGAACTTGTAGCCGCAGGGCTTCAGCTTCCCCTCATGGAGGCATTTTACACCATCCAAGGAGAAGGCAGATTTACCGGACATCCGGCATATTTTATTCGGCTGGGAGGCTGTGATGTGGGTTGCGTCTGGTGTGATGTAAAAGAAAGCTGGGAAGCAGCCAAATGGCCGGTTTTATCTATTGAAAAAATTGTCGAAGATGCTTTGGCTTTCCCTGGAAGACTTGTTGTAATTACTGGAGGGGAACCTTTGATTTATCAGCTTGGTCCGCTCACCCGGCTTTTGAAGGAAAAAGGATTTACTACCAATATTGAAACTTCTGGGGCATATCCTTTTTCAGGAGATTTTGATTGGGTTTGCTTTTCTCCAAAAAAATTCAAAAAACCGCATCTGTCGATCTATCAAGAGGCTGACGAACTCAAAGTAGTCCTATATAATAAGAGTGATTTTGCTTTTGCAGAAGAACATGCTGCGCTGGTGAATTCAGGCTGTGAACTCCGGCTTCAACCTGAGTGGAGTAAGGCCTCTAAAATCACTTCTCAACTAGTTGATTACGTAAAAAATCATCCGACTTGGAAAATATCCCTACAAACTCATAAATTTATGGAAATACCATAAATTAATGCGGTTTCAATTTCTTCTCTTCTTATTGATATTATGGGTTAATCCAGCTCATGCTCAGACCTATTCCATCATTGACGGAAGGGCGATCAAACTTTTTCAGGAAGGCAAGCAATTCAGTGCCACCCGGAACTACGAGGAAGCGCTATCCAATTATAAGGCAGCTATAGCCAGAGAAGCCTCTTTTTTGGAAGCTTATGTGGAGGCAGCGCAGGTTTTAATGACGTTGGGGAGATTGGAAGAAGCGGAGAAAATAGCTTTGCTTGGAAAAACTAAACTTTCTGGTAAAAATGCAAAACCTAAAAATAAATCGGATTATGGTTGGCTTTTTTGCAATCTATATTTGAAACAAGGGAAGTTTTCTGAGGCCTACCAACAATTTATGGAAGTTGATCCTAATCTAGATGAAAGCTTTAGAAATTCAATTTATTACAAACAGATGAAGTCCCGAATGGATTTTTTGGGGACCCAACTTGGCAAAGAACAGAGTATCCGAAAAGAAATTCTTAAATCACCCCTTAATGAATTTCAGCTGCAATATTTTCCTGTATTGACCGGTGATGGTGAGCAGATATTATTTACCAAGCGGGATGGAACAGGGAATTTTGACAAAGAAGATATTTACACGGCCTTTTTAACGCCAAGTGGGGAATGGACCAAATCCCAAAGTATTGCTCAGACTATCAATTCTGCGTACAATGAAGGAACATGTTCGATTACTGCAGATGGGAATATTCTCATTTACACTTCCTGTGATGCTCCTGATTCGCAGGGAAGTTGTGACCTGTATGTGGCCTACAGACAAAATGGTGCATGGCAGCGACCCACCAACATGGGACCGAAAGTAAATTCAAGGTCATGGGATTCCCAGCCCTCACTATCCGCAGATGGAAGGATTTTATTCTTTTCTTCCAATCGTAAAGGAGGATTTGGAGGGAATGATATTTGGTATTCTGTAAGACAAAATGATGGAAGCTGGTCGGAGGCTAAAAACTTGGGAAATGTTTTGAATACTGATAAGAATGAGATTTCACCATTCATTTTTTTCAACAATGAGGTTTTGTTTTTTGCGTCTGAAGGTCATCAGGGATTTGGAGGCATGGATATTTTTCTTTCTAGGGTAAAAAATGGAGAATTTCAAGTACCAGAAAATTTGGGGCTTCCGATCAATGACCACTTGGATCAGGTGGCTTTGTTTATCACAGCTAAGAAAGATTATGCATACTATACGGAGTTGAATGCCTCTGATGGGGTGAATGAACGTTCATTTCTTTACCGATTTAAGTTTCCGGAGGAAATTTACATTGGTGAAAATTTGACTGTAACGGAAGGCAAGGTGTACAATGCAAAATTAGGACAGCCAATAAGTGCCACGTTATCTCTTGTGTCCTTAGCCAACGACAGTACCATCTACCAATTTCAATCCGATGGTAAATCCGGGGAGTTTTTGATGTTGTACCCGGAAAAAGCTGTTTCTGGGCTATATGTAGAAAAGAAGGGGTATTTGCCTAAAATTTACAACGTCGAGCGAGATAAAATAAAAAATGTGAAGGATCTGAAAGTTGAGCTAGTACCCATATCAGCAGGAGAGGAGTTTGTTTTTGAAAATGTTTTCTTCGATTTCGACAAGTACGAACTTAAAACAGAATCGCAGGCCTCATTAAGCAGACTTAAAAAGTTTCTTTTGGAAAACCCGAATGTAAATATTTTGATTACGGGCCATACGGATAATGTAGGAAGTTCTATTTATAATTTGAATTTGAGCTTGCTGCGAGCTAAAAGTGTTCAAGAGTTTTTGGTTAAATCGGGATTGCATCCGGGGCGAATATTGGTGGAGGGTAAAGGGGATAAAGAACCCATGCTCCCAAATTCAAGTCCAGAGAATCAATCACTGAATCGAAGGATAACTGTAAAAGTATTGTAATCCAAAATATAATTTTGAAATTATCTTAATTCATCCTAATACTATTTAATCTTTTGAATTGTATCAAAAGTGAATTAAATAAGATCCATGTTTTCCAAAGTAATATATTTATTTCAATTGCTTAAACTTCAAAATTTTGCTTTTTCCCGTTTTTTAAATCCATTCGAAACAAAGATTTACTATTCTTAGCGCTTAGAAGATTCTTTTTTTTTACCTATAAGTAGGGATTTTTACATTTTTTTTTTGTGATAAAATCAAAATTTAACATTTGTTAACATTGAATTCACAAAATTTTAATCTTAAATATTTGACTTATAGTGTAGAATAAGAATTTTATTTTGTTTAATCGAGCTAAGCCCATTTTTATTGCATGTATTTCTCATAAACTTTTAGCCATAATTTTTGTATTCGATTTGAGATATTCGGTATTTCGAAATATCATTGAGTTTATTAAACCAAAATTTAACCAATATGAGGAAAGTTTTACTTCTAGGACTCATGCTATTCTTGGTAAATGCAATGGCATTTGCTCAGGACCGCGTGATCACCGGTACCGTGACCTCCACAGAGGATAACATGGGAGTACCGGGTGCAACTGTTCTGGTGAAAGGGACAACAATTGGTACTGCCACTGATATTGATGGTAAGTACGCAATTAGTGTTCCCGCTGGAAGCAATGTTTTGGTCTTCACTTTCGTGGGATTAACCTCCCGAGAAGTGACGATCGGAAGCCAATCGACAATCAATGTCGCTTTGCAACCTGATGTTCAGTCTCTCAATGAATTTGTGGTCACTTCTTATGGTGATCAGTCAAAGAGAGAAATTACAGGTGCAATTTCATCCATCAAAGGTGAGCTGTTCCAAGACTTGCCCATGCAATCATTTGACCGCGCAATGCAAGGTAGGATCGCTGGTGTTCAGGTTACTTCTACGACAGGTCAACCGGGTGGCGCGCTGAATGTGAGAATTAGAGGTGTCGGTTCTGTTAACGCAGGCAATGATCCTCTTTACATCATTGATGGTGTGCAAGTTCCAGCCGGTGGATTGTCAGGGCAAGGTTCTCAAAATGCGCTTGCTTCAATCAACCCAAATGACATCCAGTCAATCGAGGTTTTGAAAGATGCTGCAGCAGGTGCAATCTATGGTGCTCAAGCCGCCAATGGGGTGGTTATCATTACCACCAAAAGGGGAACAAAAGGTTCTACTAAAGTTAGATTGTCAGCACAGCAAGGTGTTGTCAGACCGCTTGGCTTGTATGAGGTAATGAATGCAAGTCAACTTGCAGGTCTGAAAAGAGATGCTTTTGTTAATTCAGGTAGACCAGCTGGTAATGCTGCGAATGTCTATGGTAATCCAGAGGATCCTAATCTTAAATCATATGACTGGGTGAATGCTACCTTTGGAGACGACAGACTTAGTGTCTATGATTTATCACTTTCAGGAGGTGATGATAAAACTACCTTTTTCCTTTCCGGTTCTTATACCGATCAAGGTTCCCAGGTAATAAAATCCGATTACGAAAGAGCAACCACTCGTTTGAATCTGACCCACAGACCAAACAAAAAGTTGACTGTAAATACAACACTGTCTTTGGCCTATCAGAAAACAAATGGTGCAATTGATAGAGGTAATTTTGTGAACTCTCCATTCCAGGCAGGTTTCACAGCAAGACCTAGCGTTCCGATCTATAACGAAGACGGTACATTCAGAGACTATCCTTCTGATCACTTATTCGGATATAACATTGTACAAGGTGCAGCTCAAGAATTAAGACTCGCGAATACTGTACAAACCGTTTCGAATCTTCAGTTAAATTATCAGTTTACTCCTTGGTTGAGTTTTACATCTTTTGCAGGTTTGGATTTTTCTGATAACCGGGACGAGAATAACCGCCCATCTACTATAGCCGCTTTCAGAGCAGCAGGTGGTAATTCAACAAATACTGATCGCCGAAATGTAAATTTCAATACCAACCATAACTTCAACTTCAACAAAAAATTTGCTGAAAAGCATTCTGTAAGTGGGATCTTGGGTTATGAATACAAGACAGAAAGTCTTGAAACAACTTTTGCTCAAGGCCAAGGATTTGCTAATCCAATCTTAAGATATTTGAGCAATGCTGCTACTCCGCTGGCTGTTGGTTCTTCATTTACACAATTTAAAAGATTGGGTATTTTTGGTCAGGCAAAATATGACTATAACGATGTCTACACTTTTGATTTTACATTAAGACGTGATGGTCACTCTAGATTTGGTTCTGATGTTCGTTTTGGAACTTTTGGTGCAGCATCCGTTGGTTGGAGATTGTCCTCCATGCAATTTCTTGAAAACGTAACTTGGTTGGATAACTTGAGACTTAGAGCTTCTTATGGTATCACCGGTAACTCCTTGATTCCTAATTTTGCTTCTCAGACACTTGTGTCTTCTTCAGGTCAGTATGTTGGAAGTCCAGGATTGGTGTTGAGTCAACTAGGGAATAACTTGTTGACTTGGGAAGAAGCCGAAACATTAAACTTTGGTTTGGATGCGACTTTGTTCAACGGCCGAATCATTTCCACAATTGATGTATGGAGAAAAAACTCTTCCAATTTATTGTTTAGTACACCATTACCTGCTGACTCTGGATTTGGGTCTATTACTCAAAACACCGGTGAGCTTAGAAACCAAGGTATAGATTTTGATATCCAGACCGTCAATGTATCTATTGGTAAGTTTCAATGGACCACTGGATTCAACATGACTTTGCTTGAAAATGAGGTAATTTCTCTATTCGGAGGAGAAGAAAGAATTGGTAACTCCATTGTGGTAGGCCAGCCTCTTTCCCCGATTTATGTAACTCCTTTTGCAGGTATTAATCCGGCAAATGGTCGTCCAATGTATCTTGATGAGAAAAACGAATATACTTACACCATTCGTGACGCCGACGTGAGATATCTTGGTTCTGCACTTCCTACTTCGTATGGAGGCTTATCCAATACATTTACCTATGGTGGTTTGTCGCTTGAAGTCTTCTTCCAGGGACAATTTGGTAACCTTGCCTTCAATGCTGATTTGTTTAACTTGGCTTCTACGGGTTCAGGTCCAAATAATCAGTTGGTTAATCAGTTGAATTATTGGAAGCAGCCCGGTGATGTGGTGAGCAATCCTATGCCATGGGAAAGTGGTGCAAGACCAGGTGGGTCTAGCTACACAGCTACTTCTACTAGGCAGTTGAGTGATGGTAGCTATGTGCGATTAAAGCAAGTTACCTTGAGCTATTCTATTCCTACAGGTTTATCTCAGCGTGTTGGAATTTCTCAAGCTAACGTATTCGTACAAGGTTTGAATCTGGCAACTTTCACGAAATTCAACGGTATTGATCCAGAGGTGAATTCTATCGGTAATACTTTTGCTGCCTTTCCAAATTCTCAGCAAATTTCTGCAGGCATAAATCTTAGTTTCTAATTAAGAATCATGATGAAAAATCTTTTAAAAATGGTATTAATGGGAGGAGCACTAATCGCTTCTTCATGTGCAGATCAATTGGAGGTAGAGCCAAGGCAAAGTTTGACTCCGGCTACTGCGTTTGTTGATCTAGCAGGTTATAATGGTCTTGCTTTGAATATGTATGGCAGGACAAGATCTTTTGGATATTATGGTCAAACCATGATGATCGCTCCAGAAGTGCTTGCTGATAATATATTAGTAATTGCCAACACTGGTCGATATATTCAGGAAGAAGTGAATGCTGATAGAGCAGGTATTCCAATTTGGAACCTTAATTCATTTGGAGCAATTAATGATGCCAATATTATTCTTGCAGGTATTGATGAAGCTACCGGAAATGATGCAGCACTTCGAAATAGAATTAAAGGAGAGGCATACTTTATGCGTGCATTGTATCATTTCGACTTGGCTAGGGTATATGGATATGAGCCTGGAAGAGAAGTAAACGGCTGGAACAAGGCTACGATCATTCGTACTACTCCAACCTTGGGCTTTTCAGATGCAGATTTGAGAGCAAGAAATACTAATGTGGAAGTTTACACGCAAGTAGAGGCTGATTTACAGCAAGCCATTTCTTTACTTCCTACTGCAAATCTTGGAAGTGCAAACGTTTATCGAGCATCTAAAGCGGCTGCTCAAGCCTTGCTTGCTAGAGTTTATCTCTATTGGGGAAAAAATGATCGAGCAGAAGCATTAGCGACAGAAGCTATGGCTACTGCCGGACTTACAAATGATGGTACTGGACTAGTCTCAAGTGCAAATTATGTAAGTGCATTTAACACCTTCCCAAATCCTGAATCGCTTTTCGAAGTGGAAATCAGACAAGTGGATTGGTCTACTGTAGATGGAGTGAATAACTCAGTAAGCTCTTTGTCATCAAATGCCACTGCAGGAGCTCAGTTTATTTTAAGTGCCTCTCTTCAATTGATTGCATCGTATGAGCCTGGTGATGTTCGTTTACAAACATGGACTGCAACTACGAGAGCGGGTTTTGCTGGTGCAGTGTATAGCTCAAATAAGTGGAGAGGTGCTAAAGGACAGTTTCTTGAAAACCTTCCGGTCTTGAGAGCTTCCGAACTATATCTTATCAGAGCTGAAGCTAGATTCAAAACCGGAAATTTTGCAGGTGCTAGAGCAGACCTTGATGCACTTCGAAGCAAGCGTAATCTAGGCCCAGTTGCATCAGATCTTGCTGGTAATGATTTGTTCGAAAAAATCCTACAGGAAAGAAGGGTTGAATTCGCTTTGGAAGGTCATCGTTTCTTTGATTTAAAAAGAAATGGATTAGATATACGTAAGCATAGAAATTTACCTGTGGTTCCTTATGCGGATTATAGAGTATTGACAAACTTGCCACTTGGCGAGCTTCAAAGAAATGATAAGCTTGAGCAGAACCCAGGCTATTAACAGCCCTTAATTTTGAAAAACATGAAAATAAATAAATTATATTCTATCCTACTGTTATTCCTCTTGGGGACTATGGTCTCTTGTATGGAAGACTCGGATTTCGATAAAGTTTGGGATGGTCTTGAAGTAGAATTTGACGCTTCAACTCTTCCAAATGGCGTTACTCAAAATTTTATTCGGACAAATGCAGCTCAAACTGATAACGCTGAATTACAAGTTAATTTGGTGGGTGCTGCTCAAGCTGCACCAGTGACTGTGACGGTAGAAGTTGATCCGACTTCCACTGCAGTTGAAGGTGTTCATTACACGCTTGCAAACAAAACCCTTACAATTCCTGCGGGTCAGGTAATTGGTAAATTCCCCGTAACAGTCCTAACTGGGAATATTCAGCCTACTGAAACTCCGAATCTGGTTTTGAAAATAACCTCTGCAAGTGGTGCTAAGGTTAGTGTTAACTATAGTTCTTTGACCTTTAGAATTCGTGTAATCTGCCCATCAAACCTTGTAGGTACTTACAGTGTGTTTTGGAAGGTCCTAAATATAGGAGATGGTGCAGGCGGAGCGGATCAAACTTTGACTAATGTTACTATTAATGCAGCTCCAAGAATCACGTTAACTTCTGCGGCTACCGGTGTTTACACTATGAGCGATATGTCTTTTGGCCTTTACCCAGGTGTTTATTCCGATTCTGCTCCAACTGGCACATTCACTGACAGGTGTAATACAATTACTGGTGCATCTACCAATAGAGACAGGTATAATGATCCTTTTACTATCACAGGCACAAGTACACCTGCTGAGGGAAAAATTCTGATTACCTGGAAAAATACATGGGGTGACGGAGGAACTGTTGAGCTTACTAAAGTTCCTTAATTGGCAACTTTACCTAATTTGTAAAAGAGGACTTCGGTCCTCTTTTTTTTTTAACCAATTAAAAAAAAATGAGTTATTTTGGGAATATGAAGGAGTCAATAAACAGGGTATTATTTGTATTATTATCGTTTCTGGGAATTACGGTTAACGCTCAGGATACAGGAATCCAGGCATCAGAGTTGAATAGTATTAGAAAGTCAATTTCTGATAACTTTCTTACTAAATACCGATTACTAAATCAAAGTAAAAGCGAACTTTTATTTCAGGCGAATCAACGAGGAATTCCCGCATTTATTCCCTTAGAAAATGGGATGACTGCGGATTTAAGGTATTTCGACGAACTAGGATTCCCACACTATGTGAAAACGATGAATTCTGGATCTTCATCGGCTATTGGGACTGTTGCTCTCCAACCAGGCGGTAGTTTAGGACAAAATTTAACAGGAAAAGGGTTTGTGGTCGGTATTTATGATCAAACACGACCAAGACTTGATCATGTAGAGTTTACGGGAAGATTAACTCAGGTTGATGGATCTACAGAAACAATCAGTAATCACGCCACTCATGTGTCAGGTACTGTATTGGCAGCAGGCATCAACCCCTTAGCTAGAGGCATGGCCTATGAAGCTACCGGATGGTCTTTTAATTGGGATAGTGATCTCTCCAAAATGTTTGCTAATGCCTATGAACCTATTAATAAGCCAAATGGACACCTGGTCTCAAACCATTCCTATGGGTTTGTTTTGGGATGGTATAGAAATAGTACAGGTGCTTGGGCTTGGGCAGGGAGTAATTCTGTTGATCCAAATGAAGATTATAGATTCGGATATTATTCATCCAAAAGCAAAGGTTTGGATGACCTGATTTTTATTAGACCTCAATATACAGTGGTCTGGGCCGCTGGAAATGATCGAACCGATGTTGGTAATGGAACCAAACCAAGCGATGGCCCAGAAGACACTTTAGGTCCTGAAGGTGTAGCAAAGAATGTAATTACTGTAGGAGCTGTTAGTCTATCGTCGAATTATTCGGATCCCAATTCAGTTTCAATGAGTTCATTTTCGTCTTGGGGTCCAACAGACGATGGGAGAATTAAACCAGATTTAGTTGCAGTTGGTGTGGGTGTCTTCAGTTCGACAGCTGGAAGCGGAACTTCAACGGATTCTTATGGCAGTTTAAGTGGTACCTCCATGGCTGCACCCAGTGTTTCCGGTTCCATACTTCTTTTACAACAATTATATAGTCAACGTAATAATGGTAGGTATATGTGGGCATCAACTGTTAAAAGTTTGGTGTTAAATACCACAAAGGAAACAGGATTAAATATTGGACCTGATTATGTTTATGGCTGGGGTTTATTTGATGCAGAAGCAGCAGGTAGGATTATCTTAAATGAAAATGGAACATCAGATGTAATTCGGGAGGAGACGCTTCCTAGTGGTGAAAGTTTTGAATTTGATTTTGTTTCTGATGGAATTACACCAATTCGGGTAACGATTGCCTGGACAGACCCCTCAGGAAATCCTCAACCAATTTCTGTGGATCCACAAACTCTTATGCTTGTAAATGATTTGGACCTTAGAATAGTTGATGAAGAAGGTATAAGTTATTTTCCTTGGTCTCTTAACCCTGCAGCTGGCTCAAGTGCTCAAGCAGTTAGGGATAAGGATAATTTTAGAGATAATGTAGAACAAATTTTAATTGAATCTCCAAAGCCTCAAAAATATAAAGTAAGGATTACGCATAAAGGCAGCTTAGTTGGAGGGAAACAAGAGTTTTCTTTGGTTTTGAAAGCAGGAACCGTAGATGGAGCTTCTGAAACATTATATTGGATAGGCGCCGATAATGGAAATTGGACAGATCCAGCTAATTGGTCTCTTAGTTCCAATGGTCCCACTGCCGATAAAATACCTACCAAAGCTACCAGAGTTGTTTTTGATGGTAATGGATCAAATACTCAGGTAATTGGATTCCCAAGTAACGTGGAAGCTTTTAGTGTTAATCTTTTTGGAAATCAGCTTATCAAATTTGATTTAAAGGGCAATCAGATTTCTGTAACCAATGGTTTTCGCGTCAGCAATCAAATAACTGAAATTGAAAATGGAACAATTCTTTTTGAATCGGGTAGTTCCAACGAACATTTAGTGGAATTTGGTAAGGCAATTTTTTCAAATGCAACCTTAAATTTCAAGTCAGGAAAATGGAAAATTCTTACTGCGGAGATTATAGATAAGCTTATCATTGATGAAGCGGAGCTTTCCATCAACTTTGATTCCTTGAGACTTTCGACCTTGAACATAAGCGCTTCAGGAAGTTTGACAGGTTTGGTCAAGTTCATTGATTTTAAAAATGATCTTTCCATTCTTAGTGGAGGTACTATACCAGACAACCTGGGCTTGGTTTATGTTGGATCCCTTGGTGAGATTAATAATTTGTCAGGGATAAGCATAGACAAGTTGTCCATTCAATCAGGTTCTGTAAAGCATGTTGCCGGTTTATTCTCCAAACTTGAAATTAATAAAGGGGAATTTGTCCAGGGAACTGCCACTCATCAAGTAAATGTACTTAGGTTAGCCAATTCAGCAGTACTCAACCTCGGTTCGTCGGGTCAATTTATTGTTTTGGATAGCTTGGTTGTAAATACCTCAAAAGAAAACCCAGCTACTTTAAAGGCAGGCGTTTCCGGAAAGTTTGTACATGATCAATATTTAAAATATTGTTTTGATTATGTAAATGTCACCAATGTAGATTTAGAGGGAGATGCGATTATTAATTTAGGTGTAGATGCCTTAATTACAAATTCTAAGGGGTGGTTATCAAAGAAATGTGAAGACGTACTTTTTGCAAATTTTAAAAGCTCCTTTGCCTGCGTGGGTTCCCTGGTTTCATTTGAAAATTTAAGTGAGGGGGCTATAGATACGTTTAGGTGGGATTTTGGGGGACAAGGTTCTTCTACACAATCCAACCCATACTTTATTTTTAATACAGTTGGGGTCTTTCCTGTCATTTTGGAAATTTCAAATAAAGACCAAAAGATCACTTTTGAAAAAGAGATCAATATTACTTCCAATGATCTTCCAAAACCTATCATTGTTGTCAATGGCAGTCAGTTAACCTCTCAGCAACCGTCTGTCACCTATCAGTGGTACCTTAATGGTCAACCTATACCGGGAGCCACTCTTCGAAGTATTCAAGCTACTGATGATGGATCTTATCAAGTAGCAATATTTGATGATGCGTGTAATAGAATTTCTGATGCTACGGTTATCTCCTCAATCCGATCTGAACCGGATTTAGGTCAGTTTGGTCTTTCTGTGGGGCCAATTCCATCAGAAAACAGTATAGACGTATCTATGTCCAATGAATACTTGGGGCCAGTTTATTTCACGTTGGTAGATATGTCGGGAAGGGTATATATTGAAGAAGAAAATGCTAAATCAAACTTTAAACTTTTCAAAACGTTCTCTTTACCTAGTTCAAGTGGGATATATATCTTGAAAATTCAAACCAATAATTTCATAGTACATAAAAAAGTCATTAAATATTAAAATGAAAAAGTTTTTCCTGATCATTCCATTTTTAGTTTGTCAGTTCGCTTTTGGACAAATTTCAAATGTTGATATGAATGGCTCTCCAGCCAGATTAATTGCGTATAACGGTATTGAGGGTTCGCCCTATTTATTTGATGATTGGTCAAAAGCAAAGATCGGTACAACCAATGCAGGACTGAAAGAGAATATTTCCTATAAGTTTAACATTCATGACAATGAACTAGAAGTAATCAGTGAGACTGGAAATAAAATCAATTTGAGTAAAGAATATGTGGAATATGCTATTCTAGAAAGACCGTCTATTCTTATTGCAGATAATTCAAGCGGTCTTTTGCCTCAATTGTTGTTAAAAAAGGGATTCGGCTTTGTAAAAGGGCTGGAAGATAATGACTTCGTTAATGTAATTTCTGAAGGAAAAAACTATACTTTGATTCGCAAGTTTTATGCTGATTTAGTTACTCCTCCAAAAAACAGCTATGCTCCAACTCCCGGAAGGATGTTTGTTTTCGAAGAAACCTTTTTTCTCATCGTCCCCAATGATGAATACGTACAGGTAAAAAACAGGACAAACTCAATTTTAAAAGTGCTTCAGATTAAAGATCAGGAAAAAGCAAAAGAAATTATCAAAGAAGGGAAGTTGGATTTAAGTAGAGAAGATCATTTGGTTATTTTCTTTTCTAAATTAAATGAAGAATAATTTTAAAGTATCTAATTGGTTTAAATTGATTTATCTATTTTCCATATAGACCTGTTTACTTACTCAATTCCGTATCTGTTTACTTTTGCCTAACTTTTCCGCGAAATCGAAGATTAGATGATTTACGTTTCCCGAAAGGAGCACTTTAATGCAGCTCATAAGCTTTGGAACCCCAACTGGTCTGATGAAAAGAATTTTAAAGTTTTTGGTCCATGTGCCAATGTCAATTGGCATGGACATAACTTTGAATTAATAGTCACAGTAAAAGGTCTTCCTGATCCAGAGACAGGTTTTGTTCTGGATTTAAAACAACTCAGCAACTTGATCCGAAAATTGGTAATTGATAAGGTGGATCACAAAAATCTCAATGTGGATGTGGATTTTATGGAGGGTAAGCTAGCAAGTTGCGAAACGTTGATTATGGAATTTTGGAAAATTCTTGATCCTGCTGTCAAAGAAATCACCAAACAAGGTGGACTGTACAAGTTGACCCTTTATGAAACTCCCAGAAATTTCGTAGAGTATTTTGGGGAATGAGTAATCTGGCGCCTAGGCGTAAATGATTTTGCTAGTAAAATTTATCTGACTAGTGTTTCTTTCATCCAAGCTAAGAGCACATTTCTCCAGCCTTCAACTGCGCCTTTTCCCATTCCAAAACCAAATCCGTGGCCTCCCGTGGGGTAAATATGTAGTGATGCTCTAACACCATGCTTATTAAGGGACTGGTAATATAAGAGAGAATTCTCTATAGGAACACCCTTGTCGTCTTGTGCATGTACCAGAAAAGTAGGAGGAGTCTCCGCATTTACCTGAAGTTCGCCTGAAAATCTGTCTTTAAGCGCGCTAGAAGCATTTTCTCCAATTAGGTTTTTCCTTGACCCCGCATGCACGGCATCTGTTCGAAATGTAATTACAGGATAAACTAAAATCGAAAAGTCCGGACGAGCAGATATCGCATCAATTTCATCTTTTGGTCTGTTTAACTCATGATTGTATTGGGTGCTTAGTGTGGATGCAAGATGTCCTCCCGCTGAGAAACCCATTACCCCGACTTTGGCAGGATTAATACTCCATTCGGATGCATGTTTTCTTGCCAATCGTATAGCTCTCTGAGCATCTAATAAAGGGACTTCTTTTGGGTCTGTCAATGATTTTGAAATGGGAAGTCTATATTTGACCACAATTCCTGCTATTCCTTGGGAATTCAACCATTTCGCAAAATCGGTACCTTCCCAATCGTAGGCTAAAATTCCATAACCTCCACCAGGGAAAATTACTACTGCTTCTCCGGTAGCAATTTGTTTGGTAGGAAGATAGACTTCTAAAGTTGGTTGTTGGACATTTGCAATTCTCAAAATTCCCAACTGGGTGGTTTCTTCTTTTAGGTCTGAGGGATTTTGTAGCGGAGGATTCCCCTCCCAAAGTGGAAGTACGTGGTTTTGTGAATAGGCTATCAAGGCGACAAGGCTGATCAGACAGGTTAGAATGTGTTTTTTCATGGAGAATTTGTTTTTAAATCTCAGATTTTTGGCAATCATTAGAGTGGGTGACTATCTTTTTTGATATCATTTTATCACAGCTTGAATTCAAAGATTTTCTCTGTCAAAGCCCAACGCCAGTTCGGAGGAGTTCCCGGTAAATTAGTTTGATATTGACCTAGAAATGCTTCCCATTCCTGAACTTTTAAATTGGCATTGTCCAAGGAGGCCTTTTTTTCAAACGAGAAATCATCTGTTGCATTCAGAATCATGCTTAGTCGGTTTCGCCAGCGATAGATGCTCATTTGTGTCACCCCAGCAACCCGGATGCTATCCAGGATTTCCGGAGCCACAGCTTTATGACAATCAATGTAAGCCTGAATAGCCTCAGGTTCGTCTTTGAGATCACAAATAAGTAGGAAGGATTGCATGTTATTGATTTCAGATTTCAGATTTTTGATTTACGACGAACATCTTCCTCGTTTTTCTAGATTTTTTTCTTTTTTTTCCTGTCCCACCACATGGTACTTGGTACATTTTATCCTGGTTTTTTTGACCTTACAGCGAATAGCCAGACAAAAAGGAAGCACACCAAAGGAAGGGAAAAAGAAAAATTCACCTCAGGCACGCCCAAAACTTTAATATCGGTATATCCAGAACCTCCCCAATCCAAAATCATCCCTTGTAGTGTGGGCATAATGGCTCCTCCAACAATCGCCATCACCAAAAATGCGGCTGCAAACTTGGAGTCCTCCCCCAAACCTTCCAAGGCAATTCCATAGATCGTCGGAAACATCAACGACATGGCAAAACTTATTCCCACCACACAGTATAGCCCAACCATTCCCTGAATAAAAATAGCTCCAAGAGTAAATGACACGGCTAGTAGAGCGAAAGTAGCTAAAAGTCGAGTAGCCGGTAAAACCCGTAACAATGCAGTACAGATCCATCTCCCAACTAAGAAGATTCCCAGGGAGGCATAGGCATAATTTACCGCATCATAGGTAGGAATGCCAAGTGATTCCGCATATTGATAGATATAGGTCCAAACCATGATTTGCGCACCGACATAGAACATTTGGGCTAGGGTTCCTTCAACAAAGTTTTTGTTTTTAAAAAGTCGCTTCATGGTTGGTCCAAAATTGATGGATCCATGAGAATCTTTGTTTTCGGGCATTTTTGCGATTGAAATAACCACCAAAATCGCCAAAACTACCAATCCCAAAATCACATAGGGATTTCGGATAACCAGGAGGTCATTGGTTCTGACCAGTGCTTTGGAGGCAGTATCGAGCGAATCGTAAATCAGGTTTCCGTTTTTATCGGTTTGACTACTTTGGAGGGAATTAAGAATAAACGTTTTTGCAATAAAAAGCCCTGCCAAAGCCCCCATGGGGTTAAATGCCTGGGCTAAATTGAGTCGTTGGGTGGCCGTTGCCTCCGGCCCCATAGACAAAATATAGGGATTAGCGGTAGTTTCCAGGAAGGCCAAGCCGAAAGTCAAAATGTATAATGCGGAAAGGAAAAAACCGTAACTCTCTAAAGCTGCCGCCGGATAAAACAAGATTGCTCCGAAAGCATAAAGACCCAAACCAAGTAATACGCCTGTTTTATAAGAGTATTTTTTGATAAAAAAAGCGGCAGGTAACGCCATGGTAAAATACCCACCATAAAAAGCTAACTGAACCCAAGATGCCTGGGTATTATTTAATTCGAGTACCCGCTTAAATGCCGCTACCATGGGGTTAGTGATATCATTTGCAAATCCCCAAAGTGCAAATAAGCTGGTGATCAAAATAAAAGGGAGAAGTAGATTCTTGGGTACGAGTGCGGGTTTTTGGTTCATAAAGATCGGTCAAGATGGGTGTATCCTCCGTCCACATAGAGGTGCTGACCTGTCATGTGTGAGGCTTTTTCTGAAAGAAGAAAAATCGCCATAGCGGCTATTTCTTCTGGATGGGTCATGCGTTTCCCTAAGGGAATCTTACGGTTGATTTCTTCAAGTTTTTGTTCCGGATTTGAAAAGGTCTGGATCCAGCTTTCGTACATGGGAGTGAATACTTCCGCCGGTAAAATCGCATTTACCCGTATCTGATAGGGCAGAAGCTCTACCGCCCATTCTCGGGTCAAGGCTAGCTGTGCACCTTTCGCCGCCACATAGCCAGAGGTGCCTCCTTGACCTGTTACGGCTGTTTTAGAGGAAATATTGACAATAGAACCCTTGGTTTTTTTCAATTCTGGCAGAGCAAAATGAACCAAGGAAAAGTAGTGGTAAAGGTTATTTGCAATTGATGAGGCAAAGGCTTCAGGACTTCCATGTTCCAGTCCAACACTATCATTTGCTCCTGCATTATTTACAATGCCGTCAATTCGCCCAAATGTATTTATTGCCTCCGCTACAGCTTTTCGACAGTCTTGGGTTGAGAAAAGTCGCCAGCTCAAATGAAGTGCTTTACCTTTAGCATATTCAACTAGATTTTCACCTTCCTTTTCAGAAGGATCAATAATCACGGGAATAGCTCCTTCCTCAATCAGACCCTTGGAAATTGCACCACCAATCCCTTTCGCTCCTCCAGAGACCAGAATGACTTTGTCTTGTAAATGCAGGTTCATGTTCGGTTTCTCGGTGTGGTGATCAGTTGACTAAATTGAGTAAAAACTTGCAGCGGTTTCACCGAGTATTAACTCTTTTTCAGAAGAAGAAAGCTGACTTGTAAAATCATCAACAATTCGAAAAACGGTCTCGTACTCACTAGCCACCAGGCAAACCGGCCAATCACTTCCATACATCAAGCGATTTGGTCCGAAAAGCTCAAGGGCAATTTCCATGTAAGGAACAAGATCTTCATTCTTCCATTTTTTCCACTCCGCTTCGGTGACCATACCGGAAATTTTGCAGGAAATCAGCTCCCGTTCAGCCAATAAAGCCATTCTTTTTTTCCATTCCTTCCATTCTCCCTCCTTAATGAAAGGCTTAGCCAAATGGTCGATAACCATCCGCTGTTCGGGGCATTTTTTTACGAGTTCAAGTGCGCTTTCCAAGTGTTGCGGAAAAAGCAATAAATCATAGGTGTAGCCTCTATCCCCAATTTTATGAATCCCTCTGATAAACTCACTGCGAAGCATGTATTGGGGATCTTTGGATTGCAAAACTTCGCGGAAACCGACCAGTTTTTCCTGACTTGCGTAGCTGTCCAGAATTTCATCCAGATCATCCGCACCTAATTCTGCCCAACCAACTACCCCCAAGATCCATTCATGCTGGGTGGCTAAATCCAGCAAATAGTCTGTTTCTCTCAGACTTTCATCTGCCTGAACAGCGATACAGCCATCGATAGAGCAATCCTGCAGCAAAGGGTAAAGATCGAAGGGCACAAAGTTTCTTCTGATCCGGCTCATTTCGGGACTTATCCATTCTTGTCGGTTGGGGTCGTACTCCCAAAAATGCTGATGCGAATCCAATTTCATGCTTCGGGATCGTTCATGGCCACTTGACGTGAAATCCCCAATCCATCAATTCCAAGCTCGACGATGTCCCTATCTTTAAGGTATCTTGGTTCTGGCTTGAGACCCATCCCAACTCCGGCAGGTGTTCCCGTTGAAATTACATCACCCGGTAAAAGGGTCATGTACTGGCTCAAATGCGCGATGAGTGTGGGGATATCGAAAATCACATCAGACGTGTTGCTATCTTGAAGCATTTCCCCGTTCACTTTTAGCCAAAGTCTTAGGTTGTGTGGGTCGGGTATTTCATCTTTGGTAACTAGAAAGGGACCCAAAGGTGCAAAATGGTCAGCGCTTTTTCCTTTCACCCACTGTCCCCCATGACGAAGTTGAAAATCCCGTTCGCTGACATCATTGTGAAGACAATATCCTGCGATGTAATCGAAGGCATCCTCCTTTTTCACATATTTAGCACGCTTGCCAATCACTACGGCAAGTTCTACCTCCCAATCGGTTTGTACCGAGTTTCTTGGAATATAGATGGGATCAAAAGGGCCGCATAGTGAAGAAGTTGCTTTCATGAAAATGATGGGCACTTCAGGAACTGCCATTCCGGCCTCTTCTGCATGTTTTCTGTAATTGAGACCGATGCAGATGATTTTAGAAGGCCGGGCCACAGGTGAACCGATACGTGCATCTGAAGGGATTTCCGGAAGGCTGTTTTGGTTCAATTCCAGCCATTCAGCTAATCTTGTGATTCCGCCTGAGCCAAAAAAAGCTTCATCCCAGTCTTCAAAAAATGGGGTGCAGTCAAGATTGCGGCCATTTTCATCCTGTATTCCAGGCTTCTCTGAGCCCTCTGCGCCAAATCGTATTAATTTCATAAGTATAGATTCTATCTAGTGTGATTTTTTAAGTTAGGTAATTGGATGGTTACATTTTGAGTCCCATAAACCCTCCATCGATATTAAAATTGGCTCCTGTGATGAAGCTGCCGGCATCTGAACTGATAAAATATGCTAATTCAGCGATTTCATCCGGAGTCCCCATTCTTCCTATAGGTTGGGTTGCAGCAAGTTTGGCAAACATTTCTTTTTCTTGTCCGGGGTAATTTTTGGCTAAAAAACCATCGACAAAGGGCGTATGAACCCTTCCCGGTGAAATGCAATTGCAGCGGATTCCATCGGCCACATAATCCCTTGCCACACTCAAGGTCATGGAAAGTGCGGCGCCTTTCGTCATCGAATAGGCAAATCGGTCAGGTATCCCAATTGTAGCTGCTACTGAACACATATTCAAAATTGATCCCCCACCATTTTCTTTCAATTTTGGAAGGGCTGCTTTGATGCAATTAAACATGCCTTTGACATTGACCTGGAACACTCGATCAAAATCCTCCTCGCTTGTATTTTCAACTTTCCCGATATGGGAAATCCCCGCATTGTTGATCAGAACATCCAGTTTGCTTGGAATGGAATGAATCAATTTTTCTAGTTGTGAATAGTCGGTGATGGTTCCTTCGAGAAATTTTACTGATAAGCCTTTTTCATGCTCTTCTACTTGTAATTTGCTTCCCTCCGTGTGATTGGTGTCTATAAAAAAAACAGTGCTTCCCATCGAAGCGAATTTTTTAACCATTGCCAGGCCGATGCCACTGGCTCCTCCGGTGATGAGGATAGTTTTTCCGATCATGATTTAATTTTTACTTTGAAAACTAGGAATTCAAAGTACAAAAACAATCCTTTTCAAATGATTTTTTTGTGTGATTGGAGAAAAATTGGTTTGATTTTTTCCTTATTACATTGACCAGCCGCTTAGCGGGATTGATTGTATCCCGACGAAAAGGTTTTTGCTAATCTAAGATTTTCGGGTTTGTTCACTACCATCAATTCTTGTGGATTTCTGTCGCCGATGTGATCATCTCCAATCGCTTTAAATTTACGTAATAGTGGACACTCATGCGGGTGGAAGTGGGCAGTTTTAGCCGAGATAGTTTCTATTTTTCTGATTTTGGAACCTTGAAATTGTTGAGGTGGTAGATTAGGATCTAAATTTTTGATTGTAGTCAATTCATTTATTGAAACAAGTCATCCATCTTGACTTCATTTTGTATGAGTCCCTTATAATTGACCAAATTTTTGACTCCTCGAGTTGTCACTAAGGTTAGAAATACCGTTTTCCTTGTTTTAGACTTTTCTTGAAAGACATCTAATTTTTTTTGGAGATCTTTTGCATAACTTTTTGAAATTTCGAATTCTGACCTTGAGAATTTCATTTCACAAATATTGATACATTCATCTTGTCGGTCGATTAAGAGATCTATTTGTACACCAAAATCATTTTTGTCCTTTGGGGTGTACCGCCAAAGCGAGTGTTCCGTATGTACCCCCATAATTCCCAGAGCCTGCTTTATTTGTTGAATATGTTTCATGCAAATAGTTTCATAGGCAATGCCACTCCAACTGATATAAGAGGGAGTTGAGGAGTATGTAGCCCAGCTTCCCGGGCCTTTAAGTTTTTCGTTAGCAATGAATTTTGTGTAAAAAATAGAGTACTCATCAATGAGCTTGTATATCGAGTCTTTTGAATTTTTGCCGAAAGGGGTATAAATTTCGATAAACCCAGATTCCCTCAGCTCATCCAAAAGTTGTGTTGTTCCTCCGCCAGAAGGAAGTTTGCAGGCTTTGATAATTTCATTTCTGCTGAGCCCTTTACCTTTTTTTGCCAATAATTTAATAATAGCCATATGATTGGTTGCTGCATCAAATAAGGATTTAAATAAGTTTTTGAATTCATCGTTTAAGAAACAGTCCTTAGTAAAGCAAATTCTGTCGATCGCCATTGCTGCACTTTCATCTGGTTCTATCATTTTTAAATATTGGGGGACCCCGCCCATAACCATGTAAAGTTGTATCATTTGATATCGATCCAGTTTGATTTTTCGGCTCTTTAAGAATGACTCTGTCTCACTTAAAGTAAATGGCATCAATCTGATTCGACGGGTAATTCTATTATGCAGGCCCCCTCTATTTTTGACAATATTTTTAATCATCCAAGTCGCAGCTGACCCGCATACGACGACAATAAGGTTTTTTTGATTGGAAGCCCACATATTCCAAAAATTCTCGAAGGCTTCTTTAAATCCGGAACGTGGTGTGTGTAACCATGGAAATTCGTCTATAAAAACAACCTTCTTTTGGCTTTTTACCAATGGTTCAAGGTAGGCAATTAATTGGTTGAATGCCTGTATCCAATTTTTTGGTGCTGAAATGGGGAGTCCTGTTGCTTTGGCCATAGCATACCCAAAAATTTCCAATTGCTTTCCCAAAGCGGCATTGTGGATACCGGATATTTCAAATACTAACTGTTTCTCAAAGAAATTTCTAATCAAAAAGGTTTTACCTATTCGTCTTCGACCATAAATAGCAAGCAGTTCTGCATCTTCAGAGTCAAGTATCTGAGCTAGTTGCTTTTGCTCTATAGCTCGACCAATTATTTTCGCCATTTCCTTTTGCAATCTGTTGTTTATATCTCGCCAAATCTATAAAATAATTGATGATTTGGCGAAATATGCTTTCCTATAATTCGCCAAATCTCAAAAAACACACGAAAGCAAAGTGAATTTTTGCTAATTATTTTAAGAAAGGATTGACTTTGTAATTTCCAATATATCTTCCTGTCATTGAAGGATTTCTTGGCTTAGGTACTACACCCAGCTGGAAGAATGGTCTGACAGCTGAATAAAGTCTGCACTGGTGACTAGGAGTAGTTTGTAACTACTCCTATGTATCCTATGAAAAAAAGAGTGGTAGAATTTAGTGACAAACTCATACCCAACTGAATTAACTCAAAAAAAAGCCCTGATCAAGTTTTACCTGATCAGGGTATTGAAATTTTATGAGGTATTGAGAACCAAAAACTTCCTATTTCCTTTCCAGAATCCCTGGTCGGGAACTACTTTCGCTGCCAATCAGACCCTCCAATCTAGATTTCAATTTTTCAGATTCTTCAGTATAGCCCCGCTCTTCCAGCAATGGAATAAAATATTTTACCATTTCAATGGAAATCATCATGTCTCGGTCATAGAATCTGTCTTCTTTGGTGTAGAATTCGATCATATCCAAGGAGCGCTTGGAAATTTTATCTACAATATCCAGTGCTTTTTCATCTTCTCCCACTTCAAAGAACAAAGGAACCGATTGACCATTGCTTAAGTCATACGGTAGAGCATCATGTGGGATTTTTTCAAGACCAAAGTTTAGCAACTTCGCAGCATCTTCCATCCTGTCTTCATCCAACAGTGCAATTACAATGGAATTGAGAGCGCTTCGATGATTGGAAGCAAATCTTCTGTACTCTTCATCTAAATAAGCGTTCGGGTCGTTCATGCCTCTGAAAGCAAATTCTTCCATATAATTTTTCATAGCGAGGTCGGTGTTGACTAGTTCATCCCTTACATAATCAGGTTTTTGTACGGGTAACAGGCGATAAGTCATCCCTTCCATCACCACATGCTCACCGATGTTCAGACCGATCGATGAGAGTGAAGTATTATTGAAATAAATCGGCCTTTGCCAGTTATTACTAACGATTAAATCGATTAGCATTAAAGTGCCTTTGGTAACATAATTCCCCTTTATTTGAAGGTTCATCTGAGGGACAAAAAGGTCTTTAAACTGGGGAGGAACTATCTCATTATTTTGGAGCAAAGCGCTGTCTACCTCCAAAATCAGATTTTTAGACGGGACCATATTGACAATACTTTTTCCGCCAGTTTTCATTTTGAGTAGGTCCGAACCGGTATTAATTAATCGAAGGTATTCTTTTGCCGAAATAGCATTTAATCCTTCCCTTTCCATAAGGTAAAGGACATCATTTGTGCCTTTTTGGTATCGTTCTTTGGACAATGAAAAAGGAAGTGGGGCTGATTGTTCGGCTTGTTTCGTCATTTGCTCCACGTACCAATCCGTATCGAAATAACTCAGCACGATTACCCGAACATCGGTACGGAAGCCCTCCACTTCCTGAACATACCACAATGGAAAAGTATCATTATCACCTCCCGTAAAAAGAATTGCATTTGGTGCGCACGAGGCTAAGAAGTTTCGAGCTGAATCTACGGAGAAGTATCGACCTTTACGGTTATGGTCATTCCAGTTTTCAGCTGCCATAAGTCCCGCAACAGGTAATGTAAGGATAGTTGCGACGATCCCTGCCGTTCCGAGATTTTTTGTAAATTTTTTCAATCCGTGAGCCAAGGCCAAAGTCCCTAATCCGGCCCAAATAGCAAAGGCATAAAAGCTACCAACATAAATATAATCTCTTTCACGAGGTTCGATGGGAGGTGAGTTTAGGTAAAGCACCAAGACCACCCCCATCATCAAAAATAGCATTAGGTTGACATAGAAGTACTTTGGGTCTTTTTTTGCTTGAAAAAAGAAACCAACCAAGCCCAAAATCAAAGGCAGCATTAGGTAGTTGTTGTGTCCTTTGTTTTCTTTGATGTAATCAGGGAAATTATCCGAAATAGCATGCGTTAGGCCAATCCAATTTGCATCCGTAAAGTCACTTTCTCTACCGGAAAAATTCCAAAGAAAATACCTCCAATACATGTGTCCCAATTGGTGGTTAAACATGAAATAGATATTGTCCACAAATGTAGGATCTTGCCCTTCCTTTAGTCCAAGTTTGGATCGGTAGATGCGCTTATGGCTTTCTTGGGTAGAATAAATTCTTGGAAGGATAGTGGTTTTTTCTGGATCGTAGGTGTTTTTCAATTCATAATCCACCACTTCATACTTTTCTTTCCCCTTCATGTAAACGGGAGCACCTTCTTCCTGATCTACCAATTGAGCGGTAAAATATTGTCCATGGAGCAGTGGGCGATAGCCATATTGCTCACGCTTTAGGTAGGAAACATAACTGATGATGTCCTTTGGGGCATTTTCATTGATGATGGGGTCTTGATTGGCCCTAATTATTATCAGGGTATAGCTTGCATAACCAATAAGAATAAATGTTAGGGAAAGCAATATCGTATTGAGCAAAACAAGTTGCTTTTGAATTGAGTATCGAAATCCAAAAACAAGTGCACCGATAAATAATACCGCAAAAACTACAATTCCTGCCCCAAAAGGCATCCCCATGCTGTTGACCATGAAAATTTCCATTGATCCAGCCAGGCTTGGAAGTCCGGGGATAATTAGGTTATTGATGATAATCAAGGCAACTCCCCCGATAAACATGGCTAAAATCCCTCCCTTAAGGCTAGGATTTTGATATTTCTTAAAATAATAGATCAATGCTAAAGCCGGTAAGGTGACTAGGTTCAGCAGGTGGACACCAATTGAAAGTCCTACCAAATAAGCAATGAATACCATCCAACGGTTTTCCTCTTTCGGATCCCTGATCAAGTCCCATTTCAGGAAAGCCCAAATGACTATAGCGGTAAAAAAAGAGGACATGGCATACACTTCAGCTTCCACTGCAGAAAACCAGAAGCTGTCCGAAAAAGTGTAAATCAAGGATCCCACAATACCGGCACCCATCAAGGCAATGGTTTGATCTTTGGTTTCTTCCCCTTCTCTGATGGAAAAAATCCGCTTTCCAAAAAGGGTAATCGACCAAAAAAGGAAAAGAATGGTAAAACCTGAAAAAAGAGCGCTTCCTATATTCATCCAATAAGCCACTTGCAATGGATCTCCCATGGCTAGGAATCCAAACATCCGGTAAACCAAGAGCATGAATGGTGCGCCGGGAGGATGTGGAACTTGTAATTTATAGGAAACGGCAATAAACTCCCCCGGATCCCAGAAACTAGCGGTTTGCTCTACAGTGAGTACATAAACCAGCGTGGAGATTGCAAAAACGGTCCACCCGGTAAGGTTGTTGATTTGCTTGTAATTGAGCATTAATTCGTTGAATTAGTGGGACGAAAATATGAAATTTTACTCCAAATGGTGGATTTTTAGAACTTTTTAAACTCTAGAAAAAAAGGAGCGACCCCTTCTTGTGACAAAAATTACTGTATTACGAAGGGTTGGGGCTTTAATATTGTATCGTATTCTAAACGTATAATCCATGAGTGCACAACCAAAAACATTTCAGGAACTGATTGAAGGCGATATTCCAGTGCTTGTAGATTTCTTCGCCGTATGGTGTGGTCCCTGTAAGATGATGCAACCTATCTTAGAAGAAACTTCCAAACATATGGGAGAAAAAGTCAAAATCGTCAAAGTTGATGTGGACAAAAACCCCTTGGCTGCCAGTAAATTTCAAGTGAGAGGAGTGCCTACGCTTATTCTTTTCCACAAAGGAAATATCATCTGGAGACAATCAGGAGTCGTTCCTACCCATCAACTGATTCAGGTTCTTGAGACAAATCTTCTGGCTAATGCTTGACAACTGAGTGACAAAAGTCATTTTATTCAACTTTCGGTCTATCTAATTTTATTTCAATTTAAAAATAACCTAAAACAGCAATACTATGAAAATCGAACAAATCTATACTGGATGTTTGGCACAAGGCGCCTACTACATTGAATCTGATGGCGAAGCTGCCGTAATTGATCCGTTAAGGGAGGTTCAACCCTACATTGAGAAAGCGGAACGAAGAAATGCCAAAATCAAATACGTGTTCGAAACCCACTTCCATGCGGATTTTGTATCTGGTCATAAAGACCTGGCTGCAAAGACAGGGGCCAAGATCGTTTATGGACCTACTGGGATGACCATGGGGTTTGATGCGATTATTGCAGAAGATAACCAGGAATTTACTTTAGGTAAGGTCAAAATCAGAGTGCTCCACACTCCAGGTCATACCATGGAATCAGTTTGCTACTTACTCACCAATGAAGAAGGAAAAGAAGAGGCGATTTTTACGGGAGACACCCTGTTTATAGGAGATGTTGGACGACCTGATTTAGCTCAAAAAGTGATCAAAGATTTGACTCAGGAAAAACTGGCAGCTCACTTATATGATTCTTTGAGAAATAAATTGATGCCGCTTTCCGATTACCTGATCGTCTATCCAGCACATGGTGCCGGATCTGCTTGTGGAAAGAACATGAGTAAAGAGACTTCCGATACGCTTGGAAACCAAAAGAAAACTAACTATGCGCTACAGCCGATGAGCAAGGAGGAATTCATAAAAGAAGTTTTGACTGGACTTACACCTCCGCCTGCTTATTTCCCTCAAAATGTCTTAATGAACATTCAGGGTTATGATAGTATTGATGTGGTCTTGGAAAGAGGAGTTAGGCCCTTAAGTTCGACTGAATTTGAAGCTGCAGCTAATGAGACGGGCGCAGTAATTCTGGATACCCGAGACGCACAATCATTTGCTAAAGGATTTATTCCTAATTCAATCAACATTGGAATTGATGGAAGTTTTGCGGTTTGGGTAGGTGCGATGATCCCGGATTTGAAGCAGGAAATCCTGGTTGTTGCAGAAGAAGGTAGAGAAGAGGAGGTGATCACCCGATTGGCAAGGGTTGGGTATGATTATGCAATCGGATACCTGGCCGGAGGATTTAAATCCTGGAAAGAATCCGGTCATGAAGTCGATTCCATCACTTCCATCAGTGTAGAGGAATTGGCAAAGATTCAGGAAGGCGATCCGCAAATCCATATCCTTGATGTGAGGAAAAATTCAGAATACCTCTCCGAACATGTAATGGACGCGGAAAATGCACCATTGGATTACATCAATGACAGCATGCTGAAAGTAGATAAGGATAAAACCTATTATGTCCATTGTGCCGGTGGCTATCGTTCCATGGTTTTCAACTCCATTTTGAGAGCCAGAGGATATGATAATCTGATTGATGTGGCAGGTGGTTTTAAGGCAATCAAAGAATCTGGAAAATTAAAGGTTTCTGATTACGTTTGTCCAACCACATTGCTTTAAGAAGCTATTCAGATCTTACCTTCTGATCAATTGGCAGTCCGCTTGGGCTGCCAATTTTTGTTTGAGTACACCTGATGTGATCAAAGTCACATGTTTTAAAATAGACCTAGAGAGAAATTTGCATACTGTATCGATGTATGGTACGCCTAGTTAAAAACTTAGTTCAGATCATTCTTCAAAGGGTAATTTAAATTTGATCCAATGGGATTGAACTTAAATTTCAAGCTGATGGGTTTGAAAAAAATATGTTATAATTAAAAAAAAATATGAATCAATTTATTGAATGGATATCTCAGCCTTGGCCCTGGTATGTGGCGGGGCCAATGATCGGACTTACAGTGCCGGCGCTCTTGATTTTGGGGAACAAGAGATTTGGGATTTCATCTTCCCTACGTCATATATGTGCCGCTTGTGTTCCGGCAGGCATTCCTTTTTTTAACTATAACTGGAAAAAGGAAATCTGGAATCTGCTCTTCGTTTTGGGTACTGCAATCGGTGGATTTATTGCCATGAATTTTCTGGCCAATCCGAATACCATTATAATTTCTGAAGCCACTCAGGCAGATTTGGCTGCATTGGGAATCACTGATTTTTCTGACTTGATGCCTTCTGAGATATTTTCTTGGGAAAACGCGCTTTCAGCTAAGGGGCTTCTTTTCTTTGTGATCGGAGGATTTTTGGTAGGGTTTGGAACACGCTATGCCGGAGGTTGTACCTCAGGTCATGCGATTATGGGTGTTAGTTCACTTCAATGGCCATCAATGGTAGCCTCTACCTTTTTTATGATTGGTGGTTATTTAATGACCCATGTGTTCTTGGAGCCGATGATGAAACTTGTTGGATTCTAAAAAATTGAAAGGCATGTTAAAAGTTATAGAAAAGAAAGCTCAGGTTAACGATGATAATTGTGCTGCTCCCAATTTGAGGGATGAACATGATAAGGGGCTTGAGCTATTGAAATACCTGATTATTGGTGTGGTTTTTGGAATTGTATTTGTCAAGGCTGAAATAATTTCTTGGTTTAGGATCCAAGAGATGTTCCGCCTGCAATCCTTTCACATGTATGGAGTTCTGATCACTGCAATGATCACAGGAATAATTTCAGTTCAACTGATCAAACGCTTGAATATCAAAACCATTCATGGAGAAGAAATCGTCATTCCTGATAAGGTTTTCAAAAAGGGTCAGATCATTGGCGGGTTCTTGTTCGGATTGGGTTGGGCAATTACCGGGGCTTGTCCTGGACCACTCTTTGCCCAGATCGGAAGTGGATACACGGTGGTTTTAGTAACCTTGATTTCAGCTCTGGTTGGGACTTGGGTGTACGGAAAGTATTCCGATAAGCTTCCCAACTGATCCTTTGAATTTGAAAAAAACAAAAGGCCACCTTTTGAAAAGGGTGGCTTTTTAGTTAAACACTTTTTTGACGATAAATCGGATAAAGAGAATGATCGTGAAAACGATACTGCCCACAATTACAAATTCCATAGAAGAAGCTTTCATTCAAAACTAGGCATCCCTAGGAATAGTTTTTCACTTTTTGGAATCTTTATTTAATTGGCCTGCATTCTTTCTACCTTTGCACGTGACTCAAACTTACCCATTCGGATGAATTACCTTTCCAAACGAAGGATTGCACTGGGAGCCATGTTCTTTTTCATGGGGCTTTGTTTTGCCAGTTGGGCAGCCAGAATTCCAGATATTCAGTCAAAGTTCCAGCTTTCTGAAGGACAATTGGGGACAATCCTCCTTTGTTTGCCTATTGGATCCATGCTGGGCTTGCCTCTTGCGGGCTGGTCTGTTCATCACTATGGAAGCCGTATTGTGATCCTGATAGCAAGTTTTGCCTATGCGATTACCTTACCTTTGATCGGTTTGGCAACAACTACCTGGATGATTGTTCCAATCCTTGTGGTCTTCGGATTGCTGGGGAACATTATGAATATTTCTCTGAACACTCAGGCATTGGGTCTGGAAGATCAGATGGGAAAAAGCATTTTAGCCTCATTTCATGGTCTGTGGAGCATGGCGGGTTTTACTGGAGCAGGAATTGGAGCGGGATTGATTTTTTTGGGATTTTCGCCTGCCTCCCACTATGCAGTGGTGATGGGTATTTCTTTTGTGATTGTCGTTGCTTCCCAAAAGTTTATTTTGAACGATAAACGGGATTCCGGAGAAGGGGGAGGGCTGGTCTTGAAAAAACCAGATGACTTGCTGCTCAGAATCGGCATGATTGCCTTCCTTGGCATGATGACTGAGGGCTGCATGTTTGACTGGAGTGGGGTATATTTTAAAAAAATAGTGATGGCCCAACCCGAATATGTGGCCCTGGGATATGTCTGTTTTATGGGAGCTATGGCTTCAGGCCGTTTTATTACGGATAAGGCTACGAATCGGTTTGGGAAAATCCCTGTTCTTCAAGCAAGTGGAATTGCCATTTTCGCCGGGCTGTTGTTGTCGGTTTTAGTGCCTACTCCCATTGCTGCGGCATTTGGTTTTCTGCTAGTGGGCTTGGGTGTTGCATCCATAGTGCCTGTTTCCTATGGTATTGCAGGGAGGTCCAAATTGTATTCACCGAGTGTGGCTCTGGCATTGGTTTCCACGATTGCCTTTTTTGGATTTTTGTTGGGGCCTCCTTTGATTGGTTTCGTAGCTGACCTCTTTGATTTAAAAGTTTCCTTTATGCTGATTTCGATCAATGGAATTGGAATACTTTTACTAAGCAGCGTCAGAAAGCAGGTGTTTTTTTCTCAGGAAATTAGTTCAACTCCATGAGCCTAGTAGAGGGTTTTCAATTTACCAAAGATTTTGAGGTAGGATCATATCAGGTACATCCTACCGGAAAAATCCGTCTTTCTTCCTTGGCAGATTTGCTACAGGAAATAGCGTGGAGGCATGCTGATTCCGGTGATTTTGGGAGAAATTTATTGGAAACCAAGCAGATGTGGGTATTGTCAAGACTGGAGATCAAGGTGTTTGAATTTCCGGTTTGGGGTGATGAGCTGGAACTCTTCACGGGAGGAAGAGGAGCAGAGAAACTTTTTGCGTTTCGGGAGTTTTTGGTAAGGGATAAAAATCACCGTGTTTTGGCCCGTGCCATGTCCTCTTGGCTTTTGTTAAATTCCGAGACGAAACGTATTCAAAAACCGGAATCGGTTTTGCCACCGGAACTGTTTGATCCTTCAAAGGCTCCGGATTGGCAACCTGAAAAATTGTCCGCAAAGGGGGGGCAGGTTGGCGAGGATGAGATTCTGGTTCGCCATTCAGACATAGATTTGTATAATCATGTGAACAATACCAGCTATATTCGATGGGTAGAGGATTTCTTGGCGGATCATGCGCTATTTCCTGCCAATTTTTCGATTAATTACTCGGCAGAATGTGTTGTAGGCGACAGGGTAAAGCTGGCTTTATTCATCACAGAATCCGAAAAAATCATTGAAGGGAAAGTGAGAGAGAAAATGGTGTTTTTAGCCAAAATCCATTGATAGACTCAGGATTTGAAGTCTAGGATTATGCTTTCAGTTGATTTTTTACCCGTTGGGTGATGATAGTCACAGGGATAAACTAGATTCAAGAACCAAATTTGTTCTTTACTATATAACCATGAACCAAAACCATTCGAAAAAAAGTGAGATGATGCAGCCTTTTCTTAAGGTGATAACCCTTTTGGTGGCTCTTTTAGGTCTTTCCGTTGCCTTGATTGGCCTAATAGGTTTCGTTCTTTTTCTTTCCTATTCCGGAGTAGCGCTTCCAAGGTTGGTAGCTGATGAAAAGCCAACGATTGAGGTTGTAGAAGAAATCCCGGCAGTGAAGGCCCTTGCAGATGCTTCAACTTTATGGAAAGCCCCAGATTGGGCTTCCGTTGAGATGGAGGCAAATGCCTTAGAAATTACCTATGGAAGAGAACTGGTGGCCAACACCTCTGAGTATTTGGGCCCAAAAGGGAAAATCCGAGCAATGTCTAATGGGATGAATTGCCAAAATTGTCATTTGCAAGCGGGTACAGCTCCTTTGGGAAACAATTATGGAGCAGTTGCGGCAACTTATCCCAAATTCAGGGCAAGATCGGGTACAGAAGAATCAGTTGAAAAGCGCATTAATGATTGCTTTGAGCGGAGCCTCAATGGAAAACCATTGGCCAATGACTCCAAAGAAATGCGTGCTATGGTGGCCTATATCAAATGGGTTGGTAAGGACGTGCCTAAAGGCGAGATTCCAAAAGGTTCGGGCCTCTACGAAGTGCCCTTATTGGATCGTGCGGCTGATCCGCTTAAAGGTAAATTAGTTTATGATAGTCAATGTGCTTCTTGCCATCAGGCAGATGGACAGGGAATGACCAAACCTGACGGAACAGGCTATTTATATCCTCCTCTTTGGGGTGCAAATAGCTATAACCATGGCGCCGGACTTTATAGGCTTTCCAGATTTGCAGGGTATGTAAAAGCCAATATGCCATTGGGGGCTACTTTTGAAAACCCAATGCTCAGCGATGAGGAATCCTGGGATGTTGCAGCCTATGTGAACAGTTTGGAAAGGCCTGTAAAAGACCTATCCAGAGATTGGCCGGATATTTCTAAAAAGCCAATGGATCACCCTTTTGGTCCTTTTTCGGATGAATTCCCCGAAGATCAACACAAATTTGGTCCCTTCAAACCTATTCAGGCAGCAAAAGCACAAACCAAGTAATGAGATTTTTTTTATTTCTTTTCCTCTTGGGAATTTCTTCAAGTGTAAAGGCCCAAGTGGAAGAGAAGAAAATAGAGGTTAAGCCCACTATTCATTTAAGATCTTTTTGGATGAATACGGCGTATCCCGGGCAATCTTTGAAGTCAGATTATGCCTTAGGAATTAGTCTTCTAGCAAGTAGTAGGATCACTTATGCCAAGAATTGGACTGTTGAGCTGGGCTATCGTGCCTTTTCAAATGCGTTCAGTTCGGAAATATGGATTCCCGACCCGACCACTGGACAATCAAACCGCTATGAGACGGGGCTGTTTGATATTTTGGAACCAGAAGATCGATTTTTCGGGAAGCTTGAGTTGTTTTCCTTAGACTTTTCAAGTAAAAAATACCAATTCAAAGTGGGGCGAATGCCTATCTATACGGATTGGGTTAATGGGCAGGATGGCCGCCTTTCTCCAACGGTTGTAGAAGGCTTAAATGCCACATTTATTCCATCAAAACAATGGAGAATAAGTCTTTGGGCAATTGGAAGGATGAGCATTAGAGGCAGTAGCGAATGGCTTGGGGTAGGAGAGACATTGGGGATTTATCCTCAGGGTAGAACGATTTTTGGAAAGCAGGGAAATTATTTTGGAAATACGGAGAGCAAGTGGCTCGGTGTTTTGGAATTAGATCGGCAGCTAAGTAATGGGAGTAAACTTCATTATTCGCATACTTTGGCTCAGAATCTGTTTTCTACTTCTTGGGCTTTATTCGAGAAAAACTGGAAAATCAATTCGAGTACCTGGTCTATAGGCATTCAATCAGGAATTCAGCATGGCTTGGGAACTGGAGGGAATTCCAACTCTAATTTCGCTTATAAAAACCCCAAAGACCTGAATTATGCTGTTTCGGGTCGATTTGGATGGGGAAATGGTCGTTGGAACTCGCACCTGAGTTTTACGCATGTAGGCGGAGAGGGCCGCTGGCTGAGCCCCCGTGAATGGGGAAAAGATGCTTGGTACACCTTTATTCCCAGAGAGCGAAATGAAGGCTTCGAATCCGTAAATGCATGGGTTGGGTATCTGGAATATCGTTCGGAAAAAATACCAGTCCAGGTATATGCCCATGGAGGTTTTCATTGGCTTTCTGATGCCGCAAATGTGGCGGCAAACAAGTATAATTTCCCCAGCTACAGACAGCTCAACTTGGGATTAAAATACCAGCCTAAAAAAATAAGTAATCTTGATATTCATTTCATTTTTGTTTCCAAGGAACCATTGACCTCAGAGAAACTGACTGCAATTCAAATCTACAACAAGGTGGAATTGCTTCATTTCAACGGGATTATCAACTGGAAATGGAATTGATTAAAAAGTTAGAATATCCTGAAGCGTCTCTTTGATTTGGAGGATGATCTCTGGTTCTACATCTCCGATTTTTTCAATCAGCCTGTCTTTTGAAACAGAGCGAACATGAAACACCAAGGCTTCAGAAGGATATTTAAGCTGGTTTTTCGTATTGGGTTCAAGTATCGGATTGCCCTTATACCCTTTAATTTGAGTAGTCAGCGGAACAACAATGACCACTTCCAGATACCGATTAAGTAAATTCCCACTAATGATGAGCACAGGCCTTCTCCCGTTTTGCTCCCGTCCCTGAGTGGGATTGAGGTCTTTCCACCAGATTTCTCCCTGCCTCACTTTTCGATTTGTTTTAGGTAGGTTGCCATTCCTTCCTCTGCAATCCCCATTAGTTCCTCATCCTGACCTGCCTCTTTGTAAGACTTGATGTACTCTGCTCTTCTCAGATGTTCGAGATAAAGCCGTAGTGCCTTTTCAAGCAGGTTGTTTTTAGGTAAAGAGAGTTTTTCTGAATATTCATGAAGACTCTTCAGTAGGTCATCCGGAAGTGAACTAGTGAATGTTGCCATTGGATTTTATTTATAATTTATATTTAACTAATGTAAATAAAAAGTTTCTGTTTACTAAGTGATAAGTGGCAAAAAAAAATGACATAACAGCTTATTTTCCGATTAAATTAGGATTTACCAATTCCTATCCCCACCTTTGCAAAGTCAGAAAAATGTTTCAGATACTTATCAATAAGTTTAGCATCGGCGATTCACCTGCCACAAGTAGCAAATCAAGAGTTCTCCAAATTACAGGTTTTACTTCTTTTTCTCCTACTTTTTTGATTCTAAAGTGAATATATTCATTCAGAGTTAAAACCTGCAGTTTAAAATCTTTAAGAGAACCTAGATTTCCCAGTACCCTTTAAAATCCCTACTTATTAAAACCATTCGATTTTCGGAATCAGCTCTGTCTGATTTCTCCCTCACCCTTCGAAGTAGAGTTAACGATTACTTCAAATCAACCCAACAAACCAAGTTTGCCAACGGTGAAATGATCTTCAAGACGGTAGTCATGATGTTGATCTATTTTGTACCCGTGATCTTGGTAATCAATGGAGTAGCCAATCAGACCTGGCAATTATTTGCATGCTTTATCCTTAGTGGATTTGGTATGGCAGGTATCGGGATGGGGGTTATGCATGACGCAATTCACGGTACGTATTCCCAAAACTTTCTAATCAACAAGCTTCTCGGCTATACGCTGAATATGGTTGGAGCCAATGCGTCGGTTTGGAGGGTTCAGCACAATGTGCTGCATCACTCTTACACCAACATTCACGAAGGAGATGACGATATAAATGCGCCTTTTTTCCTTCGCTTTTCCCCAAATGCTGAAAAAAATGCACTACATCCCTATCAGCATTGGTACACTTGGTTTTTTTATGGACTGTCAACTCTTTCTTGGGTGACAACCAAGGATTACATTAGGCTCAAGAGGTATTACACTATGGGATTGTTCAAAGGGAAAAATGTCTATCGAAATACCATTCTAAAAATCACGGCATGGAAGCTTGTCTATTATGCATTTACCCTTGGACTTCCAATCCTATTTTCTCCTTTTGGAATTGGTGAAATTCTATTGGCTTTCCTAGCGCTTCATTTTGTAACTGGCTTGAGTATATCACTCGTGTTCCAGACGGCTCATATCATGCCTGAGGTTGTTTTTCCAGTTGCCGATGAGCATGGAATGGTGGATGGAGAGCGAATGCTTCATCAATTGGCCACTACATCCAATTATTCTGAGAAAAGCAAATGGTTTTCCTGGATGATTGGCGGTCTTAATTTTCAGGTAGAGCACCATCTTTTCCCCGATATCTGCCATGTACATTATCGGAAAATTGCTCCCATTGTAAAAGCCACTGCGGCTGAATTCAATATTCCTTACTATTCAAAAAAGACATTTTTTGATGCTTTGAAATCTCATTTTGACATGCTCTATCAACTGGGTAACGCCGAAATGGAGCCTGTAAAAGCTTATACTACTACTCATGAACAATACCAAAAAACATATTAAGCCTGCCTCTCCCCGAAGTGGAAACACCGATAGAAGACAGGTCAACAAGAAAAAAGAATCTACCTTGGATCCTAAGCTTTTTGTGAAAAAAGCTCAACCAAGTGGGCTGGAGGGATTCAGAACCGAAAAATCTTTTGAAGGATTGGCTCTTAATTCTAAATTACTTCAAAACATTCAGTCCAAAGGATACCAAACACTAACCAATATCCAGGAGCAAGCCATTAGCCCACTTCTTCAGGGAAGAGATATTATGGCCATATCCAAAACTGGTTCTGGTAAAACAGCAGCTTTTTTGATTCCTATCATAGAGCATGCGCTAAATGACCCACGTAATTTTACCGCATTAGTGGTGACACCAACCAGAGAATTAGCTCTCCAGATTGAAGAGGAGTTTAAAAGCCTAACTATTGGGATGCAGTTATATTCCGCAACATTTATAGGAGGCACGAATATCAACTCAGATCACAGTAAGCTTGAGCGTAAGCTTCAAGTGGTTGTTGGTACCCCAGGAAGACTTTTGGATCTTTCAGATCGTAAGGTATTGGATTTGAGAAAAGTAAACACCTTAGTCCTGGACGAATTCGACCGGATGTTGGATATGGGCTTTGTCCTGGATGTCAATAAGCTTGTTAATCGTATTGGTAAAAGAGATCAAACCTTATTGTTCTCTGCTACACTTGAACCTTCCCAAAAAAAACTTATCGATGGATTGCTCAACAATCCTATTGAGGTGAAGGTAAACACAGGTGCAAGCACGAACGAAAATATCGAACAGCAGACCATCCGAATTGCAGAAGGTCAAGATAAATTCGATGTCCTGGAGGGTCTTTTTAAAAATCCAGGATTAGAAAAGGTAATTCTTTTTACAGAGACTAAAAGACTGGCTGATAGATTAGCCAAAAAGCTGATTCAGTCTGGAATAGCTGCAGGACAGATTCATGGCGATAAGTCCCAAAACTTCAGAAATCGAATGATTGAAGAATTTAAAAATGGGACAATCCGTGTACTGGTAGCCACTGACGTTGCTGCCAGAGGGATCGATGTAGCTGATGTGACCCATGTCATCAATTATCAGCTACCGATGACTATGGATGCTTACATCCATCGTATCGGAAGAACTGGCAGAGCCGGCAAAGTCGGACATGCCATTACGTTTGTTAACTAACCCATTTGCATGTCAAAAAATCAAAACACATTCATCAAAAAACAAAAGGCTGAGCTAAAAAAGAGAAAGCAGAAGGAAAAACTAGAAAAGAAACTGGAGCGAAAAGCACAACCAAAGGACGGAAGTCTGGATAATATGATCGCTTATGTGGACGAATTAGGAAATATTTCCAACACTCCTCCCGCACCGCCTGTAGAGAAAAAAACAAATTCAAATCAATCAAATCAAAACCGAGTAAAAACAAATCAAAATTTTAGAAATCATGAATGAAGGAACAGTAAAATTCTTTAACACCACCAAAGGCTTTGGATTCATCACACCATCTGACAACAGCGAGGACGTATTCGTCCATCACAGTGGTCTGGTTCACGAAATCCGTGAAAACGATAAGGTGAAGTATGACCTCGTACAAGGTAAAAAAGGCATCAATGCCGTAAATGTAAAAGTGGTTAGATAATTCTATCCCGGTGGGTGAATTTATCCCCGACTACCTATTAGGTTGTCGGGGATTTTTTTTACTTGGATTTTACCTCGTTTCTTAAAAAACCTCCCCGTTCAAATTCTAAAATGTTATTTATCGTCGTTTTGGAAATTTGTTCCAAAGCCTCATGGGTAAGAAACGCTTGGTGGCCGGAAATCAACACATTGGGAAAAGTCATGAGTCTTGAAATCATTTCATCATCCAAAAGTTCCTCAGATAAGTTTTTGAAGAAAATGTGCTCTTCCTGTTCGTAAACATCAATACCTAAAAATCCGATTTTTCTTGATTTAAGTGCATTGATTACAGCTTTGGTGTCTATTAATGCTCCTCTACTGGTGTTGATTAGGGTTACTCCATTGCGCATTTGACTAAGTGTTTCCTCATTGATCATATGGTGGGTCTGTGGAGTCAGTGGACAGTGTAGGGAGATAATCTGACTGACTTTTAGCACTTTGGATAAAGGTACATAGCGAACTCCAATGGCTTTCATCTCCTCACTTTCATATAAATCGTAGGCAAAAATTTCTGTTCCAAATCCTTTAGCAATTCTGCAAAATGCCTTTCCAATAGCTCCCGTACCAATCACTCCTATCTTTTTTTCATAAAGATTGAATCCTGTAAGCCCTTCTATGGAGAAGTTATTCTCTCTTACCCGATTGTAGGCCTTGTGTGTTTTTCTAACTAAAGTAAGTAAGAGTGCAAAAGCATGTTCTGCCACAGCTTCAGGACTATAAGCAGGAACACGAACAATTCGAATCCCCAATTTTTGGGCTGCAGGAAGATCTACCTGGTTGTATCCTGCACAACGAAGGGCGAGGAGTTGGATTCCAAATTGATGTAATTTTTTGAGGATAAATTCATCGATCTTGTCGTTGACGAAGGTGCAGATTCCATGGTGTCCTTCAGCTAAACTGATAGTCCGATGATCTAGGGGTGCATCAATAAAACTGAATTCAATTCCTGAGCCTTTGGAATGTGAATTAAAGCTTTCCCTGTCGTAAGATTTGGTGCTATAAAAAGCAATTTTCATTGGGTTATGGGGTTGTTTTGAAGGTATTCCTATGTTTATTAGTTAAAAATTTCCAAAGGTTTTTTCGCCGATTTTCATGAGACATGATACTGAATTATTCTTTTTGTTATAAATTTTGAAGAAATTACAACGTACCTAAATTTGAAACGAAATTAATGTTAATGACATGAAGAAAAACCTTTTCTATGCCTTTCCTCTTTTTTTAGTAGTTGCTTGTGGACCCACTCGGCAAGAACCAGTAGTAGAAGATTCCTTACCCGTTGAATTAAAAGAAGTTGCTATGCCCGATTCTGTACTCAGACATGTAGTTTTATTTGGTTTCAAACCTGCATCCAGCGAAAGTGACGTACAAAACATTGTTGATGCGTTCAAAGCCTTACCTGGTAAAATTTCCGAAATTAAGGATTTTGAATGGGGCGTTAATTCTAGTCCAGAAGGCCTAAATCAAGGGCTTACCCATGCCTTTACAGTGACATTTCATTCCGATGCAGATCGAGATGCATACCTTCCACACCCTGCTCATAAAGAGTTTGTGGACATTCTAGGTCCCCATTTGGATAAGGTTACCGTGTTAGATTATTGGACCAAGCCCTAAAGTAATCAGTTCCATTTCCATTCCTAACTTGAATCACCGAAGCATTTTGCATTTCGGTGATTTTTTTGTTTCACTTATTTTTTTCCAGCTTTGAAAATAATAAAATATCTGTGTATCCGCTTGATTGCACGTCGCCATTTATTAATCGGATTTTGGATTTAGAAATGACAATTACCTAAGTAGCGTTGAAAAGAATAGGAATGTTTAAAAGCATTGTGATTCCAGTAAGTTCGATACTTTACAAATGGCTAATCTATTAGTTTGCCACTAAGACACGAAGACGAAAAGATAGGGTTAAGCCAGGATGGTAATTCTCATTTCTCTTACTGCCTTAGTGCCTTCGTGGCTAAAAAAAACTTTTGCCGTTAAGACACGAAGGTTGAAAAAAAGCTAAAGCTTTGAATGCAATTGATTTACAAATTAAAGTGAAGGGCCTGAATTAATTTCAAAAATACCCCTAAGCTATATGCGAGTTTTAAAGTCAATACTACCAAGAATCATGCAAATTTAGGTTTAGGTATCTCTTGAAGATATGGATGAACATTTTTTCCCAGAGTTAATTCGGTGATACATGAAATATGTGCACCTAACCGGATACACATAATAAAATATGAATATCCGCTTATATACAAGTAGCCAAATATGATTTGGTTTGTAAATTAAATAGTATGCATATACAGGTATTTACCAGTAGAAAATA
>CAZNND010000031.1:0-43016 GCA_964574365.1 uncultured Limnohabitans sp.
TCCTTTAAGATATGAAATCTAGCTTGTGCCGCACTTTTCAAACATAATACCTTTGCATTTATGGGGTCAAGAATTTGCGGTCTGATTGTGTAGTTTTTGCCGGATTTTATTGTCTATAATTTGAATCTTGAGTTTGAAAATTCATTTTTGACTTTTCTTGAAAAACCATGAACAAGCATCAAAAAATCGCCCAATGCTTCTCTCCAGCAGCATTTATCCACGATACCGAGGAAAATTATCAGGCCATAGAAAAGCTGATCCAGGAGCAGGAAATTGGAGGGTTGACGTTTTTTCATAGCCGGCATTCTGCTGCGGCCAATTTTGAAAAAAGAGCGGAGGTACTGGATGTGAGCGGAACCTTTCAAAAGTTGGTTGTTCTGATCAACCGCTATCAGGCCGTCTCGAAGGTCCCCTTGCTGATCAGCATTGATGGTGAATACGGACTTGCGATGCGGGTGGAGAATACACCCCAATATCCCTTTTCCATCACCCTCGGGGCTTTGAAAAAAGATGCTGAAAAATGGGTGGAAGAGGTGGGGTTTCGGATGGGGTTGGACATGAAACGCTCAGGCATCCACCTCAATCTCGCTCCTTGTGCGGATGTCAATACCAATCCCAACAACCCGGTGATCGGCTATCGATCGTTTGGGGATCAGACTGAAAAAGTGGCCAAACTTGCTTTTGCTGCCTATTCCGGAATGGAAAAAGCAGGAATTGGGGCTTGCCTCAAGCATTTTCCTGGACATGGCGATACGGCTACAGATTCGCACCTGGGTTTGCCGATTCTATATAAAACGAAAGAAGAACTCCAAAGCGAGGAATTACTTCCCTTCCAATTCGGGATTGATCGGGGAGTGGAACTCATCATGGTGGGTCACCTGGCAGTTCCTGCATTGACCCGTGGGAAAAACGTACCTGCCAGCATCAGTCGGGAATTGATTACGGATTTGCTCAAAGGAGAAATGGGTTTCCGAGGACTGGTCATCTCCGATGCGCTCAACATGAAGGCCGTGGCCAACCTTTATCTTGAGCCCGGAGAACTTGAATGGCAGGCTTTTCATGCGGGGAATGACATCTTGTGTTTCTCCGATCATGTGGAAGAAGGAATTGAAAAAATCGTTCAAAACGCATCCGATTCAGAAGTCGATGTGGTTTATGAAAAAGTCATGGCTTTGAAAAAACGGCTGGGAGTGATGGAAACTCGGTCGGTTGAAGTTCCTGAGTTTGATTGGAAGAGCCATTCACAATTTCAAAGAGACCTGGCCGAAAATTACGTTTCGGTGATTTCGGGGGAAATCAACCGGGATGAACTTCACGCTTTAGAAAAAGCAGGGAAGTTGGCTTATCGGGAGTTTTTCACCCAAAACCCAAGTGTTTTTTCACAACAGGTGAACCTGGCTTTTGTGCCTGATGAAAAGGCGGAAAAAGTCATCTTGGCCGTGTTTGTTCCGAGCCACAAGCCCTTGAATCAATTTGGGATGGATCAGGCCGTACTGGATCAAATAAAAGAGCTGGCGAAAAGCAAATCCTGCATTTTGATCCATTTTGGTAATCCTTTGGCGCTACAGTACTTGGGGGAATTGAAAGATTTCAAGGCGGTGGTTTGCGGATATCAGGGATTTGAAGATGTGCAGGAGGTCGTCGCAATAACCCTCCAAGGGTCCTGAGACCCTTGGAGGGTTAAAAAATTTAGGCTAACTTCACCTACTTTTTGTGAATTAACATAAACTTTTTAACCATGCCTACTCCAACAGTTCAATTTGAACCTGGTAGTTTTTACCATGTTTGGTCCCATGCAAACGGATTTGAAAATCTATTTCGAGAGGAATACAATTACCTGTTTTTCCTTGCGAAATATGCCCTTTACATTCATCCCGTGGCAGAAACCTTTGCCTATTGTTTAATGCCCAACCATTTCCATCTCATGATCAAAATCAGGGATGGAAATATGCAAAATCCAAGTCAGGCTTTTTCAAATTTTCTAAACTCGTACGCCCAGTCTTTCAACAAGAGGTACAAAAGGAAGGGAAGTCTTTTTATCCCCAATATCCATCGAAGGAAAATTGAAAGCGACTCATATTTCACAAGATGCATTACCTACATTCACCAGAACCCCTCTCATCATGGCTTTGTAAAAGATTTCAGGGATTGGGGCTTCAGTTCATGGAAATCTATGATTTCCCCATCGCCAACCAAACTCGAAAAACAGGCAGTTTTGGACTGGTTTGGAGGAGTGAAGGGCTTCATGAAGGATCATGAACTGGAATATGATCCGGAAAAAGAGTGGGTTTTTGAGAAATAGGGTGTTAGCCTCCACCCTCCAAGGGTCCCGAGACCCTTGGAGGGTGATAGGCATGAATTCTTCCTTCTCCAAAGAAAACAAGCTTAAACTTCCTTATTAAAACGCTCGAAAAATGTTAATTTTGAACAAGTTGTAAAAAGCTGATAACAGATTCTTGATCGATTTTTGAAAATATTAACTGGTTATTATATGGAAAAGAAGAAAGCTTTGGAAGCCACCGAGGAAATGCCTGAGAATTTTGACCTAGAGGTATTGATAGAAAGGTTAATTTTCATCGAGAAGGTTGAAAAAGGCCTGGAGCATATAAAAGAGGGTAAAGTTATTTCTCATGAGGAGCTCAAGAAAATAGTTCTTCAATAGTAGTTGTCTATTGGTCAGATTTGGCAGTTAATGACCTAAAATCGATTCATTCTTACATCAAGGAGAATTCTAAATTTTATGCTGATCAGCAGTTTCAAAAAATAATAAGAAGGACTGACCAACTAGAACATTTCCCGGAATCGGTCAGAATTGTACCGGAATTTTCAATAGCTCAAATAAGAGAATTAATAGAAGGGAGTTACCGAATTGTTTATTATCTGGACTTGTATTTAGTTTTTATCTTAAGGGTTCATCATTCTGCACAACTCTTTCGCTTCATACGAGAATAAGTTTTTTCGAAATTCTTTATGATTTTCAATCCTGAACTACTATTTAAGAATTGAAATCCATTTTCGGTGGATTTCAATTCCACAAACAACTCCTTGGAATGTAAATTCCGAGTAACCAAGACACCCTCCAAGGGTCCCGAGACCCTTGGAGGGTTCTTTACTTACTTCTCCACCGAAAACCGATACTCAATCGTATGCACATACTTCTCTCCCGGATTCAGAATCGGGCTGGGGAAGTTGGCATGGTTGATGGCATCGGGCCAGTTTTGTGACTCGAGGCAAAAACCCCAATGCTTGTCGTAGGTCTTGCCGTCCGCTCCGGCAAATTGGGACAAGAAGTTTCCGGTATAAAATTGCACGCCCATGTTGTTGGAATACATGTCCATCACCCGACCACTTTCGGCATGACGCACCTGAACAAAATGCTTCATATCGGCAGATTTTTCACGCTTCATCACCATATTGTGGTCAAAGCCACCTCCATTTGCAGCAATCTGGTCGCCAAGAATTTTTGGAGTACGGAAATCGAAAGCAGTACCCGTTACGTCCTTCACTTCGCCAGTTGGGATTAACTCATCGTCCACCGGGGTGTAGGCATCTGCCCAGAACTGAAATTCATGATCCTGTGCGTCACGCTTCATGCCACCCAAATTGAAATAGGTATGGTTGGTCAAGTTGAGGATGGTTTTTTTGTCGGTAGTGGACTCAAATCGGATGCGAAGTGCATTGTCTGCCGTCAGTTCCATCCAAAGGGTGGTTTGTAGATTTCCAGGATAGCCTTCTTCCCCGTCCACACTGAGGTAACTCATCTTCACGCCGACTACAGAGTCATTGGAATAGGTTTCAGGAGTCCAAACTTTTTTGTTAAAGCCTTCCACTCCCCCATGCAGGTGGTTGTCTCCATTGGTTTTGGCGAGTTCATAGGTAGTGCCGTCCAGCATAAACTTGGCGTCAGCAATTCGATTGGCTACCCTACCGGCTGTTGCTCCGAAAAAGGGATTTGATTTGGTAAGGTATTCGGCAACACTATCCAGAGTGAGGGCGATGTTTTCTAAGTTACCGTTTTTGTCTGGGGCAATAATTTTGGAGATCAATCCCCCATAATTGGACATTTCCACCTGCATGTTGCCGTTGTCTAGGACGTAGTGGAAAACCGGCTGGCCCTTGTGCTCAGCCACTTGTTCTGCTTTGATCATAAAATTAATTTCTTCTTTAACAGGTTCTTGGGTTGGTTTTTGGGAGCAGGCCATTGTTGCTGATAGCAGCGTGGCAGTTGCTAGGATGTGATTTATCTTCATAATTCGTGTGGGTTGACTTGTGAAAGTAAAGTGAGTTCAAGTTAGGTGTTGAATACCATTTAGCCAAGGAATCGAGACTTCGATAAACCAACCGGGATATTTAGGTTATTTCGACGCTTCTTTTTTTGGATTTCAGTAATTATTGGAATTTTTAGCATCAAATGGCTTTTTAAACTCACCTTTTTTTCTCCATCTAGAAAAAACAAAACAAGTTCATATCGTTGAATAATTTAGGGAAATTAAATGATCCATTTAAAGGTAACACGTGTGGAATTATCACATAGGGGACTTCAATGTAATTCTTAATTTTCTCAATGATCTTAATGGTTTAAATCTACAAAGTTTCAAATGGTAGGTTCTTGATCATTTTGTTCCATGTTTTTAATAAGCAAATGTTAAAAGCGATTTCCTTGGAGTTTTTAGGCTTCAATGGATAAGGCTAATCTATTTTCTCACATGATTGGCCTCAATCCGATCCAATTGTTTTTGGAGCTCTTCCCGGCTGATCCAAGTTCCCCGAATCACTACCCCCACCGGTTTTTGCATGGTCTTCAAGTCTTCAAGCGGATTTTTTTCCACCAACACAAAATCTGCATCAAACCCTGCCTTGATCATTCCCCAGCTCGAGGCCGAATTCATGTATTGGGCGGCAACCACAGAACCGGTGCGTAGGATTTCGTAGTTTGACATGCCTGCCTCAGCCATCAGTGCGATTTCATGATGGATGGAAAATCCAGGGACATTAAACACCTGCGGCGAATCGGAAGCCATGATCATGGGTACACCGGCTTTGTTTAGCTCCAAAAATAAAGCCCTTCTGAAGGCTAGGTAAGGTGCCACAAATTCCTTGTCCAGCATTCCGGCTCGCTCCAGCTGTTTTTTCGTATTCACCCATTGCTGAATCAACTGACCGGGAAGGTATTTCATTTCGGGAGCGAGACGAAATTCATCTGCGGGGATGTATCCAAAATAGCGGTCAAACAAGGTCAGAGTTGGGGCAATGTAGGTTCCCTGAGAAAGTGTTTGCTGGATCAAACCAGGCAGTTTTTTCAGATCGGCTTTTCCGGATAGTTTGAGGTTGAAGGGGCCTGAAGTCGTGGGGTCAATCACCAAGTCATCCGGAAGAAGGGCTTCCATATACCCGTCAATGTGCTCTACTGATTTGAATCCGCTGGACAGTGCATTTTTTATCCCAACAGCCATAGGGACATGGCCTCCAAAGGGAATTCCAACTTCCTTGGCTGTCTTGGCGATTGCCCACATTTCATCAAGTTCCACTCCGGGATGTATTTTCAGGTGGTCGTAGCCTGCTGCTTTCTGTTCCCTAACCATTGCAGCAGCCTGATTTGGACTGGTTACTGAGGTAGCATTAAACGATGGTCCGGAAATATACACACGCGGGCCAATGGTGGTTCCCGAATTCACCCGGTCTCTCAGATTGATGTGGGTAGGGTGACCCAGCATGCTCCGGATGCGTAGTACGCCATTGGCAAGGTAAAGCCACATGGATTCCTCCTGAAGCTGGGTGCTGCCATCATTTGCTACAGGAAGGTGAGCGTGAAATTCTGCCAGTCCGGGGAATATATACCCCCCTTTGCCGTCAATCATCTGCTCACTGTACATTCTTGGAGTCACCGCGTTGATCGCGATGATCGATTTAATTTTGCCCGCTGAAACAAAAACAGCCTGATTCTTCAATATGGCCTCACTTTCCATCGATACCACATTCACGTTGGTAATCAGCAGATCCTGGGCCCTGAGGAAATAGGAGTATAGTAAAGCAAAAGCGAAAAGTAGGGTAGATTTAAGGTTCATGGAAAGCTGAATTTGGTTGGTTTCTCAATTTCGTTCTTTGATTGACCCAAACCAATCCGTTGGTGTATTTTTTTATCTCAACAAAAAGAAGAATTTATCTGGAACGGGGGGCGTTTAAAAACGATAGAAAATCCTGAAAGAAGAATTATTCCCTCCATAAAGATTGAATTTCCCCATTTGTCTAGTCCTTAATTTACTTGACAATTTTTTCTTTTCAATCTTGGTAAATGCCCTTCTTACTGGCTAGAAGAAAGGTTGATTTTACCCTAATTCTGCGCCGGCGCTGGGGAACATGTTCCATCATTTAACCCCGGGTGGCGTCGTTCCTCCTTACCCTGGGCTATTGAAAGGTTTGACCACTCCGTGGTCTTGTCTCTCTTGATCTGTATTTTCACTTTTAAGTTTCTTTCTTGATACTTTGTCTCGTTCTCCTAAATCCCAAATCGGAACGCTCAACTCCATTTTGTGTGGTAAAATCTCCCGCTTGGATCGTTTTTTCGCAGATAGGTATGTGCGCCAAAATAGTCCCTTTGCGCTTGGATGACGGAAGCAGAAGACTCTGCCGTCATTCTACCCAGCAAATAGTTGATCCCTGCACTCATCATCGGTAAGGCGAACCCCTGTGTCAGTCCCAAACCTACGAGTTCGGCTAAGGATTTTCTACTACCAATTACCTGTTCTTTGATCCCAGGTATTTCAAGGAAAGAAACCTGTTCGGAATACTTCTCGGAAATGGTTTCCATCAAAACCGAGCGAATAATGCAACCATTCGTCCAAATTCGGGAAATCTCGTTGAAATTCAATTCCCAGCCTTTGGTATCGGAAACTGTTTTCATCAACCGGAACCCTACCTCATGATTGATAATCCGCGCTAATCCATAGGCTTCTTTTATTTTGGGTAGCCAAATATCAAGTGAACCGTCTATTTTTTGCAATTCATGGTGGAAAATTTGGGAGAATGCCACTCTAGTTGATTTTTCTCCAGAAATCCCTCTCGCATTTACAGCCTCTGCCAGGGGACTGTAGGGAATTCCAAACTCTAGGGCAGTGGTCAAAGACCAGGAACCGGTTCCTTTTTGTCCTGCCTGATCCAGGATCTTATCCAAAAGCAGTTCACCGTTTTCCTTAAAAAGGAGTATCTCAGCAGTAATCTCCAGCAAAAAGGATTTCAATTCTCCCTTGCCCCATTCCGAAAAAATGGCGGAAACCTGCTCAGCCGAACACCCAAATCCAAATCGCAGCAGGTGCACCAACTCTGCCAGAACCTGCATTTCTCCGTATTCAATGGAGTTGTGCACCATTTTGATGAAATGTCCCGATCCACCTGGGCCGACATAGGTAACACAGGGTTGACCTAGGTTGTCTTTGGCGGAAATTCGCTCCAGGAAATCGGCCACCATTGCATAGCCTTCCTGATTTCCTCCGGGCATGATAGAAGGGCCTTTTCTTGCTCCTTCTTCTCCACCAGAAACACCCATTGGTAGGAAGTGGATGCCCGCTGCATTCATCCGTTCCACTCGATGTTCGGAATCTTTGTAAAAAGAATTGCCTCCATCCATGACCAAATCTCCTTTTTCTAAAATAGGAAGCAAGGTGTCCAATTGGTTGTCAATAGCTGAACCGGCCGGAATCATCATCAGGATTCTCCTGGGTTTTTCCAATGAATCCACGAATTGATTCAAATCCTCAAAGGCCAGCATATTGGAGAACAAAGGGTTTTCATCCAACACCTTCTGCGCTACACACTCCTCTTTTCCGGACAAAAAACGGTTAAACAGCGACACGGGTACCCCTTTTTCAGCAAGATTCAGCGCCAGACTTTTGCCCATGACCCCCATTCCGATCACCCCCATTTTCATTTTCATGGGATTGGAAAAAATGTAGCTGAGCGAAGCATCCAAAAGCTGTTCAGGCGTTCCGGCGATGTCCAAGAGGAACCCCTGTTCCGGTTTTTCCCAAATGGCAATCTGTGAATCCAGCATCCCGGCCTTCATGTAGTGATTTTTTCGGGCTAACATCCGTTCCCAAATCAAATCACGTTCTCCTGTCAAATGAATCCACCGCAGATTATCTGAAACCGAAAGCTTTTCTCGATACCGGTTTTTCAAAGCCGAACAGGCCAACACAGCTCCGCCTTTTTCTTCGGAGGTGAGTAGCTGATTAGCCAAAGCTCTTAACCACGGTTGACGATCCTCGTCATTCAAAGGATGACCCACACTCATTTTTGCGATATTTTCTGCCGGATGAAAATGATCCGCATCAAAAAAAGGAAGTCGAAGCCTTTCGGACAAGAGGGTTCCCAGGGTAGTTTTCCCCGTTCCTGAAACACCGGTTACGATTACAAGCATGGAGCGAAGTTAAGGTATTTGCGATTATTGGCCCATACCTAGCAATTCTCAAGTGGTTTTTTCCTAAAACTTCCTGGATTTACTCAGTGACTTAATCCTTTTCTACTAGGGACTAATTTTTCAATCTTGGAATTTTTCAATTTTCCAATCCTTACCTTTGTCCTTCAATTCCAAGATTCATGATTTCAGTCGATAACGTAAGCGTCTTGCACGGAGGGACGCCACTGTTCAGCAACATCACCTTCAATATCAATGACAGCGACAAAATTGCCTTAATGGGTAAAAATGGTGCAGGGAAATCCACCCTGCTCAAGATCATTGCAGGTGCTACAAAACCTACTTCAGGATCTGTCTCAGCGCCTAAAGGGTATGTGGTAACGTATTTGCCACAGCATTTGCTTACTTCGGATGACTGTACGGTTATGGAAGAAACTTCCAAGGCCTTTGCGTCCTACCTGGGGATGAAGGAGGAAATTGATCGGATCAATGAAGAATTGACGGTAAGAACCGATTATGAATCGGAGGATTATTACAAGTTGATTGAGAAAGTATCCGAGCTGAGTGAAAAATTTTACGCCATTGAAGAGATCAACTATGAAGCAGAAGTAGAAAAGGTGTTGCTGGGTCTGGGCTTTGTCCGAGATGATTTTCAGCGTTCTACATCGGAGTTTTCCGGAGGTTGGAGAATGCGGATCGAGTTGGCAAAAATCCTTTTGCAGAAGCCTGATCTGATCCTGTTGGACGAACCAACCAATCACCTGGATATTGAATCGATTCAATGGCTTGAGGAATTTTTGATGAACAAGGCAAAGGCTGTGGTGGTCATTTCCCACGACCGGGCGTTTGTGGACAATATCACAACTCGGACGATTGAGGTGACCATGGGTCGCATCTACGACTACAAGGCTAAGTATAGCCATTACCTGGAACTTCGAAAGGAGCGGCGAGAACAGCAGCAAAAACACTACGAGGAGCAGCAGAAATTCATTGCGGAAACTACGCAGTTTATCGAGCGATTTAAAGGGACTTATTCGAAAACACTACAAGTTCAATCCCGGGTAAAAATGCTGGAAAAACTGGAATTGGTAGAAGTCGATGAGGTAGATACTTCCGCCTTGAAACTGAGATTTCCGCCTTCTCCACGTTCCGGAAAATATCCCGTGATTGTGGATGAAATGGGAAAAAGCTATGGCAATCACGTGGTGTTCAAAAATGCTTCCATGACCATTGAACAGGGTCAGAAAGTGGCATTTGTGGGAAAAAATGGCGAAGGAAAGTCCACCATGATCAAGGCAATCATGGGAGAGATTGACTTTGATGGAAAATGCGAACTGGGCCATAATGCCATGATCGGGTATTTTGCCCAGAATCAAGCTTCCCTTTTGGATGAAACGATCACCATTTTTGAAACCATCGACAACATTGCAGTAGGGGAGATCCGGACCAAGATCAAAGATCTTCTCGGCGCCTTTATGTTCAAGGGCGATGACATCAACAAAAAAGTAAAAGTCCTTTCCGGTGGGGAAAAAACCCGCCTCGCGATGATCAAACTACTCCTCGAGCCGGTCAACCTGCTAATCCTTGATGAACCCACCAATCACCTGGACATGAAAACTAAGGATATCATCAAAGATGCATTGAAGGCATTTGATGGTACACTGATTGTTGTGTCCCACGACCGGGATTTTCTGGATGGTTTGGTTAAAAAAGTGTTTGAATTTGGCAACAAGCGGGTTAAAGAGCATTTTGAGGACATCAACGGCTTCCTTAGAAACAAAAAAATGGAAAACCTGAGGGAAGTGGAGCGGAAGAATTGATACAGGAATCAATTCCCAATGGTCAATTCTCAATTTTCAAGGGGAGATTAGGGATGAATATTCAATAAATGTATAGGATGCCGATTTTTTTGCCGGAATTGACCAATTGGACCGCCTCATTAGCCTCCTGCTTCAGCTGGAGGTTCAAAAGATTAAAAAAAAGACAGCGCCGGGCTACAATCTACCTTAGATCAACCAAATTGGATTCCGGCAAGAAGGGCAGAAGTATCTAGATTGTGACTATAGGAAAAAATAGAAAGTACCAAGAACAAAGTACGATGTACCATGACTTGGATGCTGTTTCAATGGAAATATGGCTTTTGCCTGTTGATTGAAATAATTGCAGTTCAATTACTACACTTGCCCAAAAAAGGCTAAAAATGATAGCTTTGCAAACAGATTAACGTGTCACTCATGTATCAAGAGAAAATCGAATCGATCAAAGCTGCAATTGCCGCAGCCGATGCCAATACACCAGACCAACTTGAAGCCTACCGCATGGAATTCATTTCCAAAAAAAGTGTCGTGGGGGAATTGTTTGCTGCCATGGGTCAAATCCCGAATGAGGAGAAGCGAGCGTACGGACAATTGGTCAACGGAGTGAAGCAGCTGGCGGAAGAAAAATTCCAGGAATTGATCGAGAAGGTCAATGCAACAACCAAAAAGTCAAAATCAGCGGACATCGATTTGACACTCCCTCCTTCCAATTTAGCCTTGGGAGGCATCCATCCGCTCACCGCCACGAGACAGCGGATCATCGAGATCTTTGAGCGGATCGGATTTAACCTTTCGGAAGGGCCTGAAATAGAGGATGATTGGCATAATTTCACAGCCTTGAACTTCCCTGAAAATCATCCTGCACGGGAAATGCAGGATACCTTTTTCATTGAGAAAAATCCCGATATCGCGCTTCGGACACATACTTCGTCTGTGCAAGTTAGGGTGATGGAGAATCAGAAACCACCCATCCGTACGCTTTCACCGGGAAGGGTGTATCGAAACGAGGCGATTTCAGCCCGTGCCCATTGTATTTTTCATCAGGTGGAAGGTCTTTATGTGGATGAAAATGTGGGCTTTGCCGATCTGAAAAACACCTTATACCACTTCGCCAAGGAAATGTTTGGCAAGGAGACTAAAGTGAGATTCAGACCTTCTTTCTTCCCTTTCACAGAACCCAGTGCCGAGATTGATATTTCCTGTCTGATTTGCGGGGGGAAAGGCTGCAACGTCTGCAAGCACAGTGGTTGGGTCGAAATCGGGGGTTCCGGGATGGTCGATCCAAACGTCTTGGAAAACTGCGGGATTGATTCCAAAAAATATACAGGCTTTGCCTTCGGGATGGGTATCGAGCGGATTGCCATGTTAAAATACCAGATTCGGGACCTTAGACTGTTTACCGAAAACGACGTGCGGTTTCTGAGTCAGTTCAGACCCATGGTTTAGCAAATGGAGGGCTGGATCTAATGATTGGCCTTTTTTATTTTCCCGCGGATTTACGGAGATAAGGTCGCTGATCGACGCAGATTTTATTTTCAAATTCAAAATCTTCACGAAGCCTAATGAAAAAATCAAGGCATACTAACAATTTTGAAAGTCCTTCAAAGAAAGATATTATTGAAGATATCAAATCGGGTTTGAATGAAGCGAAAATGCATATCGAGGGAAAAATTAAGCTTAGATCGGCAAGAGAATTTTTAAATGATCTTAGAGATTAGGAAATAGGCTGTCGTTATTCTTTTGAATAAGATCTGCGCTCATCTGCGACTTTTTCTGCGTAGATCTGCGGAAAATCAAAGTTTTGCCCTAAATGCCTCCGATCCCCCAACTTCCAGTTTCACCAAAAACACATTCCCGCTTTGGGGGAATTTTTTTAAATCCTCAGCGGTAAGATTTTCCTGAGCGGTAGTAATCAGCATCACATCCAGATGCTCTCCACCAAAGCAGCAGGAAGTCACATGGGGAACTGGCAACTCGATTTTTTCCAAAAGCTCCCCTGTTCTTGGATTCCAGCGGTACACCCCCGCACCCGCATAGTGCGCTACCCATAGCATCCCTTCCCGGTCGATACACATCCCGTCGGGATAGCCTAATCCCTGTGGAATCTCTACCGCAATTCTCCTAAATTCAATCTCACCTGTTTCAGGATTAAAGGCAAACTCCTGTACCTTTTTTGTCGGGGTGTCGATAAAATAAAAAATTAGTTGATCTTCGGTCCAAGCCATCCCATTGGAAATGGTCAGGTTTTCTAGCTGTACTTTGGCCTGCAAATCGGTGCTAATACTGTACAAGGAACCCGCACCTTCGGTGAAAAGGGTACTTAGCGTTCCGATCCAGATTCGCCCTTGGGGATCCACTTTTCCATCATTGAAGCGATTCAAAGTCAAGTCTTCTTCGACAGAGCAAAGTTCTTCAACCTCCTCAGTCTCGAAATCGTAGCGAACCAGCTTTCGATCCAAGCCCAAAATCAATTTTCCGTTTTGTCCCTCCAAAACGACAGCTAATCGGTGCGGGAAGTGTCGGATTTCGAGTTGCTCGCTGGCAAAGTGATACCGATGAAGGTTCCCCTTTTCGATATCCACCCAGAAAAAACAGCCGAGTTGTGCAATCCAGAGCGGGCCTTCGCCGAGGAAGCATTGGGAGGGGATTGATTTAAGGATTGGAGGATTCACGTTCGTTGGATTGAAAGATTTTAAAATTGGAAAATTGAAAGAATGAGTCCACTCCCAGGGAAATCGCCAGTAAAACTCACCATTTTTTCCTCCCTTTGGAAAAATTAGTCAGGTTAAAATAGGCATCACCATGAATGGAATTAAGGGCACTAAGATTTACGTTTAAAGTTAACTAATCGGAAATTTTCCTCTAGAAATGCCAGGCAATATTCTTAATTTTCTAAATTATCTTAAGGGTTTAAATCCAAAGGTTTTCAAAATAAAGGTTCTCGATCTCTCAGCCCAATGGTTTTAATGATAAAATGTTAAAAGAGATTACTTTGGTCCATTCTGATAAGTATAGATATAATGAAATTTCCTTTCAAATTTGACTTAACTAAGGTCTTTTTCCATTCAAAAGGTCTTTTTGGAGCATATTCAAGAATCAAAGAACCCCACTATTAAGAAAGAAGGCAAACTCTAGTTTCGAGGTCGTAAATCAAAATTCGTACCTCTTAAATCAATTATGCCAGTATTGCCCGATTTTCTTCTTCAAAAACGCCACACTACGCTCCAGCTGATCCATGCCGTCCACCCCGTCCTCGATGCTGATCCAAGAATCAAATCCCACTCGCTTTAGTTCGGTGAAAATGGCATCGTAGTCATTCATCCCTTTGCCGATTTCACCGTGGCTGAGCATTTTCGCATAACCGACGGCACCACCCTCTACTTTTCGCAAATCTTCAATCGTGCCGTATTTCAGAAACCTATCGCTGGCATGCATGGTCACTACCCGATCGGACACGTCATACAACAAATCCAGCGGATCTTCTCCAGCCAAGAAAGTATTGCTCGGATCGTAATTTACTCCAAAGTTGGGATGATTGATGGTGTTGACTAGTTTGGTGAAAATGGCCCGCTTCTGCGCAAACTCGGGATATTCCCAAAAGTCGTCTTTGTAGTGATTTTCAATGATCAGAGTGATTCCAAGACTTTGGGCATAAGGCAAACATGCCTCGATACATTCTTTGGCAAGTTGGATTCCCTCTTCGATTGAAAGCTCGGGTCGGTATTGACCGGAAAGCACGCGGCAGTATTTTCCTCCCAGGGCATCTGTCATTTCGATCCAGCGCTTTTGCTTTTGGATTTCCTTTTCGCGGAACGCCTTATCCCGATGAGTAAAATCAGGAGAGCAACACATCATGGGAATAACCATGCCTTCGCTTTCCACCATCCGGCGGAATTTGGGCCAGTTTTTTTCATCGGCCATCTCCAAAAAACCGGCATACCACTCCAGTCCATCGAGCTGAAGCGGGGTAGCCAATTTGACCCAGTCGGCTATTTTCATGCTCCCGTCCTTGCAGAGTTGATGCATGAAGGCTTTGGGAAATGCGGCTAATTTTGGCATAGGGGTTTATTTGAAGGTCTTGTTGTCTTTAGGAAGGTTTCTTCCGATCATCGGATGTTGCTCTAGCGTAAGTACCTGTCCTGACACGGGTCCACTTTCATCAGATAGCCAGAATATACTAGCTGCCGCAATTTCATCCGGAGATAGAATCCGCCCGGATGGAGCAATAATCTTAGGTAACTCTTCATACCACGTTTCAGAGAGGCCATGAAGTTTTTTACGCTCCGTCTCCCGCTCGGTAAGTACCCAACCGGGATTGATTTGGTTGACTCGGATGCCGTATTCCCGCATCAGGGAATCTCCGAGGTTGCCGGTCAGGGTCATAATGGCTCCCTTGGAAACCGAATAGGCAAGCAAGTTGGGCTCTCCGCTCCAGGCATTGATCGAACCTATATTGAGTACACTACCACGGGTCTTAATCAGTTCGGGAAGTGCTTTTTGAATCAAAAGAAAGGGAGCAATGGTATTAACGTCCAATACTTTTTGGAAAAAAGCCCGATCGGTGTTGTGAATATCTGAGGCAATGACCCAAGCGGCATTGTTGACCACTCCGTCGAGTTTGCCAAATGTATCCACAGCAAGCTTGACAAGGTTGTCGGGGCAAGTTTCGGTAGTGATGTCTTCCTGATGAAATACAGTATTATCAGAGCCGATTTCTGTCAGTGCTTCCTCCCCCAGATTTTGCTCCAAACCATGTAATACCACCTTGGCTCCTTCGGCTACACATCGCTTAGCAATAGCTTTTCCTATTCCGGTGGTACTTCCAGTCACGATGATTACTTTGTTTTTGAGGCGCATGTTAAACGGGTTTAAGTACAGCCTTTACAATTTGACCAGTATGCATTTTTTCAAAAGCTTCATGCCATTCCGTAATCGGCCAAATACCACCGATAATTGGTTTGACATTCAAGGCTCCGCTCGCCAGCAAGGCAATTACCCGCTCCCAAATGGGCCAGTTGTGACTGAAGCTTCCCTGCAAGCGGACATTTTTCTGCACGATGGGGTCTATGGAAAAATTCAACGGCTGTGGTCCCCAACCAACTTTGGTGATTTGTCCGTTGGGCCGAACGAGCTTCATAGCGATTTTTAAGGTGATGCTGTGTCCTGCCGCATCCACAATCAGGTCTGCACCTAATCCATCTCTCTTTCTAGCCCAGGTTTCTGCAGCCTCTTCCCCGATCAGTGGATCACAGCCGTAAGCAGTCTTGGCAATCTCCAATCGACCTCGATCCGCTTCCAAACCCAATACTGCCACTTCGGCTCCGCACAATCTGGCTACAGCAGCGCAGAGAATCCCGATGGTCCCGGGACCAATCACGATGACCCTGTCGCCGGGTTTGATATGGGAATTTCCCACTAGCGAGTTGAAGGCCACGCAGCATGGTTCTGTAAGGCAGGCTTCTTCAAACGAAAGATTTTCCGGAACGGTATGCAGGCACCTCGCCGGTACCCGAACAAAACGGGTCATAGCTCCATTGACTCCGTATCCAAAGCCTTTCCGGGTAGGATCGAGGTTGTAAAGCCCTACTTTGCTCATGGGATTGAGTGAGTCGATCACGGCTGCGGTTTCGGATACGACCCGATCACCAACGTTCCAGCCTGAGACACGAGCACCCAGAACGGCAATTTTTCCGCCAAATTCATGACCCAGGACGACCGGATAGTTTACCGGCCAACTGTGGTCGGAGGTCCATTGGTGCAAGTCGCTTCCGCACACCCCCACATTCTCGACTTCGAGCAGGATGTCTTCTTCGCCGATTTCAGGAACTGGGATTTCGCGGATTTCAACGGAATGTTTTTGTTCGGAGTAGTTGACTACTGCAGGAATTTTGGTGCTGGACATGGCTTAGGATTTAGAAGGGAAAACGGTGGTTTGGGCATGAATGGCCTTGCAAATCATCCGAAGCGAGGCTTCCAAGTCTCCGTCTGCGGTTTTGAAGGAATCCTCATTAATGGTCAGCGGGGCACCCAAAACAACCAGCGGGGCTCCATATTGAGGGCATTGAATGGCTTGCTCTAGTGAAAGTCCGCCGACTGCCTGAACGGGAATGTTTACCGCAGCTACGACTTCCTGCAGCTGATCCAGCGGGCTGGGCATGCGATGGCCTGCAGCTGCAATTCCCCGCCGCTCATCGTATCCGATATGGTGAATCACATAGTCGCAACCCAGATCTTCCAAAAATTTCGCTCCTTCCACCATGTCCGGGCAAATCATGTTGTCACCCATCACCTCCACCCCAAAATCTTTCCCGGCTTTGACCACACACTTAATGGTTTCGGCGTGGGCTCGGGCCATGACTACGACATGGGTGGCTCCTGCCTTGGCCATCATTTCGGCTTCCAAATAGCCTCCATCCATGGTTTTAAGGTCGGCAACGATGGGAATACCTGGGAAAGCTTCCCGGAGTTTTCTGACACCATGGAGGCCTTCGGCCAAAATCAGGGGCGTTCCGGCTTCCAGCCAATCCACGCCTGCTCCTAGTGCTAAAGCTGCGGTTTCGAGGGCTTCATCGATATTCGTCAGATCAAGCGAGATCTGTACAATAGGTTTCATAGATTCTGGGTTTTTTGTAGTGGTGAAAGATAAACTTTTTGGAAAAAAAATCCTGAAAATCTCGATAAATGGAAAGATGGATGTAAGAACTGCTCTTAATTATTTCTACTTTGACAGGACGTTGGTCAAAACAGATCAATTCACCTTTATCTATGGCAGAAAAGCGAAAAATTACTCTGAAAGATATTGCGAAAGAACTCAAGCTTTCTCCTTCTACTGTTTCAAGGGCGCTTAACGGATACCCCTCCCTTTCGGAAGAAACCATCCAAATGGTCAAGGAATATGCCGAAAAGCACCACTACACGCCAAATACTATGGCGGTCAATTTTCGGAAAAACCGGACTTCCATCCTTGGGATGATTGTACCTCAAATTGTTCATCATTTTTTCTCCACCACGATTAGTGGTGCTATGGAAACTGCCAAAAAACATGGGTACAGTATCATTTTGGCCCAATCCTATGATCACCTGGATGATGAAATTCAAGCAAGTCAGTACCTTCTGGGTATGGGCGTGGACGGCTTGTTGATTTCGGTTTCCAATGAGACCAAGGAGGCAGACCACTTGCAGGCTTTTTTGGAAGAAGGGAAGCCGGTGGTGCAATTTGATAAAATCACGGATTTCCTCTCGAGCCCCAAATTGGTGGTGGATGATTTTGAAGGAGCCTATCAGGCAGTGACACATCTGATCAAACAGGGCTATCGCAAAATCGCCCATCTCAGCGGTCGAATGGAAGTTAAAAATGCCCATGCTCGCTTCCTTGGCTACGAAAAAGCACTAGATGATCATGGCCTCCAAATTCACCCAGATTGGGTTCGGAACTGCTTTGATATCTCTGAAAAGGAGGGGTTTGAGTTTACCAAAAGCCTGATGGAAAGTCCCAATCCCCCGGATGCGATCTTTTGCATTACCGATCTAGTCGCGCTTGGTGCGATGAATTACCTAAAATCTTTCGAATATAAAATCCCTGAACAAGTGGGATTGATTGGCTTTAGCAATTGGATGCTGTCTGAATTTACTACTCCTACCTTGAGTTCGGTTGATCAGTTTGGGTATCGCATGGGAAGCAGTGCTGCCGAACTGATGATTGGACTTCTAAAAAATCACCAATTGGGTCAGGATGAAACAATAGAGCTGAAAACAGAATTGGTGGTCAGAAAATCTTCGGTTAGGGGGTGAAAAATCCTGACAGGTTTCAAAAACCTGTCAGGATTAAAAACCTGTCAGGATTTTCAAATTATCGGCTCCAAAATCCTGAACCCATAAGGTTCGATGATCAGGTGTTCATCATTCTGACCTATTGCGATTTCAGACTTAGTCCAATGATCGACCAGTTGAGTAGCACCTTCACCCTGCTCCCTGAAGGCATACCATGTCAGGTATGCTGCTTTGTCAGAGAAATTAAAGAGACAATACATCCGCTCATCTCCCATTCGGCGGACAAACCCCGCCACGTGGATGTTGTGTGAACTCATCCAGGAGATATTGCTCAGATCACTGAAAAGCTCGTTTTCCTTCCGGATTTGTAGTAATATTTTGGTCCCTTCAAAAATCTGCTGTTCCACGGCACCCGCCACTTTCTTTCGGTTGACCTTGTCCCAATCGATCACCGGACGGTGCATCCAGCGGTTGTCGTAGCTTTTCCTCGGGTCACTTTGGTATCTGTAATCGTTGGTATAACCGACCTCATCTCCATAAAAGAGCATAGGCAATCCACCCAATAAGATAGAATGCGCCTGCATCATCAGGATTTTCTGGATACTTTGGTCTATCGCAGGACCATTGCCTTCGATGAGGGCTTTTTCCAACCCGCAAAGGGAAGCCAAGGTACCTGAAATCCTTGCATCTCCCGTCTTGGGATTGGAGGAAAAAAGCGCTCCCCGTGCCGGGCTCATCCACTGATCTCCTGAGAAAGAGTAATAGTCCTTTAAAAACTTGCGATGCAGATAAGGATCTTTTCCAGCTTTTGCAATCATATAATCATCATAGCCCAGTCCGATATCGTCGTGGCAACGCGTATAGGTAATCCAGGAAGTTCCGTAAGGCTTATTAAGGATTTCCGCTTGTGCATTGAGCATCACCCGTGTTTCTCCTGAAGCCAGCATATCCCATTGCAGCGCCATTTGGGTGGCGTTATAGGCAAAATCACATTCCTGGGCGATGAATTCACCCGTACCGAAGTACTTCATGATTTCTTTTGGTGCCACGATCGCCTCGCCCAAAATAGCCATGCCGGGGGTAGCCACTTGGACACACTGCTTGATCAATCGAAGTAGGGTGTGGGCTTGAGGAAGATTTTGGCAGGAAGTCCCCATCTGCTTCCAGATAAAGGCAGGGGCATCGATCCGGAGCAGATCCACGCCGAGGTTCCCGTAAAACAAAACGGTATCTAGCATGACCCGAAAGACATTCGGGTTGGTATAGTTCAAGTCCCATTGGTAGGTGTGAAAAACAGTCATTACCCATTTTCCCATTTCTTCATTCCAGGTGAAATTTCCTGGAGCGCTTTCGGGGAAAATTTCGGGCATGTCCCGCTCAAATTCATCAGGAATCCGACGGTTTTCAAAGGCATAAAAAAAGCTTTGATAATACCGGTCGCCTGATTTAGCTTTTTGAGCCCATTCGTGATGATGAGAGGTATGGTTGAGCACAATATCCAGCATGAGGTACATGCCCTGGCTGTGCATTTTTTTTCTGAGTGAAATCAAATCCTCCAAGGCTCCAAAACGAGGATCTACTTTTTTGAAATTTGAAACAGCATAGCCTCCGTCACTTTCCCCGGCTGGACTTTCAAAAATTGGCATCAAGTGAAGGAAATTTACTCCCAAGTCCTCAAGATGCGAAAGCTTGGTCGGCATCGCCTTAAGATTTCCTGCAAATCGATCCACATAGAGGCTCATTCCTGCAAGCTGATTGCTGAGAAACCACACGCCCTTGGCTGACTTTTCTTGGTCGCGCTTTTTTAGACTTGCTTCCCGATCTTGGTGGGCAAGAATCAGGCTTCGGAGTAGTTCGATAAACTGGTACTCGACGTCAAAACAGGTTCCATAAATCTCTCCAAAAAGGCGATGGATTTTCGGCAAATGTGCACTGAGTCGATTGGCAAACGCTTTGTCTTTTTTGACTGGATCTAGGGAATGCTCTTGGAAGAGTTGATGGATTTTTTCAGAAATTATCGATTCCGGATACATGGAAAAGGGTTAGCTAGGTTTAGGAAATGGCTTAATGTCCTGTGGATACGGGAGCTGCAGTTGGGTCTATGGATTTATTCTCTTTGATTCGAAGGGTGGCCAATGCAGCAATTAGGAGTAGCACTCCCCCGAAAACGATAGCTTGGCCGGCATCATTGTTCAGGAAGTTTTTGGATATAAATCCAAAAGTTAGCGTTTGTAGGATCATCGGAATTACAATCATCATGTTGATGATGCCCATGTACACGCCATAGCGGGCTTTTGGAATTTCATTGACGACCAGCAGGTACGGTACACCCATCATACTGGCCCAGGCGATCCCAAATCCAGTCATAGGAGCAAAAAGCAAGTATTTATTATCAATCATAGGAAAGATGATCAGACCCACTCCTGCCATCAAAAGGCAAATAAAATGTACTTTTTTTGGACCAAACCGCTGGGCCATTCGTGCGAGGAAAAAGGCCGAAAGAAAGGTTACGATATTGTACCAGCCATTGACCAGTCCTGCCCATCCTACGGCCTCTTCATATTTGGCAGGGTCGCTTGAGGGAGTGGCATCCCAAACCGAGAATGCAATACTTTTGGCTGCATTTTGCCAATAACAAAACAGGGCGTACCATTGAAAAAGGTAAACCAGGGAGAGCTTCCACATCACAGGAGGCATTTCCAAAATGGATTCAATAATTTCAAGATTTTGGGCGAAAACCACTCGGGTGGCAGGATTCTGTTCTGCCCATTTCATCACCCTTCTGATAATTCCCCGATCGACAATCGAAGGAATCAACAACAGCAAGAAAACTGTGTAGGCAACCAAGGTGGTAAGGATCGAAAGGAAAAACTGCAGGGCCGGATGTGGCATACCTTTATTGCGCTCTTTTAAGGCAGCCAATTCCTCAGCTGATGGAGGATATTCCGGTGTTTTGGAAATGCTCCACATCACCGAGGTGATCGAACAGACCGTGCCGAGGAAAAACGAGGCATAGACCCACATCGGAAGCGAACCGATGGTTCCCTTGAAGAAAATCTGAAAGACAAACAGGGACACATTAGCCAGAGTAATTCCCAAACCGGTGAAGAAACTTTGTGTCAGGAAGCCTTTTCCATATTGTTCTTCAGGCAATGAATCTGCAATCAGCGCACGGTAAGGCTCCATGGCGGTATTATTGGCTGCATCCAGCACCCACAACAAACCGGCGGCCATCCAAAGCGAGCTACTGAAGGGATAAAAAAACAGACAGATGCTACAAAGCAAGGCACCGATGAAGAAATAGGGCTTTCTTCGACCGTATTTATCACTCCAAGTACTGTCACTTAGCGCTCCGATGATGGGCTGGATCAACAGGCCTGTCATTGGTCCTGCGAGATTCAACAGAGGAATCTCATCTGGCGCAGCCCCCAGCATGTCATAGATCGGATTGACTGCACTTTGTTGTAATCCAAAACTGTACTGAATCCCAAAAAATCCAACGTTCATGTTGATAATTTGGGAAAAGGAGAGATGTGGCTTTCGCATGGGGTTTTGGGGATAAAGCGCCAAAAAATACGAATTATAGTGGATCAAAAAACAAGGGAAAACTTCATCTTATTTAAAACTGCTTAGGAAATCGATTGATTTCGCTAAATATTTTTTATAAATATCCGCCTAAGTACAAGTGGCCAAATTTTATTTGGCTAGAAATTTTGAACTGATAATGAGTTTTTTAATGGTTTGATGCTTCATTAAAATCTCAGCAATGAAAATCAGAAAAATGTGTTCAGTAAAATCAAGGCTAGACTATCTCAAGTTGCACTGCAAAAGTTTACCCTTTTGATTTTTAACCATTAAGGGAATTAAGAAGGTTAAGAATTCTTTTTTAGTCATTGAAAAACCAGAACCAAAATGCACTCTTTAAAATTCAGCCTTCTTAATTTTCTTGATTTATTAATGGTAAAATAAGTTTAAACTGATATAGATAATACTGAAAGTTCAAATGATTAAATAAGTAGAACCAACTAATCAGATAAAATTAAGGGCTATTATTTTGACTTGTAGGTAAGCGGATAATCATGATATCTTTTATGGATATACGGAATCTTGCCAGTAACCAAATTTTATTTTGTCTCAATTTAAGGTTCTCGCTAGATAATATGAGTAGTGCATAAAGTTTTAAGAAGGATTGAAAATTCAACATACACCCAAACTTCCAATTTTGAATTGTTAACTCTAGAATTCCAAGCTTTAGCTTTTCAACCTTTGTGTACTTAACCTATGATTTCTAGGAAAATCGATTAACCAACGTGATTTGGGTCAAAAATGAAAAACTCTAAAAAGAAAGGTTCTAAAATACTTCGTGACCTTTGCGAACTTTGCGGTTCAAAATTTTGTCGGTTTTAATTTCTACTGGCAAAAAAGCTTATATGAATTATATTTTTCAAATCAATTCAACTTTCCCAAGCATTTTTCAAAAAAGCCAACCAATTTCCGTGCATCACCTTTTCCACTTCTGATTCTGAGTATCCCCTCGCACGAAGCAGATCTGGTATTTTCTGCAAATCAGCAATAGTTTCCAAGTCTTGAGGGCTTTGCTCAGTGCCAAAAGCCCCATCCAAGTCTGAACCGATACCGACATGATTGGCATTTCCTGCAATCTGACAGATGTGATCCAAATGGTCCAAAACAGTGGAAATCGTTACATTCCGCTCTTTTGGAGTGCTTTTCCCTCTCACCCAACCCGGACTGAGCATCCAGGCATCAAAAGCTGCACCGATCACAGCGCCCCGCTCAACTAGCGCTTTGATCATTTCGTCAGAAAATTGGCGGTTATGATCGACCAGCGCGCGACAATTATTGTGACTCGCCCAAACCGGACCTTGGTAAATCTCCAAGGCATCCCAAAAGGCCAAGTCGCAGAGGTGCGTGGCGTCCAAAATGATTCCAAGTTCATCCATTTTTCGCGCCAAGTCTTTTCCCTGATTACTCAAAGGTGCGGAAGAATCTGTCCCAAAGGCATAGCGTCCCGGTCCATAATGAGCCGGACCCAAAGCCCGGAGACCATTTTCGTAAGCTTTTTCCAAGTAATCGAGGTTCACGATCGAGTCCGCACCCTCCAATGAAAGGATAAATCCCACTGGCTTTTGGCTTTTGTCCTCGCCCTGATTCCACTTGGCCATATGAGCCTCCAACTCAATCAAATTTCTGATTTGGGTCATTTCCCCTTTTTCCACCATGGCACGATACCAAGCCAATTGACCCTGAGTTTGGGCCCAGGCTTGCTCGGATGAGTGCCAACCCGGAAGGGGATTGTCCGGCGCCACGAATCGGGCGATCTGTGTAGCCACCACCAAGCCTATATTTCCTTTGCGCAGCTCAGGCAGAGAGACTGTCGCATTTCCTCTGTCGGGTTTGTCGCACAGGCCTTTTTCACGGGCATTGATCGCGGTGACGGGACGGGTGAGGTCCCGATTCCACTCGAGGGCATTCATACTCAGGTCAAGGTGCGCGTCTATCGTAAACATGGCTCAGAAGGCTTGAAGGACAAAAACAGTGGGGATTTTATGCAGGTCGACGGGATGGTTTTTCCAGTCGGCGATAGTCTTGGTTTGGATAAATTCATCTGCAGCCGTCAGATTCTTGGCGATGCAGAGCTTGGTATGCGGTGCCAAAGTCGAGAGCAAATCCTCGAGGAGTTGATTATTCCGAAAAGGAGTTTCCATAAAAATCTGTGCACGTTTCTCTCGGATCGATTCGGCTTCCAGTTTTTTCAAGGCGGTGGCTCTTTCCTTTTTATCAATAGGCAAATAGCCATGAAAGGCGAAAGACTGCCCATTGAAGCCAGAACCCATCAGGGCCAAAAACATAGAGCTCGGCCCAGAGATCGGCACGACTTGAATGCCTTTTTGGTGGGCATAGGCTACTGCTAAAGCTCCAGGGTCGGCAATGCCCGGACATCCCGCCTCGGAAATCACCCCGATATCTGCCCCATTGATCAGGGGAAGCATCAGTCGGGGCAGCTGTTCCGGCTTGGTGTCCTTGTCCAAGACCTCCATGTGCAACTCCTCGATGGTAATACCTAGCTTCAAACTGGAAATATAGCGTCTGGCAGAGCGGGGATTTTCGACCAAAAAGATCTTTGTATGGGCGATGACTTCCTGCACTTGGGGTGAAATGACCCAATGAGCGGTATTTTCAGCCAAGACACTGGGGATTAAGAAAAGCTTTCCTTTGGGCATGGGGCGAAATTCGGAAAAAATCGGCACGGGAGCGAAAATACCCCAAAAAACTCCCTGCAAAATGAAAACTATTTTAACATAAACATCCTCATGTAATTACATGATTTCTATCCTCCTGAAGCGGATGCTTTTGGTTTGCCGACCAGTAATAGCTATTTTCTTGGGTTAACAATAATGTGGAAGATAGCAACAAAAAGGAAATAATTAGAACGATTCGATTACTTTTCATGGCTTAAAGGGCAGGTTGAAGTTGAATAATTGGTTATTATTATAGTAGGAATTTCAAAAGGACCAGTATAACCATTGCAAAAATCATCATTAACGGGATATTCATCTTTATCCTTATTGAAATATCTATAGTTAAAAAAAACGATACTATCATTTCCAACAATTATTGGTGGAGAAATTTGACTTGATGGAACGTTTGGATATTGGACAACATTTTCAAAAGTTCTTCCAAACGAACTAATTAATTCTCCTTTTAAGTTACCTGAAATCACTTTAATCAATGTTACATTAGAACACCTTTCATACCCAATCACTTTACCTTTCACACAGTCTGGCAAGGAGTCGTCTTCACAGGCTAAAAAAACAAAGCCTGTTAAAAACACTATAATATTCTTAATCAGGGTTTACATATTCATCTAAATTTAGTTTTAGGACGTTCTTTTAAATGAATTCGTTACAAGGTTGAGAGGAAAAAGGGGAAATTTGAAAAAAAAACTTGCCAAAGCGGTAATTGGAGCATCGTTCCTCTGGAGCAGCCCCCTGCTCAGGAAAAGGCCAATTCCCGGTCTTTTGTAATTCGGCCTGAGGCAGGTTTGACTTTTTCGGTATCGGAGTATTCCAAGTTTACGGCAAGGTTCCAATATGGAATCGGGATTGGCGAACCCTTGATTGTTCAGGAATTCAACAATTTTCCATTGGAAGGAAATTTCTCCAATTCCAAACATCAACTCAAGGGGGATTTTTGGGCAATCCAGTTGGGCTATCAGATTCTCTTGAAGTAAAAACCGACTGGTTACCATTACCCAAAAGCTGTCAGAAAATCGGACAGGTTTTTTGAAAGTCTCAAGAGAGGCAAGATAATTGGATTACACCTGACAGGTTTTCAAAACCTGACAGGTGTTTTTTCACTTTCAATCCCTCGATTCATCTAAGTTTTGTACCTTTTCGGATCATTATCCCACCCAAGCTATGAAGCCAAGTCAATTTCTCACCCTATTATTTTTTGCATTTTCCTTTCAAGTATCTGCCCAAAATCTCAAAGCCCTCGTAGGTGGCACGCTGATCGACGGTTTTGGAGGTACGCCCATCCGCAATTCGGTCATCATTGTAGAAGGCGAGCGGATCAAGGCCGTGGGTCAGGTGGGAAGTTTGCAGATTCCGGCAGGAGCGGAAATCATCTCCACCGAAGGGATGAGTGTACTTCCCGGTCTATGGGATATGCACGTACACCTCATGCTGAATGGACACAGCGATTACACGCATTGGGACAGCACGTACATCGATGTGTTTGAGTCGGTGATTATGCCTTCTTCTGCGCATCAGTTGCTGATGGCAGGCGTGACAAGTGCCAGAGACTTGGGTGCTCCACTCGAAGCGAGTATCAATGTCCGTAATCGAATCAAAAAAGGAGAAATCCCCGGCCCGACGATCTATGTATCCGGGCCTTTTATCCAAAAAGCGCCCTATCCCAGAACGGAAGCCTTCCGCTGGGGATTGAATGGTGCCGCTGATGCACGGGCCAAAGTCAAAAAACTCATCGATGCGGGAGTGGATGTGATCAAGCTGATCGATCAAGATCAGATGACGATGGAAGAAGCTAAAGCCGTGGTGGATGAAGCGCACAAGTATGGGAAAATGGTCGTAGGCCACTCCCACCGTCCTGACGAAATCCGAATCGGATTGCAGATCGGCGTGGACAACTTTGAGCATACGGGCTTGAGTTCTGCACCGGAATATCCCGAGGACATCATGCGGATGATGAAAGAGAGGGCAGCCAAAATGAACTTGGGTCCTCTCTTCTGGACCCCCACCGTCGAGGGCTTGTTCAACTACGAATACGTCCGGGACAATCCCGAAAAACTGGACGATACCTCTTGGTATCTGGGTTTGCCGGATTCAATCGTGAGGGATATCCGAGCCTCGCTCCGGTTTCCGGGGAGGATGTCTTACTTCCAGTTGACTCCGGTGAGAAAACCGACCTTGGACCGGAAGTTTGCTCAGCTGAAAGAAAGCGGGGTGGTGATGCTGGTGGGTACAGACAGTGGAATTCCGATGAAATTTCACAGCCAAAGCACTTGGAACGAACTCGATGTCTGGGTAAATCACTTCGGCATGGATCCACTTCTGACCATCAAAGCTGCGACTTACTGGCCTGCGGTAGCCATGAAAGTGGACAAGGACTACGGGACCATCTCTGAAGGAAAGTATGCAGATATCATTGCTGTCCGAGGAGATGTGCTCCGCTACATCAACCTCCTACAGGATGTGGACATGGTGATGAAGCATGGGAAGAAGGTAAAGTAGGCAATGGGCAGTCGAAGTTTGCAGAAAACCGATTGAAACATCTAGAAGAAAAGAAGCCTATGTTTCAATAACTTGTTTTAAAAATCTGTGGAAATCTGCGAGAAACCTTTGAGAATTTCAGAAAAATGTCGGGCAACTGATTAAGAGCTTCTCCATTTTTTTTACCCCAAAAACCTCCTCATCTCCTCCAACACCGCATGGGGCTGTTCGGCATGAAGCCAATGGCCTGCATTAGGGATGATTTGCAATTCGTAATTCGGAAAGTGATCCAAAATATCGGGCACATCTTTTTCCTGGATGTACTTGGAATTGGCTCCGGCAAGAAAAAGTGTTGGGCCTTCGAAAACAGTTCCCTCGGGTAAGGCCTCTCCCACATTTTCGATGTTCTCCGTAATGACCTTCAGGTTGACTTTCCAGGCAAAACCTTCACTGTCACGGGTAAGGCTTTTAAGCAAAAACTGTCGGACTCCGAGTTCGGGTATGTATTGCGCCAACTGATCATCGGCTTCTTTTCGGGACTTGATTTGGTTCAGATTCAGTGAATTCAGACCTTCCAAAATGGTCTGATGATGAATGGGGTAATATCTTGGAGCGATGTCTGCAACAATCAACTTTTCAACCCGCTCGGGATAGGTAACGGCAAAGTTCATGACCGTTTTCCCTCCCATGGAATGGCCCATCAGATGGACTTTTTCCAATCCTTCGTCATCAAGCAACTCTTTTAAATCCTCTACCATGACTGCGTATTTCCATTCGTCTGCATGAGGAGAATCCCCGTGGTTTCGCTGATCCACCAGGTAAAGTGTATATTCCAGCATCAGTTCTTTGGCAATGGAAAACCAGTTGTCCAGAGAACCAAAAAGTCCATGCAAAATGACGAGCGGAGGGCCGGTACCGGATTTCTTAAAGTTAAGCTTCACGAAACGTAGAAATTTTTTGATCTGTAAAACTAACAAATTCCCCAACCAGAAATCGACAAAGCCTCTACATTCCAGGGAAATCGCTTTTAAAACTTACCATTTTTCCGTCTGACTGAAAAAACAAACCAGTTTCATGTAGTTAACCACGAGAAAATTAAGAGATACTCTACTGTTAAATCGAATAAAAGTGGGATTTCTCCAAAAAAGACTAAGTCATAATTCTTAATTTTCTCAATGACCTTAATGGTTATAACCCACAAGTCTTAAAAAGGAAGCTTCTCGATCCCTTCGTTCCATGTTTTAATTACCAAATGTTAAAAGCGATTTCCCTGCTCTACATTCTTTGAATGCTGAACTTTGCCCTGAGTGAGCGTTCTTTTACATCCATTTCCTGTGACAAAGGTGGTGGGTTCAAAAGAATTGAAGAACCCAATCTTGAAAAGAACAAATTTCAGGTTTGTTCTGCTTTCTTACCAAATTCCCTTGGATACTTGACCGCATAGGCCATGATGAATCCAGGAATCGTTGCAATCACCACCCAAACAAAAAATCCGGGATAACCCAGCCATTGTTGCATGTAGCCGCTCAGCATCCCGGGAAGCATCATTCCCATGGCCATAAAGCCTGTGGCAAGGGCATAATGGGCCGTCTTGAAAATCCCGTCTGCCAGGAAAATCAAAAATACCATAAATGCGGCAAAGCCAAAGCCATAGCCCAACTGCTCAATGACCACAACCGTCGTTGCAAAAGCAATGCTTTCTGGTTGAAGCCATGCCAAAAAAACATAGCCGATATTCGGTGCATTGATCGCAAAAGCCATCGGCATCATCCATCTGCCTAGTCCGTCCCGGGAAATCATAATCCCACCCAATATTCCCCCCGCCAGTAATCCGATAACGCCCAATGAACCATAAATAAACCCCACTTCAGTCGTGCTTAATCCCAGTCCCCCGGCTTCCCTGGAATCTAAGAAGAAGGGGGAGGCCATTTTCACCAGTTGTGATTCTCCTAATCGGTAAAGCAATACAAAGCCCAAAGAAAGACCTATATTTTTCTTGGTAAAAAAAGTGGAAAATACCTTCCCAAAACTGGGTTGCTCCTCTTTTGCAAAGCGCACCTCAAGGACTTTTGGAGTTGAGAGGTAATTGATTCCGGTCAAGGCTAGCATCAGGGTAGCCACTCCGATCATGGTCCAAGACCAGGCCTGGACTGGATTTCCAAAAGTTTTTTCCAGATGTCCTGCCAAAATCACAATCAAGCCCTGCCCGGTAATCATTCCTACCCGATAGAAAGTGCTTCGCATCCCCACAAAAAAACTTTGCTGATCAGGCTTCAATGCGATCAGGTACAATCCGTCTGAAGCAATGTCATTGGTGGCGGAAGCAAATGCCCCCATCCAGAAAAAGGCAAGGGTTATGGTGAAAAACTGATCTGTACCTGTAGTCAGCCCTACCCCTAAAAAGACCAGAGAAAGTATAAACTGCATCGCCAGAAACCATTGCTTTTTGTTTCCGAATAGTTCCAAAATCGGACCCCAGATGGGTTTGATTACCCAGGGAAGGTAAAGAAATGAGGTGTACAAGCCGATGTCAGCGTTGGAGATGCCGAGGTTTTTGTATAGAATTACCGAAACCGTGATGATGACTACGTAAGGCAGGGATTCGGTGAGGTAAAGCGTGGGAACCCAAATCCATGGGTTTTTTGAGGAAGTTTGGGTCATGACTTGCGAAGTAGGTGCTGGTAAATGCTGATTTCGGAGCCGTCAATGGTTTTGGCTCCTACTGTTTTTTTATAAAATTCTTCCGGGCCAACCCCACCGATGATGGCATAGGCATACCCCATTTCTCGCAGGGATTCAAGTGATTTGATCAGGAGAACTTTCCCTATTCCTTTTCCTCGTTCGGATTCCAATGTTCCTGTAGGACCAAAAAAATTCCGTGAGGTACACTCGTAACAAGCAAAACCCAAAATGGAATTTCCACGATGTGCAATCCAACAAGAAACCGGTTGACGGGAAAAAGCCACCTCAACCTCTGATTTCAAGTAATTCCCAAAGTGTTCCATTACCCATTCGGTGACCAAGTGCTTTTCGGGTGCAATAACCCGGCGAAAAATGATTTTTTCTTCTTCCAGAAGCTTCTTCTCCAATTCAAAGATTGTAGGAAGTTCAGTCAGTCGAACGAGCATGTCTTTCATGGACGTGTGGATTTTGGGTTTTGAAATACCTGAGTCTGGACAATCCTTCCATAGTGATCGATCCAGCGGATAGCAAGATACTCGGTATTCAAACTAGAGACTTCCAAATATCGGACTCTCGCCTCGCCTACCCAGGCGGAGTGGATTTCTGCATCATGAAGGGTTTTTAACTCATTTCCTCCCTGCACCATGGCATATCGAATGGCAGGATCCAAGGGTTTTTGGAGATTGATCTGGGTTTTTTGGGAAGTGGTGTTTACTTCTGAAACTTCCGGAAGATCAATCACCGTTAGTGTTTTTGGTTCAAAGGAAGGAGGCAAAGCAGGGCTGTTATAGACTTCGCTTTTTAGCCCTTGGGCAATATCCTGGTTTTTGGTGTAAATGGATTTTGCGGAGAAAAATGCATTTCCTTGAATCTGTGGCAAGGTTCGGGCATAGTTAATTTGGGTATTGAGCTCTGCGGGATTTTTCCACGCTTCATCGGTGTCCTCCCTGATTTTGTAAGGGCCATTTCCGATGTAAATCGGAACTCCAAAGCTGTTATTGGCCCACCAATCTGCGAGTTTTCTATGAGAAGCCAATCGGTGTTCCATGCTCCAATACAGCTGGGGAATTAGGTAGTCAATCCACTTGTTTTTCATCCAGAGCAAGACATCAGCATACAAATCATCGTAGTTAGTCTGACCTGTCTGAGTGGGTGAACCCTTGGGATCTTTATCCTGATTTCTCCACACACCAAAGGGCGAAATGCCAAACTGAACCCAGGGTTTATGGCTTTTAATGGTCTCACTAAGTGCCAAAATCAGGTCGTTGACATTTTGTCTTCTCCAGTCGTCCCTGGATTGTCCCGGTTTTTTGTACTTGTCATAAGAAGCCTTGTCAGGAAATTCAAGTTTTGGTTCTTTGTAAGGATAGAAGTAATCGTCAAAATGAATGGCATCGACATCGTAATTGACCACTACCTCCTTGATAATGGTCAAAAGATGGTTTTTGACCTCGGGAAGTCCTGGATCGTAATACCATTTGGTCCCGTACTTAATCATCCAATTTTTGTGTTTAAAAAAGTCGTGTTCAGAACTTAATGTGCTGGTTTCTAAATTCATTGTGGCACGATACGGGTTTAGCCAGGCATGAAATTCCAACCCCCGATTATGGGCTTCTTTAATCATCCAGGTCAGGGGATTTTCCTGGGTGGCCGGCGCTTTTCCCTGCGTTCCGGTCAGGTATTCGGACCAAGGGGCAAAGTTGCTCGGGTAGAAGGAGTCGCCTGAAGTGCGGATCTGCACGATTACTGCATTAAAATTCAAGTCTTTATAATAATCCAATAATCGGGTAAATTCTTCCTTTTGCTTTTCCCAAGGTGAATCCGGAGACATGGGCCAGTCGATGTTGGCTACGGTAGCAATCCAAACGCCCCGAAACTCACGGGGAATATCTGGCATTCGATAGCTCAGTGGCATTAGCGTAACTGTAGGAACAGATTTGGTTGGTAGCTTTTCAGAGGTTTTTGGAGGAGTTGTAGAAGTGGGTGCACTGGGGTTTCTACTTGTAACTGGCTTTTTGGTTTTGCATGAAGCAAACAAAAGAATACTGAGGACCAACAGGTAAAAGAATTTGGTGTAGAAGTGCATTGGTGTAAATTGGAGAGGAAAATTGGATTTTATTAAAAATCTTTGGTTGTAGTAATCTATGACTTTAGAATCTATGGGATTTTTGGTCAGTAAGAACAAAGACCGCAGTTTTTAGGGATTTGGAAGGGGTTTAAGGTTGAGGTCGATAAGTTTTTTTCTCAATTGGTTCATGAATTTATCCCCTGGATCAGTTTTTACGGTGCGATAATTCGGATCGCTTTCTTTCCAGAGGTCTGTTTTTTGGAATTTTTGATACTCGTGATGCCCTATAACATAATCGATTGGATATTTTCGTTTGAGATGGCGAATGAGGTCCTCGTTAGCTTTGAGTTGGGCTTTGGTCAGTGGCATGTCATCACTACCTACATTTTCAATGCCAATGGCCAGGTAATTTAGGCCGATTACGTGACGTGCAAAGGTAGTATCGGGCAACAATCTAAAAATGGTTCCGTCCCGGTCGATCAGAAACTGGCTAGACACATTCAGGTTACTCGCTCCGGTAATGTCTGCCCTTCCCCCCAACGTCGGCGGATTGAACACATCAAAGGTTACTTCGATATTCTTGATGGCGGTCCAGTGAACCACGACCATTTTTGGTTCGATGGTGGCTGTGGATTTGTCCAGTCCATGGCGTTCTTTTAAGTATTGAAGGGAAAGCCTTTCCCGTTCAGCATTCCAGGTGATGGGTTTGTCAATGATCCGGAAGGTGGCTTTTGGGCTGCAGGAAGCTAGGATTAATCCCACAAATAAAGCTGAAATTGAAAGGGAATTTCTTGCCATTTTCTATCGGTTTGGATTTGATGAAAATCAAAGGCTAAACTAGGGAGAAAATGGGAAGATTGTGAAAGCTATAAATAGAGAACTAGGAATTTCCCAAATTTTCCAGATCATCAAGATCCTTTGATCTTCTGGATGCTTTTTTTGCGTCGATTAAGTCATTTTTATGAAGGGTCCGAACAAGTAATCCTCCATCATCATAGTTTTTTGATTTTTCAAAACATTGGTCAAAATCCAAACCTTTAACCTCTGTCATAATATCTATCGCAACAGGTGATTTTCCATAGGAAAAAACATTCCATTCAGGATGATGGAGAAAATTCCATTCTGTCATATCAAAAACTGGCATTCCAAATTTAAAAAATGCTTTTACCAGTTTCCAGTAGTTTTCTTTTGATTTTCGAACCCAAATATCCATATCGCCTGTGGTTCTTGAGTAGCCGTGGATGATGACCGAAAACCCTCCAACTAAAATATAATCAACATCTTCCTCGTAGAGTGCCGTTAAAAAATCTCTAAAGTCTTCCTGAAAAATATTGCCCATCATTATCTAATTTTTATCTGAAAAATAGTTTTATCCATCCTTGGCGGATTGTCCAAATCGTATCCATAGGCAATACTGTTGAGATAATTATGTATTCGAAGGCGTTCTTGCCAGGTCAGTTTTTGGTGCTCTTTGCCATAATTTATCTGTTCAGAGGCATTTCGCGCCCCGAAAGCAGTTCGGTCAAGCTTATATTTTTTTTGGGAATCACTCATAAAGGAACTTAAAAATCAGGAAGCGTTTTATTCAATTCGTGTTCAATCTTCTGGTTCAATAAGCTCGCTGTCTAATCGAATTTTTATCAATCACAGTTAATGAACTGAAAAAACTGAATTTATTTTCAATTAAATCCAAGAGAATCATCTGTTGGTTCAAATTTGTGAGTCATAAAAATATTTTGATTGGATCGCTTGTAGATCCTCTTTCACCAAATGGGGATACGATTCCAGGATTTTTGCTTCCTACCAACCATCGGCCAAACGTTCCAAAATAAATTCTACAGAAATTCGGGTTCCTTTAATGGTGGGTTTACCAAGCAACACATTTTTGTCAAATCCTATGCGTTCTTTCCAATCCATGCACTAAGATACTTAAAAAATGGGTATTAAGTTCTGAATAACAAACTGTTCTTCAAAAATCTCAGTCAATCCCAAAGCTAGTCCGCCGAAGGCGGATCCCAAATCAAAACCTCACTCCAAACCGTTCTCCCAACTCCGTCAAATCCTTCACCACCGGATCCAACAAGGGGATACCCTCGGTTCTTCGGATTGCTTCCAATTCCCGCTCAGGATCTCCAGGGATCATCACTTTTTCATTTCCAGGTGTTGGTTCGGCTGAACGGAAACGTCGGATCCAGTTGTCCATGTGGGATTTGAATTCATCCGCTGGACGAAAGGCATCCACTCGCATGGCGCCAAAAAAATGTCCTATTCCATCTCCGACCAGATTGGGAAGAGGATCAAGAAAGGCTACAAACGGAGGCACCCAAGGGCCATAATTTGCGCCGGAAAGTACTGCTGAGAAAATGTCCACGATGGCCCCAAGTGCGTAGCCTTTGTGGGAACCATGTTCCCGGTCTCCTCCAAGAGGCAATAAAGCTCCTCCGTCTTTCACCCCATTGGCTGAAGTGGTTGGATTTCCTACTTTGTCCTGAACCCAGCCGGACGGGGTATCTAGGCCTTTTCGCTGGAGGATTTCCAATTTACCGTTTGCAGCAGTAGTGGTAGCCATATCTGCTACAAAAGCAGGTTCGTCCTTTGCAGGAATTGCTACCGAAATGGGGTTGGTTCCGAGCAGCCTTTCCCTGGAAAAAGTAGGTGCTACCAGCGGACTTGCATTGGTCAGGGAAATACCGATCATGTCATGCTCCAAAGCCATCATGGCATGGTAACCTGCAATCCCATAGTGATTGGAATTTTTCACCGAAACCCAGCCGGTTCCAACACTTTTCGCTTTTTCAATGGCCACTTTCATGGCAAAGGGCGCCACCACCAGCCCAAGACCACTGTCCCCATCTACCACAGCAGTGGAGGGTGATTCATAACTTACCCTGAGGTTTGGAGTAGCATTAATTCTTCCTTTTTCCCATAACCTTACGTAGCCACTTAGTCTTGCCACTCCATGACTATCCACTCCACGCAAATCCGCCGAAAGCAGCACTTCCGTAGCCACTTTGGCATCTGTATCCGAACAGCCAATTTTGATCAGCATTTCATTGGTAAACCTGTAAAGATGTTCGTAGGAGTAATTTTGCATGGGACCTTTTTTCTGTGGGGTAAAGATAAATGGGGTTTTTGGAGACACTAGGCTGAATGTTCAAAAAAGAAGATAATGCCTTTGAGCCTTCGTGGCGAATTTTCAAACAGCTACTTTACCTGACAGTAATCTGGAAACCGCGCCTTCTTTTAGAGAATAATGGGAGCAAACAATCGACTCAACCGGCACGTATCGGAGAATAAATTCGATTAGGCAGCTTGCCACCACAATCATATCCACTCGCATGGCAATCATTCCTGGGATTTTCAGACGCTCTTCCCTGTTTTTGGTTTTTAGCAATTCGAAAATCCGTTCAAATTCCACTGTAGGAAGCTCAAAAACATGCTGTCCTGTCAGTTTACACTGAAGCATGGACTCGAAATAAATATCAATTAGTGTATCGAAAGTGCCTGAGGCCCCTACCAGACCTGTAGGTTTGAATCTCTCTATCGCCTCTATCAAAGGTTGGAGCTTATCAAAGCAGTAGGATTCCAATTTATCCACTTCTTCCGGCAAAATCGGATCGTGGTAATGAAACGCATCCAGCAGTCGCTGACCCCCGATTTCAAAACTCCTTTTCCATAAAATTTCTTCAGAGTTACCTAGTATAAATTCTACCGACCCTCCTCCTATATCCATCATCAGGTTGACTTCGCCATTGAGCGAACCTGAAAGATTGATCCCCTCATAAATGAGTTGTGCTTCCTCATCACCTGAAATGACATGAATCTCAATCCCGATATCTTCTTTGATTTTTTGTACAAATTCAGCTCCATTTTCGGCATTTCTCACCGCCGAAGTGGCAAAGGCAAAAACCTCCTCAATGCCCTCTCCATCGATCAGATTCTTGAAGTGTTTCAGCGTATGAAAAGCTCGTTTCTGTGCATCTTCTGCAAGCTGGTTGTTACTGATACCACCTTTGCCAAGTTTGACAGGGATTTTTTCTTTGTAAAGTGTTTTAAAATCTGAACCCGATAACTCCACCAATAAAAGGTGAAAAGTATTGGTTCCCATGTCGATCAACGCAGCCTTTCTGGTACTCATGTTCTGCCAAAATTTTTGGATGGGCGAATATAGAAAGTTTTTGAAAAGGATAAATATTTCTTAGTAAAAGCTTGAATTTCAGCTTGAATTTCAGCTAGAATCATAGACTAGCCACTTATAAGCTATCTCTTATCTCCTGTATCTTCTTATCTCCTGTATCTTCTTATCTTCTTTATCCTCTTATCTCCGATCTCCTATTCCCTTAATTTTTCAATCTTCCAATTTTCCAATCCATTGAAGGGGCTATATTTGGTAATCTATCCAAAATTCCAACTATGACCGACCCAAAAAATCCTGTTTATTCGCTACCAGGCAATGATGAAAAAATCAGGTTGCTGGAAACAAAGAATGCCGAAGCTGAACTAGGTGGAGGCAAATCCAGAATAGATGCTCAACATAAAAAAGGAAAACTGACGGCACGAGAGCGAATAGATCTTTTGTTGGATGAAGGGACTTTTGAAGAGATCGATAAGTTTGTCATGCATCGGGCCAGCGATTTTGGTTTAGATAAAGAGCATTACCTCGGAGACGGGGTAGTGACAGGCTATGGAGAAATCAACGGCCGGTTGGTGTATGTTTTCTCTCAGGATTTTACGGTTTTCGGGGGGTCACTTTCTGAAACGCATGCTGAAAAAATTTGCAAAATCATGGACTTAGCCATGAAAAATGGGGCACCTGTGATTGGTTTAAATGATTCTGGAGGTGCCAGAATACAGGAAGGAGTCAATTCTTTGGGAGGATATGCTGATATTTTTTACCGAAATACCCTTGCTTCTGGCGTCATTCCTCAGATTTCTGCAATCATGGGGCCATGTGCAGGCGGTGCGGTCTATTCCCCTGCAATCACCGATTTTATTCTCATGGTGGAAAATACATCCTACATGTTTGTGACTGGCCCAAATGTGGTGAAAACCGTGACACAGGAAAATGTCACAGCGGAGGAGCTCGGTGGTGCATCCACTCATAGCACTAAGTCCGGTGTGACGCATTTTGCCTGTGCAAATGAACTGGAAGCCATCCGTCACATCAAAAGATTATTGAGCTACATTCCACAAAATTGTGAAGATCAGGCTCCGATTTATACCTACGAGCTAAAAAAGGACGAGTCCAGAAAGGCATTGGATACAATCATTCCCGAAAATCCAAATCACCCGTATGACATGCGGGATGTAGTTCGAGGAATCGTGGATGAAGAGTCTTTTTTGGAAGTCCATGAAAATTATGCCGATAATATTGTAGTCGGATTTGCCCGAATCGCAGGACGAAGTATTGGTATTGTAGGAAATCAACCCCAATCCATGGCAGGTGTTCTGGATAACCATGCTTCCGTGAAGGCGGCTCGTTTTGTACGCTTTTGCGATAGCTTCAATATTCCTTTATTGGTTTTGGTGGATGTTCCCGGGTTTTTGCCCGGCACAGATCAGGAGTGGAATGGGATCATTACCAATGGGGCAAAATTGCTCTATGCATTTTCAGAAGCAACTGTTCCGCGAATTACCGTCATCACGCGGAAAGCGTATGGAGGGGCCTATGATGTGATGAATTCTAAGCATATCGGAGCGGATTTGAATTATGCCTGGCCTACAGCGGAGATTGCAGTGATGGGAGCAAAAGGTGCGACTGAAATTATTTTCAAAAAAGAAATCGCCGAATCGGAAAACCCGGAAGCCAAACTTCAGGAAAAGGTAGATGAATACACCGCCAAGTTTGCCAATCCCTATCGTGCGGCCCATCGTGGATTTATCGATGGGGTGATCATTCCTTCCGAAACCCGCACTAAACTTATCAGGGCCTTCAAAATGCTAGAAAACAAGGTGGATAAATTGCCAAGGAAAAAGCATGGGAATATTCCGCTATAAAGAAAAGTTATTGGTTATTGAGTTAGTTGTAAATTTTTGCTAACCAAAGATTACAATGAGCATTAGTACTTTTGAGGATATGGAAGTTTGGAAAAAGGCAAGGGAGGTTAGATTGTTTTTCCAAAAAATGGTCAAAAAATCTCCTTTTGAAGAGAAGTATGCGCTGATTCTTTAAATCAGAAAATCCTCAAGATCAATAACTAATAACATCATGAAGGATATGCCCTGTATTTTTATCAAGAAAATATTCAATTCTGTAGGATTTCAAGAGGATCTCTTACTGAAACCCTAGATCATAGGATTGTGGCTTTTGATGAAGAATATATTTCGGAATCTGAATTGACAGAGTATAGAGTTCTCCATGATGACTGTTTAAAACTTTTAAATGGATAAATTAATTACCTACTAAAAGTAAAATCTGGATCAATCAACCAATAATCCACTAACCAATAACTCAATAACCAATCACATTTCCCAAGCCTACCATGAATACATTTGAAAACGAAACCCAATTCCTAAAAACCTACCTTAATAACGCATCTCCAACCGGCTTTGAAGCTTCTGGACAGCAGATTTGGCTGGATTATATCAAGCCCTTTGTGGATACTTACTTTACCGACAATTATGGTACAGCTGTCGGTGTAATCAATCCTGAATCGGATTACAAAGTGGTCATTGAAGCCCATGCCGACGAGATCAGTTGGTTTGTGAACTATATCAAGGACGATGGCTACATCTATGTCCGCCGAAATGGAGGCTCTGATCACATGATTGCTCCCTCCATGCGGGTCAACATTCATACCGACAAGGGGATCGTGCCAGGGGTTTTTGGCTGGCCTGCCATCCATGTGAGAAAAGAAGGAAAAGAAGACTCTCCAACGATGGAAAATATCTTCATCGATGTGGGAGCCAGATCTAAGTCGGAAGTGGAGGAAATGGGGATACATGTGGGCTGTGTGATCACGTTTAAAGATGAGTTGATCGAACTAAACGGTAAATTCTGGTCTGGGAGAGCCTTGGACAATCGAATTGGAGGTTATATGATTGCGCAGGTTGCCCGCAAAATCAAAGAATCAGGAATGCAACTACCTTTTGGACTTTATATCGTCAATGCAGTCCAAGAGGAAATAGGTCTGAGAGGAGCGGAAATGATTGCCCATCGAATCAAGCCTAATTTGGCTATTATCACTGATGTGTGCCACGATACCACCGCACCCATGTACAGCAAAATAGCAAGTGGGGATCAAACAGCAGGGAAAGGCCCAGTGCTTACCTATGGGGCATCTGTTCATAAAAAATTGTTGGATCTGATTATTGCCTCGGCCAAGAAGAATGAAATTCCATTTCAGCGCGCAGCTGCATCCAGAAGTACAGGCACAGATACGGACGCCTTTGCCTATTCCAATGATGGCGTTCCTTCAGCCCTAATTTCTCTTCCTTTGAAATTCATGCACACTACTGTGGAAATGGCCAGCAAAGAGGATATCCAACAGGTCATCCATCTGATGTATGCCTTTCTAATCGAATTCGACCCAAATTTCGACTTTAAGTATATTAGTTAATAGGATATTAGTAAATGGTGTATTGGTTATCAGTGTGTTGTTTATCTGTGTATTTGTTATTAGTGTATTAGGAATTTGTTATTTGTCCTTTATAACTGATAACCAATTACTCAATAACCATTAACCCATTAACCATTAATCCAATAACCATTAACTTCTCCATCCTATGCTCTTCACCGACCAACTCAACCGTGCAGTTTTACTGTCTAGCCAACCCATGCGGATTATTTCGCTGGTGCCTTCCCTGACAGAACTGTTGGTTGATTTGGGTTTGGAGAATAAGCTGATTGGAATCACCAAGTTCTGCGTTCATCCGGGCCATATAAAAAAAAGTAAAACCATTGTAGGAGGCACGAAAAATTACCGATTTGAAATAATTGATACTTTAAATCCAGACTTGATTATTGGCAATAAAGAAGAAAATGATCGGGATGGTATTGAAAAGTTGGCTGAAAAATATCCGGTTTGGTTGAGTGATATCGTTTCGCTGGAAGATAACTATCAAATGATTGGAGAAATCGGAAAAATTACTGGAACCGAAAACAGGGCCGAGGAACTCATTAGGCAAATCAGATCCAATTTTCAGTTACCAATACCCAAAAAAGGTACTTGCATTTACCTGATCTGGGATAATCCGATTTTGGCAGCGGGAAAAAATACGTTCATTGATGCACTTTTAGAGACGGCAGGTTTTGAAAATTTGATCAATAGTACTCGTTACCCTAATTTGGATAAGGAAGAGTTACAAAGTCTGGCTCCTGACTTTTTATTGTTGAGTTCCGAACCATATCCGTTTAGTCAAAAGAATATTGTTTTTTTTCAATCGATTTTACCAAACACGCAAATCAGATTAGTTGACGGGGAGCTTTTTTCCTGGTATGGTAGTCGGTTAAAGTTATCTGCTGCTTATTTTTATGGTTTAGGTTAAGCATAAAGCAGTTGTCAGATTTATACCATTCGTAAAAATTGAATTTTCTTCTGAGTACTTTTTTAAAAAATTCAAGTAACTTTTGAGCCGATAAAATTAATCTCCCTTTAATTGTATGAAGGATAATCGAAGAGGATTTTTAAAGAAATTGGGTTTGACAACGGGTGTGGCAGCCTTTTCTCCCGCATTGATGAGTGAGGCAAAATCCAGCCCTATTGAGTACTTAAATCGATCCGGAGAAAATGCAGAGGGTAATCCTATTCGTCTAGCGTTGATTGGCGCCGGAATCATGGGCACGGAGGATACCAATACAGCATTGAAGCATTCCAATGTTTCGCTTGTTGGGGTGTGTGACTTGTATGATGGGCGATTGGAATCTGCAAAAAAGAAGTGGGGTGACCAGTTGTTCCTAACAAAAGATCATAAGGAAATCCTGAAAAGATCCGATGTGGATGCGGTTATTATCGGGACTCCGGATTCTTGGCATAAGCAAATTTCAATAGATGCGCTTAATGCCGGTAAGCATGTGTATTGTGAGAAACCCATGGTTCATTCTGTAAAAGAGGGTCAGGAAGTAATCGATGCCTGGAAGAAATCCGGGAAAGTAATGGTAGTAGGTTCCCAGGGTATTTCATCCTTAGGAAATGAAAAAGCTAGAGAACTTCTTTCATCAGGTGTGATTGGTGACATTGTCTATGCAGAAGGCTTTTGGGCGAGAATGAGTCCCGAAGGAGCCTGGCAATATCAGGTACCCGCAGATGGAAATGAAAAGACAGTGGATTGGAAGCGATACATATCCAATACCACGCAACGAGCATGGGATCCTTTGCGATTTTTTCGTTGGAGAAATTATCTGGATTATGGTACCGGAATGTCAGGAGATTTGTTTGTTCACCTTTTTACTAGTCTGCATTTTATAACCAGTTCAAAAGGTCCTAGCAAAATTTCTTCCTTGGGAGGATTGAGGTATTGGAAAGATGGGAGAGAGGTTCCAGACGTACTTTTAGGGAGCTTTGATTATCCTGAAAGTCCTGAGCATCCTGGATTCAACCTTTCTTTACGATGTAATTTTGTGGATGGCACTTCGGGTACTACCTATTTAAGAATCGTAGGAACGAAAGGATCTATGGACGTCAAATGGGAAGAAGTGGTGGTTAAGCTAAACAGTAATGCTGAAAGTGATGATCCATTTATGCAAGAACAGGCTAAATTAAGGGCTGGATCAGGAGAAGAAGAGCGTGCAAAAATCCTTCCTCCCCGAGAAACATCTTATAAAGCTGAACGTTCCTGGAAAGGAGCACATTATGATCATTTTGGAAATTGGTTTAGAGCTATCCGTACAGGAGGAACCGTGGCTGAAGATCCTGTGTTTGGTTTCCGTGCAGCCGCTCCAGCACTGCTGTGCAATGACAGCTACTTTCAGGACAAGTTTATCAAATGGGATCCAATAAATATGAAACTTATATGAATCAAATGAAAAAGAAGTATTTCTTATGGGCAGTTTTGCTGGGGATTGGAGTTTCCTGCAGTCCAAAAGCGAATGAAGAAGCAGTAGAAGTAATTGAAGAAGCAGTGTTGGCAGACAATTCTCTTTCTGAAAAAGAAAAAGCAGAGGGATGGATGCTTTTATTTGATGGTACTACCATGGATGGCTGGAGAGCGTTTAATGGGGATTCCGTGCCAACCAATTGGATCATCGAGGATGGAGCTATGAAAGGATTGGGAGCAACTGGGGGTGAGGATTTTGGTGGAGATATTGTGTTTGGTCCAATGGAGTTTGAAGAGTTTGAAATGGAATTTACTTGGAAGATCTCTCCTGGTGGAAATTCAGGAGTATTTTATCATGTAGTAGAAGATCCCAAATACAAGGCTCCTTATTATACAGGCCCTGAATATCAGGTAATCGATCAGTTGGGGTTTGCTCAGCCTTTGGAAAAATGGCAGTCTTTGGCAGCTGATTACGCCATGTATGAACCAGATTATGAAGGCGTGGTGAAGCCGGCTGGAGAATGGAATTCTTCTAAAATTATATTCTCAATAAAAGGAGCTAGTTACTGGCTTAATGGAAAGAAAACTGTCGAGTTTGTGCCCTATTCTGATGATTGGACTGCAAAAAGGAATTCCGGAAAATGGAATGATTTTCCGGATTACAAAATTGCCAAAAAAGGACTTATTGCATTACAGGATCATGGTGACCCTGTATGGTTTAAAAATATTAAAATCAGACCCTTATGAAAAAAACAATCCTTATTGCCCTAATCCTAGTCCTCGGACAGGCTTCATTTGCTCAAAAGAAAATCAAACTGTTTAATGGTAAAGATCTAGCCAACTGGGTAGTTTATGGGACAGAAAAATGGTATGTGCAAGATGGACTCTTGGTATCCGAAAGTGGTCCTGATAAGGGATATGGATATTTGGGAACCAAAGAGAATTACCAGGATTTTGAGGTTGAATTAGAATTCAAGCAGGAGGCAAATGGAAATAGTGGCGTGTTTATTCGATCTACGGTTGATGGAACCAAGGTTTCTGGATGGCAGGTAGAAGTTGCCCCTCCTGGAAACGATACAGGGGGTATTTATGAATCGTATGGAAGAGGCTGGTTGATCAAACCCGACCCATCCAAGGACAAGGCTTTAAAATTTGGTGAGTGGAATAAAATGAAAATTGTCGTAAAGGGGGATAATGTTACCTCTTATGTCAACGGGATCGAGATGGTGAATTTTTCTGATCCAAAAATAGGTCAGGGAAAAGGTGGAGTTTTACTCCAGATTCATGATGGTGGAGGTATAAAAGTGTATTGGAGAAATATTATTTTGAAAAATCTCTAAAACGCAAAATATGCTAAAAAATTAGCCCTATGATTTTTGATTGTAGGGCTTTTTTATTTTGGAAAAATTTCCTTTTCAGATTCAGGCAGTTAGTGAAAAGTTGGAGAAAATTTCAACTTACCCCTTGCGAAAACATAAAATCATCGGATATTTGCACTCCCAAACGACGCAAACGGCTGATGGGGATTTAAGAGAAAGCAG
>CAZNND010000032.1:0-42686 GCA_964574365.1 uncultured Limnohabitans sp.
AGGGTAAAACTAAAAAGACTTTAACCGTCACTTAATGATTAACATGGCACTAGTTGGACAGACTCGTTCTTTTTTGAACAAGAAATTTAATACCTAAATAAAGTAAGGCCGTAACAAACAGAATTATCCAAGCAACTGGGTATGAGGGGACATCCTGAGGGTAAAGAAAAAACACAAAATTGAAAATCAATTGGAGAATAGCAAAAACCAAGGCCACGGGAATATGTTGCACTTTCAGGTTATTAACAATCAGCTGATAAAGATGCGAACGATGAGCTTCTGTAATATTTTCCCCCTTAATGATTCGTTGAACCAAGGTAAGAAAAGCATCCGCACCATAAATCAAAAGCAAAAGAATAATCGTCCAGTTGCCGCCATGCAGGTACCATTGAGTCAAAAAATAAATCACCAGGTAGGCCATTGAAATACTTCCAATATCTCCGGCAAACATTAGGGCTTTTTTCCTGAGGTTGAAAAAAAGAAAGGCAAAAATGGATAAGATTATGTTTTCAATCAACCCAATCTGGAAAATAGGCAGGTATTGGTTAATTGCTAAAATTGTTCCGAAAAAAACCAGGAGATACAAGCCGGTGATCCCATTGATTCCATCCATAAAGTTGATGGCATTGATGATCCCCAGGGCAAAGAAATAAAGAATCGGAATGACCCAAAGGGATTGCTGCTCAAACAGACCCAAGTCTATAAATGCAAGAGTTAAGGCGATAAACTGAATACTGAATCGTAGTTTCCGAGAAAGGGTCTTGATGTCATCCAACATGCTTATGGAGGAAATCAAAACTAGCCCAATGACCATTAAGGTATGGGGTGCCCCTGAAAGAGCCCACCAGATCAACACGGCTATCGGGAAAATAATTCCTCCTCCTCTTACGGTGACAACGGAATGGGAAGACCGATGACTTGGGCGATCGACGATGTTGAATTTTTTGGCGATACGGTAATAGATCCAAGCTACAAGTAAAAGTAGAAGAAAAATTGTGGTCTTAGTTAGGAACATTACATAATCATAAATTCATGAAGACGAAACTAGGTTAAAATTCATTAGAATTTGAATTCTTTGTTTAAAACCTAAGGCCAATCTATAAAAAAAGCCGAAAAAGGGTCTAAATCCATTGGAATTAGGCTTTTCCAGCTCGTTTTTTTTCACTTATTTAGGTGTGCAAACAGACATAAATGAAACGAAATTTATAAATTCTTCTGAAAATATCCCACCATTTGGAATTTTTAATTTTGTTTTCAAAACTCTTAAGGACTCCGGCCTTTTCGATTTGATAGACAAACATCTGGGAGTCAGGGGTAAAAGTTTGGGCTTTTCTTACAGTGATATTTTTGCCAAGCACAGGGCTACTTTTTTTCACGCCGATAACTCAACCGAAGATGTCAACGGCCACCTAAGAAAACACCTCCAACAGGTCAAAGGCCTGGAGGATTATAGTCCGATACTATTCTTCGTAGCATCAAGGAACTGGCTGTCGACACGATAGTCTTCTACAACCCAAGGGGCGAAAGCAAACGCACCTTCGATGTGATGAACAATAACTATGGCCGGTCGAATATGCCCTGTTTTTTCTTGGTGAATGCACCGCCTTCCTGATCATGAAGGCTATTTACGCCACCCTTAACACCTTCCTGATCAGGGAATACTCCAAGAAACTCTCCTGGTTAGAGGAGACCTTTAGGATCAAGAAGTTCATCTTCCGCTTATTCACCGTAGCCGGGAAATGGATCAGGACATGACGTCAGGAAGTATTTAAGCTGTATAACGACAAGGATTACCACCCTATATTGACTTTAAGTCAAAACCTGCAAAAGTTTGTCGCCCATTTTCGGTTACTTAGTGAGAAAACTAAGCCATACACTAATTAAAAAGGGCCAAAACGATGAAAAATTGAAGAAATCATTCCCAAAACCGCTCCCATATAAATCGCTCACGAACCCAAGGAAATCGCTTTTAAGACTCATTATTTTTTCTTTAATTAGAAAAAAAAATCAGAATCCAATAGATATAACATGAAAAGAATTAAGCATTACGTTTAAAGTTAATTCATGTGAAAATTAACTCTAGAAGTGCTAGCCTATACGCTTAATTTTCTAAATGATCTTAATGGTTGAGTCCACTCCGATAAGTGGTAAGATGGCGGAATTACCCTTTAAATTTGACTAGAATGAGGTTTTTTTCCATTCAAAATGACTTTTCGGAGTGGACTCATGGTTTAAATCCATAAATTTTCGAAATTAAGGTTTTCGATTTCTTAGTTCATTGATTTTAATGATAAAATAATAGAAGTGATTTCCCTACTCACGAACCCTTAGTAGGGTATAAATAAAGAAAATCAGCCCAATTTTACTCCATAACATTACCGATGACTAGTCAAAGGGTTTGGTCCAGGGATTTTAGGTATTGAATTATTTTTCAGATAATAAGATGGCAGTATTTACCCATTGCCACACATGAAAACTACTTTCGTTATCACCTTTAAAAAATAGGTTCAATTCCTTTTCCATTTCTTTGTAATCAAACCAAGGCACATCTTTTAACCTACTAACCTCATCTTTTACCCAATCTTGTAGGTCATCTGATAACCATTCACGCTGTGGTGTCTGAAGAGGCCTTTTAGGGGCTAATTGAGTACTTGGGTCTAAAAATTCAGATGCAATTTCCCTAAATAGCCACTTTTGCCTGCCATCCCTATACTTATATGCTGCGGGTAGCCCAAATGCCGCTTCAACTATCCGATAATCCAAAAAGGGTTCCCTTAATTCCGTACTGCTAACCATGGATACCCTATCTGAGAATCTCAAGGCTCTAGCCAGTTTGGTTGAAAAAATATCCCTATACTGTAAGTTCAATAATTGTTCGTCAAATAGAGCTACTTCTTTTTCAAGGCTACTTAAATCAGAAAACTCCTTCACTAAAACGTTTCTTCTATATGGACTTCTGGTTACGCCTTGAATATTGGAGGCAACCTTTGAAAAATAATAATCATACCCCGCCCAAGATTCGTCAGCACCCTGACCATCCAACAATACCTTAATACCTTTCAAGCGGGCCTCTTTAAAAATTTTAGAATAAGCTATAGTTGGCAATCCTCCGAAGGGTTCTTGTTGATTAGCCGAGACAAAATAAGCAAGTTCTGGTACTTCCTCCGCAGCTAATTTAACAGCATTAAGTTTGAACTGACTATTACCCATAATCTGTTCCACATAAGGAAGTTCATCATATTTTTCATCCCCTGTGTAAAAGGTAAATGCCTCGATCGATGAATTTTCCGAAAACTGATTTTGAATAAGGGAAAACAACATACTAGAATCCAAACCACCGCTTAAATTGAATCCAACGGGGACATCGGCCCTAAAACGAAGCCGGGTAGAATCAAGCAATAAATCCTTAAAATACTCATGCAAGTCTTTGGGTAAGCTTTGCCGTACCTGTTCGACCCTATCTTTGAAATTATACCAGGTTTCAACTTTCAACTTGTTTTGGGAAAAGGTTAAACAATTTCCTGGTTCAAGCTGATAAATTCCTTTCCAAAAGGTTTCATTCCCTTTTCCATACGCTCCATTTACAAAATAAGCTGACCAAATGTCATCATGAGGTATCCTATCAACCCCAATGGCAAAAAATGGGTTTATTTCAGAGGAGAATACCAAACATCCTTGAAAAAACGAATAGTAAAAAGGCTTAACACCAAATCGGTCCCTTGCAGCAAATAAGGTTTGAAGGTGGTTATCCCAAATGGCGAATGCGAACATCCCATTTAATTCTGCTAAGCAATCCCGACCCCATTTTTGCCATGCAGCCAAGAGAACTTCCGTATCCGAATGGGTTCTAAAGTGAAAATCAAAAAGGCGCGATTTAATTTCCAGGAAATTGTAAATCTCCCCGTTAAATACCAGGTGATATCTTCCATCCAGCGAGCTAAAGGGCTGATTGGAGTCACTTGACAAGTCTAAAATAGCGAGGCGATTATGCCCTAACGCTACTTTCCCTTCCAAATAGAAGGTTCCGGTATGGTCAGGGCCTCTGTACTTGGAAGTTTCGCACATTATGGTTACGGAAGCAAGTGAGACACCCTCCCCTACCATTCCATTAATTCCGCACATCCTTTTTTCTCATTATTTCTTCAGCCTTCTCCCAGTCTTCTTGAGTGTCGATATTCACCTGATCTTCGGGATCATTTTCAAGAAAGGCTATTTTTTTTCCATATAAACTTCCATTTTTAAGAATATCCCGCTTCACTAGATAGATGCTGCCATCCCGATGATAAACTTTTGGCAAATCCTGCCTTCTTGGGATTATTTGTTTTTCTCCAGTTGAAATACGCAGAAGTCCCTGTAAATCTTCTTCAAAAGTCCAATGGGGATTGTAGTGATCAGGTACTTTTAAAACAGTAACCAGGGAGTCTGCACCGGAATCTTCAAATTTGGCAATTGCTCTGTCGATTAGGTCAGGATTTCGAAATGGAGAAGTAACCTGCAAAAGACAAACGGCATCAAACTTTCCTTTACTTTCCTCCATAAAGTCAAGCGCATGCTGTAATACGGGCAAAGTTGGGGTATTGTCTTGTGCGAGTTCATTTGGTCTGATAAAAGGTACATGAATACCCAGTTTTTTGCCTACCTCAGCAATTTCCACGTCATCAGTGGATAAAATGACTTCAGAAAGAATTTTGGACTCCATCGCAGCCCGAACAGAATATTCCAATAGCGGCTTTCCTCCCAATTTTTTAATATTCTTCCCTGGAATACCCTTTGAACCACCCCTTGCAGGAATAACTCCTAAAATTCTTCCCATGCTTAAAATGTGATAGTCTTGTGAAAAGTAAGGGGAACTTTCGCAAGGATTTCAGCAATACGAAGCCCCGCATCCCCACCCCCATACACGTGAGAAGGTTGGGGTCTGTTAGATTTTTTTATTTCCATCAAGGTTGAAAGTATTTCCGTCTTGGAATAATTAACATCCCAAACATTGTTTCCCCTGGCTCTTCTAAATTGCCTGGTTCCAATATTGATTACCGGAACCCCTAAAAATGCACATTCCCTGATCCCTACACTACTATTTCCTATCAAACCATTACTGTGATAGAGGAGTTTGAGAAAATCCATGGGTTCCATACTCTTGAAAAAATGAAAATTCTTTAAATCATGGCTCTCGCGAAATGCACGGATCCCTGAACTTGTACCATCAGCCCCCGCATCCACATTAGGCCAAAACCAAAGAACAGGTTCTCTCAGTTCATGCATTGATTCCAATGTTTGCTCGATGTGATACCGCGATTTTCCAACCTCCGTGGTCACAGGATGTTGCAAAACTACCCAATACCCTTTCGAAATGTCGGGTTTGGAGCCAACTCCCCCATATTTTTCAAAGGGATCAAAATCCAAACCAGGGTCATCGAGTAAACTCTTGGCAAGATCGATACTTGGACACCCCGTATTAAAAACAAAAGAAGGATCTTCACCTAATCCAATGACCCTGTCCCTGGCATTTTCTGAGGCTACAAAATGATAGTCTGCCAACTTGGTGATGGAATGACGGACTTTCTCATCAATATTTCCGGTGACTTCACCACCCTGAATGTGGGCAAGCGGAATATTCATGTAAGATGCCGATATGGCTGTTGCCATGGTCTCAAATCTATCCGCCACGGTGACGACCACATCAGGATTGAGATTGTCAAAAACGGTGGAAAGTTCTAAAATGCCAATCCCTGTTGTTTTTGCCGCAGCAGTAAGATTTTCCCCTTCCAGTACATTGAATACTTTTGCCGCAATTTGAAAACCATCGTTTTCAATGGTTTTAACAGCATTTCCATAACGATCTAAGAGTGCTGAACTTGCAATGACCAACTGTAATTCCAGGTCAGGATGATTATTTATTTCAGAAAGGGCTGTTTTGATTCTTGAATAGGAAGGGCGCGCGGTAACCACCACACAAATTTTTCTCCTCATTTAATGTATATCGTTGAAATTCAAAAATTCCCATTTACTCATTGGCCTACTTATTTTTTTACCCAAAACCAAGTTATACTCTTTCGCTGAGATTCCTTTATCACCAGGTTTCTTACTCTCCAGATCATCAAAAGTCAACACATGACCTGGGATTAAATCTTTGTTTACAGCCAAACTTTTACCAAAAATCCGCTTTAGCTCAATGAATTTGTCATCGCTTTTCTTGACTCCACGAATTTTTAGAGAGGTTTGAATTTGCCTTATTCCCTCACAAAGACGTTTACAATCATCTATTGTAATACTTGCCTTGCTGTCAGGACCAAATTGCCGTTTATCAAAAACAACATGAAACTCAAAAATCTCCGCCCCAAGCGTTGCTGCAGCCAAGCACGCAAAGATATCACCACTATGATCAGAAAAGCCAATTGGAATGTTGAATTTTTCACCCAGTTCCGGAATCAGATTTAATCCCCATTGCTCAGGCAATGTTGGATAGGAGGTAGTACATTGTAAAAGGCTGACCTTTATCGAAAAATCCTGCAAAAAAGATATCGCCTCCCCCAATTCCTCCATTGAACTCATTCCAGAACTTAGGATTACTTCCTTGCCCGTTTTGGCAATTTTTTCCAACATCAGCAAATTGGTAACCTCTCCTGACCCAACCTTGTACAGGTCAACCCCCACTTTTTCCAAGAGATCAACAGCCGCGAGGCTGAAGGGAGATGAAATAAATTTCAATCCATTATCATGGCAATGCTCTTTTAATCCTAGCCACTGTTCCTCAGTGAATTCCATTCTTTTCCAATAGTCAAATCTAGTCTGATCCTGTTTGGAAAACTTAACTCGGAAAGGCTCAAATTCTGAACTCTCTGCTTCAGCAATATGGGTTTGAAACTTGACCGCATCAACTCCGGTACCTGCAAGTGCATCTATAAATGCATGGGCATTTCCCAAACTCCCGTCATGGGCTTGCCCTATCTCCGCTATAATCATTTATCGAATTAAAATAAATACACCCGATTTTTCGACAAGTTCACCCGAACGACTCACAAACTTGCCCCTATAAACATAATTGCCATTTGGAGCCGGCTTTCCGTTCAATGTACCATCCCAACCGTTATCCTCCACGGAAGTTGAATGATAAATCAATTCTCCCCAGACAGAAAAAATATAGAAATCCTCGGAAGCAATTCCACGGTACAAAGGCCTGAAGCGTTGATTTTTTGGACCATCAGGCGTGAAAGCATTTGGAATTATTACCTTGTATTCATCCAATACGGTTACCACACGTTCAAAAACAGAGATACAACCTAAATTATCGGTCGCTTCTAATCGAATAGTGAACTTTCCTTTAGTTTTATACTGATGGATTGGATTTTGACCGGATGAGGTAGCGCCGTCACCAAAATCCCAATCCCATTTTATTGCCTTCCCCTTTGAAAGGTCAGTAAATTTGACGTCTTCCAAAAATTGAATTACATCGTTTGTAAGGATGGTGTTAAATCCAAAATCAACTTCATACTGAAAGTTGGCGACCAACTCTTCTTCTGCAATGATCACACGAACCCGCTTTGGATCATTCCAACACCCTTTTCCCTTCAGGGAACTGCTTACAATGTAATCTCCGGAAACATCGACTTCATCCAGATCTCCGATTTGCATAGCGTTACCTGAAGGGCTAAGCACCAGGTAATCATATACAGCCGGATTGAATCCCTCAATGTAATCGGTGAGGTCAACAGTCCCTGAAGGATCACATACCACCGAAGGATTTGAAACTTTTAGCGTTGGAATTTGATTGACGATAACCTGTACCGGCTTGGGAGAAATGTCACAGATACCCACTCCAGTAGCCATGATATAAAAGGTATGGGGTGATCCTGATGAGGGAAGTCCAACAATACTTAATGTACCCTTGGGATCCACACTGTAAGTGATTCCCCCGAAAGTTCCTGAGCTAATTTTTTGATTTCCAGATGGATCAAAAGACCAAATATAGTTTAAATTAGTAATGTTTGAAGGCAATGATGGAGTCAGTATTGCAGTTTCTCCATAACAAATCGTATCATCCTGGATAGCAATGTCTGTAGGGACTTCTACCAGGTCAATTTTGGACGGTACCTCAAACAAACATCCCTTATCATCCAAAATGGTAAAGGAATACATCCCCTTATCCAATGCCCCAAGGGTAATCCCCCCCGGCGAAGCTATTGTTTTGGAACCAACCTGAACCCCATTCTTGCTGTAATTGACCGTGTAAGGCGGATAACCTCCTGAAATTGAAAATTGAATCGATCCGTTATTGATCCCACAGGTGGGTCTTACCTGGTTAAATCCTGTAGCGTTCAAGGCTCCGGAAGGTCCGGTTACTTTTATTCCGGTCAATGAAATACTGCATCCCTCGGATGTTTTGACGCTAATGGAATGGGTGCCCGTTGGAACTGAAAAAACATTGGTATTCACAAAGGAACCGCCATTCAAACTATACGAATATATTCCTGAGCCTCCTGAAGCATTTACGGTAATCGTTCCTCCGGTTCCAAAGCATACCTCATTATCGATTTTTAAGGTCGCTGTTGGAACCCCATAAACCGTAACTTTTCCTACACCTAAATAACCTACACATGTTCCTGGACCTGAAACCGTCACATAGAATTCATAAGGTATGGATGATTCAGGAAGATTAGCTATAGACATTTCACCGGTTGCAGAATTGACTTCATAAATTCTTCCATCGGCAGCAGGTGATGGACTGCTACTAATTGGCTTAGTCTTACCAGGATCCAGGTACCATTGAAAAACAGCTCCCGGTGCCGGTGGATTGAGACTTGGTGTTAATTTGGCTACTTCCCCTTCACAGATCTTAACGTCAGGAATCAAAATTTGCGTAGGTCCATCCACCATAGTAACCGAATTAGAGGAAACAACACATCCCTCTTTATCCTTGATGTTGATTTGATAAACACCCGGTCTATACCCATCCAATTGAAAGGATGTGGTACTGGAAGTTTGCGTTCCAAAAACCGCCCCGTCCTTGATTACCTCTATCCCATAAGGGGCGTAGCCACCGGAGACAGAGAAAACAAGTTTACCATTGGAAGCTCCACAGCCGGGATCTATTTTGGTCAACGTAGAAATTGCCAAGGGAGCACTTGGCCCTTCCACGGTAATGTTTAAATTCTGTGGACATCCTGCAGGAGTTAGTACCTCCAAACTATAGGTTCCTGCTTTTAAATTCAAAGCTTCCAATGCGGCTTGATCAAGTGTTGGCCCACCATTGACTTTATACCTAAAGAAAGGTTTTTCCCCACTTGTTATCCTTACTTTTCCATTAGAATCCTCAAAACAGGTGACCGCCTTCGTGGCTAAAGTAACGGCAGGTATGTCAAAGACCTCCAACTCCACTTTAATCTCCTGCCCGGTACACACCACATAAAAGTAATAATCATAGACACCAACAGGCAGTCCTAGGATTTTAAGCTGTGGATTGACCCAATCCGTATCATCAATCGTATATACCACTTCCGAAAGCGTGGGATCAGGTCCATCTTGAATCAATCCTGTCTGGTTAGGTCCCAAATACCATCGAACTTCAGTAGCCGCGGCAGGAGGCAAGGAAGGATTGGGAGCCAAATGAATTGGACGAATGGATACCGGCGCTCCGATACAGGATTTTATCGGTGGGACGATGGCGTATACTGGATCGGAGGATTCCTCTATGGTAAAGTCAAACGTTACTTTACATCCTTCCAAGTCTGATACCAATAAATAATACTTTCCCGGGGCCAGGTTTTTTGCACCGGTAAGGTCCCCAGGAATCGGATTGCCTGTCGAAGATCCAAAACGCCATTCCACTACATAAGAACCCCAGCCCCCTGAAATTACCAGATCTTCAATACTTCCATTATTAAGATCGCAAGAGGACCTTATAATGGAAGGCTTATTGATTGTGATGGGAGCTGCAGGTCCCTTGACTTCAATCTGATAGCTAGTCAGACAGCCCAGGTCATTCCGGATGTCGACCGTGTAAATTCCAGCCTTCAGATTTTGAAAATCTACTTTTGAGGAAAACGCACCTCCGTTAAACCTGATTCCATAGTTACCATTTCCTCCGGAAGGAACAATTGAAATCGATCCATCAGCTGAACCAAAACACGAGACGTTTTCTACGGTAATGGCTGCCTTTATTTCGGGAAATATTTTGACTGTCGCTTTTTCAACCCGCGTACAAATCCCCGGACCTGAAATTTCAAAGTAGAATTCGAAATCTCCCTCTCCTAAGCCGTCAATCATCAGCTTCCCTGAAGAATTGAATTGATAAGTTATGTTGCTGGGATCAGGAGTTGGGCTTGAAATAATGGGTTGCAGCAATGCTGCGTCTTTGTACCACTTTACTATTGGAGTAACTGGTAAGGTACCAGTAAATACCGGATTCAAGGTCGCTGTGGATCCAAGGCACTTGGTCTCTGTAACCGGATTAAGCTTAACGGTGTATCCGTCATCATTTTTTAGTGTAAAAAGATTGGGCTTTGTCAAAACACATCCTTTGGAATCGGTTATTTGAACTCCATAGGTACCGGGTGCCAGGTTTTTCACCTCATACTTGTCAGCTGTCCCGCTAAATGAATAATCCGAAAGAGGCTTTTCATTTATCTGAATTTGATAGGCCTTCGTCCCCCCTTTTAGCTCAAAACTGATGGAGCCATTTATATTGCCGCAGGTTGGATCGGATTTCAATGGATTAATTAATTCCAAAAGATCCGGCTGGGTAATTTCTAATTTGATGTCGTTGTGACAAGGCGATCCTGTTTCTTTTATCCGTATCGTGTATATTCCCGCTTTTAGATCGGAAAAATTGCCTGTGGCGTTTGATTCTCCTTTTTCTATCAAGGTGTAGGTATTCGAGCCGGAAGGATCTCCAGAAGTAAGATTTATTTGCCCAATTGATCCCCCAAAACAAGAGACATGGGTTAGCTGGAATACTGCAGTCGGAACTTTAAAAACCTTGACTTCAGCCACTAGTGGGGCGACAGGACAAACCTTGTTACCCGAGACTGTCAAATAGTATTTATAGTTGGTTTCCGCATATTTTAACCCCTTAATGGTCAAGACTCCATTTGAAATGGAATAGGTAAGCCCATTTACCACAGCCCCGTTAGTAATGGCTACATACTGCCCGGGATTTGAAGGATTTTCATAAGACCATGAAAATACAGGTACTGCTCCGATCGTATTGCTGACGACTTTAGGTGTCAATACGGCATCACTACCTTCACAAATTTCCACATCAACTGCGTCAAAAACAGGCACAGCAGTGTTAAGGATCAATACCGAAAGATTTTTCTTGCAAGCATTTATATCTTCTACATCGATTGTGTAGGTCAAGGGATCTAGGTTTTTGATGGTGAAATCAGCAGGCCCGTTTTGAACCAAATTTGGTCCCAGGGTACTGATATCCGTTCCATTTACTTTAATCTTGTACTTCCCTGATCCATCCGGCGTTCCACCGGCAAGGTTAAATCGTATTTCTCCATTGCTTAGGTTACAGGTGGCATCGGTCTTGGAAACCTGATTGATAGTTAAAACAGCAGGTTCGGACACGACAAGACCGCCCAAAGTGGCCACGCATCCCTTGGCACTTCTTACTTTAAGCTCATAGGTTCCGGCAGGAAGGGCGTTAAACGAGCCGGAATTTTTGGCAAACGGCTTGTTCACCCCATTATTCCCGACGAGGCTAAATTCAAAATCCGCCAGATTACCGGTGGTCAATTTGGCCTGAATGATGCCGTTTGCCGCTCCATTACAAGTAACCTGGGTAATCTCCGGTGTTGCAATGGCCGGTTTGGGATTAACCAAAATCTCGGCTGGAATATAGCCCTGATCGCAGACTTTGGTACCCGTCACATTTAGGTAATAGGTGTAGGGAGTTGATTTTGGAGCCAGATTTGTAACAGAGAGTTCATTGGCGGCATTGATGGAAAAGGTTACTCCGCTCAGGTTCAATCCGTTAGTGATTTGTATGTAAGCACCCGCCCCATCTTTGTAGTACCATTTATAAACCGGTGTGCTCGTGGATTTATTGGCCATCACTGATACGGTGGCTATTTCTCCCTCACATAACTCATCATTTGTAGTTTCAAAATGGGATGGTGGATCTGCGGAAACCGTTAGGTCGAGTGAGAATTTGCAATTTTTGGTATCTGTAACCTCCACCTTGTAATTACCAGCAGCCAAGTTTGGAATTGTGTAGGTATTACCGGAGATGCTTGTCCCTGAGGGAAGAGGGTTGCCATTCATGGTAACGGTGTCGTATGGAAGATTGCCCCCTATAATACTGAATTTCAAACTTCCATTAGGTTCGTTACAGAAGGTGTTCTCCCCTGTTCCTGCTGTAATTGCAAGGGATGCTGCCGGCCCATCCACCTTAATGGGAGTCAATAGTTTGGAACAGGTAGGGTTTTGTGTAAAAATTTCCACCTCATATTCTCCTGGCAACAAGCCGGAAAATGTATGTGAATTGTTATTAGTGGTTTGCGTAGCTTTAGGAGTTGAATTACCCTTCAGAAACAAGGTGTATGTTTTTGCACCCGTCCCACCTTGGGCATTTACCTGAATTGATCCTGCAGAGGTTCTACACCAGTCCGGGCTTGTAGTGGCATTTGCGACAAGCTCAGAAATTACAGTTAAATTAACTTTTTCTAAGACCCCTCTTTGAAGACAAAAATTCCCCCCCACCGGCCAATTTGTATCATCAACCTCCACATAAAAAGTATAGTTTCCAGCAGGTAGTGAAGCTATAGAAAGTCGCCCGTCTCCGGGTCCCCCTATGGTAATCTGACCAGTATTAACCGTATTCCCATTGACTTTTATTTGGGTGGAGTTGCTATTTATTCTATTTGCTTTATTAGGATCTGTGTACCAAATAAAAACAGGTGGTGAGGAAACGTTATCTGTGTAAACTGAACTTACCTTAGGTGTGTAAGTTACCGGAGTTTTTTCACACAATTGAGTAACCGGATCTACTATAACAACAGGTGTCCCAGATTCTTGAACAAGAGTCTTCGATATTATAACATTACATTCAGCTTCTAAAGAAGGATTTTTAATTTCTAAGGTATAAGTTCCCAAATTCAAATTTATTAGGCCAAAAAGCACCTCTATATAGCCTCCAGAATTGGTTGAAGAAAAAGTTTGCTTTGAAGCTGGTATAACCTTCCCATTCTGATCTTTCCAAGTATAAGAAAAACCCTGAACAAGATTTTTCACTTTTATTTTACTGATAGCCCCATCATTTTGGCCATTGCAAGTTGGATCTTTAATCTCTCCAAAATCTACCAATTCAGGTTTGGGATTTACAATAACCTTGATTTGCGTCCAATCAGATAACAAACCATAATTATCAGTAATTTGGTAATAAGCTTCAAAGGTCCCAATAAATCCCGGTTCAGGGATAAATTTCAATCTTGCTTTTTTCCGTTCAGAATCAAAATTCCCACCTGTTCCTTGTGTCAATTCTACAAGTTCAGAAACTAATGTGCCTTTACCATTTATTGTTAAAGTCTTTTTGGAATCTATACATTTTTGTGCACATGAACCAGATAATCCACAATTAAACTGATTAGATGCCGAACCTGAATTATCTGCGGGGCCAAGATCAACTTCACTAAGCTGAATGCAACTAATAAATGCATTCTGTGCAAGCAGATCCACGTCAAATTCAAATTCTGTTTCATCATCTACACAAACTTCTTTTTTCAAAACAGGAGGTTTTGGTGCAAGTCCTTCATCAATACTTGAAACTTCAACAGCAACATTCCTAATTTCGTGAAAATTTGTATTTGTAGACCCTGTAGAAGCTGCAAATCCAATTTTTAGGTTTTTGAATGCAGGATAATTATACTGAACATCCTTAAAAATATTCACAAGCCGACTTCCAGATCCTGTATTTATTAACATATCCACACTAATAGAGTAATTACCTCCTCCAACTGGAGCAAGATTAATGAAAACTTTACGGTATCCATTTTCAGAACATAATTCTGCTTTTGTAGGTGATCCGATGGCAAATCTTTTAGAGAAATACTCCGAAGGGGGTACCCCACTCCATAAATAATAAATTGAACTTATAGGATCATCATATACTTTAGGCTGGGTTTCAAAATTATAATGCAGGTCGTATGTTCTTTTTCCATCAATAAATTTATAATTTGATGTTTGAGGCCCTCGAATGGCAATGGTGTTATAGTATTGTCTAGAGTCAGGAACGGGACCAAAACCAACTGCATCGGGATCTTTAAATCCTCCGGTTCTTCCCTCGTATTCGTTCCCAAAATTTCTAAATGCATCAAAACCTATCCCAATGTAAGCTCCCTTTAAGCCTACCTGAGTCAATAAACCATTGCTACTCCTCCAGGGAGCATATCCTAAAGAACCTCCCAATCCCCCAATCTGAAAATCAGAAGCTCCAATATTTCCGTCAAACATAAAAAAGCTCAAGCCATCCGCACCGGTAGTCGTTAAACCTCCATACGCAAAATATTCAAAAGAAGCCTTTATTCCATAAGATGAAGAAAATGGCAAATCAACAAAAATATATCCTCTCTGATTTATACCATTATCAGTAAGCCTTAAATATCCATCCCCTTCGACATTTTCAATTCCAGCAGTAAGAATCGGAGGTTGAGGATCACCTCTAAAGATGGTGTTTGACCGAGTAGTTGAATTGGTAAAAGTTTCACAATATGGAAATCCAGCCCTAGGGATAACAACAGTCTGCGCTCCGACAAAAAATGGCATAAGTAAAGCGACCGCAATCGAAAAAAGGGGGATTGAGCTAAACTTCGGGTAATATTTGGTGAAATTTCTTCCCATGCAATCAGGATATCGCTAAAGATTCTACAGATAACTTCTGGAATAAGGTAAGCAGTAAATCACATTTCATACCCAAATTACTTCATACACGCAATTTCCATTAAAAAAACGTAAAAAACTTTAATCTAGTGCGACCTAGGCGACTGACTTTACCCATTTTATTGAAACTTACTTGTTCTGAATAAGCGGGTTTCCTTTTCTACTTCAAACCCGAGCTAATTAAACCTATATTTTAATTATTTTATTTACTTTTTTAGTTGAATAAGTCGCAAAAAAATTACCAACTTTCGATGGTATTCAAGATGTACTTGGCCTGACTCTCCGGAAGGCAGAAATCCCTAAAAAATTCCTTACCGCCCTGACTCACTTTTTCCCGATAGGCCTGATTCTTCATCACATAGTCGATTACTTCTGGAAACTCCCTTGAATCCTGCACGTAGTGCAGCTGTTTACCATGAACCGGCAAAGTAGGCAGGTCTATTTTGAAGGGAAATCCCAGCACAAAGCAACTGTAATTCCAATATTCTGCCAGCCTCCAGCTGACCGCATCGCGGACGGCGGGATTATTCAAGCCTATTAAAGAACCTGAGGATTTATGTGCAAATTCTTTGGGTGTGTATCGCATGCCCATCACCTCAGGAGATAATCCGCACAAGTCTCCATCGGTACGGGGCGTCATCCCCCCTTCGAATTTGATCAAAGGGCTTTGCTTGCAAGCTTGGATAAAATCAGCCCGTATTTGATTCGCCATAGGTTCTTTTTTCCAGATACTTCCAGCAAAAAAGACCTTGTTCCCTTCAAGTTTTTGATAAGGAAGGTCAATAAATTCCGGTCTTCTGTACAAGATGTACCATTGTTTCAAAAAATTTACCGTGTCAGCGGAAAACAATCGCTTCATCCCAAATAGTTTTAAAAACTGAAAGGAGTTATTAATTGGATAATGGGGGTAAAGCGGTCGAACTTTGGGCCAATTATACCCCTCATTGGCCAAAAGTTTGTTGGTAGCAAAATACAAATCACAGAGTTCATAGGATTTTTTATCCACTCCTATCGGGTCATCATTTTCAATTACCGCAACTTTTCCTTGGTATTCGATGACTAAAAAAGGTCGATAGTCCAAGTGTTTAAATTCTTTTTTTGGAGCAAACCTAAGGTCTGCTATTTTATCAAGACCCAAAAGGTAATAAGAACAGTAGTAATTGGGGATATTTAAAATAGTTACACTAGCCATTTTCGAAAGATTTTAAGTTAAAAAGCGGTTAGGTGACTTTTGCTAAGTTGACGCATTTCAATAGCAAGATTTCTTAACATACCTTCCACTTGAAAATTACTTAACCAGCATTCTCTAGCCATCTTTTGGATGTGAATCAAGTCAGCCTCTGATTTTGAGTTTAAAAAAGACGCGATGAATGGGGTTAAATCAAATCTATTTTGGTAAGGGACTTTCAAGACAAACTGATCATAAGCGATCTCGGAAGAGAAAGGCAGCACACTATCAGTTTCAATCAAAATCGGAATTCTGCCCATGGCAAGAGTTTGGTAAAATCTCACAGAATAATTTCCCATACCTCTTATACAAACTGTAAACAGGCTTTTTCTGATATTCTGAAAAAACTCCTTTTCCAATTTTTCTTTGCCCTCAGGTGAGTTTGCTCCACCATTGTACCTGGATCTAAAGATAAAATCAGTCTTGATTGAGGAGACCTGAAGCCACCTGAGTATTCTGGCTCGTTCCCAGGCTGGGAGAAAATTTGGAACGAAGAGAAATGGTGATTTTCCTTTTTTGAAATCTCGTCGAAGCCTATAGATTTTCAGGGAGTCTTTCAACATTTTGGCGGGGTTGATAGTCGCTTGTCCACAAAAGCCTACCAGAGCATCTTCAGCATGCCATGGCTCCCAAATTCCCTGATACCATTTTTGAATGGGATCATCCGGGAGTAAGGCTGGGATCTCCATCAGTCTGGGTATGGAGGAATAGGCCCCAGCAGTAAATAAAAAGACACCTTTCACGCCGGGATCAATAATGAGGTCAGCATTAGAAAAAACACCAAAGGGTTTTCTCGAAGAATTTGCCAGTTGAGAAGTTTTCTTGATGAGATCTTTACCAACAGGAGTTAATAAGGTGGTTAAAAATTCCGGGATAACTACCCAATCTGCATTTTCAATATTATTTTCCAGCACAAAAAACTCCTTGGCTTGCTCAGAAATAACCAATCCCTCTTTTCCCGAATATTCAAAAATTTCAAATATCGGCTTGTTAATGGAATTGATTTCCGGAACGAATAACCTCAGCATAGGTGAATCCTACTGACCAAATTGACACTCATACCATAAAGAAAGAAAGAACAGTTGTCTGACCAATCCATAGTTTGATTTTCCATCTTTTCTAAAATCCTCAATAATCCTTGAAATTTGCAATTGTCCAAACGTTTCAAACTCGAATAAGGCCGATTTGTGCATTCTTTCAAAGTGATGCCTGAATTCTTCCTGATTTAAAAAATACTCATTCCAGGGTACGGAAAGTCCAATTTTGGGATGTTTGGTGATGTATTCCGGTAAATGTCTACCTTCACTTTCAATCAAGAGCCTTTTCCCTTTTCCTTCGATATTGAACCATTCATCCGGCAAACTGGCCGCACCAATTACCAAATTTTTATCCAGAAAAGGATCCCTACACTCAATGGACGCCCCCATCGTTGTCCTATCGTTTCGGTCATTGAGGGTGCAGAGGTGGGTATGTTGTTCTAGGTAAAGAAGTTGCCTCAATCTATTGCATGGATAGAGTGTTTTAGCCTCTTCCAACATTTGAACTCGAAAGGGAATTAAAAGCTCTCCAGGAATACCACCTACCTTGTTGACTTCACCCAGGTAGTTTTCGTTGGAATTAGACATCATCTGAAACTCCTGCCCGCCTTCCTGGAAATAGCGCTTCATTTTCTTCAAGCGTTCTTCCTTTAAAAATCGATTAGGTATATATTTAAAACTTTTAAGCAGCTGATATCGCCAGGGTTTATCGTGGACTTTATACCTGACGTATCCCCCAAGAATCTCATCCGAACCTTCCCCACTCAAGAGAACTGAAACTTTTTCCTTAGCTTTTTTAGAAATACCTAAAATATGGCCGTCTTGAAGGTGCATGATCGGTTCATCGTGGTTAAGGATTGACTGTTTAACCAAACCCATCAATTCAGCTCCCCGAAATTCATGGGTATGGAAATCCACGCCCAGGCTTTGAGAGAACTTTCGTGCCACTTTGGATTCATCGAATTTATAATTGGAAAAAGAGATATTCCATGCGCTCAATCCTTGAAAACCTTGAGAAACCTGACTGTAAAGCACTGAGCTTGAATCCAATCCTCCACTGAGCAAGGTTCCAACCGGTACATCAGCAATCATCCGGTATCGGATAGATTGATGAAAAACTTCTTCAAACCATTCGAGCGGTTTTTTTATTTTGGAGTGGTTTAGGGCAGCATCTTTCAGGGAAAACCAGCGAGTTGTTCCTAGAATTTGTCCGGTTGAAGAAATTCTCATGAAATGCCCGGGTAGGAGTCTTTTAACCCCTTGAAAGACCGTGTTTTCTCCCGAAACATACCTATAAAAAAACAACTCATTCAGACTTGACTCCTTAATTTTTTTTTCAAGGCCACCTGCAAAAAGAGCCTTAGGTTCGCTGCCAAAAACTATTTTGTGCTCGTCTTGTCCATAAAAAAGTGGCTTGATACCAAAGCGGTCACGCACCAGTAGTATTTCATTTTTAGCTCGATCGAAAAGGGAAAAAGCAAAAAAACCATTCAGTCTGGAGAGCACCGATACCCCATATTCTATCAAAAGGTACAGCAGTACCTCTGTGTCTGATTGGGAGCGAAAAACGTAGCCACGGCCGGAAAGTTCAGCTTTAAATTCTTTAAAATTGAAGATTTCCCCATTAAATACGAGTACATATCGGTTGTCTTCCGAACAAAAAGGCTGATTACCTGCCTCAGTTAAATCCAAAATGGAAAGCCTTCGGTGAAGGAATCCCAAATTTTGGAATTTATACATCCCCGAAGCATCAGGACCTCGGTGAATGATGCTATTTCCCATGAATTCAAGCTCTTGCGTGCTGACTTCTCTGGAATTTTTATAGACGATACCTGCAATTCCGCACATGAACTTGTAAGAGAACGTGTATTAATCAAGATGTGAAATAAAATCTCTTAATTTTCCTGCGTGCTGTCTGAAATCATGATTTTCCAAAAGAACTAGTTCTACATCTGAAAAATATTTTCCTGCTTCCTTTAAAATCAAATCTTTTAGTATATCCGTGACAGGTTCTTTGATCCAAACTTCCAACTTTCCCTTTTCAAACTGATGAGCTTGAAAATCAATGATCAGATTCTTATTGAAATATAGATTCTTAAATATATAATAAAGCGTAAGGCTTGGGTAGATTTGACTTTTGCCAATAATTTTCTTTCCAATCCTACCTGTGACTTCCTTAATCACAGGTGAATTCATCCCACAGCTACATCGGAATGATTCTTCTTCCAACTCGATTTGGTCTCCCAATTTGTATCGGATCGAAGGGAAAGAAAAGCTATGCAGATTGGTAACAAGGATCCCCCCATCGGTGGGATCCCGCTCTATAAAAACCCCCTCCATATTTATGTGTAAACTCCCCTGAGGACATTCAAACGCAATTATCCCAGATTCAGTTGATCCATACTCATTGACAATCGGCATACCATACACCTGCTTTGCAATAGGCTGATAATGAGGAAAAATCTTTTCCGATGTTCCTTTTACCAACTTTAAAGAATCAAAGACGGGTTTTTTCTCATTCATCAGGTTGGCCAATTCATATATCATAGAACTATACCCTTCTATAACACTTACCTTCCTTAGTTTAGGTAGGAGTTTGTTCAACTTGATCGGATCATAATCAAAAATTCGAAAACGATTGACAAAAAAGTCCATGAGACGGAGTTTGAGTCTCTTTAGCGGAGCTGTATTGTATCCCCAAAAATATAGTTTCCTATCCCAGGGATTGGCTCCAAACCAACTGTATCCTCTCCAAATCGAAGCTCGGTTGAACGAATCCCAAGATTCATCCCTAAAAAAAGTCAAAATTTCTCCTGAAGTACCGGAAGTTTCAACGAAAAATCTCTTTTGGAATAGTTTGGCTGGAGTATGGATTTCTCGGTTAAAATCAATCAATTCTCGTTTCTGGATTGGGGGAATTTTATAAAAAGCATCTATGGACCATTGATTTTGTGGATCAAAACCAGCCTCGGTAAACCTCTTTTTATAAAATGGACTATGGGTATATGCAAACAAACAGATTTCTTTCAGTCTGTTTTCATTTAATTCGCGAAGGTGTTCAAAAGAGAAGTTTTCAGTCTTTTTTAGTTCCGAGAAATGTTTGATCATCGAAGGGTTCCTTAGCTTTACCCCTAAAAAATAAATACTCTTGTGGAGTGAACTCATTGGTGGTATGAATCAATTTTGAAACAATTCAGCATACACTTTCCAAATTTTGGTCATATTTTCACGCAAATCAACATTATTTTCGATATACTTCCTATTGTTAATCACGGCTTCGTGAAATTTTTTTGGATTATCCAAATAGGTAATGATGTATTCTGCGATTTTTTCCGGCGAATTGACAGGAACCAAAAACCCATTTTCTCCATGTCTGATAAATGCTCTCGTTCCGGGTAAGTCAGTAACGATAGGGAAGCATCCAGAAGCCATAGCCTCAAAAAGTGAAGCTGACACACCCTCGGTTTCTGGAACTGAAAGGTAAATTGAGGAATTTCGAAGCATTTCCGGTAATTGCTCGTTGGGAATCCTTCCGGAAAATTCCACCGTATCTAGAAGATTCCATTTGGATGCCTTTGCCTTTAGTCTTTTCAACAATGGACCATCTCCTACTATGGAAAGTTGGAGTTTTATTCCAGCTTCCTTCAATTTGGCAAACGCCGATAGGATATCCGAATGATGGTATTCTATTCTTAAGCTCCTGGTTACAATAACCCGATTGATTTCCTTTTTTTCGGGTGGCGAAAACTTATAAAGACTTAAATCTATACCTTTTGGGAGAACCATAATTCGTGAGGGATCTGCATTTGAATTAATCATGGCCGGCACCATCGCCTCACCCCAAGCATGAATCAAATCTACTCTTTTATAGACAGTTTTTTGAAGAAATCCCTTGAATTTCCCGGACAGACCATGGGCTGGCCTTATATCAGTAATGCCCTGCTGTGCCACAATCCGCTTTTTTGCCTTCACAAAAAGGGACATGAAACCATAACTTGTCGAACGCTCTGCGAGTACCAAATCGTAAGACTTGAGAAAATTCGTAAGCAAAATTTTTATTCCAAAGACAAAAAACTTAAAAACTCTCGAAATTCGGTTTGAGGAAGACTCAACTTCCAAAGTCTCGATTTTTATACCAGATTCCCGCTCTATTCCCTTAATCCAGGTTTGCGCATCTGCTCGGTAGGTTTCACCTAAAAATAAAATTGTTTTGGGATACTTCATAATCTTTGTAGGTTGATTTCTCATAAATCCAGATTCCCGATCACTGGTTTAGGATTCCAACCGAATTCATTTTTCGCTTTGTTGTCGTCAAAAGTTAGGGTATCGCTTAATTTGGAAAGTCGATACGAATTAATTGGAAACGATTGAACATAATCGCCCACTTTGCACAGAAAATCTAAAATTTTTGGATGTATAGTCCGTATTTTTCTTTGGTAATGGGATGCTAGGTAATCTTCCAGTTCTTTTAGGGTTGGGTTATATCCATCAGTCAAATTATAAATTCCAGAGGATTTTTGAATTCTGGGGAGTAAACTGGCCACGTCTTGAGCTAAAACCATGGATTTTCTGTTAAATCCGGCACCTATTCGGAAATAATATCCTGATCTTATGGCTTTAATCATTGCACCCAGGTTTCCTGGAGTAGCTTTTCCTCCTGCCACCAGTGGAAGCCTGAGTATGATCAGATTTGTCGGATATTTCTCGGACCAATTCCTAAGCAACCATTCTGCCTCATATTTACTTTTAGCATAGGGTGTCACAGGTTTTGGAATGTGATTTTCCGTGATCAACTCCCCCTTCTCCAAGCCATAAACTGCTACTGAACTTATATAAACTATAGATTCGGGAATGTTTTTGGTTTTCTCCAGCCCCGACAATAAGTTTTGGGTTCCAACTACATTAGTTAAGTAAAATTGCCGCTCTTCCGCTGAGTTTTTGGGAAGGATATGCGCAAGCCCAGCATTATGAATAACTTGATCCACCTGTGGAATTTGGGGAATATTGGAAGCTAAATCACAAATCACGTCATTCGATTTTCCACGACCTAGCTTAATTACGGGGGAATCCAGACCCTCCAGTAGGTATCTACCAAGAAATCCGCTAGCTCCAGTGATCAGTGTACTCAATTCATCAATTGGTTTAAAATGTCCAAAAACTTTTGAGCCAAATACGATCTGCTAAATTCATTTTCAGCAAGTTGTCTTGCATTTCTCCCCATCTCCTTGGCTTTATTAGGATTTTCAACCAAAAATCGAAAGGCCTCCGCAAAACTTTGCGGGGAGCATGGATCAACATTTAGTCCGCATTCCGATTTCTCAACCAGATCAAAAATCCACCCCCGGGTAGATTGTATGATTGGCACTCCCGCAGCAAATGAATCAAACATTTTGTTTGGAGAGTTAGTATGTAAAACAGGTAAATCCTTGAACGTCACAAGACTTGCTCTAGCCAAAGCAAACCATTTTGTCACCTCTGTTTTTGGAATTAATCCCAAAAATATAACTTTTTGAGAAAGGAAAAATTCTTTACTCAAATTCTCCAACTCATTTCGCTCGGCACCATCTCCAATAAATACTAAATTGAAATCAAGATCATTGACCAATTTGGCTCCTTCCAAAATTTGTCGGCAGTCGTCCATTAATCCTAAGGATCCAGCATAAATAAAAAGCGGTAGATCCGCACGGAACCCGGGAGGAAATACGGGCCTTTCATGTACATTCCCAAACAGTTCTAAATCAGATGCATTGGGAATATTGACCACTTTAACTTGGGAATTTATCGTTAAGACACCCTGTTTCATGCCTTCAGAACAGGAAATCACCAAATCTGAGTGGCGATATATTAATTTTTCAAACCAAAGGGAGACCGATTTCACGACTGGATTTTTTATTTTCCCCAATTCAATGCCTCCTCTAGGCCAAAGATCCCTAACTTCAAAAACCAGCTTTTTCTGCCTTAACCAGGATGACAATAAGCCGGGTATTGCAGTTGTAATCGGACCGGAACTGGAAATTACCACATCATGTGGCTCTGAAAGGGCAAAGTAACAGGAGACTATTGAAAACCTTAAGGCATTCCAAGCACGTCGAAGAAAGCGTTGTTTATTGGAATCTGGCAAATCAATAACCAGTAAATCAACTCCTTCGATTTGTTGTCTGGAAATAAATCCATGAGCTTGGATATCCGATTTATAATAAGGCGAGGTGACTACGGTGACCTGATGCCCTTTTTCCACCCATCGTTTGGCGAATTCGTAATACCTTGTACTCCAACCACCTCGAGGTGTGCCAAAATATTGATAAAAAATCAAGATCTTCATCTTATTAGTGTTGGTTTTGGAAGTTTAGGATTTAAATCCGGTCCACATTTTAATTTCTTCCATTTCTGAGAATAATATTCCAACAATTGCCAACGCTTGAATGAATCTTCGGTAAGCACTTCTAAGAATTCCAAAAGCAAACATACCATTATCAATGGTTTTTCTCCTTCGATTAAGATGGAATTAAGTTAGGAAGACTGGATGGCCCAGCCGGGCCATTTTTCAAGAAATCGGGGGACTTAGGATTTCATCAGAATTGACAGCTGGGAGCTTATGTGGATTTTTCTTTGAAGTAGAAGTGGATTTGGGCACGCGGTCATGGATAGAAAGCATACTTAGCCCTATCATCAAAGGTGAGACAAACGTTCGCATGGCTGCATGAAAGCTGGTAAACAAACCCACAACAAACAAGGCAAACAACACCCCTAAAATTGCTGGATTTGGATGGGCTCGAAGTAATTTCCACCCATAATAGCACAGAATTATAAAATAGGCGAGACCGAATAGGCCATGTTCGGCCAAAAGTCTGCTCAACTCCACGTGCGCTACTATCCCTCCCATTTTTTCCCTCATGTATCTGGAGGCCCCCACTCCTACCCCGAAGACAGGATGGTCCACCCACAATTCTAAATCACCTACGAAAATATCTAATCTTCCGGAAGTGATCGTATTAAGATCTTTCTCTTTGACACCTGCAAAAGTCCCCTCAGTTTCTCCTTGGTACCTTAACAAAAGCAAGCCATTGGTCAGTCTGTTGACCAAAAAAAATGCACTGCCAATTAGTAAAAACGCAGGCAATAAATACTTACCTATCCTGGTTAATTTATATTTTGTCAATTGTGCTTTAGTAGCTGTACGAAGGAAATAAATGATGATAAAAACACCTAAAAATCCGGTTAACATTCCACCTCGGGAAAAAGTCAGAAGGCCCTGCAAGGTAAAAATCGCCAAAAGCGAGGCGTCCAACCACCTATACCCTGAAAATTTCCATCGATTTATCCAAAAGATAAAGACAAAGAAAGCGGCTAATCCCAGGCCTGTGGAAACTTGATTGGAACCAAAACCACCCGATACAACTGAATTTGCAGTCAAACCAAATTCCACCTCCTCGAGGTCAGGTGTTTTAAAAAAAGTATAGGAAAGCAAAGCTATCATGGGGAAAACCATGAATTTCAAACTTTCCAAAAAGATTGCTTTGGAAATTCTTTTTCCTTTGAAAAATAAAATAGCAAGACCTGCATTGAAAGGTCCCAAAAAATTAAAAACAATATCCAACAGGGACGCTTCACCAGATAATTCGAATAATAGGCCTGGAATCAAAAAAATCAACATCCACACAGCAGGCCATTGATCTACCTTATATTTGATTATTCCAATAATCAACAGCAGAAACAGCAGGTATTTACCCATTTCATAGGGGATGAACGGACTTGCCGAAGAAACCCGTGCTATGATTTCAAAGGAAATCAGGTAGGCAATTAAGGATACATAAAGGGAAACAGGAGCCTTGGGCCTTAAAACAATAAATAATGATGAAAATAGAACCAGATAAAACCATAAAATCAATGGTATAGGGGAAAAAATAGATACGAGTCCAAGAATACTATGGACTACAATCCAAAAAATAAAATTGTTATACGTGAGTAAGTACTTGATCAAGGGAGTTTATTTATTTCAACTAAAAATTTTTTTAAAAATTTAATGCACATTCTTATCGTGAGTGAAATTTCGTGAAAAAATTTTTATGCCAATCCTTTTTCATGCATGGCTTTTCAATATATATAAAAAAGAGCCCAGAAATCATCATCAAAAGAAGAAAAGCAAGTAAAGAGAACAAGAGAAAGTTGGAACTGTAATTTTCAAAGAAAATAAACTTGGAAAAAATTTTAACCAGAAGTCCAAAAAACGCAAGATGTAATAAATAGATAGTATAGCACATTCCTCCAATAAGATAAATGACTGGAAGATTCATCACTTTATTGAATATAATCCCTTTAAAGACTGCAATAAAAAACAGGAAAATTGAGGCGTTGAAGGCTACTTGATTCCAAAATCCCGCCTGAGGTTTATAAAACCAAAAAATCGAGAAAAAGAAAATAAGCCCCAGCATGTCCCAAATCCATTCTCTTTGCCTGATCCAATTTTGCTTTACCAAATAAAGGTAGGCGAAAAAAATACCTACCAAAAAATGGCTGAAAAATCCTCCAATATTGGCAAGCATTCCATAGGGTGACTCTCTTAAAATGAAACCTCTCAAACTTATTGACCCAAACAGCAATGAAAGCCCAATAAAAAAAACAAGACTTCTATTTTTGATCGGCAAAATTATAGTTGCCAGTAATGGAATTAAAATATAAAACTGAACCTCAGTCTCCAAACTCCAGGTAACCGGATTGATCAATGAATACTCATTATAAATTGAGGTATGCAAGTACGCAATTGTGGCAAGGTAGCGAGGAAACATTTGTTCCAGATTCTCATGCAGCAGGAAAAGATGAACAAATAAAAACCCAGTCACAGCCACTAAGAATGGAGGTTCTAATCGTGTCAACCTTCGAATGAAATAAGCCTTAATTTTTACTTTTTGTCCACCAAACCAATAGTGATTGAAAAAAGGAACGCTAAGAATAAATCCACTAATCCCAAAAAAAATTTTCACCCCCAAATCCAAGCGTATCAACCACCAATGGGCAGTAAAAATCCCTCCATCCTGTAGATCCATCACCACCTGACCTCCAATTTCTTTGACAAAGAGGAAGTGAAAGTGAAAAATAACCACAGTCAGAATAGCGATGAATCTTAGTCCATCGATCTCTGGAATGAAATTCTTAGAGGAGGTGGTTCGTTGAAATAGTTGAATGATCCGATTCAAAATAGGGTTAATTTAGCCTCATTAACTTCCAGTAGGATTGAAGAAAGCTTTTCTTCCCATACTCATTTTCAACTTTATGTCTGAGGTTCCAACCTTTCTTTTGAGCTTCGGGATAGGAATCAATGCAAGTAATCATTGCTTTGGCCAGAGACTGCGGATCAACAGGTGGCACTATAAATCCAAGCTCTGAGGAGGAAATAACCGCCGGACAATCGCCGACAGCAGTACATACCACAGGCAACTCAGCCAAACCATATTCCAACAAGGATACAGGCAATCCCTCAGATTCTGAACTGAGTATCCCCACATGAGATTTGGATAAATACGATCCAACATCTTCAGCAGGTCCAATTACATTTACTTTAGAAGTAAACTCATAGTCAATAATACGTTGCATGACTTCTTGGGTCCAATCTTTCTCCACAAACTCTCCCACTAAGAGTATTTGAAAATCAAAACCTTGTTCATCTAGAATTTTTGCAGCCCTCAGAAGATTTATTTGGTCCTTTTGCCTCCGAAAATTCGCGAGGTTCAAAAAAGTAAATTTCTCGTATTTTTCTGATTTATAAAGATTTAACCAAGGAAAATTTCCAATTGCAAGGATATCTGCACTTCGGTATGGAAGCAGTGTTCTCCAATAGTTTTCTAATTTGTGGTTGACGGTAACGATGCGGTCTATCCATTTAATTAAAACGACAAATTCTTTTCTAGGAAATTGATCCAATTGATCACTTAATCCAAAATGATCATGCCACACGAGTTTGAATTTACCGAAAAGAACTTTGAGGAGTATTGCCCAATAAATTGAGGTACTGTGTGCATGGATTAGGCTTGGTCTATGCTTTTGAACTAATCGGAACAGTCTCCAAAATGCCATTAGATCGTAAAAAGCCTTTTTTTTCAAAAAATGAACCTGTACCCCTTTAGGCAGATGCGACTCCATCCCCCCGCCTCTCCGGGAGACTACAAGATGACTTTCCCACCCTTCTTCTTCCATCACACCGGCAATGTTGACACTCATGCGCTCAGTGCCTCCCATGGCTAAGGTGTCTACCAATTGAAAAAAAATTTTTTTACTCATCTACCAAGAATTTGTTTGATCTCTGCCTCAAATTTCTCCAGCGTAAACTGCCTTGACCAATTCATCGCTTCAAGGGCTTTTTTTTGGTATTCCGGTTCATTGGACAAATAATGGATGATTTTTTCTGCCATAAGGCTTGGATTTTTTTCAATAAGGTCCCCTCTACTGCCCTTACCTAACATTTGAGGAACACAAGATACCGGTGTAGTAATCGGCAGGCATCCCCAAAACATAGCCTCAGCAACTGCTTTTGGCCACCCCTCACTTTCAGAGGCAAAAAGAAGAAAATGACTTTTTTTAAAGGCGGACTTCAAAGCTTGCGAATTCACATTACCATGAATGTGAATCGATTGATCTAATTTGTACCGGGAAACAAATTCCTCCAACATCTTTCGTTCCTGTCCTTCACCATACAAATCAAGCTGACAAGCTACACCTGCCTGGATGAGCATTTGTACCACCAGGCAACTAATCAAAGGGTTTTTTCCCGGATGAAGACTTCCCACAAAAATCAATCGTAACGTACCTGTGAGCGGTCTAAACTCGATTTCCGTTTTTTCAGATTCACTGTAGGAAGCAGTAAAAAAACTGATCAAATTTTTGTTATTGGGTTCCCAATCTCCATAGACCAAGACCTTCATGTTGCGTGTCAAGAACTCATTGGATAGCAAGTTCTGCTGGAGCCGATAGCTTTTGGGTTGTTGACTTGCCGGATCCCAATTTCCCGCATACTTCGCAGATTTTTTTTTTAGAGGAAATAAAATTTGAGTCATGCACCCAATCAGCCCCATATTTCCAGGGCATCTTAAGTGAATGTGATCTGCAATTACCATTTGGGACAATACCCTGTAAAAAATCCAAGGAATAGCAAAGAGTGTTTGAAAACGATTACGCCATGAAAGCAAATTAAACTCCGGTACTCTCACCATTTTTATTTTCTGATGCACATAGGGAAGATCAATGGGATCGGGATGGGTGTCATGCGCAACAGGTGCCACGACGATCAGCTCATCCACATAGTTGAGCCAAAGGTTCATTTCTTTCACATAGGGCCCATAAGCATACAACTGCTGACCGATTTGCTTGTGAAGGACCTGAGAGACGATTAAAAATTTCAAGACTGAACTCTTTTAAGGCGAATTACTTCATTGTAAAAATCCAGATTTTGGAGGAGGATGTTTTTGATATTAAACTGGAGATTGACCTTCTCCTTTGCCTTGATGGCTCTTCGCTTCATTTCCTCAAAATCCGAAAATATCTCAATTATTTTTTCAGCTATATCAACGGGGTCTGTAGGATTACACAGCCAGCCTGATTCTCCATGTTCAATTACTTCTGGTCCAGGCCCTAGGCTTGAATATAATACAGCCCTTTGCATTGCCATTGCCTCTGGCGCTACAAGACCAAGCGTCTCAATATGTGAAGGAAACACACAAATGTGCGCTTTGGAATAGGTTGATGGGAGATTATGTTGATCCACAGGGGGGTGAAAATGAATATTAGATTTAAGCTGCTCTGGAATTTCCAATTTCAGATTGTCAAGGTAAGACTGGCCATTTATATCCTTCCAATCTCTTCCATAGGCATGTAGTTCAGCCATGGGGAACCTTTCCACCACCTGTTTCATGGCAAAACATAATTGCCTGATACCTTTTTTTTCAATAAATGTTCCTGCAAATACTAATTTAAAGGGTTCGATCTGTTCAAAATCCGCCTCTGAAAACAACTCCAAATTGATTGGATACATAATAACTTTTAGTGGTCGAGGCTCAATCTTTAAAAATTTGCTGGTATGCTTGACAACGTATTCAGAAACTCCGATAAATCCATCAGCCTTTCGAAACGACCTTATTTCCTGAAACGCTTTCCACCAATTTAAAGATCTTCTTTCTCCTTCTGAAAAGAAATGATGCCCACCATGCAGTCGAATTACATAGGATATTTTCTTTTTCTTCCTTAAAAAAGCAAAAGAAAGTTCGGCTCCCTCAACCACGTCTATGGGTACCTCCCTATTCAATCGTTCAATTTCACGATTCACAGCAAAATTATTTATAATCCATGCTATTCCACCTCGTTTGGAGAAGGTGGTATAGATTAGCCGAACCCCTTCCGAATAAATCTGCTCAGGCTTTCCATAGGTACCATTGATCACAGAAACTTGATGTCCAGCCGCTACCAATGATGGGCAAATGACCTTCAGAAAGCTACCAATTCCTCCATGTGCCTGACCTGGTCTTGGGTATTCATTGGAAAGGAAACAAATGTGCATTTCAATTTTTTTGAGAAATTAATGACAAAAAAGCATCGGAAATCCGCTCAGCAGCAGATTGCTCTTCGTGCGGTTCTACAATCCTGTGAAACCAATCCAGACGATCGGGAACTAGTTCCTCAGGCTTGCTCATGGCTTGACGTATAAGTGGCAAAATTTCAGCTGGGGAGTTTACATATCCAACAGCTCTCCAATCCCCCATGGATTTGAAATGCTGATACTGGTATATTTGATCTACTGTCCAACTTCCTTTTCCATCGTCATGATCATACCTTAAATACAAACCGACATTTCCGTAGGCAGCAAAATCCAAGGCCATCGTTGAACCCATATTGATGACTACACTGCAGTAGCGAGCAAGATTAATCAATAAGTGAAGATCATCAAACTTCGGAAAAAAATTACCCCATTGATTTCCTTTGAACCACAAAGGTTCAAGCAACTTTATCCCTGGAAATTCACTTAGGACTGCTTGAAAACGGTGTGCTTTTTCTACAGGAACAGGCCTAAATATTAGTTGGATATCATCTTCATGCTGGATTGCTTCGGCAACATCCCTCAGGTATTGGGGGTCATAGGGAGAGGTTAAAGAATCACATCCTGAAAAACAAACCCATTTTTTAGAGGGATCCAGACCGAACTTTTCTGCAAACACATCTCGCTCCATCAAGAACTCAGCCTGAAAATAAAAATCAAATTGTGGCGTACCGGTGATGAGGATTTTACTTGCTGAAATTTCAGGGTAATAGTCCTGAAGCTCTGTTTTCATGTAATTGCTCCAGACCAAATACTGATCCACTCGGAAAGGAAGTCGGCCTTTGGGTAAATTATCCCAGGAAAAAATCGCAGTGGAAGTTGGAATTCCTAAAGATCTAGCAGCTTCCATAGCAGCAGTTACGGAAGGCACGCGCTGATGTGTACAGAAAAGTAAATCGGGCTTAATTTGAAGAAGTCTTAGCTTTGCCTCCTCAAAATCGGTAGATTTTCTCAGTAGCCAAAATCCTAAAGTTTCCGCGCGAGCAACAGTTTCATACGATTGCAGGGTTCTTCCAAGTAGGTCTGCCAACCTTATCAACCATTTTCCTTTCCAGGTTAAAGCGTTTTTAGACCAGTTTCCCAAAATCGTTGGATTGTTTTTTTGGGAGGCATTCAACTTAAGCCTGGCAAATTTTGAGGCTTCTCTGATCAACTGGACTGGCAATGAATCCGGCTTATGCTCAAAAGTAAATTTCTGCAAACTGATTCCGAACCTATTTTCTGCAAGCTGGATTAAATTGGAATCTAAACTATGCCAAAGTACTACTTCATGCCCTTTGGAATAAAGAATTTTGATAAGGTCAGAATACAAATAATTCCTAATGCCAACTCCATCAGGAATAAGTAAACAAATACGCATTTTTACTTAGTTATTGATCAAAGGAAAACACCAAGTCCTGATCTAAATGGAAAACGCGAAGCCAAATTTCCATCACCAAAACCGAAAATAAAATTCTTGCCAAGTATTGTTTTGGTGTTGTTCTCAATTCAGTGAGTAATCCCAGTATTCCCTGGACATTAAAATCAAAGTACTTCTCAGTTAAGCCTTCAAGGAGTAGTTTTTCTAAGATTACCCCCCAATCCCCACAGAGGTAATTAATATAGGGTATGGAAAACCCTTTTTTACTTCCTTGATGCTCCATACCTGTAAAGTCCTTATATAGTGATCTAGTAAGTTCTTTATCGATATGATTGGGCATCAATGAATTGGTATCACTGCTCAAGGACATATCCACAAGTCTATGATCCAAAAACGGAGCCCTTACTTCCAAGGAATTCTGCATAGATGCTGTATCCACCTTTAATAAAAAATCTCCAGGCAGCCGAGTAAGCATATCGACTCCAAACGAGAGTTTTTCTTGATTATCTCCATAGTGAGCTTTTAATCCATCGGCTATTGTTTTTACTATAAATAGTGGCTGACCGTGGTTAAAAATTTTATTAAAATAAAAATTGATATTATTTCTGGAATAATACCCCTTCCAACCCCCAAATCGAATCCTGTTTTTATCAGAAAAATACTTTTTAAACCTTCCTTTGGACAGTTTTTCCAATCCCAAATTCCAAGCTAATCCGTTAGAGGTTATTTTGGATGCATAGCTATGATATAGATTTGGTTTGTTGTAAGAACCAAAAACTTCATCACCTCCATCACCTGATAGCATTACTTTGGTGTGGCCTACTACAGATTTAGTGACCAGATAGGTGGGAATCAAGGAAGCGTCTGCCAAGGGCTGACAGGTTTTGAGTAGTTGACAAAGGAATTGAAGAGAACCCGGATTTACGGCTACAATCTCCTGCCTGATATTCAGTTTTTTGGCAAAAAGTTTAGCTGCTGCAGCCTCATCAGTATGATTTTCACCTGTAGTCATAGTAATGGCTAGAATGTCAGGTTTGATCTCTTTCGCAACAGCGGTAATTACAGATGAATCAATGCCCGAACTAAGAAAGGTAGCAACGGGAACATCCGCATGAAGTTCATCAGAAACGGTTTGAAAAAGCTGATTCTTAACTTGGTTTTTTAAATTTTCAAATCCAGGAAATGAGGTTACTTTTTTAGGGAAATTATAATATTCTTTAAATTCGATTTTCCCATTTGAAACAAACATTTGAGAAGCTGGAGGGAAAATTTGAACTTCATTATAAATAGTATGATGGAGATTTATATACATATTTTCCATTAGATCAATCACTGCTGACTGATTTATCGTAAGAACTTTTGAATAAATAGTCTTGAGGGCTTTCAATTCAGATGCAAAATACAGCGAATCTACTGTCAGGATATACAAAAAAGGCTTCTCTCCAAACCTATCCCTTGCGGCAAATACCTCATTACCAATATGATCATAAATTACAAAAGAAAACATTCCCACCAACTTATCACAAATGGAAGTTCCAAAATGCCGATAGGCAACTAAAATTACTTCTGTATCAGATGTGGTAAAGAAGGTATAGCCCGCAATTAGTAATTCTTTCTTAAGAGTTTGATAATTGTATATTTCTCCATTGAAAATGATTGTCAAACCCAAATCCTTTCGAAAAAAAGGTTGGTCTGAAGCGTTTGACAAATCAAGGATAGAAAGACGGTTATGACCTAATGCTACTTTAGCATTGCTCCAAGAGGATAAGGCATCTGGTCCGCGATGCTTTTGATCATGGAGCGCTTTTTCCAGATTAAACCTTTCTGATTCCGTGAGTTCTCCCGAAAATTTAATTATTCCAGCAATCCCGCACATTAAGAAATCAATGCATTTTTAAATTTTGACATCCATTCATCCAAGTCATGAAAATTTTTCAGGAAATCACCATCAGGCACAAATTCATACGAATTTTTCCAAGCATTTTCAAATGCTTCAATCCAAAATTCAGGCCTATTCGGGTAATCAATCAGATAAACTCCCTCAAGACCTTCTACCACTTCAGGTATGCCCCCCATACGGGAAGCTATTATTTGATTTCCGCATTTCGCAGCTTCCAACATGGTTAAGCCAAATCCTTCCTTCCACAGGGAGGTAAACATGTAGAAATCTCCGGCTTGAAGGTACTGGGGAAGTTGAGTATTTGGGATTTTTCCATGGAATTTTATTCGCTCATGGAGAAGCTCATGATCTTCAGTTACTCCAATTACCCAAATAAGGAGGTCCGGATACTTTTCCAGGATACGCTTAGCAATGACTTTAAATAGATGAAATCCCTTTTTTGGACGATTATTGGACAACCAAATTAGAATTTTTGATTGATCGGGAACCCCCAACCCACGTTTACGCTCCTCTTTTTGAAACTTATCTAAAGGAAAAAAATCCAAACTATTTACACCATTACCAATTACAGAAACCAAAGGAGTAAACTCATGATGTCTATGAAGCGTATCCAGATATCCCAAATTGGTCAAAAATAAAACTTTATCTACGTACACACTCCATTCCCAGACAAGACTTAGCGAATGTCCATGATATGAAAAAACCAATTCGAATTTTTCACCTTTAGCTTTCAATAATGCAAAACCTTCTAGTAATATCAAGTCATCCATTACCACTACTTGAATCTTACCATCTTTTGGCAAATTTTTAAAGCCATCTATGTAATGTTTAATGCGATAATTTAAAAGTTGCCAATTCCTGAATTTATCTGAAAAAAAAGGAATCCATTTTCTCTTTTTACAATATAAATTCCTGCTGTCTTTAATAGGTGAAGGGGAAAAAATAAAATCAAAAAAAAGATTTTCCTTTTCAATAAATCGAGAAATTCGATTAGTCCAACTACCTACTCTAGTACTGGATATTATGGTATTTGAAACAAGAACCCTGATCAATTTAAAATTCTTGAAGTTCAACCATTCTTCTAAAATACTGATTAGTATCCATCAAATTTTCAAAAGTATCCGATTGAACAATTTGACCTTTGGACATTAACGAAATAATGTCTGCTTTTCTAACCGTGCTTAATCGATGAGCTACTATTAATATAGTAAATTTGCCCATTAACAATTCAATATTGTCCTGAATAATTCGCTCTGTTTCTGAATCTAAAGCAGAGGTTGCTTCATCAAAAATCAAAACATCCACATCCTTGTACAATTCCCTTGCGATTGAAATCCGTTGTTTTTGCCCTCCACTGATTAAGATTCCATTATCGCCTAACTTTGTATAAGCTTTATCAGGTAAAAACTCGACAAATTCCTCCAGCTTTGCCAACTCAATAGCCTGCTTAAAGCGTTTTAGGTTCCCTTGATTTGGTTCAGCCCAAAGAGTTACATTATTGAAAATTGAATCATTAAAAATTACTGGTTCCTGAGTAATGTATCCGAACCTTTTTCTATAACTAGCTAAATTAATAAGATTACGGTTTTCTCCATTGACATAGATAATACCTTCAGAAGGTGTAAACAACCCAACAATAAGATTTACTAAGGACGTTTTTCCACTACCACTTTCACCTACAAAAGCATAGGTTAAAAGTGGCCTAAGTTCTAAATCAATTTTATTTAAAACCTTGAATCCATTAGGATATTGATAACTTACTTTTTGAAGTTGAATATTCTCTATACGTGAAATTATAGGATTACTAACATCCGGCTCTTTTCCATTTTTAAATTCCTCAATCATATCGACTGAAGCAAGAAGACCTCCAATATTTGAAATAAATCCTTGCCAACTACCCTGCAAAGTAATTACATAATTCAAAGCTCTGTACAAAAACATTAAACTTAAAAATATGGATGCCAATGTACCCCCCATCCAGTAGACCTGGATTACGATAATCAAGACGACAATTATTAGTATCATAGGCTCACGGGTACTAGTCATCATAGAATTATAGATTCCAATTTTTCGTTGATTGGTTTCAATACTCTCGATAATATCCTTGAGCTTTGTTTTATAGGAGGAAAAGTAATCGGTAGCTTTTAAGTATTTAAAATTATGAACAGCCTGGATTAAAAATGACTGATAAATATGCCCCAAATTGGATAAACCTATAGAAACTGATTCAGTTTTCTTAAATAAAATTCTAAAAAATATATTTGATAAATACCCTCCAATGCTTACTAAAACGGCGAATTCAAAATTAGACAACATAGCCAAAACTATATACACAAGTAGTAAGACGGCATGTTGCATTGAATTAAAATAAGCAAGAAAACCATACGTTAATTTAATCCCTTCAGCTCCAAAGGTGTTTTGAATTTTCCCAGCATCAAGATTTAAAAAATTTTTATACTCCAAATCACTCAATCCATCTACTAAGCCATTTCTCAAATTACGTACGAATCTATTTTGAATTTTAATTTTATACCAACCATCAGCAAATTTGAGAATGGCCTTAAGAAAAAATAAAAAAACCATAAAGAAAATCACAACCTTAAGATTAATTTCAAACCCAAGCATAGTGATCCAATTAATGAGGAATTGAAGTTCACCCATCGAATCAGCCATAGAACCATCTATAGTTCCTGCTGCAAGCTGGAATACGGGCATAAACATGGCCAACCCAAACCCATCCAAAAGTCCCACAACGATGCTAAATGAAACTAGGAAAAACACTCTGTATCCCAAGTAAGAATAAAAGAATCTAAAATGCCTGAGGTAATTTTTGAAAAATGAATCTAGACTATGCCGCATTTAATTATGCTTGATGTTTGAAAACGTAAATCTTAAACTTATAGTAAATTCTATATTTCAATTTTTTGAAAAAACCAAAAGTAACTTTATCATTGTAAGTACCATCGATTGCCTCATAAAAAGGATAAGTCGGCCAAAGAACCAATTGTCCACCTTTATAAATATAGAAGAGAACACTCCTAACCAAAATATGTTCCATATAATCATTTTTCCCGTCGATGGTAGCATCAGCCGTAGGTATAAAGTAATTATAATAGAAAGATTTTTTCATGATTATCACCCGAGTATCGGCCCATTTTAAATTTCGGGTTGGATTCATGTAAACCTCCTTCTCTACTTGATTTGTACCCTGTAAAAATTCATCAATATTTGTTATAATATACCTTCCTGTTATTTTGACTATATAATCTACCTGTTTCAGGAAGTTTGACTCTTTCAGAGCCAAATTAATAATTTCTATTTCACCCCAAGCTTTACCTCGACTACTCCATTCAGAGGAATAGGTCAGGTATTCCAATCGCTGATCAGAAGTTTGCAAACTAAGAATTTTTTCGGATGAAGTATTGGAATTTTCACAAAAGACTACTTTATACCCTTTTTCCAAATAAAATTTTACTGCCAAAAAATAATCATTCTCTCTAGCGTCAGGATCAATTCTTCCTTTTGTCAAGAAAACAGGATTAATGGTTGCACTTAAAAGCAAAACAAAATTCATTAGAGAAAATTAAAATTTTAATCAGAAGTCTACTTTAAAATATTGGATTTGTTATTGTTGCTTCCTTTATAAATGAATATGAGATTGTGATAAAAATGCATGCTTAAAATATTTTTTTCAAAATATCCTGGTACGTACCCCGGTATTTGAAATTCAGCATGGTTCAACCCATGAATAAATTTCTTAAAAAAACCAACTGCTGTCGACTCTTGATCCGGATTAAAACTATCTCCACCATAAGTAGGCCAATATGAAGTTTGCACGTCCTCAATGACATAAATTCCACCCTCTTTCAACAATGGAAAAAGAATTTTAAAGGTCTCTATAATATGTTCATTCAAATGGCTACCATCATCTATTATGATTTCAAATTGACCGGCATCCTTAGAAAGTGATTCTAAAAATTGTCGATCTACTTGATTGCCAACATGAATTTTAATTCTTCCTTCCTCTAATGCCCTTTTATCATACAAATCTACCCCATGGATAGTTGCTTTGGGAAAAAATCTTTCCCACATCCTAAGGCTCCCTCCACCTTTGTGGGGATCTTCATAGCCACCTATTCCAATTTCTAGAAGGTTAATCCGTTTATTCTTGAATTTTTTAAAATGAAAATAATAATTAGGAGTGTAAAAATGCTTACTCCACTTATCTGTTTTATACAGATCAGCTAAAAAATTCAGATCATCACTTTTCCCAGAACTACGAATACGATTAATAAACCTAATTATTAATCTTTTCTTCTTGAAATCAAACGAATCAAGAGCTTTTTGAATTGTCGCTTTCATGCTATTTCCTTTTTAGAAAGGAGGATTTTGTTTTAGGATCATCTTCATAATAACCATAGCCATAACCATAAGTGTATCCATAACCATAAGTTACTCTTTTTCCGTCAACACCATTGAAAACTGCATAGATATTCTTGAGGTTTTTACTGGATTTCAAGCCATTCAAAGCATCTGCAAACGCCCTTTGACTATAATTTTGTCTAAAAACAAATAAAGATATATCAACACAGGAAATCAGATCTAAGGTTTCACTTACCAAGCCTATAGGTGGAGTGTCCAAAATCACAACTTCATATTCAGTTTTTAGCTTTTCAATTAATACATTAAAATTATTTGTAAAAAGTAACTCAGCTGGATTAGGAGGCACAGGACCAGACACTAGTACATCAAGATTATCGTACTTCGTTTTTACAATACTTTTTTCCCATTCCACTTGACCACTCAATACGGTAGAAAGCCCAATTTCATTTTCAATTCCAAAATCATCAAAAATTCGTGGCTTTCTCATATCACAACCGACGAGAATCGTTTTCTTTCCCGTCAGTGAGAATACTGAAGCTAGATTGATCGCACAAAAGGTTTTACCTTCACCGGATATGGTAGAAGTCAATAAAATGGTGAGCTGCTTTTCATGGGGTACAATAAATCGAATATTTGCTCTCAACGCTCTAAACCCTTCTGCTAAGCCAGACTTTCCTTGATCAAAAACTACTAGATTGTTTTGCTTTTTATTTATCAATATGCTTGCAAGCAGTGGAATCTTCAACCTTCTTTCCAAAAAGGACACTTCATCAATCTTAGTCCTTGCCAACTCCCTGATTAAAACAAGAATCACAGGAAGGAAAAATCCAATAATAAAGCCAATGGTATAATTTCTAGAAGGAATGGGACTAATTAGAAATCCTCCCTTCGCCATTTGAATAATTTTATTTTCTGCTTTGTTGGAGGCGGCTGTAATAGCCGCTTCCGACCTTTTCTCCATTAAAAAATTATAGATACTTTCATTTAAATTGAATTGCCTTTCAATTCGGAGTAGCTTTTGCTCAGTTTCCGGGAGATTTTGGAAAGAATTTTCTATTTCGATTTTTTGATTTTTCAAATCTTCGATCAAAAGAAGGGCATTTAAATCGAGATTCTTTAGATTTTCTTGAATGGAGCGATTCAAATCTCGAGCCTTATTGTTAGTGGCTTGAACTTGAGGAGCCTCCTCGGTCAACGTAGCTAAAAGCCGGGATTTTTCAACCTGCAATTCCATTAAGTTTGAAATCAAAGAATTCAAGATAGGATCTTCAATTCCCAATCCTGATGGAACAACTAAGTCGTTGTATTGCTCCCTAATTAGGTAGTTACCAAGGCTTTTGTAATAACTTCGCTTAAATTGTTCTTGTCTCAACTTTGAGTCAACCTCGGTTAATTGACCAAAAACAGAAGTACTTTCAATGGCAAGGTTATATGTTTTGTTGGAAGCTCTAAAGTTCTGTAAACGATCCTCAAATTGTCTCAAACTATCAGATACACCAGCCACCTGACTGTCTATAAAACGCACTGTATTGGATGCAATTTGATTCTTCTCTTCCAATTCAAGTGCGAGGTACGTTTCCATTAATTTGTTAATGTAAACCTCTCCTTTTTTCACATTGGGAGATTCTAAAGAAATTTCCAAAATAGAACCTTCTTTTTGTAAGTTCTCTATCTCTAGTTTTGAAGAATACTCGTTGGTAAGTGATCCCGCATCCCTAAGTTTTATAAGTAACTCTCCACCATCATCTACCGTTGTTTTTGTAACCTTCAAGGTAAAGTTATTCGTCGTAATCCACTCACCAAAAGGATATTGTGCAGGTTCCGGAAGATTGGAAAGTTTAGTTTTAGTACCGTCAGGGAGATATTTGGTATATTCCTTGTCATTAAAAGAAATCGTAAACTTCTCGGGATTATCCCAAGAAATTGTCAAAAGTCCCTGAATTACCTGGGGTTCCTTCCAATTTACTTCGACGATAATCGGCGTATTGTTATACAACTCATTGTTAATGAAAAATCCCTTTTCATAGTATTCAACCGAAAAATCAAGTTGTTCGATTGTTGCAGCAGCTATTGGAATAGATTTTAAAATAATCACCTCATTTACCAAACCGGATCTCGCAGACCCTCCAAGGGTCGGCACAGAATTAAATAACGAAAATCCTGAATCAGATTGCTTAATGTAGAATAGCCCAGAAACCTTAAATTTAGGTACGGACATTCTGGTAAGAATGTATGAACCAATGAGAAAAACTAAAGCAGATATTAAAATTATAGGCCAAACGCGGACTATCTTTGGAATAACTGATTTGATATCAAAAGAACTTTCCTCAGTTAAAAATTCTCTTTCTTCTTGATCAAGGCTCATAGATTAATTTCGAATTAATGTAAGTACTAGAGCAATTGCAGTGACTGTAGAAGTTAGCAAAGTAAGAGTTTCCACAAAAGTTGTCCCAGAACCTAATGCCCTTATCTTCATAGGTTCTGCATAAATCAAATCGTTCGGCTTTAGCCAATAAAACTCTGAAGTGAGCAAAGACCTATCAAGCAAATTTATTTTATGTATTTGACTCCCGTCCGGATATTGTCTAATAAGTAGTATTTCATCTCTTTTAGCAATTTTATTCAGATCACCTGCAAAGGCTATCGCCTCATAGATGGTAACTCTATTTTGAAGAATTGTAAATTTTCCCGATTTATTAAATTCTCCTAAAGCACTGTAACGAATCCCCCCTAACCTTACCCTTACAAAATACTCATCTTTATTAACAAATCGTGAAACTTGTTTTTCAATCAAAATCTTTGCTTCTTCCGTGTTTAGGCCAACTAATTTAGTTTTCCCAATTAAGGGGATTTCGATTTCCCCTTTTTCATCAATGGTATATCCATTCATAAAAAAAACATCCCCAGCTCCTTGACCACCTGCCATTTGATTATTAACATTTCCGTCCCCATTCACAGCTGAAAAAACAAGGTTCATCTGAGGATCAGTTGTTTTTATATTTACCTCAACGATATCATTTATCTGTAGCAAGTATTCCTCGCTCAAATAGGGATATTTTTGACTTGAGCCTATTAATGGGGCATTTGAATCCGTGAGCTCTTGCATATAAATTAATTTCTTATTTGGAACACAAGAAAACAATAGCAGAATTACAACAGAAAGCGAGAAGAAAATTTTAATAGATTTCATTATTACATTTTTTTTCAAAAATAAATTTCATGGTGGAGGCTTAAATTAATTTTCAGCTTATTTGAGTTTACATTCAACCAAAAACAATTTTCCTAGAAGAGTTTGATACTGAATTTATCCAAATCAGTTACTCGTATTACATCCAAGTGAAGATAAATACTTTTAATTGGTATAGTTTGACATTTTTTTGGGATCCTTAAATTATGACTCGACGTTTTACTACGGAACCTGATCCTAGATCAAAGACTTTCTTGTACGATTTAATATCGGATTATTGAGGTCACCATTTAAGCAACTACTATCTCCGATATACATAGTTTATCTCCACTAACCATTCTTTTGATGAAGTTATGAAAGATGGTTTCCTTCATCTGGGAGCGGTTTAACCGGAAAGAATATTCGTTTAAATAGCTATCGATGTGCTTTTTGCTGACCCAAGAATAGGTGGTTCGGATCCAAGATTTAATTTGATGAACCAGGTTATGAAGAGTGGAGAAGTTCAGCCCCAGTTCGCTTGGAATTTGCGTTATGGAATATTCTTTGGCAATGGGCTTGTATCCTTTCCATTCATCGGTGGTTACTTGCGCCGTTTTGGCAATATGACGGTCAACTATGGGACGAAGGGATTTGGCCGAGTAGTCTTTAATGGACATGGAATATAGCCGCTTTACATTACCAGAATCGGTAAATTCGACCGCACAGACCACTTTTTTCTTATTCCCACCATAACTTCTTCCCACTTTTCCCGATTCTTGGCCACCTACGACGAATTCATCTACTTCAACCTTTCCATCCATCGGTTTCTGGCTCGACTTCATAGCCTCCCGGACTTTGTGCATAAACAATCGAGCCGTAGAAGGTCGGATCGAGTACCTTTTTGCTACCTGCAAAGCGGAGAGGCTTTTGGTGGTGGTAGCCATCTCAAAACAGATGTGAAATGCTTTAAGGAGCCCGAATTTAACTTTATGAAAAAGCGTGTTGGCACCAGCACTTTCAGTATGGCTACAACGGTTACAGGTTCTTGAAAAATTCTTTCGAATCTGGGAACCTTGATGCTGGCATTTGAGGCAGGTAAACCCCTCAGACCACTTGATTTCGCTCAGGTATTTTTTGCAATCTTGCTCACTTTGGAACCGTGCAGTAAACTCTATGATATTTTGACCTTTAAAAATGTCCATTTTTAGCTGTTTTTGACACTTCTAAGATATGCATTTAATTGGTTACCTCAATCGGATTAATATGATCCAAAAATGAATTTTTTTTCAAAATGAAAAAAAATTATTGACATATCCCGAAATATTAATTGCTGACATTCAAGTACTTTAAGATCTTTTTTAACTTTGAAAATATTTCTAAATCAACAAGTAGCAATCCGGGAAACACCTTGTTACGGTTAATTAGAAACAATGATTCCCATGATTTACTTTTCAGTCTATTTTTTGTTAAAGATAAAAAGGATCCACACTAAATACAATGACCAACAACCAAACCCTTTTTGAATTTTGAAAAAAGTAATCTGATATCAGAACCTTCTTATACTTAAAATGCATTATTACTAAATAAATAAATTACAAAAGTTTAGAATAGTTGAATTAAATATTTTGTTTTATAATTTTGTAAAAAGGAAATCTAGTAGATGGAGTAAATTGGGAATTTTTTCGGAGAAATATATGATACTAGCAGTCTCAGGTTAATTGTCTAAATAGTTGATTAAAAATTACTGTAGTCCGGGATATTTTAAAAACAGGAAAAAAAATCTTTTGGATTATATAAAGAGGGATTTTTCAATTTTTTGAAAAACTAACCCTATTTCGTTCAATAAATCAGATTTATGTGGAGATACAGTTAAATTGTCAAATACATAAACCTGAAGTGGAAATTTTTGCTTGGACGCCAATAAGTTAAAAGAAAAAAAATCACACCCACTTTTAAGGATTAATTCCCTCCTTTCTAATCTTCGCTGTTTTAAAATTATGCATATATGCTATTTTGACAGTAGAAAATAAAACCGATAAAATTTTGAACCGCGAGGATTCTGTGTTAAGGTCAAAGTAAAATCTATATTTTTACTCGTGGGCACTTCTAAAAACCTAAAGTAGCTAGGGAAATCGCATTTAACATTTGGTCA
>CAZNND010000033.1:0-39922 GCA_964574365.1 uncultured Limnohabitans sp.
ACCTCAATGAATTCGTGTATAAACTTAACAGGCGATATTTTGGGGAGGCTTTGTTCGATCGATTGATTATTGCGTCAATTTACCCCTACGTGCAATAGACCGGGTACACATAATATTTAAAAACCACATAGCAACATAGAAAACATAGTAGGAAGTCATATTCTTTGTAAAAGCAGAATATTTATAACTTATCTTCATAAATATGAAACAAGGCTTTCCGAAACCTTACCGATTTTTTTCTATGGGAGCACCTATGTGAGGAATGTGTCTATTGTGGTTAATTCTTTTTTGGGATAGTTAATTCAATTGGATAGCCCAAGTGGTTCAAAGTTTTCTCATTTATAAACCCACTAACGATTACAAGAAAGACGTTTTTGCTGATTCAAATCCTAGCCAAAATGATATATTACGTGCAACATTCTGGGTTCACATAAAAGAAAAAATCCGGCCAGAAACTGATCGGACTTTTTACTTACTTGGTTTTTTCAATTAACCACCCAATTGTACTCCAATCAAATTCTTTTGGATTATCCAATTTTAATCTTGAAAAAGCAAAAATTAGCTCAGTGGAAGGGTTTAGATTGCCTAGCGTTTAAGATTTCCCAGATTATCCCATTCTGCAATAGCACCCCGTTCATCTGGACGCAAATAGATATCTAAATATTTCTCCTCCAGTGCAAGTCCATATTGATCCATCACTTCCTTTGAAACTCCATCCCAGACATTCGGCGTATTCCCCACATATCCAAGATCCTTAAATCCTGCCTCAGTGGTATAAAAGCCGGTAATTGTCAGATTTCTGAGGAGATTGAAAAACTTTACGCCTGTCTCCAACCCTTTCTCCGCTTTTTCAGGCCAGGCAATTTCCTCGACGATCTGAATTCGTTCAGCAGCTGAGATTTCTACAAAGGACTTGTTGAACAACTCTATAGCCCGATGATTCACCCACATCAAGCCACCCCTGAAAGGTGTTTGATTACCAGGCTGATCCTTCATCATAAACTCGATGAAATCAGGGACTTTTGCCTCCGAAGCGCTCGGAGACACCTCATCTTTTGGTATCACGATATCTACCAAAAGGGTGAGCATGGCCATTTCCGAATCGGTAAAAAACCGATCAGACAATAACTTATTATCCAAAGCAACTTCTTCAGGAACCCTGCCACCAGGTGTACCAAAGATTTTTGGGGATAAGTCTGCCTGCTTAATCTCCGGAGTACAAGCTGATAAAATCAGTCCTGTACCGAGGGAACCGGTGAATAAAAGTTTGAGGTTTTCTCTTCTGTTCATGGCTTCTGGGATTATAGGTTTTTGTTTTTCATTTCATTAATGATGTACTCGGAAGTTCTCCAGGATAGGGCCAAAATTGTCCATGTGGGGTTTTTATCCGCCTGTGATACAAAAGGCCCGGCATCCACCACAAAAAGATTTTTACAGTCATGCGCCTGGCAGTTGGTATTAAGCACAGATGAAGCTTTGTCCTTGCCCATGCGAGTAGTTCCCACTTCATGGATAATTCGACCAGGAGCTAGAAGACCGTATTGCGTATCTGCTCCCGGTTTGGTTCCCAAAGGAATCGCACCCACCTGATTCAGCAACTCTTCAAAGGTATCTTGCATGTGTTTGGCCTGTTTGATTTCATTATCCGTCCAATTGTAATGAAACCTGAGAACAGGAATTCCATATTTATCCACGGTAACAGGATCGATTTCGCAGTAGTTGTCATATTGAGGCACACTCTCTCCCCTACCGGACATACTTACTGTACTGCCATAATACGTTCGAATATCTTTTTTCAACCCTTCTCCATATCCACCATTGGGACTTGGCTTGCCAAACTGATCAATGATATGTTTTCTTACCACATCCATAGAAAATCCAAATCCATAGGAAGGCATGTTCATCCCTCCACCGTATTCGATATGGTACCCTCTTGCAAAGTCTAGTTTTTTATTGTCCAACCACCAGGGGGTATAAACGTGCATTCCTCCGACTCCATCTTCATTGTATCGTTGCCTGCCCATCAGGTCAGGAATAATACCGGACCGGCTTGCTCCGGTAGAATCGTGAAGGTAATGACCGACCATTCCACTTGAGTTTGCTAGTCCGTCCGGATGCGTTTTGGATTTGGAATTCAAGAGGATACGTGCAGATTCACAGGCAGATGCCCCTAGAACCACAGTTCTCCCCTTCAGTTTGTATTCCTTCATATCCCTTTTATCCACATAAGACACACCTGTGGCCAAGCCCTGATCGTTTGTCGTGACTTTTCTGACCATACAATTGGTAAACAGGTCCACCTGCCCAGATTTCATGGCAGGCTTTACCAGACAGGTACTGGATGAAAAGTCTCCATACACCTGGCATCCTCTATTACATTGTCTGCAGAAAAAGCAGACCCCACGATCCTTGTTAATTGGTTTGGTGAGAATGGATAAACGAGAAGGGATAATTGGTAAGCTCATTTTTTTTGCCCCTTTCATGAGAAACATCTCATGCAATCGGGGTTTTGGAGGAGGAAGAAACAGTCCATCGGGTTCATTGAAGATGCCCTCTTTTGAACCAAATACACCGATAAGCTGATCCACTTTGTCATAATAAGGCTTGATGTCCTCGTAGCCTATCGGCCAGTCATCACCAAGCCCATCAATGCTTTTTCTTTTAAAATCGTCCGGCCCAAATCGAAGAGAGATTCGCCCCCAGTGGTTTGTTCGCCCTCCCACCATTCTGGATCTGAACCAGTCGAATTGGGTTCCATTTTTCCGGGTGTAGGGTTCATCATCCATCTCCCAGCCACCGATTGCAGCATCAAAATCCCCAAAAGGGCGGATTTTGGTTGAACCTCCTCTTCGGGGAGATTCCCATGGAAATCTTAATTGCGTTCTATCCTCTTCTTTTGCTGGATCCCAATCACCTCCTGCTTCTACTAAAGCTACGGAAAGACCTGCTTCTGAAAGAATTTTTGTAGCCATTCCTCCACCTGCTCCTGAACCTACGATGATGACATCGTAAGAATCTTTACTTGGTTTGATTTGTAAATTCATTATTTGGTATTTAAAATTTTTATACAAACCCCAATTCATTTAAAATGAATGAGTTGATTATTTTCTAAAATTAAGAAATTATACCTTCCACCCTTCCCTATACACTCTACTCAGGTATTTTTCAGATTCTGGGGAGTTTTTAATCTTCATTTTTTTGGAATCCCATTCGAGTTTTTTGTTGGGAACCCGAATGGCGACAGTACCCAATATGATTGCCTCAGTCATTGGACCAGACTGTTCAAAAGCGCTTTCTGTTTTTGTCCTTCCCAAACAGGCATCCACAAAATGATGATAATGGTCCCTTTCCTCCAATTCAGGATAGCCAACATTTTTGAAGTCGCCTTCTGGAAGTAATACAGGCATTTTGGTATGAGGAATCAATAAGGCACCTTTAGTTCCGATAAGCATTGCAGATTCCGCAGGATAATTTTCTAAGGAAAATAGCGCTCGAACATCCTCGGGGGGATAAAACTCACCGTCAAACCATTCCACGGTGAGTTTGTCAGTGGCGGTCATGTCGTTGCCGGGAAAAACCCAGGTAATGTGATTGCTTTGTGGCCAAGTGTCAGCCCGCCTTTCAGGAGAATTTTCCCAGGATTCTTGAACTTTTGCAGACACAGTTTCTGGAGCCCGAAGGTTTAAACCTTTCCAAACTGCATCAAAAATATGACAACCAATATCCCCTGACCAGCCCGTTCCAAAGTCTTGCCATGCTCTCCAGGTGGTAGGATGATAAATAGTAGGATTATAAGGTCTTTCGGAAGCTGTTCCAAGCCATAAATCCCAATCCAATTCGCTTGGAGTAGTCTTTCCAGAAGCTGGACGAGGACCCATTAGCCGATATCGCTCCGTTGCACCAGGTCTGTTTGAACAAAGGTAAACGTGCTTTATTTTCCCAATATGCCCTTCTTTTATCCACTGAACTGCTGTTCTATCACCTTTTCCCGAGGCATGCTGCGTTCCTAACTGGCTGACTATTTTTGCTTTTGCCGCGGCTTCGGTCAATCTTCTGATTTCTAAGACATCATGACACATTGGCTTTTGGCAATACACGTGCTTTCCCATGTTAATCGCCTTGAACGCAATTGGAAAATGATTGTGATCCGGAACACTGACATTGATAGAGTCAAAATTTCCTTCTTCTTCTTTGAGAAGTTTTCTCCAATCCTTGTACTGACGTGCATTGGGAACAAGCTCAGCGGCTTTTTTTAATCTTTCCTGATCCACATCACAAATTGCGACTATTTCCACATCGGGATGTGCTAAAAATCGCTTTAAATCCCCACTTCCCATACCTCCTACACCAACACACACGTGACGGAGTTTCGCTTTGGAAGCCTGTGCTATTCCATCCAAAGAAAAGACGAATGGAGAAGCAATGATGGATGCCGTGGTGGCAACCAAAAACTTCCTTCTTGAGTTACTCGGAGTTTTTTTCATTTTTTTGGATTTTAATGGTTTGCGATCAATTGAAAAATTCCTGCTCAAAAAAATGCCTTAAGTATGCTTCAAAAGTCAACTCCTCAAGTTGCCTTAAGAATAGCTCGATTAGAGACTTCCGTTGTTGCTCCTAAATCAGAATTTTAAACTTTCTGAATCGTTGAAAATGTAAAGCAGCTGAACTTTTTTAAAGTGGTTTTTCATTTTCCAAGGAATCCACTCAGGAATCGGGAAAATCAGAAACCAACTAATTTTAAATGCTTAAATAAACTCGATTACATAAAATTTATGATTCTTAAGACAGCGAATAAAAAGGAAATTCCTGAAGCTGAAGACTAGAATAAAAAAACAGAGTAACACTTCCCGATCGAAAATTCCGACCGGGAAGTGCAAATAAAAATTAAGGTTAGAGACTATCCTTTAATAACCCGGATTTTGCGGCTGCAAATTAGGATTGTTTTGGGTCTCAGGAAGTGGATACGGCATCAACAAATGTCTTGACTGCAACGCTTGCTTAGAGCTCTGATTGATATGCCCCACAAACTCGTCAAATCCGTTGGTAAGTTCATTGTACACTTTTCTCAATCTCAGCATATCAAACCACGTGATTTGCTCATAGCAGAGCTCTTTCCATCTTTCTCTCCAAACAGCCTCACGGAAACTGGCTTTGGTAAATGTTCCGATTTCACCTGTTGCAAGCTGTGCTCTATCTCTAATTCTTTTCAGGCTTTCATGAGCTAGTTGATTAGGGCCAGATAATTCGTTTTGAGCTTCAGCATAGATCAGCAACACTTCTGCAAATCTGATTAAAGGAAGGTTCAAATTATTAGCTCGAGTGGCAGTGATTCCAGGTCCCCCTAATGCAGTTTGATTAAAGTGCTTAAATATGTATGGATAGCCCAACTCGAAGGGAGCCCCGTTACCATTGGTGAAATAGCTAGTGTAGAAGAACCCTTTCTGATTTACTGCACGAAGATCACCCGCTTCAAATGAATTGTAAAACGGAATAGTCGGCACGGTACTTCCTGTTCCTGAAGGGCCAGCAAAAGTGACCGGCTTAAAATTCGGGAACATATTGTTCATGGGATTACCTGCTACCAATACATTATACTGGATTTGGAAAATATGCTCAACCCTATTTTTAAGCTTTTCATCTCTTAGGTTTGCATAATCTGGGAAGAGATTAAGGCTGGCCGGATTTGCCTTTGAATAGGTGATAACTTCAGCTGCTTTGTCAGCTGCCAATTGATAATGAGACTGACCTTTGCTCATAGGAAAACCTGCCATGGTAAGATAAACCTGCGACAAAAGTGTTTTTGTTGCAGCTAAACCAACTCGGCCGGTGGCATCCATCCAAGGCAATCCAGCAGCTTCAGCCACTTTCAAATCTTCTACAATCAGGTTGTAAACCGCTTCCTTGGAACTTGGCTTAGGCTTGAAATCTTCCGAACTGGCTGTTTGAGGCAAAGTAACCAAAGGAACATCACCCCACAGTCTTACCAAATAGAAATAGGCCCAAGCTCTCAAGAATCTTGCTTCCCCTAATACCTTTTTCTTTTGATTTTCATTCATGGGGGATATTGCAGGTACTTTTTCCAAAACCAAGTTGGCGTTAGCAATAACCTTATATAGCCCATTCCAATAGTTGATAATATGCTGGGTTCTACCGTCATAAACCAGACCATACAAGTTGTTCAAATCCGAGTTCTGCGCAGTTTCGGTCGTTGAAGTTCCCGTAGGAGCTTCCAACAATTGCCAGTTGGAAGAAAAGATACCTCCATCACCACCCACAAATCTCAAATCTGCATATACAGCAGCCAAAGCGGCTTCAGCATGATCTGGAATCGTATAAAAACTCTCAGGTGTCAGGTTGGAAGGATCTTCTTCCAAAAGAAAATCAGAGCATCCAACATTTCCGATCAAAAAAACCGAAAAGACCAGATAGCTTATCAATTTATATATTTTAGTGTCTTTCATTGTTATGTTCTCTTTAAAATTAAACTAAGATTATAGAGCTATTTGAAGTCCAAATAAGAACGTAGTTGGCTTAGGATATCCATGCCAGTTCATACCCTGGGAAAACACGTTGTTTCCATCGCCACCTCTGATTGGAGTCACCTCAGGATCACCGTTTACATCATCACCTACTAGGAGGAAGAAGTTTTGAGCAGTGGCATAAGCTCTCAATCTGGATACTTTAATTCGTTCTGTGAAAACAGAAGGGAAATTGTAACCAATTAGGAAGTTTCTTCCTCTTAAGAAAGAGCCATCTTTTACCCAGTGAGAATCGACATTGGTCACATAACCTGCTCTTGTATCTCTGATTTCAGCGATTGGAGTATTTTGATTTTGTGGAGTCCATGCGTTCAGCACAGATCTGTAGCTGTTAGCTAAGGCCTGTCTGTCTTCGCTTGGGTGAAGAGTCATGTCCAGTACATCGTTTCCAACAGAATATTGAAGGTCAATGGACATATCCCAATTCTTGTACTTGAAGTTATTGACCACTGATCCCCAGTAATCCGGGTTACCATTCCCGATAATCATACGATCTGAATCGTTGATTGCCTTATCTCCGTTGACATCAAGGTACTTCACATCTCCAGGAAGCATTTTGAGACCATTTCTGTAACTCACAAACTGACCTGCGATATCGCGCTCTTGTTCACTCCAAGTTCCAAGTCTTACAAGTCCCCAAAAGGAACCAACAGGCTCACCTACTCGAATAATATTCGTCTGGTTGGTAAAGTTTGGACCACCCACACCAAATATATCCGCAGGAGTAGCTAGGGAAAGCACTTTATTTCTATTTGCTGAGATCATAAAGTTGGTATTCCAGGAGAATTCTCCTTTCTCCACATTCACCGTATTGAGGGTAAATTCAACACCTTTATTTTCCATGGAACCCACGTTACTTCTAATCACCGCATAACCGCTGGTTCTTGGTACCGGAGCATCCAACAGCATGTCTGTTGTTTTTCTGTAATACACATCAGCTTCTATGGTAATTCTATTCTGGAACATGCCAAACTCAAATCCCATATCAGATTGTGCTGTTTTTTCCCACCTTAAATCAGGATTTGACAACCTGTTCAAGCCTGTTCCACCCACTCTACCATCGTTGTAAATTGTAGCATAATTGGCGCTCAATAAAGAAAGGGAGGAATAAGGAGGAATTTCAGAGTTACCGGTCAGACCGTAGCTAGCTCTTAGCTTCAAATTTGAAATGGTACTGCTTGACTTGAGGAATCCTTCTTCTGAAATCTTCCACGCTAAAGCAGCTGATGGGAAAAATGCATACTTGTTGTTTTCACCAAACTTTGAAGAACCGTCAGCTCTACCGGTGAACGTAACCAAATATTTATTATCCAAAGCATAATTCACACGGGCAAAATACGAACTCAAGGCTTGTCTTGCAGCACCTGAACCAACTTGAGGGTTCAAACTTCCTGCACCCAAATTATTAAATAGGAAATAATCCGTAGCAAAGTTAGCTATACTGGCACCCAAACTGGTAAAGTTTGTTTCTTGCCAAGAAATCCCCACCATAGCAGTTAGGCTATGACGGTCTGCAAATACTTTGTTGTAGGTCAGGTAATTTTCCAATGACCAAAAAGTATCTTTTGTCAACCCTTTAGATGCATTTCCGTTTTGCCCTATGTTCAAAGTTCTGGTTACAGACTGATTTCTTTCTTGATTGAGTACGTTAATACCGAATACGGTTCTCATTTCTAGGCCCTTGGCAAGTGTTAAGTTGGAATAAATACTACCAGTAGTAGTCTGAGTATCCAAAATAAAGCGGGTGCCTTGAAGCCGGTGCATGGAACTTCTGGTTCCTTCTGCAAAAGGATAATCTCTATTATCAGCAAACGTACCGTCGGCATATCTAACGGGCATGAATGGGAAATCTTCTACAATCTGTCTCGCCACAGCATCACCGGTATCCACCAAATTTTCAGACTGACTATTGTAGCTTAAGGTACCGCCGATTTTCAACCATTTCTTGATTTGGTCATCAATTGTAAATCTTCCGGAATATCGTTTCATGTAGGAGGTCTGAATCAGACCCTGATCATCTCTGTAGCCCAAAGAAATATTGTAGGTTGTTCGATCATTGCCACCTGAAAAGCCTAACTGATGGTTTTGGGAAAGTTTGTTTTGGGTGGTCTCTTTTAGCCAATCCGTATCATAAAGCGGATTTCCATTGGCATCAAAAATTCGGGGATCGGTTCTTCTCAGCTTAGGGTTTAAATACGCCCATTTTCCTGCAGCCCATCCAACTGGGTCATACTTCTCCATATTTTTCCAAGCCAAGTCTTCCACCGCCAAATACTCCTTGGCATTTAAAACTTCCGGACGGTTTGGACCTATCACTGGAACACTCATATCCACATTATAGGTAACTGTGCCATCTCCTGATTTACCTTTCTTGGTAGTAATCAGAATCACACCGTTTGCACCTCTTGAACCATAAATAGCTGTAGATGAGGCATCTTTCAAGACCTCTACAGAAATAATGTCGTTAGGATTGATATAATCGATGGCGTTACTTGCCTGAATTTGATTTCCAACAGGCAACATTACCCCATCCACTACATAAAGCGGGTTGTTGGATGAGTTTATGGAACTGAATCCCCTGATCCTGACTGTGGTTCTTCCTCCTGGACGTCCAGAGTTGGTATTTACTTGAACACCTGAAATACGGCCTGAGAGTGCTTGATTTAAGGATGGAGAAGGTCTTTCGCTTAAGGCATCAGCGCCGACTTGACCCACTGAACCGGTTAAGTCGGATTTTTTAACTGTACCATAACCGATAACCAAAACTTCCTCCAAAGATGTGGAATCTACTTTAAGCGTAACGTTGATTACGCCTTGATTTCCCACTTCTACTGAAGTCGGAGAAAAACCAATGTAAGAAAATGTAAGGGTGGCTCCATCAGGCACAGAAATAGAAAAATTTCCATTGATATCTGTCACCGTACCGATTGTGGTGCCTTTAACTAAGACAGTTGCACCGGGTAGAGGCTGTCCGTTTTCTTCTATTACCCTACCGGTAACGACCTTATCTTCAATCACTATAGAAATCGGTTGAGCTAAGGTTTCAACATTTGGCTTCTTTACCGTAATATTTTGGTTGATTTGCTTAAACTCCAGCTTGGTTTGCTCGGAGATTTTTACCAAAACATCATACAAGGTCTCCTGATCGCTGGAAACAGAAATTTTATCCAATCCGCTTAATTCTTTGTTGGTATAAACAAAGTTGAAATTGGTCAGTTTCTCAATTTGTGAAAATGCATGAGTCACTGAGGTTTCCTTCAGATTGATTTTGATTTTTACCTCATCAATGGTTTTTATCTGAGCCTTTCCATCATTGGAAAACACAAGTGTCATGGTTAGGCTTTGCAGTAAAAACACAAGCGTAAAAATCCTCGTTAAATGAATAACGAATTGCAATAAACGATTTTTCATACTTCAAGGGGTTTGTTTAAACTGTTGCAACTGGTTAAATGAATATTCCCGGGATTAATTTTCCGATTTAGGTTCCGGGACTTACCTTGACCGGGGATGTTGGCGCATCTCCGGTTTTCTTTTTTTTTCATAGGCTTTCTTCTTGGGTTAATTGAAATTGAGTTTTATTTCATTATTATTTATTTTATAGTTAAAATTCGCAGTATAGCTTAAGTTTTCAAGTATATTTTCCAGGGTTTCATCTTGGAAAACACCATATAAGGTTATTTCTTGAGTAGGCCTAGTTTCAATCTCAAATTGAACTCCGTACCAATTTTCAAGTATCCTTAATGCTTCTGCTAGGTGAACACCCTGGAAAATGATTTTTTTATTGGTCCAGGCCAATATAAGTTCGGAGTCAAATTGCTTTTTTTTCATTTGACCCAACTGGGCATTGATACTTGCCAATTCACCTTTTTGAAGATAAATTCTATTGGTATCCATTAGACTGGCATCTACTTCCACCAATCCCTCAACCAAGGCTACATTTACTGCTTCACTTGGATAAGCAGAAATATTAAAAGAGGTTCCCAAGGCCGTGGTGGTGATAGATCCCGTGATTACTGAAAATGGTCGTAAAGTATCTTTGGCTACTTCGAAATACGCTTCCCCTTCCAGATATACTTCTCTCTTATCTTTCTCGAAATTGGTTAAGAATTGGAGTGAACTACCCGAATTGATCAAAACCTTGGTTCCATCGCTCATCGTGAGGCTCGACTTTACCCCCGGGACGGTAGTTACTATCTTCAGTTCATTTTTTTTCAAAACAGCAACCCCATCACTTGGTCTTTGATTGGAGAAAAAATGGGAGACAAGAAAAGTAACCAGGAAAAAAAGTAGGAAAATGCCGGCAATTCGAAGGGCTGATAAAAACCTAAAACTCTTTTTCTTAAAGGGTTCATTAAATCCTACACTGGTTTGGATAGGTCTAATTTTAGACAAATCCTGATAATTTAAACCTTCAATCTGGGACTCAATTTTCTTCCAGAGCTTGATGGATTCTTGATCTGTAATCTCATATCCTGAGGCTCCCAGGTTCAGTAATACCTCTTTTGCAAGTAGAGCATTTGAAATTTGAGAGGGATTATCCTCAAAAATTTTTGCCCAAAATGCATTGGATTCTTTATTTGGATAATAAATCCAAATTTTAAATTCCTCATTGAGAATAAAATCTTCTACTTTAAAACCAGATATATCCAAAATTTATTTTGCTTTTATTAGATAAGTAAAGAACACTCGATTTCTATCCTTCAATTTTGATTTATTTTCAAAAAAAATTAAGAACGGAAATAAGTTGATATGAATAGCATCTTTTTTAAGAAATAAAATCGATCCCACCACTACAAACTATATAGCTATACGCTTATTACTAGGAGAAAAAAACCAAGTAAAATTTCATATGAATCTATGGAATTCTGCCATTAGCCAAATTTTATGTTGAAAGGAGAAAAAAAAATGAAAAGCAAGAAAGAATTGACTTCTGAGGGCTGTTTAGTGGACGATCAATAATCCATGTCAAGTATCGAACGCTGAATATCGAATATCGAACCAAATATCTTGTAATGGTTGAGGTTCCACTGGGAAAGAAGCGTATATCCATAAAATTAAAATCAAAAAAGACCCTACCCAATTCAAGGCTGTAAGCACTCTTTCAACCTTCGAATTGCTTTCCAGGCCAAGGTGTAGCAGGATGCCATATGAATTTCCATTCTTTTGGATGTTTCTTCATAGGTCAACTTTTCAAAAAATAAAAAATTAATCACCTCGCGTTGACGAACTGGCAACTTCAAAAGCTCATTCCTTAATTTAGAAATTAGGCTTTCGTTTTGTTCAATTGTTATAAGATCTTCCTCAATGGAATGGATAGAAAAAGATTCAGCCTTGTCCTCTGAATTTGGCTCTTCTGCGAAGCGACATTCTTTTTTGATTTCCTTCCCAATTTTATTGGAAAGGGATCGTAACAAGTAATTTCGGACGTTTTCTGTTTCAGAAAGATTATTCCTGTACTTCCACAAATCTAAAAACAGTTCTTGTATGCAATCCTGAACAAATGCTCTGTTTGGTTTTAAAGCCATTCCATAGCGAAACAATTCTTTAGAAAATTTCAGGTAGAGCCTTTCCAAACCCTTTTTTTCACCCCTTTTCAATTCAAGCCAAAAAAAAGACCCATCATCAAAAAAATCATCTAAGGGATCCAAATTTAATTTTGACATAGCTTGGGTGGGGAAATCTAAAAGACTTGTTAAAACTATTGAATTTTTTGAAAAATCATAATTCAAGTTCTATTAAGATTTCAAAAAAATTATGGTTAAGCACATAAAAAACCCGAACCTAGGGGCTGATTTATTCCAAAAAGAGCCAAAAAATGACAGAAAACGGCTTAATTATCCTCAAAAAATCAAAAATCAGGTAGCTAAAGGAAAATACTATTGAAATCCAACTATTTACACCCTTTTACAAGGGTTATCCAATTCAATTCAAAAAATTAAAAACCTAATTTCAAGTTCAAAAAAGCCCAAAATCAATTGGCCCGCCAAAAAAATGGTGTAAACAAGATCAGGATTGTAAACAATTCCAATCTACCCAAAAGCATCAGGAACGAGAGTACAATTTTGGCTACCGGTGAAAAAAAAGCAAAATTATCCACAGGCCCCACTTTCCCAATTGCGGGACCAACATTTCCAAGACAAGTGGCTACTGCACCCAAAGCGGTTGAAAAATCATAGCCCAACATGGAAATCAAAAGTGAACCTACCACGAAGGTGATCAAGTAGATCAGAAGAAAATTCATGATGTTGTTAATGATTCTACCGGTAACTCGTTCACCATTGATGATTAATGGCACAATTGCTCTAGGGTGCACGATTCGTTTGAATTCCAGCCAAGTGTTTTTTAAAAAAGTTGCGTGCCTGACAAATTTAATCCCTCCGGAAGTGGATCCCGCAGAAGCACCCAAAAAAAGCAACATGAAACAAATAAAGGATACGCCCTGACCGTATTTTGTGTAATCATCTGATACAAAGCCCGTCGTAGTAATTAAGGACACAACCTGAAAAATTGCTTTCCTAAATGAGAATTCTAAACCGTAGTCGGATTTTAAATAAATCGGAACAAAAATAATCAGGGTAAGCATGCAAACCGCCAAGGCATAGGATTTGAATTCATCGCTTTTAATTACCCGATCAAATTTGCCTACAAAACCAAAATAAATTAATGTGAAATTCGTGCCCGCTAAAAACATAAAAATTACCGCGGTATATTGGATAAAAGGATAAGAATCAAAATAAGCCATGGAAGCGTTTTTAGTGGAAAACCCTCCTGTTGCCATGGTCGTCAAACCGTGATTGACAGCATCATACAGCGTCATTCCACCAACCCAAAACAAGATCGCTGCTAAAACAGTCAACCCAACATAGATAAACCAAAGACGTTTTGCCGTCTCTGAAATCCTAGGATGAACCTTATCCGATGTGGGGCCCGGGGATTCTGCCACAAAAAGTTCTATCCCACCGATACCCAATAGTGGAAAAATAGCCACAGTAAGCACAATAATACCCAATCCACCAATCCATTGGGTCATACTTCTCCAAAACAGAAGCCCTTTCGGCATTGATTCAATGTCTGTCAAAATGGATGCACCCGTAGTCGTAAGGCCAGACATTGTTTCAAAAAGTGCATCTGTAATACTTGTGATTTCCTTTGAAAGCAAAAAAGGCAACATTCCAAAGCCTGTCATTAAAATCCAGCTTAGAACAACTACGAGATATCCTTCTCTTTTCCTAATCAAATCATCTTGCTTTGAAAAAGAAAAAAATAAAGAAAAACCAAGAAAAAGAGAGATGAAAGCGGAAAACAGTATAGGCTTGGAGTCTTCCTGATACATCCAAGAAATAGCCGCGGCGGGAAGCATGAGCACACCAATGAGAACCAAGAGTGCCCCCATTATTTTACCGATAGCTTTTAAATGGAGCATGACTTAATGAAAAAGTTTGTCCAAAGTAACTTTGGCCTCGGGGAGCGCGAAAACTATGGCCTTGTCATAAATCTGAAGCTTAAAATCTCCATCAGGGATATACACTTCTTCTCCTCGGATTACACCGGCTACAAGAGCAGAGTCAGGAAAATGCAAATCTTTAATAGGGTGCTTGGTTAAACGGTTTGTTTTACACACACTGTACTGAATAAATTCAGCATCTACCCCATAAATACCCGATACAGCATCCACAGTACCTTTTTTCAAGTACCTGGAAATTTCATTGGCGGCCACCAGCTTCTTGTTTATCAATGAATCCACTCCGATACTATGAGAAATATGAATGTACTCACGGGTGTCCACGTGGGCTATAGTTTTGTAAACTCCATGATTTTTGGCTGAAAGGCTGGTGATAATATTCGTCTCTGAAGAGTCCGTGAGTGCCAAAAAAGCGTCCATTTGTTCCAGCCCTTCCTCCACCAGCATTTCAATATTTTTGTAGTCTCCATTGATAACCAACGTTTCAGGCAGGTGTTCAGCCAGCCACTTGCACCGCTCTTTTTCTTTGTTGACCAAGGTTACGCGATAATCTTTTTGGAGTCTGATTGCTGTGGTGACAGCCATATCATCTCCTCCAATAATCATTATATTTTTAATCTTGACCTTTTTTTGTCCCAATGCCTCTATAATGGATTCTGTATTTTTCTTGTGGGATATAAAAAAGGCATGATCATTATTCCGGATGATCGTATTACCTCGCGGTATAATGGTTTTTTGATCCCGAACAATGGCAATAATCCGTATATCATCGTAGATAGGATTGGATTTTGTATCCATTATCCGCTGATTGACAAGAGGACTATATTGATCGAGGGTAATGCCTACAATATTGAGTTTGCCTCCGCCAAAATCAAAAACCTCCGTAAAACTGGAATTCTCAATCATATTGAAGATTTCCCTAGAGCAAAGCATCGTTGGGGAAATCAAATTGTCTATTCCGAGATTATTGAAGTACGGTACATTTTCCTCACGGAGGTAGGTGTGATTTCTCACCCGCGCCATGACTCTTTTGGCTCCCAATTGCTTGGCTAAAACTGCCGTAACAATATTGGTCTTTTCCGAGGTAGTGACAGCCAAGACCATTTGAGCGCGGTGGATGTTGGCTTGCTGTAGAATATCAATAGAGGTAGCGTCTCCTTCAATGGTAAGAACATCCAATTTTGACGCAACATATTCCAGAACATCTCGCTCTGTATCAATCAAGATAATGTCCTTGTTGTCAAAACTCAAACGCTCAGCTAAGTGATATCCCATATCCCCAGCTCCAGCGATCACAATACTCATTCCCATAGAGGCAACGCTAATGATCTGAAAAGTGTCAAAATCTACTGATTAACAGAAACCTTTCAGTGATTAAGGCACTTGATTTTTAAAAGATGCTAAAGGTAAGGATTGAAAACATTGGAATGACAAACCTTATCATTTTTTTGTTTGGGCAACAAGCTTTTTCGACTTTTTTGGAAACGATACACAATTCTAAAGCAATGATCTATTAGGTGTATTTGGATAATAACAGGTATGTGTTATTTGTCAAAATCCCACTTAATCCAAGGGCGGGTTTCCTCATTCTATTTTCTGTGTATCCGCTTGATTGCACGTCGCCTTTTATTAATCGGATTTTGGATTTAGAAATGACAATTACCTAAGTTCCTTGAAAAGAATAGGAATGTTTAAAAGCATTGATCCCAGTAAGTTCGATACTATACTAATGGCTAATCTATTAGTTTGCCACTAAGGCACGGAGACGGAAAGATTGGGTTTAGCTAGGAGGGTAATTCTCATTTCTCTTACTGCCTTAGTGGCAACAAAAAACTTTTGCCGTTAAGACACGAAGGTTTAAAAGCTAAAGCTTTGAATGCTATTGGTTTACAAATTAAAGTGAAGGGCCTGAATTAATTTCAAAGATATCCCTAAGCTATAGGCGAGTTTTAAAGTCTATACTACCAAGAATTATGCAAATTTAGGTTTAGGTCTCTCTTGAAGATATGGATGAACATTTTTACCGAGAGTTAATTCGTTGATAAATGACATACGTACACCTAACTAGATACACATATTCTATTTTTTAGTTTTTGAACTCAGAACCAATAGGTCAAAAAATGGCAATAAAACCCTTGAATTCAAACATTTTAATAGGGATTTTAAAATGCGATGATTTTTATTTCACCACTTAGGGAAAGAATATTAAACCAAATAATTCCCAAAAAAACACAGCAGTATTAAGCGATACTATTTGTAATAGGTTGACTATTTGATTTTTAGACCTATTCGAATAAAACATAGCTTTTGGGATATTACGGAATTTTTTCCTTGTAAGCTCATATTTTAGCGTTGTGTCCATTGTGGTTAGTACTTTTTCCTGTTCTCATTAATTTAATTGGATATCTCAATTCCTTCAGCCTAATCCCATTAATGAACAAAGTAGCATATACCAGAAAGACCCTTACCATTGATTCTTATCGTAGCAAAAACAATACAGCCTTACCTTAACTCTTCCGGATGTATGCCTAATTTATTTCTGATCAACTCAAAATTCCATGCCGACTCTATAGAATAGAATCCAATTTTCTTTGAAAACAAAACCATTAATTACCTAAATAATAGCTTTTTGGCTATGATCAATCGTCCAGCAGTTGTTTCCTTTCCGAATCAGGAAGCTCTTGAACCTCTTTGAGTTTTCTTTGGATTACCCGGGTACGAACTCCCACCAATTTATCCAAATCCGAATTAGCCTCGGTTAATTTTCTCTGAGTTCTTTCCAGTAGCTCTCCAAATTTCCCAAATTCGCTTTTAATGGCACCCAGTACCTGCCATACCTCCGAACTCCTCTTCTGTATGGCCAAAGTCCTGAAACCCATCTGTAAAGAATTCAAGATCGCCGATAAAGTAGTCGGACCTGTTACTATCACTTTGAATTCTTGTTGGATTTGTTGCGCTAAGCCGGGTTCTCGAAGAATTTCTGCATACAAACTTTCAACTGGAAGAAAGAGAATGGCAAAATCGGTGGTTCCCGGAGGATGAATATATTTTACCTGAATCTCTAAAGCTGATTTTCTGATCGCTTTGACTAGTTCTGCCCTGTAAAAATCAATTGCAGCCTTATCATTGCCTTCGTAAGCATCAACTAAACGAAGGTATGATTCTTGGGGAAATTTGGAATCAATGGGTAAAAGTACCGATTCTTCGAGCCCAGGCATTTTCACTGCAAATTCAACCCGTTCCCTTGTGCCACTGACCGACGCATTTACCAAATATTGCTCCGGGGTAAGAAGGTTTTCTAGAATAGCCTGCAATTGGTACTCTCCCATTACCCCCCTACTTTTTACATTGGTTAATACTCTCTTGAGATCCCCAACTCCCGTCGCAAGGCTCTGCATCTCTCCAAGCCCCTTTTGGACTGCCTGTAGCTGATTACTTACCAGTTCAAAAGATTGGCCCAAGCGGGTTTCTAGCGTCTTCTGGAGTTTTTCCTCGACCGTTTCCCTAATTTTTTCCAGCTTTTCTCCGGTATTTTTAACCAATTCCTCCTGACGCCGACTGAGCTCTGATAACTTCTCCCGCTGATGGTTAGTCAAATCATTCATCGATTGCCTCACCGTTTCCCCAAATTGAGTCAAGGCATCGCGCTGATCCTTGGATCCCGCCCGTTGGCTTTCAAAAACCAACTGAAACTGTCGAATCAGATTCTCCGAAGCTTCCCTCCTCGCCTCCGCCAAGGCTTGCATCAAGTCCCGATTGATCTGCTGAAGCTCCTCTTGTAGAATAGTATGCGTTTTATTTCCAGTCCTTTGAACTATAAAAATAATTAATATAAGAATCTGGAAAGCCAAAAGAAGATATATAACCAATTCAATGTTCATAGGCTACCTGTTTAGAAGGCTGAAGGTAATTTTTCCGTACCTCCACTCCTAGAAAACTCAGGTATTGTGCGACAGTCTCTGTCGGAATTTCTTCCATTGGAACATGGCCCGCCTCTTCAAAAATCTCCAAACTCGAACCCGGTATTGCTTTTTCAAGAATTTTCGCCTGAGATACGGGTATCCAGGTATCTTTAGCCCCCCAAATAATCAGGGTAGGCATGGTTATTTTTTCAAAGTTTATGGAATTACTCTTGGCTGAGGTCAGTCGATCTATTGTAGCCTGCCTGTTCCCATCCCTTCTCATCAACTCATAATATCGGGTCACGACACCATCTGACACTTTGGTCTTGTCGCCATAGACTTCTTTCATATTCATGGCAAAAAGAAACTTGGGTGTGCATTTCAAAAGTATCTTGGAAAAAATAGGATTTGAGGCCAGACTAAAGATCCATGCGCTTCCACCACGTGTGGATTTTTGTAGGGAATCAAGCGTTCGAATTTCTCTTCTTGGAGCCCCGGCAGCATCGATGAGATTCAAAGACTGAACTTTTTCCGGATTGTCTGAAGCAACCTGCAAGGCTACTGCACCTCCCATAGAATTTCCAGCCAAATGGAATCTTGGTAAATTCAATTTCTCTGCAAGCTTCAGAACTACCTGGCTGTAATCCTTGGTACTGTATCGCTTCAGTTCATCAGGACCCGTCAAACCGTGTCCCGGAAAGTCAAGGGATATAGTCATAAAATAAGGGCTCATTTCCTGCTGCCAACTATCCCAGGTATGCAGGGAAGAAAAGCTGCCATGAAGCAGAAATATAGGTTCACCTTCTCCCCAAATACGGAGATGAACATTCATACCATCCAACTCAACCCAATGGGACTGGGGGGTAAGGTATTTTTGGTTTACTTCTTCGGCGGGCAAATCCCTCCTAAACAGTAAGGCAAGAAAAAAAACGAACGACAGTCCTATAATTATCACGAGTTTTATAATGCGACTAATCCACTGCATAGCGATTTATTTTATCCAAAACATCCAAAACCTACAAAAATTCTCCTCAATTCTTTATTTTTCAAAAAAACTTAATTTGTGAACTTGAAAAATCTGGTCAAATCCATTGGACCTGGCCCCCTCATTACCGCAGCATTTATTGGACCTGGGACAGTCACCGTTTGTACTCTGGCAGGAATACATTTTGACTATACCCTTCTTTGGGCTTTGGTCCTTAGTGTGGTGACCACCCTATTTCTTCAAGAGCTTTCGGGAAAATTGGGAATTATCACAGGAAAGGATTTAAGTCAGCTTATTCGCGAACAGAAAGGAAGTGCTTTTTGGAGGATCGCCATTATGGTCTTGGTCTTGACTGCTCTGGGATTGGGGAATGCTGCCTATCAAAGCGGTAACATCTCCGGAGCAAATCTCGGACTTGGAATTTTTCTTGAGTTTCCTCAATGGACTTTTGGTCCGATTACCCTGTTATCCGGGAATTTGGCTGTTGGAATACTTGCCTTTATTCTGCTTTGGACAGGAAACTACAAAAGACTCGAACAAACACTTGTCGGTTTGGTGCTCTTGATGTCCCTTGCTTTCCTGACTGTGTCTATCTTTATTCAACCCGATTTTGGAAAAATTTTTCAGGGTTTTATGCCCAACTTTTCTCCAGAAAAACTTCCAACGATAGTAGCACTTATTGGTACTACTGTGGTTCCATACAATTTATTTCTTTATGCCAGTTTGGTCAAAAAGGAATGGACTAAACCCGAAGATTTGTCCAAAATGAAGAAAGATATCTGGATTTCAGTGATTTTGGGAGGAATAGTTTCTATGGCAATCCTTGTGGTCGGCGTTGCGAATCCTTCTGAAAAACTCGAAACGGCGCAGGATATTGCCAAAGGGTTAACAGAGATTTTCGGGATTTTCGGAACCTATCTGATGGGATTTGGTCTTATGGCTGCAGGTCTCACTTCAGCACTTACTGCTCCCCTGGCAGGAGGTTTGGCTATTTGTGGGATTCTGGGATTGAGCCAAGAAATCAAATCCAAATCGATGCGAATAAGCATGGGAAGTATTTTACTCTTGGGTATTGGTTTTTCATCATTGGGATTCAAGCCTATTACCCTGATAATGCTTGCACAACTTGCCAATGGGGTTTTGTTGCCGGTAATAAGCGCCTGGTTGCTTTGGGCTTCCTTTCAAAAAGACCTTCTCGGCAAGCATGCATTGAAAAAATGGGGACTTGGCTTTGGTCTAGCAATTTGGCTGATTACACTTCTTTTGGGGATCAAAAGCATTGGTGGGGTAATCAGTTAGTTGAGAATAAAAACCAATAAAGGGACTAAACCTAGATTTTATCCCAATTTCGTTTCCATTTATCCCTGCCAGACGAAACTCATGTCAATTTGCAGGTAGTCCAAGGATAAAGGATTTGATATTTTACAAAAATCACCAACTTGTACAGGCATTCACTAGTCAAACCGTAAATACAAACACAATGAAAGCAATAGCTTTGACCAGCCTAATGGCATTTGGTCTTTTGATTTCGACCCATTCATTTTCCCAGAAAGTTTCTTACTTGGGGACGAAACCTCCTAAAGGTGCCAAAGTATATTTGGATGGGACTAAAGAATCCCTTCACAAAAACTGGAAATATTGGGAAGGACCGAGATTCTCTTCCGAAATGCCTATCAAATGGCCGGAGATGATCGATCCTGTTGACGGAAAAAAGGCTATTTCATCCAATGATCCTGCAGGTGCCGGAGGAAAATATGGTGCCGCTGATATCGTGACCAAGGATGAATTCCGTGATTTTGAAGCCCATGTTGAATTTTTAATCCTAAAAGAGAAGGGAAATAGTGGAGTCTATCTTCAAAACCGATATGAAATACAGGTTCTGGATGGCGATTATGGGCTGCATGGAATGGCTGCCGTGATCAATGAAAAACTTCCTTCTCAACAAGCTTACAATGGTGTCGGAAAATGGAATGCCTATGATATCCAATTTCGGGCAGCCCGATTTGAAAATGGAAAGCTGACAGAGAAAGCAAGAGTTACGGTATTTTTTAACGGAATAAAAATCCACGAAAACGTAGAAATCCAGCAAGTTTGGGGAGGGCCAAATTCAGGTATTGACGGAGGAAATGATGGAGGAAAAGGAATTACCGATACACCAGGTGGACTTAAACTTCAAGCCGAGGGTCATGATGTACTTTACCGGAATATTTGGATCAAAGCGGTGAAATAATTTGGTAGGAAAGTGCTTTTGAACTTCGCAAAAAAAAGAGGCGGTCATTTTACTATGTCCGCCTCTTTTTTAACACCAATAGATCAATGATGAGCCTTCTTTTTTTCAGGCCAAATCACCGATAGTAACATCGAAACAATCAAAATCCCTCCCACTATAGACAAGGAAACTGTGGATTCAAAATGGTAAAAGGGAGCGATAATCATTTTGACACCAATGAAGGATAGGATCAAAGCTAGTCCATACTTCAGTTTGGCAAACATGTGGATAAAATTCGCAAGTAGGAAGTAAAGTGATCGAAGGCCCAATATTGCAAAGATGTTTGATGTGTAAAGAATAAAAGGATCATCAGGCGCAATAGCAAAAATTGCCGGTATCGAATCTACCGCAAACAACAAATCTGTAAACTCTACCACCGCCACGACAACCAATAAAGGAGTGGCCATCTTAACCCCATTGATGAATACAAAAAAACGGTCTCCGTGATATTCCGGAGTTACTTTGAAGAATTTGTAGATCAATCTTGCACCGGGATTTTTAGTGTAATCCTTATCACCCTCAGACTCTTTGGAAGCAAACCAGGATTTATATCCAGCAAAAATCAGAAACGCTCCAAACAATGTAAGGACCACATTGATCTTTACTGGTTGACCAAAAATCGGCATTTCAGGCAAATAGGTCATGGATATAATACCTACGCCAGCGAAAATAAAGATGGCGCGCATCACTAACGCACCAATAATTCCCCAGAAAAGAACCTTGTGGTGGTATTCTCTAGGTACCTGAAAAAAATTGAAGACTAAAATGAAAACAAAAAGGTTATCTACAGACAAGGCCTTTTCGATCCAATAGGCAGATTGGAATTGTGAAAACTTTTCCATTCCAACTTGCTCACTGGTAACGATATAGACGAAAATACTGAAAACCATCGCCAACCCGATCCAGAATACGGACCAAATAGCTGCTTCTTTGTTTGAAATGATATGGCTTTTTTTGTTGAAAACCCCCAAGTCCAGTAAAAGCATAAATGCGACTGTGAGAGCAAATCCGATCAGAATACCGGGGTGATTAATGAGGGAATCCATCTAAGAATGATTTGTTTTGAATTGTATCAGTCGCAAAAATACTTATAAAATAACAGAAGAACACATTTTAAAAAAGAGGCCTGGAAAAACTCCCAATCATAAAATCAACCCGGAGAAAATCAAAGATGAGTCCATTTAAAACAATTAAAAGCAACATATTTTATAGGAAGAATCTCGCTACTAAGAGCTGTAAATTCTAGAGATACCTTCTAGATTAAACTATGTATTTAAGCGAAATTGTGCCAGTATCAAAATTTTATTTTGTCCTAGAGTAGGTTTTTAAATCGAGAAAATACGGATTGCATATAGAGACACGGTATTTGAAAATTCAATGTACAGCCGAACTCCCAATTTTGAATTTAAAATCTTCGAATGTAAAGGGCTACCTTTTGAATCTTCCCGAAATTCTCCAGGTCGTGAACTTTAACTATGATTTCGTAAAAATCGCTTTAGGAATACAGTTTGAGTAAATGGGAATATAAAAAAATGGATGTTTCCGGAAGAATTCACGTGTAGTTGTATTCTTTTGGCTAGGGTTTGAATCAAGGAAAAATGTCTTTCTTGTATTTTTTATTGGTTTTTTAAATGGATGACTTTGAACTCAATTAAATTAACAAGAACAGAAAAAAGGATTAACCGCAATTGACACATAGATCACATAGAAAAAATTCCCAGGGTACACTATCCCGTAAAGCTTTGTTTTAGCCTAATGTATATAAGTATCAAACTATCATATAGTTGTAAAAAATATCTCTTCCCACTATGTTTTCATTGTGGCTATGTGGTTTTTGACTCTTTCACTTTTTAGTAAAATAAAAATCTGTGATCACTCCGTTTAAATGAGCCTACTAAAATAGTTCTATACAAAAGGTATCAATTCAATTTTTGATCTTTTGGCTCGAAAGTGAAAAACAAATAACTAGAATAAGATATACTGCCTTAGGTTTTATGGTAATTCTGAGAAACAATAGATACCTGCACTTATCAGGATACCCTATTAAAAAATCTAAGAAAGACCAGATTCAAAAAACTCAACTACCTATTTGGCATGTGTGATTCAAAATTTTATCGAGTTGATTTTCTGCTGGCAAATAAGGAGAAATAGATATTATTTTAAACATTTCCGATCTTTTCGATGCCATTAATAATTGCCATTTTAAATCCAAAACCCGATTTTTAAGAGGTGACATACATCAAGCGGATACACATTAAAAACACACATTACTCATCCATGACACGATCAAGGCTTAATTCCAGAAATCTCTTTTTGTTTTGTCTATTTCAGGTGCTACTTTTTCCTTCCTGCTCTTTAGAGCAGAAGGAAGTTGAATTTTGGCTTACCGACCCTAAATCAGGAATCCTTTTTCAAAAAACAGTTGAAAAATTGAACATTACCGACAACCTTCCAACAATTTTGGTTGACACCGAAAATGGCTACCAACTGATGGACGGATTTGGTTTCACTCTGAGTCAAGGCTCTTCAAAACACCTGCTAGCCATGAGTGATTCGTCTAGAATGTCACTTTTGCTGGAATTTTTTGGAAATGGACCAAAAGACATCCAGGTTTCTTATCTAAGGCTAGCTGTTGGCGCATCAGATTTAAACGAATTCCCTTTTTCTTACAATGATTTGGAAGACTCATTGGATACAGACCCAACCCTCTCCCAATTCAGCCTTGGTTTCGATACCTTGGATGTTATTCCTGTCCTCAAGCAAATTCTTGCAATTAATCCAAACATTAAATTGATGGCTTCACCCTGGTCTCCGCCGAAGTGGATGAAAGACAACAAAGACTCCAGAGGAGGCTCGCTGTTGGAGAAATTTGAACCGGTTTATGCAAATTATTTGGTAAAATATATCGAAGAAATGGGCAAACTTGGAATCAACATCGATGCATTAACCATTCAAAACGAGCCACTGCATCCCGGTAATAATCCCTCTCTCCTCATGCTTCCTGAGCAACAAGCGAGTTTTGTGGGTAACTATTTAGGTCCTGCGTTTCAAAAAGCCGGTATTAAAACCAAAATTGTCATTTATGACCACAATGCAGACCGGCCTGATTATCCGATTACTGTTTTGTCTGATTCCATTGCTAATGGATATATAGATGGTTCTGCATTTCACCTGTATGGTGGGCAAATTGATGCGCTGTCTCAGGTTCATCAGGCATTTCCAGATAAAAATATTTATTTTACGGAGCAGTGGGTCGGTGCTCCAGGGAGTTTGGAAGGAGATATTCCCTGGCATGTCAAAAATCTGCTGATCGGAGCGCCTCGCAATTGGGCCAAAACTGTCCTCGAATGGAATCTGAGTTCCAATCCACAACTTACCCCCCATACCGACAGAGGTGGATGCGATCGCTGTCTCGGTTCAGTTACCATTGATGGAGATCAAGTGGTGAGAAATCCAGCCTATTATGTTATTGCACATGCCAGCAAGTTTGTTGATCCAGGATCAATCCGAATTGATTCGAGTGTAATTCCAGAAATCCCAAATGTCGCATTTCTCAGGCCGGATGGGAAAAAAGTGCTTATCGCATTGAATGATTCCAGCAATCCCATCAGTTTTAAGATCAAAGAAAAAGAAACCTGGATCGAAGCTTCCTTGAATCCAGGAGCGACAGGTACTTGGGTTTGGTAGAACAAAAAACCTCCTGAATTCATTTTTCAGGAGGCTCAAGAACTAAATTAGACTGATTAGATACTTTTAAACCTTTGGCACGGTCCAGCCATTGTGATAATGCGCTTTCATCAAGGCATTGGCATCCGCATCGGTAAACTGATTTTTTGTTGCATCCCAATAGACTTTCTTACCGGTTTTAAAGGCAATATTTCCCATTTGGGCGTTGATTGCAGCAACTGAGCCAGTTTGGATACCACACTTAAGCAACTTGGCATTATTGGAGGTTACTGCTTCGACAAAATTAACAGCATGCAAGTCCAAAGCACTTGGTCCAGCGGGTCTGGTGAGGGGGACCTCAGGAACTTTCGGTTTTTTCTGACCATCCACTGTTTCGGTCTCAGGAATCACTTTCCATCCTCCCCTATTGACCACTAGCGTAGCATTGTTTCCTACAAAAGCAATTCCTTCAGTGGTACCATAATTTCCACCATCAATGCCTGTTGCATGCTCCCAAAGCATATTGAAGCCTTCGTATTCATAAACTGTCTGTAGCGTATCCGGCGTTTCGGAAGCGTCATCCGGATAAGCAAATTTTCCACCAGAAGCCATGACCGACTTTGGTGCACTCACGCCCATAGCATACAAGGCAATATCGATTTCATGTACGCCCCAATCCGTCATCAACCCACCGGCATAATCCCAAAACCATCTGAAATTGAAATGAAAACGGTTGGCATTGAATTCTCTTTTTGGAGCAGGACCTAGCCACATGGTGTAATCCACCCCGGTAGGTGGTGCACTGTTAGCCACAACAGGTACAGGCTTCATCCATCCTTGATAGGCCCAGCATTTCACCAATCGGATTTGTCCTAATTTACCGGATTTCACATACTGAATTGCTTCATCGTATTGAGAACCCGAACGCTGCCATTGTCCAACTTGGACAATTTTACCGTAACGCTCCTGTGCCTTCACCATGATCTGGCATTCCTCAATGGTGTTGGCAATTGGCTTTTCCACATAGACATGCTTACCGGCAGATACGGAATCCACCATATTCAGGCAATGCCAGTGATCCGGAGTCCCAACGATAACTACATCTATATCCTTGTCTTCCAGCATTTTACGGTAGTCCTTATATTGCTTGGGTCGGGTGCCTCGGAGCTTGAATACATCCTCGGTTCGCTGATTGAGAACTGTCTGATCCACATCACATAAAGCAACACAATTCACTTGAGGTATTTTCAAATGAGCATTCATATTGGACCAACCCATTCCTTTGCAGCCTATTAATCCGTAGTTCAGCTGATCATTAGGGCCGATGGTACGGGTAAATCTGCCAAAATCTGCCGCTGTCAATACAGTCGGCATACTTAATCCAGCTCCCAGGAGCATGGTGTTTTGTATAAATTTTCTTCTTGAAGACATGATTTTGAATTTAGTTTTAAATAAAGAAATGATGCTAAGTACGATTTACGAATTTTGATTTACGACGTTTTTTTAATTACAGAACATGTTCTAAAGGTTTAAGCTCAATTAAAAAACGCTGAAATCTGACTTTAAATAATGATTTAACCTCTCAAAAAACCTCGTAAATCAAAAATCCCAACTCATAAATCCCATTGATCTCACTAATTACTTTAGAAGGATCAAGACTTTGCGATTTTAGATGTAAGATTTACGAATTTTGATTTACGACGTTTTTTTAATTACAGAACATGCTCTAAAGGTTTAATCTCAATTAAAAAAAGCTGAAATCTGACTTTAAATAATGATTTAACCTCTCCAAAACCTCGTAAATCAAAAATCCCAACTCATAAATCCCATTGATCTCACTAATTACTTTAGAAGGATCAAGACTTTGCGATTTTAGATGTAAGATTTACGAATTTTGATTTACGACGTTTTTTTAATTACAGAACATGCTCTAAAGGTTTAATCTCAATTAAAAAAAGCTGAAATCTGACTTTAAATAATGATTTAACCTTTCCAAAACCTCGTAAATCGTAAATCACAACTCGTAAATCACAATGGTCTTACCCAAATGTTTCTAAACCTGACCGGATTACCGTGATCTTGTAATTTTATTGGTAAGGCTTCAGCATGGGCTTTGTAATTTGGAATACCGATATACTCGGTAGGTCCACGGAGGATAGAATTGTTTTGGACAATCACTCCATTGATAAGAACCGTAACTGTGGCTGGAGAAGTAAGAATACCATTTTTATCAAAACGAGGAGCTTTGAAAATGATATCGTAATAATTCCATTCGCCGGGAGCTCTCAGTGGGTTCACCAAGGGAGGATGTTGCTTGTAAATTGATCCTGCTTGACCATTGGTGTAGGTTTTGCTTTCGTAGCTATCGAGAATCTGTACTTCATACATTCCCATCAGGAAAAAACCTGAATTACCTCTACCCTGACCTTCACCCACGATTTCAGTTGGTGCAGACCATTCGATATGGTACTGTGCATCCCCAAATGGCAGCTTGGATTGAATGTCTCCTTTACCCTTTACTACCACCAGCTCTCCGTTTTCAATTTTCCATTCGGCGGGACCGGAAGGATTTTTTGCAGAAACAAAATTTGACAGACTGGTACCGTCAAAAAGAACGATAGCATCTGAAGGAGGTAGGTTATTCTGTGCACCCGGAGTGATTTTTGGAGGAACGGGCGTGTAAAATTCCGTAGCCTGGGGTGGAATCGGTGGAGGTGTTGGATTTTGCTGCGCAAAGGAAGAATTTCCAACTGAAATACCGCCTGCCAACACCACCAAAGACAATAATTTTTTCATAGTACAATAGATTATTTTAGGAAATTGACTTAGTGCTGAAATTAAAGGAAAAAAGCTGTGAAATGGAATGCCATTGATGGATTTTTGCTGGAAAAAACCCGATTCCTTTCCTATTTTTCCCAAAAAACTATTCCGATGAAAAAACATCTACTTGGATTGATTTTAGTATTTATCATTGGCTTACAGGCAATTGCCCAGGAAAGCTATTTTTTTCCCGGGGAAAAATTTGACCCTACCATCCCCTCCCCTTCCCAATTTCTTGGATATCCCATCGGGGATTGGCATACCCGCTATGACCTGATTGTAAAGTACTTCGAAAAATTGGATCAGCACAGTGAATCCGCCCAACTCCAAACCATCGGCTATACCCACGAGCACCGGCCAAAGGTCATCCTGACTATCGCTTCAACCAAAAACATGGGGAATTTGGAACAAATACGATTAACGCAACTCCAACTGGCCGATCCATCCCAGCCCAAGCCTAATGTTTCCAGTATGCCTTCCATTATTCACTTGGGCTATGGCGTGCATGGCAATGAACCCTCCTCCGCAGAGGCTGCCATGCTTACCGCCTACTGGATTATGGCTTCTCAATCGGATTTGGCAAAAAATATACGGGAAAATTCAGTAGTCCATATAGACCCAACCCTGAATCCTGATGGAAGGGACCGCCATAGTCTTTGGGCGAATTCAAACAAAGGCTTTCCGGCAGTTGCAGATCCTCTAGACAGAGAACACAACGAAACCTGGCCGGGAGGACGAACCAACCACTACTGGTTTGATTTGAATCGAGATTGGCTACCAATGGCCCATCCGGAATCTAAGGTAAAAGTGGAATGGTACCATCAGTGGTATCCAAATGTGACCACTGATTTTCACGAAATGGGAACCAACAGCACCTATTTCTTTGAACCTACCAAGCCGTATGGTTCGGAAAATCCGGTAGTTCCAAGAAAAAATTACGATGACATCAATCCCCGATTTGCGAAATACTTTGCCAAATACATGGATCAAATCGGAAGCCTGTATTGGACTAAGGAGGTGTTTGACAATAGCTACCCTGGCTACGGCTCCACTTATCCGGATATCCACGGTGGCTTGGGTTTAGTTTTTGAAACAGCCAGTTCCAGAGGCCATGTGCAGAGTAGTCAGCGTGGGACCATCACCTTTGCCTTTACCATCCGAAATCACGTGGTCAATTCCCTTGCCACCATGGAAGCCGCTTTGGATAATAGAGTCTATATGCACGAGTACCTCAGGGAGTTTTTCCATACGGCGGTTTCTGAAGGAACAAAAGATCCTGCCAAAAACTATGTGTTCGGCGATGAATTTGATGAAAGCAGAAACAGGCTTTTTGTAAAATTCCTGATCGACCACAAGATTAAAGTCTATGAAAATGCTGCTGACCTGAACCTTGCCGGTCAATCATTCAAAAAGGGAAAATCCTGGATAGTCCCCACGAATCAGCCGCAATACCGGATGGTTAGAACCATGTTTGACTATGTAAAAGAGTTTGCAGATTCAGTGTTTTATGATGCCTCAGCCTGGACCATGGCGGCAGCCTATGGAATGCCTTTCGCTGCGGCGCCTACGGCAAAAGCGGGTTCGGAAATCAAGTCAGTAGTTGCTCCTTCTCACTCATTCCCAGAGGGAAAAGCCTATGCCTACCTGATCGATTGGTCGGATTACTATGCACCGAAAATGCTGTTTGAATTGCAAAAAGCTGGAATCCACGTAGAAGCAGTTCACGGTAATTTTTCTTCCCAAACCCAAGAAGGTAGGGTTGATTTTAAACCGGGTACCTTGATGATTCCTATGGGATTCCAACAGAAAAAAGCGGATGAAGTCAGTGGATTGATCAAAGAATTGGCTACCAAAAACGGGCAGAAAGTCTATTCCGTGCAAACAGGTTTGAACCTAAGCGGAATCGATCTGGGATCCAATTCGGTCTCAGCTGTTAAGGTTCCAAAAGTGATCATGATGGTCGGAACCGGCATCAATTCCTATGAGGCTGGAGAAATCTGGAACCTGCTAGATCAGCAATTTGGAATGCCGATTACCAAGGTAAACATGGAGCAGTTTGGAAGGGCAAATCTACATGCCTACACTACCTTGATTCTTCCTTCCGGTGTCTATAGCGCTCTTTCGGAAATTCAGGTCAACCACCTGAAGGACTGGGTAAACCGGGGTGGAACGATTATTTCGATGAAAAATGCCTCCCTTTGGTTAAATCAAAAAGGAATTACCAAAGAAGAACTGGTGAAATTCGAAGGTGAAAAAGAACCAGGCTCACTGCCTTTCAACGCTAGAAATGACTTCGAGGGCGCTAAAGAAGTCGGTGGCAGTATTTACCTGTCCGAATTGGATCTTACCCATCCGATTGCTTACGGTTATCACAGAAAAACCCTTCCCGTTTATCGAAATACAGATATTTTCATCAAACCATCGGCAGACAAATACCTCACTCCGATTAAATACACGGCAAATCCCCATTTGGGAGGTTACATTTCAAAGGGTAATCTGGAAAAGTTAAAGCAAAGTGCCAGTGTCATTATCTCTGCGGCAGGTCAAGGAAGAGTTATTCATTTCTTTGACAGCCCTAATTTTAGAGGCACCTGGTTTGGTACCAACAGGTTGTTTATAAATGCTATTTTCCACGGAGAGGCGATGGATTGATGGGATTGCAAAACCTTTGAGGTTTTCACAACCTCGAAGGTTTTGCCAGAATTTCAGATCTCAGATTTACGACGTGGGATTTCGAGACAGTTCTATTCTAATCTCTTTTCTATGATCTCCTGAATTTCCTTCACCCTCCTGAAAACCAAAAACAATTCTGCCCCGATCTGATGGGAACGCTCGGAGTACATTTTTTCCTCCAGTTCGGTCCCGTCAAACGCTTTCGGATCTTCAAATCTCAAAGGAATTCTCGCTTCGGCACCGGGGATAAAGGGACAATTTTCGTCCGCATGATCGCAGGTCATCACTGCCACAAATCCAATTTGGGCATTGATTGCATCGTCGTAGGTCTTTGAAAAAGTGACAATCGGTTCGAAATCATCCCCGGGAAATACAAAATAGACTGGATTCCCCTCCCCTTTTTGAACCACTTTAAATCCATCACGACGAATAGCAGCAACAGCCCGTTCATTAAAAGCGGTCACTTCTACACCACCCGAATAGCAAAAAGCCTCAATCCCATAATAATCCGCCGCAGTTTGAGCCCAAATCTGCGAAAATTGACTTCTCCGGCTATTGTGGGTGCAAATAAAGTTGAGCCGAACTTCTTCGCCATTCCTGATTTTGCTCAGGATATAGTCTACCAAACTTTCTATGACAGGCAACCTAGTGGAGTCGATTTGATCGATGGGTAGCTCAGCGATCGTTGCCCGCAGTGAGGAATAAAATGAATTGTTCATGGAAAGGATTATTTTCTTTTAGCAACAGCCTGAATTGGGTGTACAACATCCCGCAGAAGCTTGCTGAAGCTCAGAAATGCGGATTTTTGGTTTTGGAGCAGGTATTCCACATTTATCCTTAGCCAGGCAGTCTGTTAGTTTTTTTGTCAATACAAAGACCTCACCAGTGAAAATCAATCCATATTTTCCAATGGTATCGCCTTGGTATTCAACTTCAACTTCCAAATCCTCAAGACCAAGTAAATTTTCTGAAAGCTCAATGATGTCCAACAACTTTTTGGCGCCCAAGCGGTGATCAAAGTCTTCGGCCTCCCAAAGCTGAAAATTGATGGATTTATCCTCCCTAACCGTGCCACCGCAATCGATAAATTTTTTGTTTACCTGACCGACTTCGGTAATATGAAAATGCGCAGGAACTGAAGTCCCATCAGGCAACAAAAATACGAGTTGGCTTAAGGAAGGAAGTTTGGATTTGATTTCTGACAATTTCATAACCCTTGATTTAGTGATTAGTAGATAGAATATTTTTTATTCACAGCATTCTATGATAGTGCTGGAATCTGTCATTTGTTCAAATAGAGCGGAAAACAGGGTTTTTGTCTGTTCCCATTTTTCGACATTAAGGCAATAATTGACCGAAACCCCTTCGATGGTTCCTTGGATCAATCCTATGTCTTTCAACTCTCGTAGATGCTGGGAAATGGTAGGCTGAGCCAATCCTAGTTCCTGAACCAAGGTTCCGTTGATACAGGTTTTGGATTTTGCTAAATATTGCAAAATCGCTATCCGTGCAGGATGTCCGAAGGCTTTTGCTAGTTGAGCCAGCTCATTCTGTTCGGTAGTGAATAAATTTGATTTGGTAACCCCCATAAATACATTGCAATATTACGATTATTAGATTTTAAATTTTACACCTTCAGTGAAATTTCTATAAAAAAGACGGACTAATCGTACTTTTTCACATTTGAATTTTTCTAGGCACAATTAGAATTCGGGAAATAATTTCAAAGTTTCCCACAGAACTTGTCCGCCGAAGGAGGATTATCACAGATGAAAATCACAGATCGACACAGATTTTTTTAGATCAGTTACGCTATTGGTAGCAATAAATAAGTGAAAATCTGTGCGTATTAAATCTGTGAGAAAAAAGTTTAAGGAGAAAATACTAAATATTTATTTTTTTCAATTTAAAAATTTAGAGATAAAAACAAATTAGATTTCCCTTGTTCTCTGAATCTGTCAAAGTAGGACTAATCGTACTTGGCTTGGATCACCAACGACCGGCTCAAAACCGGGGATACCACAAAATAGCCAAAGACCTCTGATTTACCGCTTACCACTTGGATGTTGGACTGAGGATTTTGCGGAGGTGGACTAAATAATCCGCCATCATTAAACAATAGATTGACCAATTGATTGAGGTAGTCGTAGGCATCACGATTGAGTCGGTACAGTTCTAGTCTTACCCGATCTTTTTCTTGAAAAGCATAGCCAAGTTCCAATCCTTCTTCAAAAAATCGCAATCCAAAGGTGTCGTCAAATAACAGGTAATCTTCCCGCTGATTTTTGAGGGTATCGTTCTCAATGACTCGGATTCGGTAATTATTGTTATCCATAAATGGAATCCTACCATATACTTTTATGTAATAGCCCTCTTCCCGAAAAAGCCTTTTTTCCTCGAATTTCCAGGTGACACTATCTACAATGGGAGATTCCAGCATTACCCCAGAGGACTGAAACACATTTCCCCTCCACTTTACCGACAACTGATAGGTCTCTCCAACTCGGGCTCTTTCATTGGGGCTGGGGCGGTACGACTTTGTTCCGTTTAGGTAGGAAAAGGGGATGATTTTACCCGAGCCCATTTCCCTGATCGTAACCTCTGCATCCTTCACCACTTGATGATCCAAGGAATCGTAATAGTTTTTGGAAAGGAAAATTTTCACCTCATTGTAAATCCCCTGATCAGTCCACAAGGCTTCGATCGTTGGGATGTCGGGTTGATTTTCATCGAGAGGCAAAAAAACCTCTTCCTGGCAGGATAAAAGCAAGACACTACTTACTAAAAGAACCCAAATGTGCCGCATCAAAATTGAAAATTATAGGTTATGGAAGGGAGAAACGTGAACAAATAGGTCATTACTACACCTGGCCTGGCAGAAACAATTTTTCCATCAGAAGGCGAAAAGCTGATGTCATTGTTGAAAATGGTTCGAAACTCGTATGAAAAGGGATTTTTCCTACCGTACAAATTATAGATCCCAAAATTCCAACTTCCTTTCCATTTTCTTCCTTTATCCGGACTTTTCCAGGTCACTGAGGCATCCATGCGGTGGTAATCCGGAAACCGGTTTTGGTTTCTAAAATCGGAATAAGCCGACACGATTTGATTGTCCATCAGGTAGGTTCCCACGGGAAAAGAAACGGCCTGTCCGGTGGTGTAAATCATGGTAAGACCAGCTGTCCACCTGGGGGAAAACTCATGGTTGAGCACCAAGGTCAAGTCATGGGGCCGGTCAAACCTCGGGTTGTAGGCCTGATTTCTGCTGATGCCGTCGATTTGGCGCCAGGCTCGAGACCAAGTGTAGGCCAGCCAGCCTGTAGTTTTTCCAGTATTTTTCCGGAGTAAGAACTCTAAACCGTAAGCCCAACCCCTTCCGGTTAGGATTTCCGTTTCCACACGATCGGTAAATAGTACCTGAGCTCCATTCCTTAAATCAATCACATTACGCAGGTCTTTATAATATCCTTCAAGGGAAACTTCCCAACGGTTGGATTGAAAGTTGTGAAAAAAACCTAGAGATACCTGATCACTTTGAATGGGTGGTGTATAATTCCCTGCAAGAATCCATCGATCTATCGGAAGCCCCGCAGAGCTGTTGGACGCAATCTGCACGTATTGAAAATTTCGGTTGTACGCCATTTTGACCGAAAATTCAAGATTTACCAGATAACGAAATGCCAATCTAGGCTCCAGCCCCTGATAAAACTTCATATTTTCCATCCTGGAAAAAGAAACCGAATCCACCGGTTCCAATTCGGGATCTGGCTGTCCATTGGGATATAAATATTGAAAACCACTACCTACTTGATTAAACAGTCCCCAGCGAATTCCTGCTTCGGTGCTCAATTTTGGAGAAAAATCATATGAGATCCCTACAAAAAGGTTGTTTAATATCCCCTGAACTGACCGGGTTTGAATAGGAGTAATCGGATTCCCTGGAGCAGGCAAAAGCTCTATTGGGGCAAAATGATATACTTGACTATGGATACCCCAATTTACCGAAGTCCCTTCTTTCAATAGCCTGTTCCATACAGCTTTAATACCTGTTTCTGACAATGAATTGCTCCATAAAAACCCATTTTCCCTGTTTTCAAAATCTACCCGGTATTGGTAGCGGGAATGGTAGGCTTGCATGTCGAAAAATGATTTTTCTGACGATACTCGATTCCAATTGAAGGCACTTACCCAATTGGTCCATCCCAAAGCGAATTGACTATCCAAGCCCAATAGATCGCTGCCTTGATAGGTACTGAAGGAAAGTTTGTCCTTTTCTCCTAAATAAAACGAAAATTTCCCACTAAGGTCATAGAAATTCAGTTTGTTATTTTTCAGATCTGGATTGGGGGAAAGTTTAAGAAACAGGTCTGCATAGGTTCGGCGGGCACTGACAATAAAGCTGGAATTTTTCCCAAAAAGTGGCCCGTCCAAGGTAAGTCTTGATGAAATGCTTCCAATGCCTCCTTCTCCGTGCAGTTGATTTCTTCTTCCTTCCCTGAGCCCCACATCTATCAAGGAAGATGCCCTTCCACCAAATGAAGAAGGCATATTTCCCTTATACAAATCCACTTTTTTAATAGCATCCGGATTGAACACTGAAAAAACCCCAAAAAAGTGGGAGGCGTTGTAAACTGGAGCTCCATCCAATTGAACCAGGTTTTGGTCGGCGGAACCTCCCCTTACAAATAATCCGGTCGTCCCCTCTCCTGCGGTTTGAACACCGGGAAGTAGTTGAAGGCTTCGTAACAAATCCACTTCTCCAAACAGGGCGGGAATATTTTTGATAGTTTCAATTGGAACTGAGGATTTCCCCATCTCCAGACTTCTGATTTGCTCATCGGGTCTTCTTTCCTGGATCAATACTTCCTGGAGCGAAAGTTCCTCTGGTTTAAGAAAAAACTTCATCGACTTCTCAAGGTCCTTTGGCTGGATTTCCCTCACTGACTTTTCAAAACCCAAAAAAGAAATAACCAATTTTGCGGGTAATGCGATCACGGGCAATTGAAAATTTCCATTCAAATCAGTTATTGTACCGGAAGAGACTTGCCCTTCCCAAAATACATTGGCACCAATCAGTGGTTCTGAATTTGAGGCATCCAATATTTGTCCGCTTATTCTTTTGTTGGATTGGGAAAGTACCTGATTACCAATAACTAAGAAAAACAGTATAGGAAAGATTCGGAAAAAAGACATGGGGTGGGAATATTCCAAGATTTAGCTACCGAACGAAGAGCGTAAATTAATGTTTGTTAATTCATCAGATTCTTTTCGACAAACCATTCCTATTTACACGTTTTGACATGTTTATGTACAGTTTAATTACTAATTTCAAGCCATGATTTGGGCATACCCTGACCTCAAACTTACCCTGCTTCTTTCCGGGATATTTATCCTGTTGTACCTGCTTTACCTCAGCCGATTTTGGTCGATTAACAGAAAGCTGAATGTGGAGAAGCAGCGACTGTTTACCAAATTGATCATTCGGACGAGTTATTTTGTTTTATTTCTGATCGCATTTGCGGGACCTTCTATCGGGAATTCCTTCAAGGAAGTAAAAGAAGAAGGGAAAGACATTTTCATTGCGGTGGATCTCTCACAGTCCATGGTGGCCACTGACATTGCCCCCAACCGCCTGAGAAGAATTCAATTTGAGCTCAAAGAATTACTTAAATCTTTTCCTTCGGATCGCATTGGTCTCATCATTTTTTCAACGGAGGCCTTTCTGCAGCTGCCCCTCACCTATGATCAGGCAGTAGCAAACTTGTACATTGATGGACTGAATATCGGATTGGTTCCAAATTTGGGTACGGATCTGAATACCCCACTGAAAATGGCTCTTGATCGGTTCCAAAATGATCAAACTCAGGAATTAAAGTCCAAGTCGATCGTATTGATTTCTGATGGAGAACATTTTGGTGAGGACTTAGAAGCCATCGCAGATGAGCTGACAGAAGATGGGATTAAGGTGTTTTCTATTGGTATAGGAACCAATGAAGGTGGTCAAATGCCGAGAGGAAACGGAGTTGTACTTGATCCGAAAACCGGGAAGCCCGCATTGACTAAACTTGACCGGAAACCGCTTCAGTACATCGCGATTGAAACAGGTGGTCAGTATTTTGAAATTTCAGATCAAACCCAGGAAATGGGAGGTTTGATTTCAGCCATCGAAAACCTTGAAGGTGGCCTAACCAATACCCGGGTAGTTGAAGCAAGTTCCAATAAGTTCTTCTATTTTCTGTTAGCTGCATTGGGATTAGCACTTATAGATATGATTTTACCGTTCAAAACCATCAAACTCTGATGAGCTGGAGCAAAGCAATTCTTGTGTCCCTACTTTTTATTCCATCCTCCTGGACGAGAGTTTCCCGTTTGAATAAGGCCATTGAAAAAGCAGAAAAATCCTACTCAGAAGCCCGATACGAGGACGCTGCTAAGGACCATCAATCTTTAATCGATGAGTTCCAATTGACTTCTTTTGCCTTGGATTTTGATCTAGGCTTAAGTTTACACTACTCCACTAAGCCAGACGAAGCACTGACTTTTTACGATCAGGCTACGCAAAATCCGGATAAAAAATTAGCTTCTTTTGCCTATAATCAGTCGGGAGTAATACTTGGTGATAAAAAGGAGTATCAGGCTGCACTAAGCAAGTTTCAATCGGCGTTGTTAAAAGATCCGCTCAATGAGCAGGCTAGATACAATTATGAATTGCTAGCTCGTTGGCTTAAAAGAGATGAAGAGCGAAAACAACAAGATCAGAACAAACCCGAACCTTCTGAATTCGCGAAAAGAAAAAAGGCTGAAGCTGACCGATTAGTCGAACAATTCCGTTTTAAAGAAGCATTAGCGATTATGGAAGTGGCATTGTCCCAAGATTCTACGGTTTCTGCCTATCAGGATTTCATGACCACCTTAAAAGACGTTGTAGAGATCGATGAAAAATAGACTTACTGTTTTCCTTCTTGTCTTTTTCCTTTTTGTATTTGAAGGAATGGCTCAAAATGCTGCAGAGTATTTCAACCGAGCTGCAAGATCCTATGTGAAAACCCAAAAAGAACAAGCCTTACGGGAAGTCAATGACGGACTGAGCAAATACCCCAATGACGGAAAGTTGAAAGCTTTGAAAGAAAAGCTGGAAAAAGAGCAGGAAGAAGAACAGCAGCAAAATCCTCAGGATCAACAGCAGCAAAACCAGCAGAACCAAAGTCAACAAAACGAGGGCGAGCAGGGCGATTCCAAATCTGAGCAAAAAGATGGAGAGCAATCCAACGAGGACAAGGCAAAAGAAGCGCAAAAAGGAGATAATCCTTCCCAAAAAAGTGAGGAAGCAAGCCAAAACGCCAACGATCAGATGGATGCCAACCTCGCCGATCGGCAGAAAAAAATCGAAGAGATGCGGGAAAAGCTGAAGTCCATGAACCTCACTCCTGAACAGGCATCGCAAATCTTGGAATCCATGAATTCAGCTGAACTCCGATATATCCAGGAAAATAAAAAGAGGCCGACACAGCGACCGAAAAAAGGATTACCGGATTGGTAAGATTGTTCGGGGTTCGATATTCAATATTCGATGTTCGGAGTTCGGGGTTCGATGTTCGATGTTCGATATTCAATATTCGATGCTCGATATTAGGAGTTCGGAGTTCGGGGTTCGGGGTTCGATGTTCAAGGTTCGGGGTTCAGTGTTTAATTTAGTTTTGATGACAAAGATTTTAATATCGAACACCTAAAATCGAATGATGAATATCGAAGAAGAGGGAATCTGATAACTCTGACAACCACGACAATAAAAAATATCGAATATCGAATACCGAATGATGAATTTCGAAGGATAGCATATAAACCCAAACTAACATGAACAAAGAAGTATATATCGTCTCGGCAGTTAGAACTCCGATCGGAAGCTTTGGTGGCAAACTCGCCGGAATGACTGCTATTGAACTGGGAAGTATTGCCATAAAAGGCGCGCTTGCCAAATCTGGAGTACCCTCGGCTACTGTGGATGAGGTATTTATGGGAAATGTGATTTCTGCCAATCTCGGACAGGCACCTGCACGTCAGGCGGCAATTGATGCAGGAATTGGGTATCATGTACCTTGTACAACTGTGAATAAAGTCTGTGCCTCCGGTATGAAAGCTGTAATGCTTGCTGCCCAATCCATCATGCTTGGTATCAATGAAGTTGTGGTGGCCGGTGGCATGGAAAGCATGTCCAATGTACCTTACTATGTTCCAAAAGCAAGATTTGGCTATAAATATGGGAATGCAGAACTGATTGACGGATTAGTAAGGGACGGACTTTTTGAGGTGTATTACAAGTTTCCGATGGGCAACTGTGCCGAAAATACCGCTAAGGAAATGAACATTACCCGCGAGGCGCAGGACGAGTATGCGATTCAGTCCTACAAAAGATCAGCAGCTGCCTGGGAATCGGGCATGTTCAAAGATGAAATCGTCCCCGTTGAAATGCTTGGCAGAAAGGGTGAAACCATCCTGATGGAAGAAGACGAGGAATTCCGAAACGTGGTTTTTGAAAAAATCCCTAATTTGAAACCTGTTTTCGACAAAAATGGAACCGTGACCGCAGCAAATGCCTCCACCATGAATGATGGGGCAGCGGCTTTGGTGCTGATCAGCAAAGAAAAAATGGAAGAACTGGGGTTGACTCCCGTAGCCAAAATCAGAGGCTTTGCGGATGCGGCTACCGACCCGCTTTGGTTCACCACAGCACCTGCTTTGGCTATACCGAAAGCCTTGAAGCATGCAGGAGTGACAGCGGAAGAAGTGTCCTACTATGAAATCAACGAAGCATTTGCAGCGGTAGCAATTGCCAATCAAAGTCAGTTAAAACTAGACAACGATCGTTTAAATGTGTTTGGCGGTGCCGTATCCTTGGGTCATCCGCTTGGCGCTTCCGGTGCCCGAATTCTCACCACACTCACCTCCGTCCTTCACAAAAAATCCGGGGACATCGGCGTAGCCGGAATCTGCAATGGAGGTGGAGGTGCTTCGGCGATGGTGATTGAGCGGGTTTAGTTAATCTTCTTCAAGAGAAATCTCATTTATACTTTTTTTTAATAAATTAGTTAATATTCAATACCTTAAACTTTAATAATAATAACTTTTTTCAATTGCATATTTTTTTACATGAATTGAAATAAATAGGAGGTAAAAGCAACAAATCAAAAACCTAACAAGCACCATGTATCTAATTGATAAAGAGAAGAATAGAATCACCGAATTGAAGAAAAAAACATTTTCTGAGCTTGGCTTTAAAGAAAGAGAAAACCTTCAAGAGTGGCTAGCAAATAATCCAACAGCACTTGAAGAAGACGGTATTTTAATTATACAAAAAGAATTCAACGGTTTTTCTGATACAAATGAAAGGCTTGACCTTTTGGGAATTGATAAACAAGGTAATCTTGTAATTATAGAAAACAAATTAGATGATACAGGTAAAGATGTTACTTGGCAAGCTCTCAAATATGCTTCTTATTGCTCTACCCTAAATAAAGAGCAGATTATAAGCATTTATCAAAAGTACCTAGATAAACTAGTGCCATGTTAATCATTAAGTGACGGTTAAAGTCTTTTTAGTTTTACCCT
>CAZNND010000034.1:0-10202 GCA_964574365.1 uncultured Limnohabitans sp.
TAGTGTCACAAACTGTCATTCTTTGGCTACGTGCAGCTAACCGGATACACATAATTTAAAACTATTGTTTCCCCAAAATCAAGAGATTTGGCTTAACTTATAGCATAATTTCAGTTTCCAATGAACCATAAACTTTTGATTTCAGGGCTTTTGTTCACATTAATTTCCTGTCAGAAATCCATTTCTCCGGAACAAAGTCTTTTTGAAGATTTGTCTCTACAGGAAGGCCTGACCGGGAAGACTGACTACCTCGCTTCTCCTTTCGTTTCAGCAGGCGACCGAATGTATTTAGTCGGTCACCAAAATGGGAGTTTCCCTGACTTGGGTTGGCATGTGGAAGGAGAAATGGGTGGTATTTGGCTTCATCCCATTAAGCTGATGGATGGATTTACTGCTTCGATCCGTGTTGAAGGAGATCCTTATTGTTTGGATAAGTCTCAGTCTTTTACCAACTATCCTTTTTCCAGTATGCTCCATTTTTCTTTAGAAAATTCCGGAATAGAAGTCGAGCGGATGCAATTTGTGCCTGATGGTAAAGAAGGAATGACTGTTCTTTTTCGAATAAAAAATGTGGATAAGTCTGATAAATCGGTACAGTTTCAATTCAATGCCTACGTGGATCTAATGCCTTCATGGTTGGGGGAGCGAACGGGAATGATTGATCAAAGGGATGTCGTTACTTTTGATGCGCTAACCAATACCTTTTCTGCAAAAGACGCGGGAAATCCTTGGTTTACAGTGTGGGGTACGTCTGAGGGAGTGACGCTTTTTCCTCAAAATGAACTTACCTGTACTTATTCTCCGAGAGGAAATGGAGCTGAAGCGGCATTTTCCTTAGAAAGTAATTTACCAGGTGAAACAGAACAAATTATTCCGATTTTTATTGCAGGATCCACTGAAAGTGAGCTAAAAGCCATGGAAACTCTGGTGGATTTGAGAAAAAACCTTGTTGAAGATTGGTTTGCCAAAAAGAAAAGATATGAGGAATTGGTTCGTCTCGCGGAGATCCAAATACCGGACAAGCAACTTCAGCAGACTTTTGAATGGATCAAATACACTACCGACTGGCTTATTCGGGAAGTTCCTGGGATCGGAAGGGGATTTGGAGCAGGCCTGCCCGATTATCCATGGTGGTTTGGTGTCGATAGTGAGTACACCATTCAAGGCTTGATTGCTACAGGGAGAAAGGATTTGGTCTATTCCACCCTCGAACTTATCCACAAACTCTCCGAAAAAGAAAATGGAAACGGAAGAATCATCCACGAAGTGAGTACCAATGGAGCCGTTTACAATCCCGGAAATATCAACGAGACCCCCCAATGGGTTTCCACTATTTGGGAGGTGTATCGCTGGACAGGTGATCGGGAATTATTGGAGAAGTATTTTCCAAGCATTGAAAAAGGCTTGGATTGGCTCCTTCGGGAAAATGACAAAGACGGCAATCTTCTCGCCGACGGCTACGGCATGATGGAAATCCACGGGCTTAAATCTGAGATGATCGATGTGGCCGCCTACTCCCAAAAGGCTTTTGCTGATGCGGCTAAAATGGCTGAAATTCTGGGAAAAGCAGAACTCTCGAAAAGTTATCAACAAAAAGCAGATGCCTTGGCTGTTAAGATCAATGCGGAATTTTGGGTGGAGGAATTTGGAAGCTATGCGGATTTTATCGGAACCGTGGAGGAAGCCTTGCACTTGATTGATGATGCGATTGTCCGTGCCGACACTCTGAAAAAGCCTTGGGCAGTGGAGGAATTGAAAGCGACCAAAGCCAAGTTATCCACATTGCCCAAAAGCCAAAAGCAGGGCTTTGTCCTCTTTCACAATTGGGTGGTGAATACACCGATGGAAACCGGAATAGCTGATCGGGTTAAAGCCAAAATTGGGTTGGCCACAGCCAAAAAATACACGAATCCTTTCGGCACATTTGTAACTGGCATCGATCGAGACGAGCAGGCCGAAAATGAGGACGGATCTTTTGCAGGAAGTAAGAGCTTCTCCTACACGGGCGCTGTGATGACTTTACCTACTGGAGTTTCAGCCATTGGAGAAGGCAATTATGGAAATCCAGACGGAGCCTTGGACTACCTGAAGCGAGTGACGCGGAGTTTTGGGTTTGCATTGCCGGGATCTCTTTACGAGGTTTCGCCCGATTATGGGATGTTTTCCCAAGCTTGGACGATGTATAGCTTCGCCGTACCGATTATTACTCAATTTTTCGGCATTCAGCCGGATGCGGGAAACAAGGTAATCCATATTCGTCCCCAAATGCCAACAAGCTGGGAAGAAGCTTCCATTCAAAAAGTCATCGTTGGCAACAATGAAATACGGGTGAGCTATGTGGATAAGTCAGGAGTTCGGGCCATCGAAGTAGAACAGACCCAGGCCAAATGGGGCATTTCGATCGAAATACCTGAGGAATATTCCAAAGTGAAAGTATTGGGAAAAGAAGTGAGTTCGGATACCCAAAACGGCTACCGGAGAATTCTGATGACAGGTAAAAAAGTAAGAGTGGAAGCAAGTAAATGAAACAGATACTGGTTGCGTTTTTAGTTTCTCTGGTTCAGTCATTCGGAGTTGCATCTGAATGCGGTTGCGATTTCACGGGTAACCTCAGCATCCGTCAGTTGATAGAAGCGGATTTGGTTTTTAAGGGACATGTCATTACCAAACGGACGGAGGTTTTTCCTGATTTAGGCTACCGCTTTGTGGCTACGTTTTTCATCGATGAATTGATCAGCTGGCCTGTTGGATCGGACACGGTGGATATTGAATTTGGCTAAGGGGAAGCATACTGTTCTGTCAATTTTTTTCCTAGGCTGAACTATTTTATCGTGGCAGGTAAGGACGATTCCTTTCCTTACCACCAAACCAAATACTGTTCCGGAAACAGGCGATGGGAAAACTTATCCAGAAAAGATCAAAGGCTGTTAGTGGATTTTCAGAGAGGAAAAAGGGAACTGGAATGGAGAGATGAATTTCATGGAGTCTATGCAAAAGGCAGGTTAAGCCAGAAAAACCTGTTGGCCTTTGGCAATATTTTTTTTACAAAGGGCTAATCAAGGAATCGGGAAACTATGTGAATGGAAAGAAGGAAGGGAATTGGTTTACCTTCTACAACCCAGTCAGCATTTGCTTTGAATTGAATTTGCCGATTGAAAAGGGAGTTTGCGATCTCTCCGACCTTGTTTCTCCCCATCCGGCAGGCTGGATTTCCAGCGTGACTCCCTACAAAAACGGGAAAATCCATGGTACGGTGCTGAATTACAGGGAATCCGGATGCATTACTTCCGAAGCCTTGTATGAGAACGGAAAGATGATAGGTTTGGAGATTAGGTATTAGTTACATTTTACAAATTCAACCAATAATTCAACTTAAATACCAGCGAACGCTGCTTGGGCATAAAGTCTCCAGGGAAATAGTTATCGGTGTACACCAAAAACAGATCGGAGACAGGGGCATAGCGCCATTGTAGACGGGTATTAATATTGATGTTGTCGATTTGGTTGTTGTATTGGATAAAGGTGGTCCAGAAGAGGTTTTTGGTAAACGTCAGGTCAATCCTTGGTCCGACCAACACCAAATTGGCATCGTTTTGTGGCTTCGGCATTCGGATCCTCGCATAGTTGAAGTTCATGGAAATATTCGCCAGGTAGCCCAAGCGAAGCCCGGTTTGGGTGGTCACCCGCTGGATATTGCCCGTAAAATATTGACCAAATTCACCCAAAAGCTGGAGGTTCAGCTTATTTCTTGGATTGGTTCGGTAATCGACGAGTACGTTTCTAAAGCGGTAATCAGTCCCCGCTGCGAGCGGCGTTCCTCCAGACCGGGTAGGGTCAAAGTTGCTGAAAAGGTACACGTAGCGGTTTCTTTGGGTGACTTCCAGTTCTGCCAGGGAATTGAACCGGATGATATACCCCAAATTGATGTCCCGATCGGTTGTACCCAAGGTTTCGTTCCAATACCCTTCAAATTCCAACTTGGGGCCATGACGATTGATCAGTTTGGATTTAGGATAAAAGAGATAAGTGACATCGGGATTCAGTCGCTTGAAATCGACTCGGGGCACAAATCCTACCTCCGGGTTGAAGGATTTTCCTACATCCTGAAAGCTGAAGGTCCAATTCCAATGAATGTCTGTAAAAAGCATGTACACATTAAAGGAATAGGGTTTTTCCACATCTACCGATTCAAACGTTCGGTGATAAAACACTTTTCCCGTCCATTTTCCATTTGAAGAATTCAAATTAAAATCTGCACCGATCAAGCGGTTGTAAGCTGTGGGATCAAACAACTGTTGGTATTCATCCAGAGCCAGCGACTCTTTGTTGACATAGATCAGCCCAATATTGGATCGGGTAAATACTTTTTTCTGCAGTGCCAAAACAGAAAAGTTTTTGCCTACAATTCCTGCACGTTCATCGGTAGCAGTTTGCATATTCATGGCACCGATTCTCCAGTTCTCATTGAGCTTACCGCTTAATCTGGCGCCATAAATAATTTTACTCTGCACGTTTTGTCCGGTGGCTGAATCAATGTCCACTCCGATTCTTCTGGAGAAAAACGGTCTGGATCTCATCTGACCAAAACTTTCAAATAGATCCGCATTTTCCAGAAAAAACTGTCTTCGTTCGGGGAAAAAGATTTCAAAACGATCCAGATTGGTTACTTGCTGATCAACTTCTACCTGAGAAAAATCCGGATTAAAAGTCAGGTCTAGGTTCAATGCAGGCCCGATACCAATTTTAGCATCACCACCAACAGCGGGCGTGAGCTTTTCTTGGGTGCCCTCCAGAAAGTTGCGCGAAGTCCTACCCGCTACGTATGGAATCAAGGAAACATTAGCAGAACCTTTTTTCTTCAAAGGTTCTTCAAAAATTAGTTTTTGAAGAAAGGCAGTTGTAATGATGGGAATATTTCTTGGGATCGGAGACCAAGTACTGCGTTCACCATAATGGCTATCTATTCGATAAAAGTTTACATTCCAATTTTGGGCGCCATCATTGAAACGAAGGGTGGAAAGAGGGATTACGATTTCTACCTGCCAATGATTTTCAAAGATTTTTGCTTCCGAAAACCATTTATTGTCCCATGCTAAGCTTAAGTCCTCGGATCGGGTACCTCCATTCGAAATAAGGCCCTCACGCTGGACACCATAAGGATTGATTCCAAATGAAAAGGCATTGGTTTTATCGTTAAAGGTATCGAGTACAAAGACAATCGCATCGTTTTGTTCGCCCCTAAAATCTCTCCTCAGTGAAGTGGAGACATAGTTTCTTGGACCATTGTTCTCCATCACTGCAGCGATGTAGAAATTCTCAGTATCAAACGCAATCTTAACTTTTGTATTAACTTGAGATTTTGAAGTATCAGACGGAAAATACTGCCTAAAATTCCCATTCCAGCCTTCTGAGTCCGTCCAAATGGATTCATCCAGTACCCCGTCAAGTACAATGGGATCTTTGAGTTTAAATGCAAAAGCATTTTGTTCCGGTAAATTCTGTGCCTGTAGTTGCGATCCAAAAAGAACCCCAGTTAAGGCAATCAATCCAAGCTTAATATTCATGTAAATTCGATGCAATTCAAAAATAGTTTTGAAATTGAAGCCCCAATCCATGAATTTTATCAGTGGTAATTGAGGGGAGTCAATGGGTTATTTAGTGCCAAAAGCAGTCAAAACCAAGTTTCTGAGCCCCCCATCCCTTCTAAATTCACAAAGGTAAACCCCCTGCCAAGTTCCCAAAGCAAGTTTTCCACGCCTAATGGGTAGCATGACACTCGTACCAAAAAAAGCGCTTTTTATATGCGCAGGCATGTCGTCGGTTCCTTCGTAAGTGTGGACAAATCGTGGATAAGTCTCTGGTATCAACTCATCTACGAAGGTTTTGAAATCCTTTCTTACGCTTGGATCAGCGTTTTCATTGATACACAGGCCACAAGAGGTATGTTGCAGGAATGCCTGCAAAAACCCAACGCTTAATTCCCGAATCTCAGGAATAGCATCGATTATTCGGTCTGTGATGAGGTGATAGCCTTGTGGATAAGTCCCGAGAGCAAGTGCCTTTTGATAGAAAACGGACATGATTAGACCAAACCGACCCGATTTTCCAATGTTCCTATTCCTTCGATGGTGATTTGTACCACATCTCCTTTTTGAAGGGTAAAATTATCCGGAACAATCCCCGTTCCCGTCATCATTAAACATCCAATCGGGAAGGTATTCGCCCGAAAAAGCCAGTCAGCAAGCTCCTGGGGTTTACGCTTCATTTGTGCCAAGGTAGTTTCACCAGATGCTTCAGTTTTTCCGCTTCGCAGGATTTCTAAGCTTATTTTTGTGTTGTCAGGAAGCATTTCTTCTTGAATCAAAATACAGGGCCCTATTGCCGCACAACCTTGATAGACTTTTGCTTGTGGAAGATACAAGGGGTTTTCCCCTTCAATGCTTCGGCTACTCATGTCATTGCCTACTGTAAAACCCTGAACCTTCCCTGAAGGAGAAATCAACAGGGTCAATTCTGGTTCAGGTACATCCCAAGTGGAATCTTTACGGATATTAACTGTCTCCCCTGGATTGGATACCCGGCTTGCTGTAGCCTTAAAAAAGAGTTCGGGACGTTCTGCCACATACACCTTATCGTAAAAATCTGCACCGCCTCCATCTTTGGATTCTTCCATTCTCGCAGTTCTGCTTCGGTAGTAGGTCACTCCAGCAGCCCAGATTTCCTGATTACCCATGGGAGCAAGAAGTCCCTCTGATTTGAGTTCACTTGCTTTGGCTGAAGAAATTTTTTCCCAGTGTGCAGATTCTGATTTCAACAATTGGGGCAAATTTTCCCTCCCAAGCAATTGATCCCAATCCAGTTCAGGACCCATAAAAATCTCAGAATCAATTTCTAATAAGGTGCCGGAAGTCAATTTGTACAGGCGCATAGGGTTTGGTTTTAAGGTTTGTGCATGAAGTTATAAAAAAGTGGCTTAAGCTTAAGCCTTGTAAAAAAACTTTTCACTTGTAACTTTGTTGACAGATCATAAGGGGTGCCTTAATACAACGGGCTGAGATCATACCCATACGACCTGATCCGGGTAATGCCGGCGAAGGGAAATGAGAAAGCAAAGAGAAATTCAAATTAATCGACTGAAGTGGTACCCTTCAGGCTTTGATTAGTTATTTTTCTCTGCTTAAACGGGTAAAACAACCACGGTTAACCTCCCCTAGGTTTTCCTATGTTTCACTCAAACACCCGGAAGGGGAAATTAAACATGAAAAAATCAGTACTGGGCCTGATTGTCTATCTGGCCACGTGGTCCGCTTGGGCCCAAACTAATCTCAATGGCAAAGTAGTAGATGCCAAAACCAATTTGCCCCTTATCGGTGCATCGGTGTTGGCGGAACTGACCGGAAGAGGAACTGTAACCGATGAATACGGCCAATTTACTTTGGCAAAACTGGCTAATGGAAGCCTTGAAATCCGTGTTTCCTACCTTGGCTATGAAAGCAAGAGGATAGGTATCTCTGTCCCTTTTGCTGGTGATTTTGAAGTTAGGCTAGAACCTAAGGATTTCCTGACAGAGGAATTTATCGTCTCGGCTACCCGAGCTTCCACCAATACTCCAACCACATTTTTGAATGTGGATAAGTCTGAAATCACCAAACGAAATTTGGGTCAGGACATTCCTATTTTATTGAATTTTACCCCTTCTGTGGTGAGTTTTTCGGATGCCGGAGCTGGTGTCGGCTATACCGGTCTTAGAATCCGGGGTTCAGACCAAACGCGAATAAACGCCACGATCAACGGTATTCCACTCAATGATGCCGAGTCCCATGGCGTATTCTGGGTCAACATGCCCGATTTTGCCTCCTCTGTAGAAAACATACAAATTCAGCGGGGAGTCGGCACCTCCACCAACGGGGCGGCAACTTTCGGAGCAAGTCTCAACTTCCAGACGGATACCCGAAAAGATGAGGCCTATGCCGAACTGGATAACGGTTTTGGTTCCTTCAACACCTGGAGACATACTGTGAAGGCCGGAACCGGACTGCTCAACAACCGTTTTGCGGTAGATGCCAGACTCTCAAAAATCACCTCGGATGGCTATGTGGATCGGGCATTTTCGGACTTGAACAGCTGGTTTGTCTCCGCCGGGTACTACGGGGATAAAAGTGTAATCAAGTTGGTGGCTTTCTCAGGAAGAGAACAAACCTACCAAAGCTGGTATGGACTTCCTGAATCGAAACTGAAAACTGACAGAACGTTCAACTTTTATACCTATGACAATGAAACCGATAATTACCAGCAGGATCACTATCAGCTGATTTATACTGGAAAAGCAGGATCAAATTGGAAAACCAATCTTGCCCTTCACTACACCTACGGCAGAGGATTTTATGAACAGTTCAGGGAAAATGATCGGTTTTCGAGATATAACCTGCCAAATGTGATCATCGGAGATCAGGTCATTTCGCGTACAGACATCATCCGCCGTCGCTGGTTAGACAATGATTTCTACGGTTTTGTGGGTTCGGCTAACTATGTTTCCACTGATGGCAAGCTGGATTTTATCCTGGGCGGAGGTGCCAACCGATACGATGGGGCTCATTTTGGGGAAATTATCTGGGCTCGCTTTGCTGGGAATACCAACATCCGAGATCGCTATTATGACAATGACGCGATCAAGGATGACCGGAATATCTATACCAAGGCCACCTACGAAATTAAACCTGGTTTGAACCTCTTTGGAGACTTGCAGCTCCGAGGTATCAATTACTCTTTTATTGGCGTAAATGATGATTTACGAATCGTAGATGGGAGAGCCGATTACTTGTTCTTTAATCCCAAATTTGGATTTTCCTACGAAATAGGGAACCAAACTTGGTATGCGAGCTATGCGGTGGCCAATCGAGAACCTACTCGATCTGATTTTACCGATAACCCCATCACGGAGGTTCCAAGACCAGAAAGGCTGAATAATCTGGAAGCTGGTATCCGTGCCAAAACAGGAAGTTTCAGTTACAATGCGAACTTTTACTACATGGGATACAAAGATCAGTTGATCCTGACTGGACGAATCAATGATGTAGGAGCCTATATCCGGGAAAATGTGGCCTCATCCTATCGGGCAGGAATCGAACTGGACGGAGCATACCAACTTGCATCCAAGTGGACCCTAGGTGGAAATCTTACCTTTAGCCGAAACAAAATCCGAGAGTTTACCGAGTACTTGGACGATTATAGTGTGGATGATTTTCGACAGGAGACCTCCACGTATTCCGATACGGACATTGCCTTTTCCCCTAATGTGGTGAGCTCGGCAATTATCGAATTCAAACCGGTCAAAAATCTTTCACTCAACTGGCTGAGCAAGTACGTGGGAAGGCAGTATTTGGATAATACGTCCAATGAAAAAAGATCTTTGGACGCCTTTTTCACCAATGATTTACGGATCAGTTATTCAGCAACTCCCCGCTACTTCAAAGGTCTAGAGCTTAATCTGCTGATCAACAATCTCTTCAATGAGCTGTACGAACCCAACGGATACACCTTTAGCTATTTTGTGGCAGGGGAAAGCGGAAGAGACCTGGTGACGGAAAATTTCTTTTATCCGCAGGCGGGCACTAATTTCCTATTTGGGCTGAAGATGAAGTTTTAACATGAATTATGTAGCGAAGCTTACCTAAGAAAAAGAAATACTGTGGAAATACTATAGAAATAAGGCCTGCGGCCGAAATACAGCCTTACGTCCATGAGTATGCTGTCCTATTTCGCGAAGCGTATTTCAAATGTATTTCGCAAAGCATATCTCATTTTAAAAGAAATACAGTGGAGATATCGCCTGGGGCTGAGATAAGGCCTTCGGCCGAAATATAGATCCCCTATCTCGCAAAGCGTATCTTTATGTATTTCGCGAAGCGTATCTTGAATGAAATACAGTGGAGATATCGCCTGAGGCTGAAATAGGGCCTTCGGCCGAAATATAGATCTCCTATCTCGAGAAGCGTATCTTTATGTATTTCGCTAAGCGTATTTCAAATGTATTTCGGGAAGCGTATCTCATTTCAAAAGAAATACAGTGGAGATATCGCCTGCGGCTGAAATAGGGCCTTCGGCCGAAATATAGATCCCCTATCTCGCGAAGCGTATCTTTATCTATTTCGCGAAGCGTATTTCTATTTTATTTCACGAAGTGTATTTCTTTTTTATTTCAC
>CAZNND010000034.1:10302-39884 GCA_964574365.1 uncultured Limnohabitans sp.
TTTTATTTCACAAAGCGTATTTCCATTTTATTTCACAAAGCGTATTTCTATATCAAGCGCCGAAAAATAGCTGATCGACAGATCTGGATAAAACAAAAATCCCACAGCTTCCGCCCAATCGAACGGGCGGTACTGTGGGATTTGAATTTTTCGGGGATTATTCTCCCGAGTTTTCGTCTAGAATTTTGTTGACTCTTTCGAGAGCATCTTCCAAATGAAGTTTACTCATCCTATCGGAAGTTCTGCCGATTGCTCCTCGGATTTGAGCTTGAAGAGTTTTCAATTCTCCTCTAGCCATAGGCCGGATGTCTGACTGTGCTGCATTGATTTGCGGCCCGGCAAATGCTCTAAACTGAGCAGGCAAAGCGGCCACATTTCCAGTGAGAAGAAGCTCCAAACGTTCGATGTGAGCACGTTGAAGTGATCTTCGGTGTACATCAATGGACTTACCTGCCGATAATTCAGTCCAAATTCCTTTTCTTAGATCATCAAATAGCTCAGTGATTTTGTAGGCATTGTTGCCATTCAGTGCTTCATTTTCAATCACACGTCCTAATCTACCCCATTCCAGAATTCCATTGAGTGTAGTCACCTGTATTCCGCGGATTCGTTCCAGAGCTCCAAAATCTCCAATTCTTGCAATAATGGTCTCATCCATCATCCAGCTTGGAGTAGCAAAAAGGTGCTTGTTCAAGAAATCCACAGCTGACTTTTGCATTTCCTTGGAAGTATGCGTGTACACGGGTTCAGCCTGTCCGGATGACTTATAGATTTCCATCACACCACCCACGTTGGTTCGTACATGACCCATGTAGCGGTTAAACTGACCTATCACCTGACCGTACATTTCTTCCAAATCCGCATAGCCTTTGTAAGGCTTATCTTTTTCAGTGGTCCATTCGATCAGATTAGGCATAATGCGCTTTAGGTTTTTGATTCCATACTCAGAAGCTAGCACCGCATTGTCCCCAAGATCTTCTGATTGGGTAGTTGGGTCATAATTATTGCCCTGACGACCGTATCGGTAGGTTGGATCTCCTTTTTTATCCACTATCCACTTATCCAAAATTGCCAATTCATCTTCGGGAGTTTTGGCTTCCAAAATCGGCTTGTATCCCCACATGATGGCATATTTATCATAAGGTCCTACATCAGGCATTAGGCTCACTCCCTTGTCCTCAGGCTGCGCAACATAGTTGAATCGAGCATAGTCCATAATTGAAGGTGCAGTTCCAAATTCTTTAGTAAACGCTGCATCTCTGAGTTTTTCGACTGGATAAGCCACTGAAGAGGCAAAATTGTGTGGAAGTCCAAGTGTGTGTCCCACTTCGTGGGCAGATACAAATCGGATCAAACGTCCCATCACCTCATCATCAAATTTGACACTTCTCGCATCGGGGTTAACCGCTGCGGTTTGGATGAAGAACCAGTTTCTCAATAAGTTCATGACATTGTGGTACCATCCGATATCGGACTCAAGAATTTCACCCGAACGAGGATCAGACACGTGAGGGCCATAGGCATTCTGAATATCAGAAGCGAAATATCTGATCACCGAATATCTTGCGTCTTCTGGGCTCCAGGTGGGATCTTCCTCTGGACTTGGAGCTTCTTTAGCGATGATTGCATTTTTGAAGCCAGCCACTTCAAAGGCTTTTTGCCAATCTTCTACCCCTTGTTTCAGGAAAGGCACCCATTTTTTAGGAGTAGCGGGATCGATATAATAGACAATTTGTTGTTTGGGCTCCACAAGCTCACCCCGTTTGAATTTTTCTTCATCTCCATGCTTCACTTCAAGTCTCCAGCGATCCAAATATCTACGGGAAGTGGCTCGCTGCTCATCAGCACCATAATCCACATAAGACCTTGCAAACCAACCCACACGCTGATCAGCTAAACGCTGTTTCATCGGTTCTTTCGGAAGAAGGATCATGGAAGCATTCATTTCCAAGGTGATCAATCCGGTGACACTGTTTGAAGGAGGTTCACTGGCGGAATAAGTCAATACATATCTCGCCTCAATGTTGATTGGATAAGTATGGATATGCTGGATAAAAGACCGCTCATTGTCCAATCGTGTCACACGATACTGAGTTCTCCTATTTCGCTGAAGACCCAATGCTTGATTGTCTTTGGCAAATAGGTCTGTGGCCTCGATCACCGTACCGGTACTGTCTGTTGCTTTAGATTTGATGGCAAATTTTTGAAGGATAGGTTCCAGGTTAGAGGCCTTAACAGCAAGTGAAATAGGAAGTGAATCTGCCGCATAGTTGTTGACAGAAACTACCTTCAGGAGAATGTCATCTTGATTTTTCTCCCAACGAACCATAATGTTGCTTGTGTTTTCCCCACCATAACCAATTCCGTCAGCGGTTTTTGCGATTCTCACCACCATCAGCATATCACGACCTAGGAGGGAATCCGGAATTTCGTAGAAATATTTGTCTTCAATCTGGTGAACCTTGAAAAGTCCCGTTTTGCTTTTTGCTTTAGCGGTGATGACTTCTTTATATGGTTTTGGACCGTTGGCAGGACCATTGTTCTGTGGTCTTGCGGGAGCAGGTGGAGCAGTGGCAGCAGCAGGAGTTTCGGCACCTTTTTTCTTCTTTTTTTGTGCGAAAGAATCCTCAGCCTGAAGCAATGCACCGACAAGACCTAATACTAGGGCGGTTCTCCTCAGAAATTTGGGTAGGGTTTTGTTCATGGATTTCAAAATTGTTTGGAATTTAAAGTAACTTCCAAACCTCGGGATAAGACATTTGTTAAACCTAGTATTTGATGAGCGGTTGTATCATAAAATTAAAGGCAGTTGGATAGGGAAAAAAAAGAAATAGTCATCATAGGTGGGGGACTGTCCGGTTTGGTAGCCTCTTTGCTGCTCAACAGCGCTGGACATCAGGTTGTCTTGATTGAAAAGAAGACCTATCCCTTCCATAGGGTCTGCGGAGAGTATGTGTCCAATGAGGTGAGGGATTTTCTTAATAGAAATGGTCTTTTTCCAGATTTTTTAGATCTGCCTGAAATCCGCCAATTTGAATTTTCAGATACTCAGGGCAATTCCGTTCATATCCCACTGGATTTGGGGGGATTTGGAATCAGCCGGTTTTTGCTCGATCAATGGCTATTTCAACGGGCAATTGACAAAGGTGTTGAAATCAGGACTGGTATTCAGGTCAACGATCTGATTTATAACACGGCCGAGGATCTCTTTGATATCCAACTCTCTGACTTTTCTACACTTCGGAGCCCTTATGTTTTAGGAGCATTTGGCAAGCGTAGCAAGTTGGACAAATCGCTGAACCGCAAGTTTATTTTTCAGCGTAGCCCTTACATAGGAGTAAAATACCATGTGAAAACAGATTTTCTAAGAGATACAGTTGCCCTTCATAATTTCAATGGTGGCTATTGCGGCCTCAATGCTATTGAAGAGGATAAGTTTAATCTATGTTACCTGGGAAGTAGGGATCAGCTACGGCAGTTTGGTTCGGTAGAGGAGATGGAAAAACGGGTATTGTGGAAAAATCCCATATTGAGTCGGGTTTTTCAGGAAAGTGAATTCCTTTTTGACAAGCCTGAGGTGATTACGGAAATAAACTTTGAAGCCAAGTTGCCGGTGGAAAATCACGTCCTGATGCTCGGAGATTCGGCTGGATTAATCACCCCGCTCTGTGGCAATGGAATGGCTATGGCTATCCATTCGGCAAAGCTTGCCACGGAGGCACTTAACCAAGGGAGTTCGAGAGCTGAGGTCGAAAAGATTTATTCAAAAAATTGGGAGGGACAATTTCGGCAACGGCTAGCTGTCGGCAGAACAGTACAGCGCCTGTTCGGATCAGGAAGAGGATCTGTAATCGCCAGAACCCTTATCCGGCGTGTTCCATCAATTGCCAATTTCATCATCCGTAATACCCACGGAAAGCCCTTTTGATTAATAGCCGAATACCTGGAGAATCTGGGTGTTTTCGAGAAAATAATAAATAAAGAAAGCGTTGAGCGAAATGGCCGAAAGCGCATTCATTCCCATGGCCCAGCTGTAAGAGGCGTATTTTTCAGGATTTGTTCGTACAAACCCAAACCAGATTAAGAAAAACAATAAAATCGGAGTCATAGCGCCTAAATAAACCCAAACGATAGACCCTTGTCCTTTTCCTAAAAAGTACCAAATGAATCCAAGGCCCGTAAGCAGAAAAAGGAAACTCGAAAAGCCAAAGGTTCCCTTTATTCCGAGTATTCTGCTGAGGGTCAAATCCCCGCGACGCGCATCCTCGCGGTGCTGATACACTTGTGTTAGCGGATAATTTCCCCATAGCATCAGACTGGTCAACATCCCTGGAATCAGAACATGGGGTTTGAAAATCACTTCCCAACCTAATTCACTCAAGCCTGCATAGGCCATCGCAAAAGTGAAATATCCCTGAAAAAGCCCTGCAATCACCCAACTGAACCAAGGGTATTTTTTGATGCGGATGGAGGGATGACTGTAGGCCATGCTCACCAGTCCATAGACGGCAAGCATGCTGGCGAAGGACCAACTGATCCATGCTCCCATAATCAATGCGATCAGAAAAAAAGCCTGCGAAAGCCAATACAAGTCTGGGGTAACTTTTGGCGGAAATTTAAGCCCTCCGATGCTTTCTTCATCCCGGTCAAAATAGCTATTGTATCCATTGCTGCTGGGATATAAAAACAAGTGCAGGGCTATAAACACCAAGGCTAGCCGCAATTCGTTCAGATTGGGAGTCAAGGCTAAGGCGAAAAAAAATACAGGCATCAAAAATAAAGAGAAAGGAATTCGGAGATGGCTTAGGCTGGAGCGGGTAATCATAGATAAGTTGGATTGGCTAGTTAACCTTATTGGATGGAAAGGGTTCTCATTGTATTCACTAAATTAAATATATTCCCCTAACTTGAATGAATGAATTCCAGCATTGTTAGTATTGGCATTTCCAATCCCGGAAAACCCATTCCCCAGTCGGAAATAGCTCGCTTTATGCAGCTGGCTCATCGACTGGATGATCGAGAAAGCCGAAAACTTCAATTTTTCTATCGGATGTCCGGAATAGATTTTCGATACAGCGTACTTGAAGATTTTGAGAAAAAGAATCCGTCCGAGTTTTCTTTTTTTCCAAAATCCAAAGACTTGAATCCCTTTCCCGGCACTAAAGCCAGAATGGAAGTTTTTCATGAAGAAGCGCCAAAACTTGCTTCTGAGGCCACACAACTTGCATTAGATCGGGCGCAGGTAAAGCCAAAAGAAGTTACCCATTTGATTTTGGTCTCCTGTACGGGAATGGTTGCCCCGGGAGTTGAGCTGGAGCTGGTGGAGCGGCTTGGTATGAATGGGTCGGTGGAGCGTTATTGCATCCATTTCATGGGCTGCTATGCCGCTTTTACAGGGCTAAAGCTTGCCGATAAAATTCTCAAAGCAGAGCCTGATGCCAAAGTGCTGGTTGTGACTGTGGAGCTTTGTACCCTACACTTTCAGAAAGAATACACCGAGGACAACCTACTAGCCAATTCGCTTTTTGGAGACGGGGCAGCGGCTGCATTGGTGATGCAATCGGATCATGGATTGACAATAAAGAAATACATGAGCCAGATTCTACGCGAAGGTGAAAAAGACATGGCTTGGGCCATAGGAGATTTTGGCTTTGAAATGCGATTGAGTCAGTACATCCCGGCTTTACTTGATCAGGGGATTCAAAAGTTGAAGACCGTATTTGAAGAAAAATTTGGCCTTTCCCAGATTTCTCAGTTTGCCATTCACCCAGGAGGGAAGCAAATTTTGCAGAAAGTTCAGGAAGCTTTTGGGCTAGGACCGGAGGTAAACCGACATTCTTTGGAGGTCTTGAAAAATCATGGCAACATGTCGTCAGTAAGTGTTCTTTTTGTTCTGGACAAAATGCTTAACGACCCTACCATTGCGGGAGATATTTTAGCCATGGGATTTGGGCCCGGATTGACTTTGGAAACCCTTCAACTGGACAAACGATGAGTATTTTCTCCCAAAGGAGCACTGAGAAGGAAATCATGGATGATCTGCATTATTCAGGTCCGGTACTCGAGCAAACGCTCCGGGAGTTGAAAACTATTAATCGATGGTTGGGCGGAAATCATGTCACTACCTTAGGATTGACCCAACTTGCGCGCAACAATCCCCAAAATCATTACGAGATCACAGACATCGGTTGTGGTGGAGGCGATATGATCCGTGTCATGCAAAATTGGGCCCTTCGGAATAAAATTCCTGCTAAGTTCATTGGAGTTGATGCCAATGAAAACATAATCAATTTAGCAAAAGCCAGACAATCTGATCTGCAGGGCATTAAATGGCTGGTTCAAAATGTGTTTCATCCTGAGTTTGCAGCAGAAAAAACGGACTTCATTACTTGCACCCTGTTTACCCATCATTTTACAGATGAGGAATTGGTAGAGCTTTTTAAAGCGATGCAGGAAAAAGCCCGTTTGGGAATCGTGATTAATGACCTCCACCGGCATCCGCTCGCGTATTATAGCATCAAGGTCTTGACCAAGCTTTTTAGTAAGTCTCCAATGGTTCAAAACGATGCTCCGCTGTCTGTTCTCAGAAGCTTTTCGAGGAAGGATTGGGAAAAAATCCTAACTGAAGCAGGAATCAGCAACTTTACTATCCGCTGGTTTTGGGCCTTCCGCTGGCAGGTATGTATTACTTTTTGATGTGATTACTTAATCCTACTTTGTCAAATTCAGTTAACTTGGTAAAATCGGATAAGCTTTATGCATGAACTTAAGCTTGGAGAAAAATGACATCATGGGAAAATCTACTTCTTAACTTTTTCCCACAGATTCTCACGGATAAAATCACAGACCTGCCGGCCGCAGGCGGGTTAGCACAGATTTTAATTACTTTCCTATGGGTAATTGCATAGGCAACAAAAAGGCAGCCCTTTTCGGACAGCCTATTTATTTAAAGTATCTGATTCAAATCAATCCAAGGTGATTTCTTTAACCCCTCCCGGGTAGCTGACATTTAGTTTCTTGTCGCATTCCCCGGTTCCATAGTCCACAGTAGCGGAAAAAAGAGTAAAGCTCAAGGTAACCTTCCCTTTATTCGGTACTGAGATGCCTGATTCCAAACAAGCCTGCGTCACAATCAGTGGTTCCGTGATTTCAGCCGTGTAAGATGTTCCGCCGCGAGTCTTGCCAGTTCCTTTACCAGTAACCGAAACCTGATACCCAGATGAACCCAGGGTAATCTTTCTCACCTGATCTGCTGAAAAGGTGGAAACTTTGCCATCGGACCAGGTTACCTTTCCATTCTGAATGTTTACCGTAAAGGAAATTTCCTGAGCTTGAAGGTTAACACCTATGTTGGTCATGATACGGGTTCCTTCCAACTTCAAACCATTGACTTCATAACCTTCAAAGGTGGTAGTCACGCTGGATCCTGGTAATAGGAAACTTCCGGTGTAATTAAAAATAACTTTTCCTTTCCGGATTATTCCATTTGGGCCGGTGCATCCGGTTCCGAAATCGACGGTTATTTTTTTTGCGGAGGCCTCATGGTTAATTTTTGCAGTGGAGCACAGGCTTCCATTGGAGCTATTCATGACACGCAGGCCCAAACCGCTTGATTCCATGGCGTTGAGCGAGATATTATCGAGATCCTCCAATACAGTATTGATCTCAAATTCATCTTCCAAAAGAGACAAATCAGCCTCTGGAATGAAATTTTCCGAATCCAAATTACAGGAAAAAAGAAAAATGGTGACTCCGAAAAGAAGCGCAGGTAATTTGAGTAACGTGTTCGTTTTCATAAGGATAACCAATAAAATTTGCTAAATCTAGTGTTATTTTTCTGCTTGTTAATTTTTAGGACTTTTTTTTGGAGCCACTCCCTACGCATCCGATGTTTTGGGTCAGGGGAATGTCTTTCGGCAAAATCCCAAAATCTTCACTGAGGTCCCATTCGGTAGGTTCCTGCTTAGGTAGAAGGCGCTTTTTGTCTTTCTTCATTGTTTTCTAATTATACTCAAGGTAAAAAATTACCATTAACATGTAGCCATTGCCACCTAATATACGAACAAATCAATTTTCTGAATTCTCCCACCTGTTTCCCTTTAGTTATCTTTGTCCATGTTTGATTTTGGAAATGAAAATTTAGAGGGAAAGCTTCAGGCCTTTCGTGCCAAAGCGATCCGCTTGAGTGGCCTACGACTAGCTGCATTTTTCGCCATGGGAGCACTGTTGATTTTGGGATTCGCAGAACAGCTATTTTGGTTGATTCCTGGACTTGGCACAATTTGGGTGTTTATATCTTTGATCCAAAAATTTAATTACGCCAAAGATCAGGAAGCCATCTATTTGGCGTTGCAGAAAATTGAAGACCAAAAAATAGCCAGGCAGCAACGCCAACTCAGCGGTTTGAACGCTGGTTCTGAATTCGCTTATAAAGCCCATCCCTTTTCAAATGACCTCGACCTATTTGGAACCCATTCCCTGTTTCAGCTGATGAATCATTCTACTTCCCCAGGGGGTAAACAGAAATTGGCGGGGTTGATGAACTCTGATTTTTCTATAGCACAAGCAAAAAAAAGGGCGATTGCTGTTTCGGAATTGTCGGGAAAACCTGAATTTCTACGGTCTATGGAGGCGGTTGGACTGGCTTTTCAAGGGGATAAACCTGTTTTTGATTCCTGGAAAAACTGGTTGACCGAACCTGAGAAATCCACGGGTTTCCATATTTTATTGGCTTTTTTAGGTCCATTTGGGGGAATGGCCCTCCTTATTTTGGTGACGGTGGGAATTGTTCCACAAGCCTTCCTGGGTTTGTGGATTTTGGTGGGCGTGTTGGTTTTATCGCTGATTTTCAAACCCCTCAAACAAGCAGCTGAATCTATTCCCCTTTCATCACAGATGAAATCCATGCGTATCCGGGCTGAAAGAATTGAGTCAGAGAATATGGACGCCGAATTGGTAAGCGAAGAAAAATCCAAGCTCTACTCAGATAACAGACCTGCTTCTGCACAACTCAAAGCATTGGACCAATTGGGGCTTTGGGTTCAGAATCGGCTTAATTTGCTCTATTTGCCAGTCAATCTTTTATTTTGGACAGACTTTTTGCTTTTTCTCAGGCTTCAGTCCTGGAAGAAGCAAGTGGGGACTTCTCTCCATCAGCTTCCTGAGTCACTTGAAAACTGGGAGGTGTGGGTTTCCCTAGGGAGTTTTGAACTCGAAGTAGGGTATCCCGGCAAAGCTCTCTGGTCAGAAGAAAAATTGCTTCAAGCCAAAAATGTAACCCATCCTTTGATACACCCTGAAAAAGCTGTCGGAAATTCCATAAAGTTAGGGAATGGGACAGCTCTTGCCCTGCTAACAGGCTCAAATATGAGCGGGAAAACGACCTTTATGCGAACCCTTGGGACCAATGCTGTTTTGGTCAATCTAGGGCTGCGTCCCTTTGCAGATGAATTTGTCCTTGGCCCGGTTCAACTATACACCAGCATGAGAAATTCGGATAATTTGGGCGAAAGTGTCAGCTCCTTTTATGCGGAACTTTTTCGAATTCGTCGATTGATTCAGCGGCTTGAATCTGGGGAAGCCGTCCTTTTTATGTTGGACGAAATCCTGAAGGGAACCAATACCCAAGATAGGGTTTCTGGTTCGGAAGCACTTATTCAGCAACTTCTCAAGACACCGGGTTTTGGGATCATCAGTACGCACGACATCGAATTGGCTAAGATTGCTGAGCATACCGATCAGGTTCAGAACTTCTCTTTTCATTCTGAGATCCAAGATCAGGACATTCGATTTGATTATATGCTGAAAGATGGACCCTGCCCAAGCTTTAATGCCCATAAACTGATGGAATTGATGGGGATTAAATTTGGGGAAATCGGGTAAATTTTTCCTTCCCCCCGAAACTTGTACTTTTACAGACTATTCAAGATATGTCAATGCATTCCTCTTCACAGATTCTAGGCGTCCTGGGCGGTGGACAACTTGGGCGCATGCTGATCCAGTCTGCAATCAATTATAACCAGGACATTCATATCCTTGATCCAGACCCCAGTGCGCCTTGTAAAGACATTTCACAACGGTTTCAGGTAGGTTCGCTAAAGGATTTTGATACAGTGTATTCTTTTGGGAAAAACTGTGATGTCATCACCGTAGAGATCGAGGCTGTTAACACAGCTGCCCTACAAAAGTTGGTGGAGGAAGGGAAAAAGGTTTTTCCACAGCCAGATATTCTTAAGTTGATTCAGGACAAGCGTGAACAAAAGCAGTTTTACAATCAACACGGGATCCCAACGGCGGAGTTTGTCCTGACGGAAAATAAAGCAGATGTATTGGCTAAAAAAGACTTTCTTCCTGCAGTCAATAAGCTCGGAAGAGAAGGCTACGATGGTCGGGGAGTTCAAATCCTCAGAACCGAGGCTGATTTGGACCAAGCCTTTGATGCCCCCGGACTTTTAGAAAAGCTGATCGATTTTGATAAAGAAATTGCAGTGACCGTGGCGCGAAATGAGAACGGAGATCTACTCGCCTACCCTGCCGTGGAATGTGCTTTTCATCCGACCGCCAACTTGGTGGAATTCCTTTTTGCTCCGGCTGAAATTTCTCCAGAAGTGGAAGCCAAAGCCCAGGAAATCGCAAAAAATGTCATCCTAAAATTGGACATGGTAGGAATCCTTGCTGTGGAATTATTTGTCACCAAATCTGGTGAAGTCCTCGTCAACGAAATCGCTCCCCGTCCGCACAACAGCGGCCACCATACCATCGAGGCTAATTTTACCTCCCAGTTTGAGCAACACCTTCGTGCGGTGATGAACTGGCCGCTGGGCAATCCCGACTTGAGATGTCCGGCTGCGATGATCAATCTGTTGGGAGAAGACGGATTTTCTGGCCCTGCTATCGTGGAGGGAAAAGAAGAGGCTTTGGCAGAGAAAGGAGTTTACATCCACCTGTATGGGAAAAAGCTGACCAAACCCTTTCGTAAAATGGGCCATGTGACCATTTTGGATGAAAACATCGAGGTCCTTAAAGCCCGTGCACAACGAATCAAAGAACTGATCAAAATAAAATCCATTTCATGAATCCACAGGTAGGTATCATCATGGGAAGTCAGTCTGACCTCCCCGTCATGGCAGAAGCTGCCCAGTTTCTAGAAGAACTCGGAATCGCCTATGAACTCACCGTGGTGAGTGCACATCGTACGCCGAGACGCATGATCGACTATGCTGAGACAGCACGTGAGCGGGGCATCAAAGTGATCATCGCTGGAGCTGGAGGAGCTGCACACTTGCCGGGTATGGTAGCTTCCTTGACCAGCCTCCCGGTAATCGGGGTACCTGTAAAAAGCTCCAACTCCATTGACGGATGGGATAGCATCCTGTCCATTTTGCAGATGCCAAGCGGAATTCCTGTGGCAACAGTCGCTCTGAATGGAGGGAAAAATGGCGGAATTTTAGCTGCATCCATGGTGGGAGCTTATGATGCGGAAGTCGGGAAGAAGATGGATGCCTTTAAAAGAGGCCTTCGGGAAAAAGTCGAAAAATCCGCATCAGAGATTGAGGAAAAGGGCTGGAAAGTGGTTCTAAAAAAGTAAGGGAGTTGGAAAGTTATAAAGTTGGAAAGTTGGAAAGTTGGAAAGTTGAGAATCGTCTCATGGAATTGTAATGGAGCATTTAGAAAGAAGTTTGAAAAAATTTCAGAATTAAATGCTGATATCTATATAATTCAGGAGTGTGAAGATCCGGCTAGAGCCAATCACCAAGATTACCTACAATGCTCAAAAAACTACTTTTGGATAGGCGATTCCAAAAATAAAGGATTAGGCCTTTTTCCTAAAGATGATATCGATTTGAAGGCCCTAGTTTGGCCCAATCGATTTAAAAATCAATCTGTTAAATATTTTTTGCCTTGTCGTGTCAATAACCATTTTGATTTATTGGGCACATAGAAATAACGCTCCAAATTTTGGATACATTGGACAACTATGGAAATACCTTCAGGTAAATCGAGAAAAAATTGGAAATACTATACTTACAGGAGATTTCAATAGCAATGTTATTTGGGATGAACGGTATCGATGGTGGAACTACTTCGATGTAATCAATGAACTAGGTCAAATTGGAATTGAAAGTTGCTACCATCGATTTTTCAAAGAAGAACAGGGTGAGGAGACTCAGTCAACTTTATAATTTAGAAAAAGTGATCAAAGGACGTATCATATTGACTAAATGCCGGCTCCAAATAAACTTTTGGCAAATCTTAGACATATGGAAATCGGTACTCTTGAAAATTGGAAAACCTTTAGTGATCATATGCCTTTGCTTTGTGATTTTTCAATACCAATATCCTAAAACCATTTATCTAATGTACTGGAATAAGCTTATCAAATTCAAATTCGGTGGTGAGGATTGGGAAATGCCCCTTTCCACCCTCCTGTTACTTCTTTTTCTGACCCTTCTGCTGATGATTGGCGGAGCTTGGCTGGGTTTTAAGTTTGGATCTGGGCAACTGTAATTTTGCCAAGGAAACAAGTATGAGCCAATTCGAAGATCTAATCGGCTCATTTTTTTTAGAAATTTGAGCCAGTTAAACATAGGTATCTGCTCAAAATTTGAAGTTACAGATTTTGGTTTCCCTCCTGCCTTCAAAGCCAATGCTACCCGTGATTTGCAGCATTTGCGTGATTTGGGAATTTTATTCTTAAGGGTGAAGGCCGAAATGTGCGCTATCCTATTCGCTTATTGCATCCTATTTGAGTAGATTTTCAAGATTTTTTCACGTTTGAAACGTTTAACTTCACTTCCATGAACCACCTGATCAAACTTCGACATACCCTTCATCAATTTCCCGAGACTGCCTTGGAAGAACACCAGACTGCCCGACGAATTTTGGAGTTTTTCAGGCCATTGAAACCGGACCATGTTTTTGAAAAATTGGGAGGAGGAACAGGATTGGCTTTTGTTTTCAAAGGAAAAAAGGCCAGCAAAAGGCTACTTTTTCGATGTGAATTGGATGCCCTACCGATTGAAGAGTTAAGGGAAAGTGAGTATAAAAGCCAGATTCCCGGCAAAGGTCACCTTTGCGGACACGATGGGCACATGGCTATTCTTTGTGGATTAGGAGAAAAGCTTTCCCAAAACCGGCCTGAATCTGGAGAGGTGGTGCTGCTTTTCCAGCCAGCAGAAGAAACCGGGGATGGAGCCCGTGCGGTACTCGCCGACCCAAGATTTGAACAAATTCGTCCGGATGCTGCATTTGCCCTGCATAACCTACCGGGCTATCCGCTCCATCAGGTCGTAATGCGAAAAGGAACTTTTGCGGCAGGAAGTACCGGAATGAGCATCTACTTGACCGGCAAAACCTCCCATTCAGCCCATCCCGAAGCAGGAATTAATCCGGCACAAGCCTTGGCTCAACTGATCCAAGAGTTGCCAAAATTACCTCAAGAAGCGAATGGTTTTGCGTTGTTGACGCTTATTCATGCCGATTTGGGTAGCCTGGCCTTCGGCACCAGCGCCGGAAATGCTAGTCTCAGCATGACTCTGCGTGCTTTTAATCAGCAAGACTTAGATAGTCTGGTCGAAAGAGTTAAGGCAAAAGCCATAGCGGTAGCCGATTCTGAACGATTGAAGGTGGGCTTTGGCTTTGTGGAGCAGTTTGCAGTCTCAGTGAATGATCAGGAACTGTATCTCCAAGTAGAGAATGCAGCAAAAACGCTTGGCCTTCCACTTACAGAGAAACCAGAACCTTTCCGATGGTCGGAAGACTTTGGGCTTTTCTCACAAGTTTGCCCATCGTTTTTATTTGGGTTGGGATCAGGGGAAAATTCTCCTCAGTTGCATGAAGGTACCTACGACTTTCCGGATGAATTGATTGGGACTGGGGTGGGGATGTTTGAAAAGACACTTATACAAATGCTCAAGTGATGGTTTGCAGGCTCAAGCCTATATCTGAATTTGACTTTTCTAGAAAAAATTAGCTGTGAAAAATATCGGAGTTAGCTTTTCTCCATTTCAAACTGAGGAAAAAGCTTTAATGAATTTTAGCCTGTGGTGGTACATGACCCCTTCTCTGAAGGAAATTAAAATTTGTCGGTAAGTCGCTATTGCTTTTTAACCGACAAAACCAGCACTCTATCTTTGTCTTTTACTTCTGAGCTAGCCACAGGATAGGGCAATACATTTTCCAGCTTTACGAAATACCCGTCAATTACTCGTGAATCAGGTATTTTCTCTCCAAATTCAGGTGCTGAGCTTAGCGAAAATACTGATTGATTTCCCCGAACGGTCATTGAAACTTTTACTTCTACCATTCCTTCCCAGATACACATTACATTCATCGGACACCTTGAATCTGAAAGTAAGTCAACAAATGAAATCGAAATATCCTCCGTGCAGTGAACAATAGTTTCCCCAAATCCAATTTCCAAAGGTTCTCCAAATAAAAAACCTAAACACGGTTTCTCCTCTTCACAGCCAAGGAGAAAAGGGAATAGAACGAGGAAAAATAAGAGATGCCTCATAGATTTCAATAAACTAGAGTGATGATTTATTTTTATTAGTCCTACTTTGTCACATTTGAAATTTAGTAGGCACAGCAGAAATGAATTGGATAATTTTAAAGTTTCCCACAGACCTGTCGGCCGCAGGCGGGTTCGCACAGATTTTTTTGAATTTCTGTGAAGTATATAATTTTTTTCAAAACATCAGAGAAATTCCTCCTTCGGCGGACAAGTATTTGGGAAAAGTTGAGATGGGATTACTAGACCTGCCCTTTTTTCTCTAATTGAAAAGGTCAGATATAAAACCTCATTTAATTTCACCCAGTGCTCTTAATCTGACAAAGTATTTATAGTAAACGCTAAAATTCTTTTTATTGCTACAGTAGGATACTAAAACAATCAGATATAAAAAATCCCGGAGATTTTACCCCGGGATTTTTTTCTTATTTCTTATTCTGGGCTTTTTTCATCGGATTGTCTCCCATCGAGGCCCCTCTTACTCCCCCCGCACCTTTGAAGAGTTCAAACCGGGTTGGCTGGTATTGTCTTGGCCAGTAGTTGCTGCTTTCGTCAATGTCGGCAGTCTCCCGCTTGGGATCAAGGACGAATCGGACCACCTCTTTTTGCTTAGCAAAAACTTTGGTCACCTGGGATTCGCTCAATTTCCAGATTTCAGCAGGGATTCGCTCGATTTCGGATGTACCATCTGCATAATGGAATTCAATGATCAGCGGCATGACCAAACCACCAATGTTTTTGAAAGTCATTTCGTAGAAGTTCAGGTTGCTGTTCAGCAAGGACTTTTCCTTCTCGTTGAGGCTAGCCAGGAAGTTTTTATAGGTCGTCTCATCTTCCGGAGTCACGGTAAATGGATTGTAGCTATTGTAAAAATCACGGGTTGCCGGATCTGCTTCCACTACGGTTTGTGCTACATCAGTCTTGTTGAATTCTTTGGAGACATAACTTTCCTCTCTGTCGAATGCACTTTTTGCCTCAGCCTTTTTCTGAGCAGGAGTACGGTTGTCCATTTTGTACCACTTTACATGTTCAATGGAAATATCCACTGGATCTGTACCATAAAACCAGCCTCTCCAAAACCAGTCCAGATCTACTGCGGAGGCATCTTCCAGAGTACGGAAGAGGTCATCCGGAGTCGGATGCTTAAACATCCACCTCCTTGAATATTCTCTAAAGGCAAAGTCAAACAAATCGCGACCCATCACTGTCTCCCGAAGAATATTCAGTGCAGTAGCTGGTTTAGCGTATGCATTTGGCCCAAACTGAATGATGTTTTCTGAGTTGGTCATAATTGGTTCAAGCAAGTGTTTTTCACTCGCCATGTAAGGGGCAATCTTATGTGCAGGACCTCTTCGGGAAGGATAGTTTCTGTCCCATTCCTGCTCGGCCATAAACTGCATGAAGGTATTCAAGCCCTCATCCATCCAGGTCCACTGACGCTCGTCCGAATTGACAATCATCGGGAAGAAGTTGTGTCCCACTTCGTGAATGATGACGGAAATCATACCGTATTTGATTGCATCTGAATAGGTGCCATCTGCATCTGGCCGACCATAATTGAAGCATATCATTGGATATTCCATTCCATTGCTGGCTTCAACGGAAATAGCTGTTGGATATGGGTAATCGAAGGTGTGGGAAGCATAGGATTTGATCGTGTGAGCGACTACCCGGGTAGAATATTGCTCCCAAAGCGGATTCGCTTCCTTGGCATAATAGGACATGGCCATGACATCCTTTCCGCCCTGCTTTACAGCCATTGCATCCCAGATGAATTTACGTGAGGAAGTCCAGGCAAAGTCACGGACATTTTCCGCTTTGTAAATCCAGGTCTTTTTCCCGGAAGCTTTTTTCTTTTCCAAGGCTTCTGCTTCTGCCTGCGTACGGATAATTACCGGCTTGTCGTGCGTTTTTTTAGCGGTATTCCAACGCTGTAATTCGGTGGCTGAAAGGACTTCTTCTGGATTCTGAAGCACTCCAGTAGCGCCCACCATGTGATCCGCAGGAACAGTGATGCGAACCTCGTAATTTCCAAAAGTCAAGGCAAACTCTCCCTGTCCGAGAAATTGCTTGTTTTGCCAGCCCTGAAAGTCGGAATACACCGCCATGCGTGGAAACCATTCCGCCATGGTGTAGAGGTAGTTGCCGTCTTTTGGAAAGAGTTCATAGCCGGGACGACCACCGATAAACCCTACGCGGTTGTGTATGTTGAAGCTCCAGTCAATAGAAAAGGAGAAGGTTTCACCTGCTTTTAAAGGTTGAGGAAGGTCCACGCGCATCATCGTTTTGTTGATGGCAACATTAAGAGGCTTACCGGAAGCGTCTTTAATGGAAAGGATCTTCAGATCGTAGTCCTCCGAATGCCAGAGGATTCCCTCCAGCTGACGCAAACTCATGCGGGGATTGACGCTGGATTCGGTAGTTTTTGGAGTGTCTGAATCCTTGCTTCTATTGTTTTGATCCAGCTGCACCCACAAGTAGGTCAGCTGATCCGGGGAATTGTTGATGTAGGTGACAGTCTCCTTGCCTTTGATGGACTGATTGTCGTCATTGAGCTCCACATCGATCACATAGTTGGCCTGCTGCTGCCAATACATGTGCCCCGGTGCTCCGGAGGCAGTACGGTACACGTTGGGCGTGCGCAGCATGGTGCCCAGCTGCTCAAATCTAACACCATGGTTTTGCTCGGTATGTTGAGCGAAGACGGAGATTATTCCACTCAAACCAAGAGTGGCTAGTGCCAGTAGTTTTTTCATCATAAGTATATTGGCCGTTATTAATTTTCTAATTAACATATTGATCAACAAACAGAAAAGAATTCTGTTTTTATCGGTGATTTTTTACCAAAATTTGGTTTCCAGCATGAGCATGCAAGCTACTCCCAATACAAAAGCGGAAACGATCAAGGTCCATTCTTTTCTATTTACTCCACCCAAGCTCAAGAGCGAAGTGAGCAGTAGGAAAGCAGCAACAATAATAATTTGACCGACCTCGAGACCAATATTGAATGCCAGCAGGGGTTGGAAAATTGCGGCCTCTTTTCCCAATAATTCCTTGAGGTAATTTGAGAATCCTAATCCATGAATCAATCCGAAAAAGGATGCGAAAAAGTAATTCAGCTGGACTCCTTTACCGGAGGTGGGTTTAGGCTTAAAAATGGTAAACAAGGAGGTAATTGCAATAGTAACAGGAATGAGGAATTCAATCACATCAGACCTAACCTGGATAATGTTAAATGTGGCCAATGCCAAAGTTAAAGAATGACCAATGGTAAAGGCCGTCACTAAAATGAGGATCTTAGCCCAATCTCTTGCCACATAGATGGCGCAAAGCGCAAGGATAAACAGGATATGATCAAATCCCTTGATATCCAGAATATGCTGAAGTCCTAATTTGAAATAAAGCTCAAATGAATTCATTTTTAGGGTGAAGCGTTCAAAAGAATTAAATTGCGGGCAATAATACAGCATTATTCCCACAATAGGCATAATATCCCAACCAAATGCAATTTATCCACCTCACACTTAGTATCTGGTTATTCCTTTTTCATCCTTTTTTCATTTCCTTGACCGAAATGCGTTTTAATCCAGAAAGCAAGAAAATGGAGATTGCCCAGAAGATTTTTTGGGATGATCTGGAGGTGGCTTTGGGAAGTGAGTTTAAGGAAAAAGTGGATTTCCTAAAGCCCAAAGACAAATCCAAACTAGAAAGTCAAATCAAAACCTACCTGCTCAAGCACAATCAAGTGTGGGTCAATGGAAAATCGGTGACGCTGACTTACCTGGGGTATGAGGTCGATGAGGATGCCGCTTGGTTTTATCTGGAGTCATCGGCTACGGAAATGCCAAAAAGTGTGGAGGTACAAAGCTCTGTTCTCCTGAAAGACTTTGACGGGCAGCAGAATATTGTTCATGTCTATTCCCAGTCTAAGTCGCCCCGAAGTCTCCTGTTAGGTGTGGGAAAAGAGAAGGGGAAGATCGAGTTTTAAACTAATTGCATAAAGGGTTAATTTTTTTTATTAGCTTAGATAAAATCAAAGTATATGAGGTGGACGTTGCTATTTTTTGGATTTTTAGGGCTCTCTACTTCTTTGAAAGCTCAGAATAAATTCTGGAATTCTCTGGAAATCCAAGCACAATATGGAGCAGCTATCCCCATAGGCAGCTTTGCAAGAGAAAATTATACTAGGATTTTTGACAATTCCACTTCTTCTAATCCGAGGTATTTGGGTATCCAAAAGTTTCGAAACGGCTATGCAAGACCCGGGAATCAAATGAGTTTTGGGGTAGGTTTTCGAACCTCTCTCCCATTGAAAATTTCTGTGATTTACCAGCAAATTCAAAATACGTTACCTATTGAACAGCTAGAAACAACTATTCGTAATGGACTGCCTCAGCCAGTAGAACGAGAGCAGTTTTTGGTTCATTCGGATTACAATCTAATGTCGGTTCTTTCAGAAGCAAGTTATCTCTGGGAAAAAAATAGATGGCAGGGAAATTTTGGTCTTTTGGCGGGTCCTGGAAGGCTGGATTATCCTGATTATCGCTATTTCTATGATCCATTCAATTTTGCCAATGATAATTCCAAAGAACCGATAGATGGATTGGTAGCGGGGTTAGCTTCGAGTTTGTCTTTTGAGTTGATAGAAGGACTGAGAATTGGCGGAAAGGTCAGTTATCAGCGGGCAGATTTTAATTACCGCTATGTGCTTCTTCTGATTCCCGGAGGATCCACCTATACTTATTTCAATGATGAAGTGAACTACCGAACACTAAATGCAGGTTTCCAAATCTCATACACATGGTAAGATTCATCGCACTTATTTTTTTGCTATCTGCCTTTCCTGCTTTTTCTCAGGACACTATTCCAAGCCGATGGGAAATGTCATTTTCGGCAGGTTTCAGTTCTCCATTAGGACCCTTTGAAAAAAACGTTTCAGATTGGGGAAAGCCTCCTTTTCAAATAGTTTTTTTACAATATGATCAATTACAAAAACGAGGTAATGCCGCAGCAAAATCCGGAAACTACTACCAAGTGGGGGTTAACTATCGAATGCTGAAAGGATTGGGTTTTTGGTCGGCTTATCGATATTCCAGTAATGGATTTGATCCTTCAGGCTTTGCTAAGCTATTAAAAGATCAAAGATCAACACCACTTCTACCGGTTACTTCCCTTCCTATATCTTATCCGGGTTCTATTAATTCTATTTTCCCTTTTGAGTTTGATGGAACCACTTTTCGATTTATCCACAAGGATTATCAAATCCACCATCTTCTAGTCGGGTATAGCTATACGTTTGGTTTGGATAAAAAACTTAGTTTCTCTTGGAAGCAAGGCGTGGGATATGGTAACATGAGTAATTTGGGTTATGAGGTGATTGTTCCAACTCGAGCTCCTTCCAAGTTTGTCCATCAACCTCTCAAAAGCTCCTCATCAGCATTCCTGATTAACGGAGGTACATCGGCCCGACTTAAATTGGGCTCACAGGTTCTTTGGAGTATTGATTTGGATTACGTATATGGAAATTTTCCTTTTGAGCAAAAAATCATATATGCCCCAAGGATCTTAGAAGTGATTATTGATGATTCTGTTAATCTTAGAACTTGGAATCTTGGTTCCAGTTTGATTTTTAAGTTCTGAAACTCCTTTAATTTTTACCCAATAGAAAAGCCGCCAGAAAATTCATTCTGACGGCTTTTTTCTTTGGTTCCCGAGCTAGTCGAGGGACTGAAATCAAATCTTCTCAAAAATCCTTCTAAAGCTCGTCCCCTCAGCGATCCGTCCATGAAGTTCTGAAATCGCCACACGCTCCTGCTCGGTGGTATCCCGATGACGGATGGTGACGGTATTGTCTTCCAAAGTCTGATGATCCACGGCGATACAGAAAGGAGTTCCGATAAGATCCTGACGGGTATAGCGCTTTCCGATTGATCCGGAATCTTCGTAAATGATGTTGAAGTCGTACTTCAAAGCATCCACGATTTCTTGAGCTTTTTCCGGAAGGCCATCTTTCTTCACGATAGGAAGAATGGCAGCTTTTACCGGTGCCACCGCCGGGTGGAATTTCAGATATGTTCTGCTTTTCTCTTCGGTTTTCTCTTCTGTGTAAGCGTTGCAAAGCGTCAACAAGAACAATCGATCTGCACCGATGGAAGTTTCGATCACATACGGGATGTAGTTCTGATTGATCTCCGGATCGAAATACTGCTGCTTTTTCTTAGAATATTCCTGATGGGATTTCAAGTCAAAATCTGTTCTGGAATGGATACCTTCCACTTCTTTGAAGCCAAACGGAAACTCAAACTCGATGTCCATCGCTGCATTGGCGTAGTGGGCGAGCTTTTCGTGGTCGTGCTTGCGGAGCTTTGCAGCAGGTGTACCCAAAGCCAAGTGCCATCTCATACGGGTGTCGGCCCACTTCTGATACCAATCGAGCTCAGTGCCGGGACGAACGAAGAACTGCATCTCCATTTGCTCAAATTCACGCATTCTGAAAATGAACTGACGGGCTACAATCTCGTTTCGGAATGCCTTTCCGATCTGCGCAATGCCAAAAGGAACCTTCATGCGTGCCGTCTTTTGCACATTGAGGAAGTTGACGAATATCCCCTGTGCCGTCTCTGGACGTAGGTAGATAGTCGAAGAATCTTCGGCAACCGAACCCACTTGGGTGGAAAACATCAGGTTGAACTGACGGACATCAGTCCAGTTGGAGGTACCGGAGATCGGGCATTTGATGCCTTCGTTGGTGATCAGATCACGTACTCCAGCCAAATCTTCCGCTTCCAAGAGTCTAGCCAAAGCGGCCGTCAGCGATCTTGCTTTTTCGACTTGCCCTTTATTTTCCAGCTTGGCAGCATGTTCCTCGACCAAGACGTCTGCTCGGTAGCGCTTCTTGCTGTCCTTGTTGTCGATCATGGGATCGTTGAAAGAGTCCACGTGACCGGAGGCTTTCCAAGTGGTAGGATGCATAAAAATCGCCGCATCGATGCCTACAATGTTGTCAGAAACTCGGGTCATGGTTTCCCACCACAGCCGCTTGAGGTTGTTTTTCAGTTCGACTCCGTAAGCCCCGTAGTCATAGACCGCTTGTAAGCCGTCGTAGATCTCAGAACTAGGGTACACAAAACCATACTCTTTGGCATGGGAAATAATATCTTTCAATTGGGCGTTTTCGCCGGGAGTTTCTGTCTTTGCCATAGGCTACAAAAATAAGGAAACAAATTGATACGAGAGTGAAGGAAAATGAGTCCTTAAGCGTATCGGATTTAATTCAGGCTTGAAATCCTACCAATTACCGGTTTCTCGGTTTATTATTCTATCTTCTTCAGAGGAGCGAAATGCCGCTTCAATAAGTTTCAAAACTAAAATAGTTTGTGGAAGCGTCACAAGCAAAGGGGCTTGCTTCAAAATTGCATCGGCTACGTTTTGATAGAAAACCCGGTAATCTCCCTTTTCTGTAGGCAGAGGAAAGGTTTCATTTTCCAGGTATAATTTGCCCCATCGCTCTTCCGGATCTACCCCCCAATTTTCTCCTTCGGGCTTTTTTCCGTCTTTGAAAGCCTGCTCCTGTACGTCCAGAAAAAACTTCTGATAACTTCCTTTTTCACCTAGCAAGAGAAATTTGGGTGTGGCTACATTGACCAATACTCCCGCTGTCACTCTCGCTTTGAAGCCTGGATAAAAAAGTGAAATATCGAAGTAGTCATCTGAAACAGCATTTGTACGCTGCTTTTGGATATCTGCAAAAATGCCATCGGGTGCACCAAAAAGCAAGGCAATCTGATCGATTAAGTGTACGCCCAAGTCATAAGTGATGCCATTTCCTGGAACGTCCTTTTCCCTCCAGTTTTCAGACACCTGTGGTCTAAACCGATCGAAATGGGATTCGACATACACCAATCTTCCCAGTGTATTTTCGGCCACCAATTTTTGTAGGGTGCGATAGTCTCCATCGTATCTACGATTATGAAACACGGTGCAGACCAAGCCTTTTTCACTTGCGATTTTTTGAAGCTCTTCCGCCTCCCAAGAGTGGATGGTCACGGGTTTATCCACAACCAAATGCTTCCCCGCCATCAGGCATTGCTTGGCCATCGAGAAATGGTGCTCGTTGGGAGTGGTGATGCAAATGAGGTCAGCTACATCCGCTTCGAGGAGTTCCTCGAGGCGTTTGAATGTTTTTACATGAGGGTATTTTTCTTCACATCTACTGCCGTTTCGCTCGACCACGGCTACAAAATCCAAATCCTGACAAACTTCAATTAATGGGGCATGCATTTTTTCGGCTACCGATCCGTATCCGACTAGGGCTGTACGTATGATGTTTTTCATTTTTAAGGCTGCTAACTCCTTTTCAAAAGGAAAAAGAAAATGAATAATCGCAAATCAATGGATTTTTTCCCGATTGTATTTCACTTTGGTCTAATGAATCAATGGAGGAAAGGTAAAAGCATAAATTTCATCTATACCCAATCTATCTATGGTAGTGGTGATTTAGGAGCCTATTTTCTTCCAAACTAGTATAATAATACCCCAGTAAATCAATTAGTTACACAGATTCTATATGCCTTGGAGTTATTTTTTAAATGCCTCTCGATAGAACATGATTGCCAATAAAATGATAAACCTGGACGGGGAATTTTTTGCTCATCTATTCCTAAAGCAACGAGTATCTTGAAAAAAATGGACCTGAAACAAGGTTAAGTAATCAGTCCATGCGAAATATCAGACATCCTCAACCTTTCGACCTCCTCAGGAAATGTATTATGACCTATTTTTACTGTTTAGCTTTCAGTAATGGTGTTCAATTTGGAAAGAAAGGTATTGTAATATTGCCTGCCCACTAGTATTACCCGGCCTTTCTTTAATATGATTTCCTTGTTGTTAAAACTATCAATTTGGCCTAATTGAATAATAAAAGACTTTTGAACCCGCATAAAAAGGCCAGATGGTAGGACATCTTCAATTTCTTTCATCGATTTCCGCACCGTGTAGTCCTTTTTCCTAGTGAAAATTGTCACCATATTCCCATTGGCTTCTACGTAATAAATATCCTCGTATTGAACCCGTTCAAAAGAATTGTCTGCTTTGATAAATACTGCATCAGTGACAAGGAAAGGGCTATCATTTGGTTTCTTGGCAACCGCCACTTCGGGTGCTGGCTTTGATCTGCTATTGTAAAGAACAATCTCGACGATTGCATGAATGTCATTCGTATTGAATGGTTTGACAATAAATCCAGCTGGGTTGATTCGCTTTGCCCGTTCGATAATTGAAGGATCTGAATAAGAGGTTACAAAAACTATAGGTACATCAAACATTTGACGGATAATTTCTCCCAGCTCGATTCCATCTTTATCACCTTTAAGCTTTATGTCAAGAAATACTAAATTCGGTCTGTTTTTCTTTATGGTTTTTACACATTGATTAGCAGAATTAGCGATATCAATGTGTACAAATCCCAAGAGTTCAAGAATTTCTTGAATATTCTCCGCGATACTGACATCATCTTCTACAACAAGAATTCTTTCCTCTTTCATAATAAAAGCTTTAGTGTTTTGCCTTTTAAATAAAGGCTGTATCAACTTTTAAATCATGAGCTCTTTAATTCTCAAGTTTTGCGAATCGATTTTTGTGTATTGCCTTTAATTAAAATTGTAATTTATAAGCTCATCATTTCTTTAAATCGAGCTGCTTGCCTCCTGCTCACCTCAATTCGGTCGCCACCTTTCAAGGTCACTACCAGCCCTCCATTAAACCACGGTTCAATTGCTTCTACCCAGGCGAGATTGACAATATGTTTTCTGCTTGCTCTAAAAAAGGATTTTTCATCCAATCGATCATCCAAAGCATTCAGAGACTTATGAATCATCGGTTTGAAATTATCAAAGTAAACTTTGATGTAATTTCCGTCCGATTCAAATAGTCTGACATTGGACAACCTCACAAACCAGCAGCGGTCTCCATCCTTCACAAATACCTGATCCTCGAGGGTTAGTTTCTTTTGATTGACCAAAGATCCATGCTCATCCCTTCTTGCAGATCCCTCAAGTTTACCCTGCAATTTTTGAATTGCCTCTTCCAGCCTTTTAGGTTCTATGGGCTTAAGAAGATAATCCAAGGCGTTGACTTGAAATGCTTTTAGGGCATATTCGTCATAGGCAGTAGTAAATATGACATAGGGAACCTGATCCAATTCTTCCAAAAGATCAAATCCCGATTTTTCCGGCATTTGTATATCTAGGAATATCACATCGGGTTGAAGTTGCTCAATTTTTTCTTTGGCATCTTCTACGTTTACAGCCTCGCCGATGACCTCCACGGTCTCAAGCTGGTTCAACAAATTGATCAGCTCTTTTCTAGCCAATCTTTCGTCGTCAATTACAATCGCTCTCATTTTTATTGAGTTTCTTACTCTAAATTAAGTTTTTGTTTCGGAATTTTAATCTCAGTTATTACAAATTCGTTTCCGGAATTAAAAATCCGGAAACTTGCCCGCCCTCCATAAAGAAGGCTTAGACGCTGTTTCGTGTTTTCAAGTCCGTGTCCGCCGCCTTCTTTTCTGTTTTTTGAGGCATTTGGGTTGAGGTATCCGCTATTTTTTACCTGGATATACAACTCTTCCTGTAGTCCTTCTCTGCATTTAATCTCAATGACACCTCCTTTTACCAAGTTGGAAATACCGTGTTTTATAGCATTTTCAACGATGGTTTGAAGCATCATCGGGGGTATTTTGTAAGTAAATGCTTCTTCTTCTATTTGGTAATCTATTTGTAACCTTTCCTCAAACCGGATTGATTCCAAAGCTAAATAATCCTTAACCGTATCAAGTTCATCGGCAAAATCAATCACCTGCTTTTTATCCATCATCAAGGAAAACCGAAGCATGTTTGAAATTCTGGTTATGGCTGTTTTTGCTTTAGTCGGATCTTCATCAACTAATGCTCTTACCGAATTGAGTGCATTGAAGATAAAATGAGGATTCAGTTGGCTTTTCAAATGATTGAGCCTAATCTCGTTGATTTTGGCTTCATATTTCAAACTGTTGTTGTAATTATCCAAAAAATGAAACAAAAAGTAAAGGAGGAACCAAAATGAATAGTACAAAAAACTGACAAACAAATTGACGACAATGACCAGAGATCTGAAATCCTGTCCGGGATTCAGCGTCCCAAAGAGTAAATTGATGAGAATTTGTGCCAAGATATTGCTCACCGCCAAAGCCAAAAGCACTAAAATAGTCTGTACCAACAACCTGAAGATTCCGAGCTTAAACCAATCATATCCCTTCACTATCAAGCGAAAGATGTGGGTAGAAACGAGATAATAAGCGGCTAAAGCAATAAATGCCCATGTCTGTTTCGCTGAAATCCCTTCTGAAAGTGAGGCAAAAAATACATTGACAAAGGCAAAGCTTGCCCAGCCCAAAAGTTGTAAGATCCAATACAGCCTAACTCTGTTCATCGCTCGTCCAAAGGTAACTAAGGAAAAGTTTCAGAAGGACGTATTTTGATAAAAGGACTTCCTGCCTGATTTTATGCTTATTTTAGCGATGTAGTTCTTTTTTCAGGAATTTTCCGGTATGGCTTTGTGGATGCTGCGCAACTTCCTCGGGTGTTCCTTGGATCAGGATTTTCCCTCCTTTATTTCCCCCTTCAGGACCTAGATCCACCACATAATCAGCAACTTTAATTAAGTCTAGATTATGTTCGATGACCAAAACGGTATTTCCTTTGTCCACTAGTTTTTGTAAAACCCCCATCAGCAGGTCAATATCCTGAAAATGTAGCCCGGTGGTTGGTTCATCCAGAATATAAAAAGTCTTACCCGTATCCTTCTTTGACAGCTCGGTCGCCAACTTCACTCGTTGCGCCTCCCCACCCGATAAGGTGGTTGCATGTTGACCCAAGGTAATGTAGTTCAGACCTACATCACTTAAGGTTTTTATTTTCCGTAGAATTTTTGGCTGATTTTCAAAAAAATCCACCGCCTGTTCCACCGTCATATCCAAAACATCCGAGATGGATTTCCCTTTGAACCGAACCTCCAGGGTTTCTCTGTTGTATCTTTTTCCCTTGCAGGTCTCGCAAGGAATGTGGACATCAGGAAGAAAGTCCATTTCGATCAGTTTCATTCCTGCTCCTTCACAATCTTCACATCGTCCGCCTTTTACATTGAAAGAAAATCGCCCTGGTTTATAACCCCTGATTTTTGCTTCTGGAAGCTCTGTGAAAAGTGTTCGGATTTCCGAAAATACTCCCGTGTAAGTCGCTGGATTTGACCTTGGAGTTCTGCCAATCGGACTTTGATCCACTTCAATGACCTTATCCAATTCTTTCAATCCTGAAATACTTTTATAGGGCATCGGTTCTTTCTTGGAATTGTAAAATTCCCGGTTTAGGATGGGAAAAAGTGTCTCATGAATTAAGGTACTCTTCCCACTTCCCGAGACACCCGTAATCAAAATCAGGGTTCCCAAGGGAAGTTCAAGATTCACCTGCTTCAAATTATTTCCCGAGGCTCCTTTAAGGATTAATTTTTCCCCTTTCCCTGTTCTTCTTTTCTCAGGAATCGCCAGACCAAGAGTTCCCTTGAGGTAGCTGGCTGTGACAGAATCCATCTTAATGATGTCCTCTGGCTTTCCTGATGCGACAATATGTCCTCCGTGCCTTCCTGCACCTGGACCCATGTCCAGGACAAAGTCTGATTCCAGCATCATGTCCTTGTCATGCTCCACTACCAATACGGAATTTCCCAAATCCCGGAGACTTTGAAGCGCTTTGATCAGCTTCACATTATCGCGCTGATGAAGGCCAATGCTGGGCTCATCTAAAATATACAGCACGCCTACAAGCTGGGTACCGATCTGTGTCGCAAGTCGAATCCGTTGAGCTTCCCCGCCGGAAAGTGTTCGAAGTGGTCGGTTGAGTGATAGATATTCCAATCCGATGTCCAACAAAAATCCTATCCTTTTCCGGATTTCTTTTAGCACTTCTGCACCGATGAGCTGTTGCTTTTCTGTCATCCGGTTTTCCAATCCCTCAAACCATTCTGACAAACTACCAATATCCAACAAAGCGAGTTCACCGATATGCTTTCCATCTATTTTGAAATGCAAGGCCTCTTTTTTGAGTCGATAGCCCAGACAGTCGTGGCAGGTTTGGGTGATGGTAAATTCCGAAACCCAATCCTGAATTTTATCCGAGCCACCTTCCTGGTATTTCTGCAGGAAATTGACTATTCCTTCAAAAGTTGTAGTCCATTGGGTTCCAGGATATTTGACTGAGTCCACCGCTACTTCTACCTTATCTCCGAAAAGCAAGATATCTACCACTTGTTCAGGAAGATCCTTGATCGGGGTACTCATGGAGCATTTGTAGTGTTTGAGGATGGCTTCTATTTTCTTGAAAATCCAGATGTCCCGATACTCTCCAAGCGGTGCAATGCCCCCTCGTGTGATGCTCCGGCTCGGGTCTGGAATGATGCTTTCCCGGGTAATTTCCTCGGTTATCCCAAGACCGTTGCAGGTTGGGCAAGCTCCATAGGGCGAGTTAAACGAAAAGGTGTTTGGCGCCGGCTCGTCGTAGGACAATCCCGTTTCCGGATCCATCAAGTATTTCGAAAAATGATGGATTTCCCCACTTTCCTCCCGGATCATTACGACTCCTTTACCGTGCTGAAGACCGGACTTAAGCGATTGGGTAATCCGGAATCTATCTGATTCTTCGGCAACTATGCGGTCAATAACAATTTCAATATCATGAATCTTGTAACGATCTACTTGCATTTTCGGAACAATGTCCATGACCACGCCATCGACACGAACCTTGGAAAATCCCAATTTTCGGATTTGCTCAAATAACTCCCGGTAATGTCCCTTTCTTCCCCTAACGATGGGGGCAAGCAAATACAGCTTTTTGTCCAAAAATTTGGTAAATAATTGCTCGATAATCTGATCCTCCGTCTGCCGGATCATCTTTTTGCCTGTCAAATAGGAATAGGCTTCTCCAGCTCTCGCATACAGTAAGCGCATGAAGTCATAAATTTCCGTCACCGTACCCACCGTAGAACGTGGATTTTTCGATGTGGTCTTTTGTTCAATGGCAATGACTGGGGATAATCCATTGATTTTATCCACATCGGGCCTTTCCATCCCTCCTAAAAATGACCTGGCATAAGCAGAAAAACTTTCCATGTACCTCCTTTGTCCTTCCGCATAGATTGTATCGAAGGCGAGGGAGCTTTTTCCACTTCCCGAGAGTCCTGTCACTACCACCAACTTGTTGCGTGGTATCCGAACGTCCAGATTTTTTAGGTTATGTTCTCGGGCACCAAAAATTTCGATATACTCTTCCTGGGATGCAGGGCTTTGACTCATGGGGGTGGGAAAATTAATAATCGGCAAAATTACACTTTTTAACTGGATCGCTTGGATTTGAATCCAATGTGTAACTTCGAATTATAGGTTGTAGTTAGGATAAATTTTATAGGTGTATCCGGATAATTGCACATATGTATTGTTTCTCAGAATTTCCCTTAATCCTAAGGCAGGTTATCATTCCAACTACCAGTTTTTCATCTCATAGCCAATAGATCAAAAAAATGGTAGTAAAACCGGTGGATATCTCTGTTTGAGTAGGTGTCTATAAACGAGATTTTAAAAGATTTTTTTTCACCGAAAAGTGAAAAAATCAAAAATCAAAAATCACATAAGAAACATAGTGGGAGGTCATTTTCTTGATATTTAGCAGACTTTTTGTTGCTTAGCTACATTAAAATTAAATATGGCTTTTCGGAACGTTAACAAATTTTTTCTATGTGAGCTCTTATGTGAGGGATGGGTCTATTGTGGTTAATCCTTTTTCTGTTCTTGTTCATCTAATTGAATAGCCCAATTCATTCAACGTCATCCCTTTAATAAACACCGTAGCAGTTACAAGAAAGACCCTTTTCCCTCAAGGAAATCGCTTTTAACATTTGGTAATTAAAACATGGAACGAAGGGATCGAGAAGCTTCCTTTTGAAGACTTGTGGGTTATAACCATTAAGGTCATTGAGAAAATTAAGA
>CAZNND010000035.1:0-39449 GCA_964574365.1 uncultured Limnohabitans sp.
TTTTTCTTTGAAGGTAACACTTTTAAACGTCATATCATTATTAACTTAACACTAGGTGATTAATGCGAACTTCCGTAAAATGCTAAACAATTTACCAACATCATCTTAATAAAAAATTATTTGTCTGCCTTAGGAAATAAAAGTATGCAAGACTAACACCTACCCCGTGAAATTGACGGTTCAGGTCAGACGTCTTTTACAGGTAAGTATTATGCTGGAAACAAGCTGAATAATACTGGCGTTCCGAAGAAAACTTTTTGAAGATTTTATTTTGAGACGATCTAAACATGAATAAATTGACTTCAACTCTGATTAAAAGATAGAATCACGTTTTTTTAATTCTAAGGATGCAGAAACCCATTATTTTAGGAAGGAGCGTCAAAACACCACATAGGTGTAAATTTCGCCAAATCAAAAGTCGAAGGCTAATTTTAACCTTTAAAATACCTTCGTAAGTAGTTTTATCTGACTTAATCAGTGACCCATTCTCACCTAGCTCTAGAAATGCAAGATCAGAATTTTTTGAAGATGCCGTCGCAAATCACGAACCCATCGTCAGTAAAAAAATACAAAAAATATAATTATAGTCTGAAAATCAATAAGATATATTAAAACTATCCGGAAAACAACCGCATAAATCCTGTAGATAACCCCACCCATGTACTCCCCGTGGCAAAGTTTCACCAAAACAATTTTCAATCATGGAACAACTGTTTTCCAGCATCCAAAATGGGGTAGCGAAAAAGAAAGATATTTTAACCACGTAAGCCTTTCATTGAGGTAGGCATTGCCCGAGAATTGGTAGACACCATCAGAAGTAATACCAGCATCGATTGGATCGTAAGAGAGAATGTTCAAGCCAAAATGCGTATTTCAGTCTAGCCAATACTCCGAAAGCATAGCTATCCAACAGACATGCAAGAGCGAGCCAGTGAAACTATACTGGAACAAGCGAGGATGGTGGCGGATTACATCAATAAAGAAGAGAAAACCTATCAGATTCCGCCGAGGGGGGAGATGGGAATTGCTGCGGAGGAGTGATTTTTTTTTAAGATGATCCAAAAAAAATTAAAAACAGGACATTTATGAAAAAGTTATACAAACATGCATAGCAAAACTTGATAAAACTATTTTTCTAAATTGAATATAGATTGAATTTTGGATAAAATCTCTTGTTTCTTTGAGGTATCTTTTATTTCTGTTATCTTCTTTTGAATCAATCTCTTATCAATAACTACAAGTTTTTTACAGTATACGAATTGCTTATCATAGGGTGGTTTAAATGGAGTGGTTACATCCCTGTTGTTAAGAACAACCGCAAAAGGGCCAAATATCTCCTGAGAAGTTAACTGAGCTATTATTAAATCGTCAGAATTATTCACAGCAGAATTCGAAACCACTATTGCAGGCCTCTTTTTACTTCCTGATTGATCAGTAAATGGGAATGGAACTAAAATAATATCTCCTTGAATGTAATTCACGAACTAAAAAAATTAATATGAATCCCAATAAGAATCGTCTTCGTTACGCCATAATTCATTAAAAGAAAGCTCACCCATTTCCATTGAGATTTTGGTCAAATCAGGTTCACTTTCTTGATAAGTCGAAGACGGCATCTGGATCCCAAAAATTGAAGATTTACCAAATGAAGATTGGTTTTTGTTAAAATCATATTTTCTAAAATGCAAAAAAGTATTGGAGCTTCCCAACTCAGATTTCGGGAAAATGAAAATGGAATCAGAGGATGAAGAATCCAAAGTTCTAGTTTTTAGAATGGTACTGGCTGTGTAATCAACAGACAAAAATAAATCTTCTAACAACATGGTTATTTTTGTTCATTTAATGCTTTCTCTAATTCAGCAAGTTTAGTTCCCAGCCAATCATGGAAGCTACGTGCCGTTTGATAATCCATGACAGTACACGAAGTCACTTCTCGAACGTTAATTACTTCAGTTCCCAAATAACTTTCTTCAACTAATTTCCCATCCTCTTGTATTTGAACTTTTAAATTTTCAGGTAAAGGTACCCTGTCAATATAAAAATTCATACAAATTGTACCGTTGATTGAAACCCCACCGTAAACTCCACTTGAAAAAACACTAGAGAAGTTACTAGATTGGACGTATTGGATGGAGAGTTGTTTTTCTTTTTTTTCCATTACATAACAATATTAGGTAGTAGATAGACTACTTGGTTCTAAATAACAAAAATAAAAAGTCAAATATCTAGAATCCCCCTGAAATTTTCAACTTTACGGAAATGCTTAAGGGAAGACAGAATTATAAAAAATGCTGTTAGACTTTTTCCATCACTAAAATCATTGATTTGTATGGAGATAAATAATTAGCCTAAATCCAGTTAACAACCCCACCCATGATTGAAGTCGTTCGGGTAGTCCACCAGGCAATGTTTCACCAAGACAAATTTCAATCACGGAAAACCTATTTCCCATCATCCAGAATGAGATAGCGAAAAAGAAAGATACGCTGCCTCGCAAGCCTTTCATTGAGGCCAATAGCGTGGAGGTTTCTCTCCAACATCTGGAACACACCTGCATCATTCCTGTCTTTGCAAAAGACAATGAGCACACAATTTCCCACCAGGAATTCATTGACATTGCCATGCTACCAACTTCCGATGCAATGGAAGGAATCTACATCGAGCATCCAGAGATCTGAGTGAGTCACGAAATTAATAGAAGAACGCCCGAAGCCATCCAAAAGCCCGCTAAGGAACTCTTTGACCACGAGAAGACATCTACTATGAACGCATGGCATTCATCGCTAAAATCCCTTCAATTGAAGAAGACGTTAAGGAGAATCCATTGGTGCATTATTCCTGATTCCCCTGAGCGAAAATTATAGAGGAGAAAATTTAATTCGGAGGATACTTTTGCGTCCAAGCCCTATCTGGTTCATAGGTACTCCCCTTGCAACCAATGGCCAAATCCTCTCCCACTTCCAAGACCAAATCCACATGCCGAAGATTGGTTACCAGCTTTCTGGGAATTCGTTCCAAGCCATTGATCAGACCCAGAAGATTTCCTGTAATTGATCCCGTAGAATCACTATCACCACTGTGATTAACAGCCGCTAAAACTCCTTTTTCAAAATTTTCTGGATAGTGCAACGCACAAAGTAAGCTAATGGCCAAGGCTTCTTCAGCCACCCATCCTCCACCCAAGGACTCAATATGCTCGGGTTTTAAATCCTTTCCTTCCAATTTTTCATGAATTGTAAGCGCTTGAAGCACCCTGCGGTCAAGTTCTTCAAATCCAGGCTTCATGAAAATAAATTCAAGGGCTTTATAAATACTTTGTCCCAAAGTAAGATGCTGACAAAGCCCTGAAATAACCGCAGCAAGGAACCCCCCACTCAGGTAACCTGAGGGATGACCATGGGTAATTGCGGAAAATTTACAGCCCATGTCAAAAGCTAATTTCATGTCATCCGAAAACACCAATCCAACAGGGGCCATGCGCATCACTGTACCACAGCCTTTACTATCATTTATGGGCTTATCCAAAGTCCCTTGCTTTCCTGATGCCAAGGACATAATGCAGGTATTTCCAGGTGCCCTTCTCACAAAAAGTTCTTTTCGATCAATCAACCAACCACTTAAAATCCTTCGCTTTTCATCCGGATGAATCTGATGAAATTGATCTCCTTGGGTGTACAACCACCTCAAATAGGAATGATATACAATCAAATCCTCTGCTCCTCCAATCCCACGTTGCATCGACCGGTTACAGGCTCTCAAAAGTCCTTCCGCAGTAAATAGGGTCATCTGGGTATCATCAGTAAACTCTCCGGTACCATCCGAAAATTCCACGTACGAAGTAATTCCATTTGTGCCGTACCGGCTTTGAATTTGGCTTGTGGACAAAAATTCGATCGGTGCGCCCAAAGCATCCCCTATCGCACCCCCAACCAAACAACCTTGATACTCATTTTTCTTATCAAACTTTTTAAAGCCGTAATCATGCATCGTTGACCATATTTCATGATACGCCCCAAGTTTGTCGGACTGCTTGGGTGTTTTTGCGATGGCACTTTTGAAGTTGGGATAGTCCAACTCAGACAGCTGTTTCAGTAAAATATCTCCAAATTCTTTTTTAGTGGCATAGACTCGCCAGTGATAATCCCCTCCTGGAGTGTGGAGAATCCTTTCGACTGGAAAAATTTCTTCCAGATCTTTTTTTACCCTAGACCTGACCAATACTTCATCTTTTTTGTCTCTATTCTGGACTATCGAGAAAAATCCGTTTTTGCTAGCAATCCACATAAATCATAGTTTATCTCCAAATCTAGGTTGAAAATGCTTTCAAAAAATTTAAACTTTTGAAATTGACACAAATTGACAGAGTTGAGAATCATCTGAGTTCAAAAAGCTCCAATCCACCAAAAAACAAGAATTAAACCTCTTTAGAAACAAAAAAAGCATAGCCGGTAAATGACCATGTTTTTTTTATTTCGTATTTTTTTAACTATTACTCCATCAGGAATCAAGTTCTTAGGTGAATTGATCCTCCATTTGAATTCCGCATAGGGACACCCAAAATCAAAAAAAGCACATTTTTATTAATACAGGTATGAAAATGAACCGAGAAGACCATGAAAGTCTAAATTCAGACCCCGTTAGGGGTCAAACTTTTCAATAACCATGGGTTACTGGTGAGCTTGCGAACCCTAACCCATGGTAAAAGCGAAAAAAAAAAATTTGGTTTTCACGACCCCGAAGCGGGTCAAACTATTTCTGTTTTAATGGCTTCCATTTCCCAAAAGTTCAACCCTCCCGATATTGCTTCGCTCATCGGGACTGACCCTTCAGGGTTGTCCATTCCATTTATCCTTCTTCTTTACCCCCGGTTTCGGTTCGCAGGCTTACCTCACCGGGGGCTCCGCCCCAGCGGACAAGTCATTCAAAAGTTCGACCACTACCGTGGCCATGTAGTTGCACAACTTGTTAACCCTAAATCAAGACCCATGTAGGAGTTAAATATTTCACGTCTTCCGATCAGGGCCACCCAAAATCAAGAAAAATGCATAAACTATTGTTTTTCATATAGTTATGAAAAATATTCAAAAAGATCGCAGAAGGCAGGTGAAACGGTGGCGGGGGTGCATCTGCGATGGTGATTGAGCGGGTGTAAGACCCATTAAATCGTTTTAAAAGGTTCATTTGAAAAAAACTTGCCCAAACCTCCAACCGTTCTGGGCAAGTTTATTACAGATTGTCAGGCACTACCCTTTTGAATAAAGTTACTTACCCCACCAGAAATCCAACTCTTTCATCAGGCTTTCCACCATTTTGGGATTCGATGAGGCCAGATTATTTTTTTCCATCGGATCTTTTACAATATCGTAAAGCAACACGCTTTTTATGGCCGTGTTAGTTTTCTCCGGAACGATCATTTTCCAGGTCTTGGTAATGATCATCCTGCTCTCCAGGGACTTTTCCGGCTGGTTCACCGTCACCATATCATGGGTAAAGTCCAGGCTGAAAATGGTATTTCGTTTGGCCACCGCTTTTTTATCCAGCATATTGATGCCAGACATGGTGGGTAAAGGATTGAGTCCAACTGCGGCTAGAGCGGTTGGAACCATGTCGATGCTACTTGCCAAATTTTCCGTATCCATTTTCGGCTTTATTTTCTTTGGCCATTTGTAAATAATTGGGGTTCGGATACCCATATCCTGAGGGTCCTGCTTGGATCCCGGTGCATAGACATTGGGCTTTTCCGGATCCTGAATCCAGCCGTTGTCAGTGACATAGACCACCAAGGTGTTTTCTTCCAATCCTTTCTTTTTCAACTGATCCTCCAACTGACCGATGGTAATATCAAACCATTCCACCATCGCCCAATAGGACGCGATGGTCTTTGTAGGCGCCTTGGGAAGATATTTTTGGAGGAGGGAATCCGGTGGGGTATGTGGACTGTGGGGTAAAAACGGTGCATACCACACAAAAAATGGCTTTTTCTTCTCCACAGCCTCATCCATGAAATCAAAGATGGGATCCATTCCCTCCCTACCGATTTTAAGTCCTTCATCCCCATGTCTGCCTCCTCTAGTAGGATCTCCATGTGTCATTCCATGGGTGAATCCCCCTTCACTCCAATGGCCTCCCCACCATTTTCCGGACTGAAAGGAAAGGTATCCTTTTTCCTTCAGCATCATGGGAAGTGTAGGTTGTTTCTGGAATTCATTCAAATATTCCCGATATAGTTTGGATCGCTCTATTTGCCACTCCCCATTATAGCGATTACCCGAAAAGGTAAACGTAGGATCATTCCCGGTGATTTTATGTTGTTGGGGATATAAACCTGTAATTATCGAAGCGAGCGAGGGGCTACACAAAGGAGCGGTGGAATAACCCCTTGTAAAGGTTAGACCTTCTGACGCCAACTTATCGATATTGGGAGTCTGAATATGCGGATGCCCTGCAAAACTGTAATCCGTCCAAGCATGATCATCGGAAAGAATGAAGATGATATTGGGCAGTTCGGATTGGCTAAATCCCTTTGAAAAAAGGGCCAAGAATAAAACCAGGGACAATATCCTGGTTTTATTGAAGGGATGACAAATTATTTTTTTCATGTATTCATTGGCTGGAAAATACCGGAATTAATAACCGGGATTCTGAGTGAGTCGATTGATTAAGATCTGTTCGGCTGGAATTGGGGATAGCAACTTTTCTTTGGTCACGTTAAATGAAGTGGCGAATAAGAAAGATTTTAATGATTTTTCTCTCAGCCCGTGTTTACTCATGACTTCCAAGGCCTTTCCTGTACGCTTAAGGTCATACCATCGTTGATTTTCGAAGCAAAATTCCACTTGCCGCTCTTTGGCAATAAGCTCTTCCATCTGTTGTGCATTCAATCCGGAAATAGGTGCGGTAAGCCCTGCCCGATCCCGGACCATTTTCACATAACTCGCCGCTTCCGATGTTTTTCCTTGTTTGTTTAGGGCTTCGGCGTACATGAGAAGTACATCAGAGTACCGTAAGATGGGCAAATCGTCACCGCATCGGTCATCGGGTGCCGAGACAGGTGGCTTGAATTTTCCCGAATAGGCGATTTCCCTTGTTTTGCCATCCCAATCCTCCCCTGTCCAAGTTTTGATGGAGACCGCCTTTCTTAAATCGCCCGGTTCAAATGCATCAATCAGGTCCTGTGTTGGCATATTCCATCCTGCCGCAATCATATTAATCGCCGGTCTTTTGGTAATTTGTCCAGCGGAACTCCAGGGGGCAAACATAAAGATGAATCTATTGGATAATTCTCTATTGTTTTCCGAATACTGGATAGAAAAAATGGTTTCTTTGAAATCAGGTTTCGTGGGTTCGAATAAGTCAGCATAATTCGGAAGGAGGGAATAAACGTTGGCATCTATGACCGCTTTTAGGTTAACAGCGGCTTCTGCATTATTTCCGAGCGTTAGCAACACTTTACCTAGAAGCGCCCTAGCAGCATGTTCATTAGCCCTTCCATTTTCCTTTACTGCAGTAGCCTTGGTAAAATGGATGATTGCCTGATTCAAATCACTGATAATAGTCTGATAAACTTCCTGTTCTGTTGCCCTTCCGATTTCGACCGCTTCTTGTGATGTTATCGGTTTTACTACCAAAGGAACTCCCCCAAATTGCCTTACTAAATTAAAATAGTAGAGTGCACGCAAGAAATAAGCTTCACCTGTAGAGCGATCTTTCAGGGCAAGGTTACTCCAGGTAACCCCTGGTCTGTCGATTTCATTCAACAATTTGTTACAACGGGTGATCCCATTGTAGGATAATTCCCAAAATCCTGAAAATGCACGATTGTCAGAGGTGATAATAAACTGATCTATTACACCTCTTACCGCCTCACCTGTTCTGGTATTATATTGGAAACTGGTATTGTCGGAGACCAACTCAGCAATCACCCAATGCAGGTCTTTTTCGTAATCCCTCATCGGGACATAACAACCGTTAGCTAAAAGGATATATTCCTCTTGAGATTTGTAGAAATTGCCTTCATTCAAGGTAGTTTCCGGAAAGAGTTCCAAAAAGTCATTGGAACAAGAGCTAATGATTAATGTTAGTAAAACTATTATATATTTTTTCATGATTTCCAAGTTTTAAGGATGAAGCTGTTTACTTAAAATCCAAGGCTTAAGCCAATTGAGGTAGTCCTTGAAAGTGGATAGGAAGTCATATCAAATCCCGGTACCAGCGTGTTGTTTTGGTTGGCTGCCTGACCTTCCGGATTGGCACCTGTATAGTTGGTAAACATGGCCAAATTTTGAACAGTCATATAAACGCGACCATTCTTAACAAACTTGAGTTTTTCCATTGCCTTTCTAGGCAAGGTATAGCCCAAGGTGGCATTTGCTATCCTTAAATAAGAGGCATCTTCCACCCATAATGTTGAAACTCTGTGTCCCCAGCTAGGCCTTACCTGTGGAATTCCGGAACGGATACCATCACCGGGGTTATCGGCACTTCTCCACCGACTTTCCCAGGCTCTATCAATATTGAAAAACCCTTGTAGGTTGTCCGTAGTCTGACGAAGCCCGTTCATCACCTGACCGCCATATTGACCATTGACAATTACTCCTAAATCAAAACTTTTGTAGGAAAAGTTGTTGGTAAATCCAAAGATGAAGTCCGGGTGGGGATTGCCAATGATGGTGTAGTCCAATACGTCATTAATGATCTTATCTCCATTGACATCCTTGTATTTCACATTTCCCTCATAAACCTGTGGTGTGATGATAATATTAGGGCTTTTCAAATCTTCAGCAGAATATACCCCTTCCAGAATGAATCCATAAAATTGCCCAATAGGTTTGCCTACCACCGTAACGTGTGTAGGATTTCCATCATTGTTACCTGCCAAAATCCTAACTGTATTGTCATTCAAGGCAAGGACTTTATTTCGGTTGAAGGCGATGTTTGCATTGACATCCCACGTGAAACTACCTGCTATCGGTGAACCTCCAATCGCCAATTCCAAGCCTGAATTCCGTACTTTACCTTGATTCACAGTTTGCGAATTAAATCCGGTAATAGCTGGAATGACATCATTGAGCAGCATGTTGTCACTCTCCCTTCGATAGACATCCACTAGGAAGGAAAGGCGGTTTTGCAAAAATTGAAAATCGAGGCCAAAATCAATCTGATTGGATTCCTCCCAAGTCAAGAACGGATTTGAAATCCCGACACTTGATGCGGTCACTTGATTGCTTCCAAAAATGTAAGAGCCTGAACTAATTGCAGCTAAATGTGCGTAGTTGCCGATGTTATTATTTCCACTTTTTCCATAGCTGGCACGTACCTTAAATTCATCTATCCAGTTTATATCATCAAAAAAGGATTCCTCAGATACCCTCCAGGCAGCCGCAAAAGAAGGAAACAGTGCAAACCTGTTTTCGCTACCGAAACGGGACGAACCATCCGATCTGAAGGTAGCTGTAAACAAGTACTTGTCGTTGAAGGCATAATTGACCCTGCCCAAATAGGAGATCATACTCCATTCATTGACTGACTCTCCCCAAGAATCGATAGCCTGAGAGGCATTGATTGTGGTGATTAAATCATTAGGAAAAGGACTTGCATTTAGGCTAATCGAATTGGCTTGAAATTTTTGTGTAGTGTAACCTGCCAAAGCATTGATCCTGTGCTTTCCTTTGACCAAGGAATAGGTAAGGGTATTTTCAATTAACCAATCGAAACTGTCGGATCTATTGTTTGAGGATCTTGCCGTACCCGGCGTAGGAGGCCTGTTTGAACCACCTATCGTACTTGGAATAAATTGATAAAATTTGGAAGCCTGTAAAATGGTATTTATGGATGATTTAAATACCAGATTGGGAAGAATTGACAACTCTGCAAAGGCAATCCCCAAATTTTGGAAGGTGCTTTGCTTTTGAGTGATTTCTTTTAACAGGTAAAGGGGGTTGGCAAAGCTCCAAGCTGAATGGAATCTACTTTGAGGAGCTCGGATATATGGCTTCAGATTTCCATTCTCATCGTATGGCGTTGAAATTGGGTTGGCCCAAATACTCACGCCAAGGATATCTTCCCTATTCAAATTGGTATTCGCTCTATTTTGCTGGATAAATGTGGGTTGTAACGAAATGCCGACTTTGAATTTGTCACTGAGATTGGATTCGATTCCAAGGTTACCACTTAATCTTTCTACTCCGGTATTGATCAAAACTCCTTCCTGCTTGAAATAACCAAAGTTCATGTTTACCCTAGTATCCTGGGATCCACGTTGAATATTCACACTATGATCCTGAATTTGAGCGGTCTGAAGGATCAAATCATACCAATCAGTACCTTTTCCGGTGAGCGCATCGAGGTTTCGGTATTCCACGGGATAATCTTCCAAAACCGCAGCCCGTTTTTCGGTTTGTCTGACGGCAATATCAATCCTATCCCGCTGAAACTGGGCAAATTCCCTTTGATTCAACAAATTAGGTCGACCCTTTTGAGGAACTTGCTGTACGCCGTACATGGAGGAGACACTTACACTTTTTTGTTCAAATGCCCCCTTTTTGGTAGTAATCATGATGACGCCGTTGGCTCCCCTCGATCCATAAATCGCAGTTGAGGAAGCATCTTTCAATACTGTAATTGACTCAATGATGTTTGGATCGATCAACATCAAGGGGTTCAAGGTTTGGTTCATGCCAGCTGAGTAAGGCATTCCATCCACCACATACAAGGGTTCATTTCCTGCTCCCAAAGAACCGTTTCCTCTGATTTTAACCGAGGTACCTGCACCAGGAGCTCCTGACACCTGTTGAATCTGAACACCCGCAATCTGACCAACCATTTTTTGGTCAAGAGTGGAAACGGGTAAATTTTTGATAGCATCTTGGTTTACAGTGGCTACAGAACCGGTTACATCTTCTTTCTTTTGGGTACCATAACCTACTACGATCACCTCTTGAAGGGAAGTTTGATCTTCCTTCAATACAATATTTAATTCAGTCTGATTAGAAACAACAATGGATTGGGATGAATAGCCGATAAATGAAATTTTAAGGACTGCACCCTTTTCCACATTAAGCTCAAATTTCCCATCAATATCGGTAACTGTCCCTTTCGTAGTTCCTTCTACAATCACAGTAGCCCCGGGAACAGGCTGACCTGTGGCATCTGTTACGACGCCTCGGATTTTTTCCTCTACTTGAGTTAAAGTGATCGGTTTTTCCTGTTTACTTACGGCCCGAATTTTCTCTACTGCCTCACTTTTGACGACATAGATATTTTCATTGACTTGTTTGAAATCATAATCAACCTGTTCAGTGATTTTTTTGAGGACTGTCCGCAAATCAGAGGAAATGTTTAACGTAATTTTCGAGGGGTCATTGGAAACCTCCTGATTGTAGGCAAAAACAAAATCTGTCTGCTTTTCCAGTTCGGCTAAAACCTTCACAAAAGAAAGATTTTTTGCTTTTAGCTTGACCTGATAATCTTCAAGACTTTGTGAGGAGGACGTTTCGGCAATAACCACTTGAAATACAAGCAGCTGAAGCAGAAAAAGCCTCAGTGTTTTTTTTGAATAAAGCACAATTGGCCTTAGTAAATTAAATTTCATAGTTTTAGGGTGTTTAATGTTAAACTAGATGGGGATAACCCATTGAAAATTAGTCCGGGATTGTTGCAGCAATTCCGGATTTTTCATGAAGTTATTTCAGGGAATTTTTGACTTCAATTATTTATCCATGATCATTCGGTATTTATTATTTTTTCTATTTTTTACATCCTCTATAGTGGATTAGTATTGTTCCATCATCTTTTTTCTCATAATCAAAATCCACAATATTTTTCAATCCATATAAAACCGTAAATAAGCTTCTATTGGAATATGTGGCCTTGATCAAGCAATCAGATGAATAATCTTCTTCTATTTCAATTCTGATATTATATACTTTCTCCAACCTAGTGATTATCTCATTGAATGGTACAAGATCAAAAGCAATTGTTTCGGAACGCCAAGTCAAATAATCCTCGATATCCACCTCAACAACAGAAATTTCCTTTTTGCTAGCATCCACTTTGCCGAGTTGGCTTGGTTTTAGAACCAATTGTCCTTCTTGGTTAGATTCTCCCATCGCAACGGCTACTTTGCCAGATTTTACCATCACTTCCACGTCCTTGCCCTCAGTAGCCTTGATATTGAAGGAAGTGCCCAATACGATGGTGTTAACTCCCCTGCTTGCTACACGAAAAGGCCTCTTACTGTCTGCTATAACTTCAAAAAATGCCTCTCCATCCAATTCGATAGTCCTCGAATCCTGTTCAAACTTTTCAGGGAATCTCAACTTTGAGTTTACATTTAAATAGACCACCGATCCATCCTGTAGGGTGATTGTTGCCTTTTGCCGTTCCCCGGTCACCCGCTCCACCAAAGGCACGGATTCAGTTTTTGTGGGCATGAAATAAATGAGACAGGCCAATCCAACAAGCAAAATAACAGAAGCCGCATAGCGCCAATTGGGTAAAAAATGAAAGATTTTGATTTGTCTTGATGGCTTTAACTGTGATTTTATATGAAGAAGAATCTTGTTTTTTAGCAATTCTTCCTCTAATTCTGACATCTCCAAGACAATTTCTCGGTTCTGAATTTTTTCAAAAACCTCATCCAATAAATGATCTTCCTCCCTACTCGTTAATCCTAGGTGTTGCTTTTCTATTAATTCTAAAAATTGCCTTTTGTCCATTTGATTTTTCTTTCAATAGACAGTCACATAAAGGCTCTTTTCTACTTACTTACTGCCGTAAAAAAAAATGATTTTTTTTCAAATCAACTATTTATAAACCAGTAGTAGAGAAACTTATCCAAATAAAATATTAACAAAATAATTTTTATCGATATTTTATTTTGTTTAATAAATAAGCGCTAATGTTTAAGTTACGAAATATGGTTTTATTCATTTACGCTATTTTGCCAATAGAAAATAAAACCAATAAAATTTTAAACTACCAAGGTCACTAAGTTCTTTTTTAACGTGTTCATTCTTCGATTTATACTCATTATCTAAGCTATTAGCTTTACCTCTTTTCTAGAAAATTATGTTTCAGGATACAAAGGCTGAAAAGCAAAAGCTTTAATTTCGAAATTGTACAAATCAAAATTAGAAGTTTGGGTGTGCGTTTAAATTCCTTGCCATCTCATAACTTTATGATCTTCTTATTGATCGATTTATAACCCTAAACACAAACAAGATGACATTTGTCTACTAGCAGGATTCCGTATATCCAAATATGATTTTATAAGTTTCTGGATTCGCCTAGAAAAATCAATTAATCAAGAAAAAAAAGAATCCATACGCCAATCCTCCCAAAGTCCTTCTTTAAAATCCGCAAGGCTTTATAAATCTGAGATTCAACAGTTCTTATTGATAAACTAAGCCGTTGAGCAATTTCCTTATTGGAAAGTTCCTCCTCCCTGCTCAATAGAAAAATCTCCTGACACTTCGTCGGCAAGCTTCTCACCCTTTTTGAAATTATTTCAGTTACTTCACGCTCTTCAAAAACCAATTCAATCGACTGCTCAAAGTAAAGATGTGGCAAAATCTCTTCATAGGGCAAGGTCTTCTTTAAGTTTCGAATGGCGTTTAAGGCCTGATATTTTGTTGCTTTAAAAAGATATTTCTCCAGTTCTTCAATTTTTACTTCCCTTGACCTTTCCCATAATCGGATAAATACCTCTTGAACAATATCCTCACAAATCAATTGATCTTCAAAAATTTTATAGGCATACATAAACAACCGCTTCCAATACCGATCATAGACCGTATCAAATGCTTTTTTATCTCCTTTGTGGAGCAATAAACATAGCTGTTGTTCTGTCATTTTTATTTTTAAACTTTCAACCTATTTAATTTATTACAACTTAAATAAAGTAATTTTCCTTAGTTGCAAAAAATATATATAATTAAATTATACTTATCCATTTTAGCAACTTCTAGAAATAAAACTATTACCTAACACTATTTTAATTAATTATATAATTTTCTATTTATAGTAATTCCAAATACATAAATTAGGTTTTGACGAATAAAATCTGAATAAGCACCGATGAAAACCATCTCAATTCACAAACAACTCATCCACCAACAACAGCCCCTTCCCTCCTTTTCGCTCACTCCATGACCCTATTTTGGAAACGGGCTTGGCAATCAATTTCAAATACCGACACTTAACCGGATCGAAAGTACAGGTAACCTGGGAAATTACCGGTTTACCTTTTTCCTTAGGCTGAACAGGCCGCATTCTCTTTACCAACCTTAGCAGCTCAGGACTTTCCCCTGCCCAAATTTCTATTTCCTCGGGAGGAAATATGACATTGCTCGATTCAATCAATACCCTCATCCCAACAGAGCTTATCGTGGCCCCGTCACGATACTCCATCAAAAGTTCGAGCGGGTGATCACGAAATCCCGCCCAATTATTGGCCCAGGCCGGACTGTTGGCATTGAATTTCCCCAATTCTTTGTCAAAGAAAGTCAAAGACCCCGAGGCTGGATGAACCCGATTCATCGGTTGAATCAACTGAACCGTGTCCGGATTATGCCTGCTTTGATAAATATCTATGGAAACAACTTCACTTGGCAGCCAGCCTTCTTTAAATGCTTTGGCTTTCACAAAGGCTCCTTCGGTAAGGACAGTTTTTCCTCTTTCAAATTGGATTGAATTTTCTTCTGTTGGATCACTTCCATCCAAGGTGTACCTGATTTCCACCTCTCTGATCGGGTGTGCCAAATTCAACACCAACGAATCCTGAAAAATGTTGGAATGGTTACCCAGTTGGGGTAGATTTAACTGCAATCGGTCCGATTCATTCTCTGGATTTTGATAAACCCAATTTATCTCAGGAAACTCCTTTCGCAATTTTTCAATCGCATCGAAAGTAAGCGGTGTAGCCCAAAGTACTACAGAGGTTAGGCTAGATAACCTTTTTGCCAATTCCCTCAGGCTTGGCTCGTCCACTTCTGTGCCTGCAAGGGAAAGATGTCTCAGGCTGTTCATTGACCCAAGATCTGATATTCCTTTTCCTGTAATCAGCGAAAAATTAAGATTTAGCCTTCGCAAATTTAAAAATCCGGAGAGTGTTTTAAGTTCCTGATCTTGAATGGGCATTTTATTCAGATTGATAGAAACTACCTGCTCGGATACATTGAGCAACTCTTCCAATAATTTAGGTGAATAATTTGAAGGACTAAAAAACACCACGTCCAGTGCAGGGGAGCTTTCAGAAAGTGGTACTACAGATCTATAGGCCTGGTTGAGCTCGGCGATGGTTCCGGGATCTGCCGCATCAAATTCAAATCGTTCTGAAGTACCTGAGGCAAGAAATTTTACCGCCAAGGCACGAACAGGATTCACAGCAGGAAGACTTGCCACTTTTGATTCCATAGGTAAATTTGATCTGATCCAGGTCTCCAATAGTTCAAATTCGAGCTCAGTCAATTGGGGTTTTCCCTTTGGTGGCATGTGTTTTTTATCTTCCAATTGCAGATGAACCCGTTTGAAAAGCAAGCTTTTTTCCAAATCCCCTTCCGTCCAAATCGGGCCCGATTTACCACCCCGGAGCAATCCCTTGGCTGTGGTCATGTCCAGTTCACCTTTGGATTTTTCAGGATTATGGCAAGAATTGCATTTTTGGTTCAAGACGGGAAGTATTAGATGATCAAACAACAGCGCATCTTCCAAAGCAACCGGCTGGGGTTCGGATTTGAAAGGTGCCAACAAATAATCCTCCCCATGAGTAAGCGTTGCACCAAAATGACCTGCCAAAATCAACACCAAGACCGAAAGCCCCGATCCAACTCTCAACTTGGCAAGATTCCACCAGGGATGATCTCTGAATCCGTACAAAATGGAAGTGATAAACACCAAACCAGCTCCTGACCATTTGTGCCAAATGAGCGTATCACCCGAATACCCTTCTTCCTGTGCAAGAAAAAGCCCCATCATTGCGGCCAACAATCCCGATAATGCGCCTGAAAACAGGCTATATCGTCTTATCGACTGAAATAAAGATTGTTGCTTAATCTCTTCGCGAAACCTAAGCATTACCAGAGATATACCGATCAAAATCAATACAATCGGGAAATGCAAGAAGAGAGGATGCATTCTTCCAATCGCCTGAAAAAGAACCGGAAGCTTTAGGTATTCTTCAAATACAAGAAAGAATAGTAAGAGAAAATTCCCACCAAAAAGTGTGATTTCTGCTATCCGGATCAGTTTATTCGTTGTCATTTCAAATACGATTGAGGATGGTTTTGTAAAATGACTAGGCAAGTAAACCGGGAATTACTTTGCCGGAAACATCGGTGAGCCTGAATCTTCGACCCAAATGCTTATAGATGAGTTTTTCATGGTCAAGACCCATCAAATGGAGTACAGTTGCCTGAAAATCATGGATATGTACTGGATCTTTCGCGACATTATATCCCAGCTCATCAGTTTCCCCATACACCAATCCGGGTTTAACCCCACCACCTGCCATCCAGATGCTAAAGCATCGGGGGTGATGATCCCGGCCATAGTTTTCAGGAGTCAGTTTTCCCTGACTGTAATTGGTTCGTCCAAACTCCCCTCCCCAAATAACCAGGGTCTCGTCGAGCATTCCCCTTTGTTTTAAATCCATTACCAAGGCCGCAGAAGGCTGATCGGTATCTTTTGCCTGATGTGCAATTTCGTAAGGCAAATCCCCATGCTGATCCCAGCCCTGATGATACAATTGAACGAACCGGACGCCGCTTTCTGAAAGTTTTCTTGCCAAAAGGCAGTTGGCAGCAAAAGTACCAGGTACCAAACAATCTGGTCCATACAATTTGATGACCGAATCAGGCTCTTTGCTCAAATCCATGATTTCCGGAACAGTAGTCTGCATCCGGTAAGCCATTTCATATTGCTGAATTTTTGTATTGATTTCAGGATCCCCAAACTTCTCATAAGAGAGCTGATTGAGTTCACCGAGATGATTCAACATCACCCTTCTCCCTTCCCTGCTAAGTCCTTGAGGATCTTTTAGATAAAGTACCGGATCTTCTCCACTACTCAATTGTACTCCCTGATGGACAGAATCGAGAAATCCATTGGTCCACAACTTGGAATACACTCCCTGACCGTTTCCTATTCCTCGGGAAAGTAAAACTGTAAAGGCTGGGAGGTTCTGATTTTCACTTCCCAAACCATAACTCAGCCAGGAACCCATACTGGGACGATTACCTTGCTGCGCTCCGGTTTGGAAGAAAGTCAAGGCAGGATCATGGTTGATCGCCTCAGTATGCATGGAACGAACTATACAGAGTTCATCCGCAATTTTGGCCGTGTAGGGCATCAAATCCGAAATCCACGCCCCCGATTGTCCATATTGTTTAAAATCAGCAAATGACCCCACAAGTGGAAATGAGGACTGATTGGCCGTCATTCCAGTCAAACGCTGTCCTCCCCTTACCGAATCGGGAAGTTCCTGACCCACCATTTCCTTCAATTTGGGTTTGTAATCGAAAAGTTCGATTTGGGAAGGGGCTCCGTTTTGAAATAGATAAATAATCCGTTTTGCTTTGGGAGCAAAGTGTCTAATCCCATTGATCAGAGATTCCTTTGGACTGTTGATGCCCTTCAACAAGTCAGGCATCAAAAGCGATCCCAAAGCAACACTTCCAAAACCTACCCCCAAGGTGGATAAAAATCGTCTTCGGTTTAAATTCAAGCGGTATTCGAATACTTCTTTTTCCATATCAGGTTTTTGAAAGGGTTTCTTCCATATTGTAAATAGTAGTAATCACCTGCATCAAGGCAGCCCAGGATTTGACTTCCAGTCCTTTAGCTAGGGGATATTCTCCCTGTTTTAGTAATAATTGAGCATCAGATTCTTGCAAGGATTTGTTCTTTTGCTCATAATATCTTTTTAGAATCTCCATTTCCTTGGGAGACGGGTATCTGCACACAATCATTCTAAAGGCCTTTTGAATCGTAGCATCCAAGTCCTGGGACTCTTTGAGTAAGTTGCCTGCCAATACCCGACTGGCTTCCAAAACAGTTGGATCATTCATCATCACCAAGGCTTGGAGGGGGGTATTCGTAATCGGTCGGCCAACTTCGCATTGATCCCGATTGCTACCGTCGTAGATGGTCACAAAAGGTGGTGGGACTGTCCGCTTAATAAAACTGTATAATCCTCTTCGATAGAGATCCGAACCATGGTCTTGTTTGTAAACGGAGAGGATTCCCCTTCCAGAAGTGGCTCCTTCCCATAGTCCTGGAGGTTGATAGGGTTTGACACTTGGCCCACCAATCTCCGAATTAAGCAGACCACTGCTAGCCAGAACCACATCCCGCACAAATTCCGCCTTTACCCTGAATCTCGGTGCCCGGGAGAGATAAAAGTTGTCAGGATCCCTTTCCAGCTGTTTTTTACTGAGTACTGCCGACTGTTGGTAGGTAGCCGAGGTTACGATTTTCCGTATAAGCGCTTTTATATCCCAGCCATTTTCACGAAGATCCACCGCCAGCCAATCCAACAACTCCGGGTGTGTGGGCAATGCCCCTTGCATGCCAAAATCCCCGGGAGTACTCACAATTCCCTTTCCAAAAAACTCTTGCCAAACCTGGTTGACAAATACCCGCGCTGTCAGTGGGTTTTTAACATCAAACATCCACTTGGCCAAGCCCAAACGGTTTTTTTCATAAGCTGGACCAAATGTTAAAACAGACTCTGGAGTGGCTGTAACTACAGGGTCTTTGGGCTGATCATAACTTCCCCTTTCCAATACATACGTTGGACGAATGGAATCCAATTCTCCCATTACTGAGACAATCAGATCTAAGGTATCTTTCTTGTTGACAAAATTCAATATCCCCTCAACATCTTCTTTGGTGATGTGCATCAGGGGATTTTTGGCATAAGTCTCAGGCCCTCCTACGGAAGATTCTATGCCTTTTTCTTTTACATTATTGAAAAATGAAAAGAAAGAATAGTAATCCTTTTGCGAAATCGGATCATACTTATGGTCATGGCAGCTTGCACATTCCATCGTCAATCCCAACAGGGATTTACTGACCGTATTGGTACGGTCGGTGACGTACATCACCCTGTATTCCTCCTGAACCACTCCGCCTTCTTCGGTGATTTTGTGATTTCGATTGAAGCCTGTGGCCAAGAGCTGCTCTTTGGTCGCATTCGGTATCAGATCACCTGCCAGCTGCCAGGTAATAAACTGATCATAAGGCATGTTTTTGTTGAAGGCATGAATTACCCAGTCTCTCCAAGGCCACTGACTTCGGTAGCTATCGTCCTGAAAACCATGGGAATCAGCAAATCGTGCAATATCCATCCAGTAAACAGCCATTTTTTCCCCGTAAGCGGGACTGGAAATGAGCTTGTCCACCAGTTTCTCATAAGCATCATCCGCATTGTTTTCCAAATAATTATCCATCATTTCCAAACTTGGAGGCAGTCCAGTCAGGTCCATGCTAACTCTTTTCAAGAGGGCCTCCTTGTCCGCTTTTTCATTAGGTTCAAGTCCTACCTCCTCCTGCTTGGCGAGGATGAAATAATCGATTTCGTTTTTTGGCCAGGACTCTTCATCCACTTCGGGAAGCGGTGATTTGGTTGGAGGAATAAAAGCCCAATGAGGTTCGTAGGTAGCTCCTTGTGCAATCCATTTTTTGATCAGCTTGATTTCTCTCTCGCTAAGGGAAAGTTTGGATTCAGGAGGAGGCATAAGTCTTGTAGGGTCATCGGAAATGATCCGGTGGTAAACCTGTGAGTCATCCGGGTTGCCCGAAACTAAGGCATATTTTCCCGGAGATTCCTTCAATACCATAAATGCTTCCTCGCTGATATCGAGCCTCAAACCCGCCTCGCGCTTATTGGCATCTGGACCATGACAGGCAAAGCATTTATCGGACAGGATGGGCCGGATATGGAAATTGTAACTGACCTGATCCGGGATCGCTTGTTCCAATCCCCCTGAACTCTTGCCATCCATACAGGAAGCCATCCAAAATAGAAGGAATATCAGACCTATTCCTAAAAAAAACCACAAGTCATTCCTTTGACTATATCGATTGTAGACTATGTATTTTGGCAGATTCAACTTCTATAAAATTTTTCGTTAGATGCGGAAAATAGAAGAATCTCAGACAGATACTATCCTGCTCTTACATTTTATTTTTCTTTTGGACTAGATCTAAGTAGATGAAGCCCCATTTTTCAAAAAAATAACATCCCTAGACGCTTTTGGGATTGGAAGGTCGATGATTTGTAATTGGCCACAAAGGCTCCAAGTCACTGAGAACATAGAGCCTTCCTGACTTTGTGGCAAAAAAATAAACAGGATGATTTTTAATTAGCCACAAATGCACTAAGGCACTAACTACATGGCGCCTTACTGACTTTGTGGCAAAAAACTAAATGCCAATCTCACTTTAAAAAAAATACGTTTAGCAAAATGGTAGGGAAATCGACCTAGTTTGCTATTTGCCTAGGAAACCCAGACGAAAACTCCAGCTTCAACTTGCCCTTATCACCTAAGACAAACATCGCCTCCACATCAGAAAGTTTTTCAGAAAGGACTTTTGCTTTTTCGGTCCCCATAGCCATAAAGGCAGTAGCAAGGGCATCTGCTTTGGTTGCTGAAGAGGCAAGCACTGAAACAGATACCAAGGTATGCCCCACCGGAAACCCCGTCATTGGATCCACAATATGCGGACGACGATCTCCTGCTTCATCGATATAAAATTTCCGGTAATTGCCGGAGGTGCTAATCGCTCTCCCGTCCAGTTCGACCTTTGCCAACATAGAACTCCCCACCCCCAATTCAGCTTGTGCAGGATCTTCAATGCCAATGGTCCAGCTAGTTCCCCTTGAATTTTTACCTTTGGTCTTCATCTCTCCCCCAATTTCCACCATATAATCCTTCACACCGGCCTGTTCCAATACTTCAGCCAGTTTATCAATGGCATATCCTTCTCCTAAACCCGTAATATCCAATTTCACACCTGCTTCTGAAGCAAAATATCCCGAGTCGGTAACCACTATTTTTGATTCAAAGCCTATCAATTTTTTCAAATCTGTCACCGTTGCCGAGTCTATACTTTCTCTGGCTTCAAAAGAAAAACCCCAAGCCTTCAATAGCGGAAATAAAGTAGGCTCAAAAAACGCATCGCTGAGGCGATGATACTTTTTGCATGAGTCCATCATGTCTTTAAATGTATAGGAAGGATTGAGCAGCTTGCCGTTGTTGTTGAAATCAGATACTTCTGACTCCTGAATATAGGAATTTGAAGCTTTGTTGATAAGTGAAAATACGGAATCAAAACTTGGTTGAAAATCTCTTTCCAAATCGCTAACCTGAACCCGATAATAGGTTCCAAAAATATCGCCTTGGTAGGTTTTAAACTCTTTTTCTTTTTTTTCATTACAAGAAAACAAGAAAATCAAACCGAAAAGGACTAAGCTGCGAGTAAATAAAAGGTCCATGGATTCGAAAGCAATTTTAGCAGGCTGGTTAATTTTTGGTCAAAAATAGTCAAAATGACCTCTTTGCCCGTTAATTTTAGGAAATCTTAGCAAAACCTATTTATGGTATTCATTCATTTGCCTTGGCCAAACCATCAATCTAAAAAGGCAAATCCTTTGAACCGAATAGTCCTGTTGGCGATTCTTCTTTTTTCAGGTTTCAACATTTTCGCCCAAGACACCCTGCGCACCTACTATGAGGAGGAATCAGGTCAAATCAAAGAGATTCTCACTAAAATTAATGGAAAAGCGGAGGGTCCTGTTTGGAGGTACGATCCAAGCGGGAAACTTGTTTTAATCGGAAATTTAAAAAACGACAAAAAAAACGGCCCTTTTTACGATTTGGATCCTGAGACGGGCGATACCTTGCGGATCATCCATTTCAGGGAAAATCTTAGGGAAGGCAAGGCCTTGAGTTTCTTCCCGGGAGGAGGATTGAGTCAGGAATCAACTTTTGTAAACAATCTCCTTGAAGGAGAGGTAATTTCTTATTTTGAAGATGGTCAAATTAGTGACCGGACAGCGTTCCGAAACAACAAACCGGAGGGGGTTTCTAACTCTTATTACCCCGATGGCAAGATTAAGACGACTATAAATTTTTTGGCAGGCCAATACCACGGAAGTTTTGAAGAATTTGATGAGTTAGGCAACTTGACAAGCAAATCTTCCTATTTGAAAGGGGTGAAAAATGGAACTGAAATCACCTATTTCCCTACAGGAGAAATAAAATCCCAAAGACAGTTTGTCTTCGGAGAACTCGATGGAGCGTATGTATTGAATTATCCTGATGGCAAACCCGAGCGGAGAGGGTATTTTAAAAAAGGAAATCCTGAGGGTGAACTAATCGAATATTTCCCTAGTGGTTCGGTGAGGATGAAAGCAGTTTATTCCAAAGGAATTCCAATTCAACCTTCAAGCTATTTTTATGAAAATGGAGAGGTCAGGTTGCGTATTTCATTTGATTCCAAAGGAGGGAAAATCAAGGAAGAAAGCTTTTACCTGACAGGTCAGGTGTATTCATTGGTAAATTTCAATGCAGGAAAAGAAGAGGGAGAAGTCAAAATTTACCATGAAAATGGGAAATTGAAGGAAATCAGAAGTTATTCAAGAGGAAGGCTGGAAGGAGAACGGAGAGTTTTCGATGAAAACGGCACGTTGATCCTTTCTGAATTGTATGAAAGGGGAAATAAAGTCAATAAATAAAGTGTAGGGCTGAGGCTGGAGAAAGAGGTTTTTCTATTTTTGCCCAAATGATATTCACATGAGTAACTCCATCAAAGAAACCCACTTTTCATTTCCCGGTCAGATTGGATTTTACAGAGGAAAAGTGAGGGATGTTTACATTTTCAAGGATGAACTGGTCGTGGTTGCTTCTGACAGAATATCTTCGTTTGATGTGGTGCTTCCTCGGCCGATTCCTTATAAAGGTCAGGTCTTGAATCAAATCGCGGCAGTATTTTTGAAGGCCACTTCGGATAGCGTACCCAATTGGGTAACCTCCACCCCTGATCCCAACGTGACTATAGGAAAACGTTGCGAGCCTTTTAAGGTGGAAATGGTCATTCGTGGGTATCTTGCAGGGCACGCGGCAAGGGAATATAAAGCCGGAAAAAGGATCTTGTGCGGGGTAGAAATGCCTGAAGGCATGAGAGAGAACGATCCTTTTCCCGAACCGATCATCACGCCCACTACCAAAGCCTCAGAGGGACATGATGAGGACATTTCGCGCGAAGAAATTCTTGCAAAAGGAATTGTAAATGAAAAGGATTACCTTATCTTAGAAAAGTACACACGATCCCTTTTTCAAAGAGGTCAGGAAATGGCCAAAGAAAAAGGGTTGATTCTCGTGGATACGAAATACGAATTTGGGAAATTTGGAGATGAAATTCTCTTGATTGATGAGATCCATACGCCGGATTCCTCGAGGTATTTCTATGCCGAAGGATATGAGGAAAACCAAAAAGAAGGAAAACCTCAAAAACAACTTTCCAAGGAATTTGTCAGGCAATGGCTGATTTCGAATGGATTTCAAGGAAAAGAAGGCCAAACCGTGCCTGAAATGACTGATGAACTTGTGCAAAGCATCTCCGAACGGTATATTGAGCTGTATGAAAACATTACAGGTGAAAAATTTGTAAAAGCAGAAACAAAGGAAATAGAAAGCAGAATAGAAAAAGTAATCCTGACTCATTTGTCAAAATAACCTAAAATATCACCATGAAATATACAATCGATAAAAAAGAGCAATACGTGGTTTTTTCTCCTTTGGAAGAAAAAATCGATTCCCTTCTTGCCCCAAAACTGAAATCGGAACTGCTCACTATCCATGCTGAAGGATACTCTAATATCGTCCTTGATATGAGTATGGTAAAATATGTTGACTCCAGTGGTCTAAGTGCACTCTTGGTCGGCGACAGAGAATTTGGCAGAAACGGTGGAATTTTCCTTATTTCCGGGGTACAGGAACATGTAATGAAACTCTTGAAAATTTCCATGTTAGACAAAAAACTCAAACTTGTTAACTCCCTTGAAGAGGCAGGAGAAGCTGTATTCATGCATGAAATTGATGGAGGAGAAGACGAGGAGGAAGCTTGATTCCTGAATTTGAAGTTACCATTCTTGGAAATACTTCTTCCATTCCTGCACATGGAAGAAACCATACTGCCCAAGTCGTCAGATTTGGGCAGGAATGTTTATTACTGGATTGCGGTGAAGCCACGCAAATCCAGATGCGGAAGTACAAGGTCAAAGCTTCCAAAATATCCGCTATTTTCATTTCCCATCTTCATGGAGATCACTATTTAGGATTAATTGGGGTTATTTCAAGTTACCACCTCTCCAAACGCACCGATCCCCTCAAAATTTTTGGTCCAAAAGGCCTGGACGAAATCCTCACCACACACTTCCGCTGGAGCAATACCCGGCTTTCCTTTCCTTTGGAATTTACCCAAACCCAGACTGAGGGTTTGGAATTGCTCTTAGATTATCCGGGGTTTTCTGTTTACAGTTTTCCCTTGATCCATAGAATCCCAACCACCGGGTTTTTGATTAAAGAAAAGGAAGGGCTAAGAAGTCTGATTAAGGAGAAACTGCAAGAAAAAAAACTTCCAATTGAAGCGATTCAAGAAATACGAAATGGCAGGGACTTTAGGGATAAGACTGGAATTTTTTACTCTGTAGAAGAATTTGCCCACCCACCCCATCCACTTCGGAGCTATGCGTTTTGCTCCGACACTAAATTTAACCCCGAAATTTCCACCTACATACACCAAGCAGATGTATTGTACCATGAATCAACCTTCATGGAAAGTGAAGCTCAAAAAGCGATAGAAACCCTCCACTCCACTGCAAAACAGGCCGCTGAAATCGCAAAAATGAGCGATGTAAAAACCCTGTTGTTGGGACATTTCTCTTCCAGATACATCGATTTATCGCAAATGCTGACTGAAGCCAAAACAGTATTCCCTGATTCTGTCTTAAGCGAAGAAGGTAAAACCTACCCCATACCCTACTCTCATGAATGAAGTCCAACACAGCCGTAAAACCAACCTATTTATCCTCCTGGGTTCGATATTTCTAACCAATGCAATCTTGGCAGAAATCATTGGAGTCAAGATTTTTTCAGCTGAAAAGACGCTGGGGTTTGAGCCCGTCAACTGGACTTTCTTTGGCGAATACATATTGGATTTTAACCTCACCGCCGGTGCTGTGATTTGGCCTATTGTCTTTATCACGACCGATATAATCAATGAATATTTTGGAAAAAAGGGAGTCCGAAAAATCAGTTTTATCACTGCCGGATTGATCACCTATGTGTTTTTGGTGATTAGCTTGGTCACCGTATTGACTCCAGCTGATTTTTGGCTGGATGTCAATTCCACCATGCCAGATGGATCTGCTTTCAATATTGATTACGCATTCAACACGATATTTAGGCAGGGGTTGGGCATCATTCTGGGATCATTGACTGCCTTTTTGCTAGGGCAACTAATTGACGTGTTTGTATTTCAAAAACTCAGAGCAGTCACCGGGCCAAAAATGATCTGGCTACGCGCTACGGGTTCTACGCTGGTTTCTCAATTTATTGATTCATTCGTGGTTTTGGGGATTGCTTTTTATGTGTTTGGCAATTGGAGTATCAGCCAAATTGTGGCGGTAGGGTTGATTAATTACGTGTACAAGTTCTCCGTAGCGGTACTCCTTACGCCTGTTTTGTATATCGCACATGGAGTGATTGACCGGTATTTAGGAAAAGAACTTTCAGAAAAAATGGCCGAGGAGGCTTCAGCTGACAGGTCGTTTTTATAGGAGAAATTTTTATTCCACATTTTTACAAATTACTTTTAATCAATCAATTAAGAGAAAGGAACTTATTAAGGCCCTATCAACTAGTGTTCAATTAGATGAATTACTCGACTCTTTAAGAAAACTTTCAAAGGAGGATAAAGAAACTATTTGGTCATTTTTAGAAGCATACCTCAAAAAAGGCGAAGTTTCTGATTCAAAATCTATTTACTTGGCTTCTGAAAAATCACTTGGAAATGATTGGCTAAAGGAGGAAGAAAACGAGGCATGGAAAGATTTGTAAAAGGTGAAATCGTGGTAGTTTCATTTCCTATTTTCGGACCTAAGTTCTTCAAAGAGAAGACCAGCATTAGTTTTAGCTTATGCTAAAAATGGAGACTACCTATTGTGTCAAATTACTTCAAAAATTATAAAGATATTTGGGCAATTACCTTACCTGATAATGAAATTACTGAGGGTGAATTATTTAAATCGAGTAATGTTAGGCCTAACCCACTTTTCACTGCTGACCATTCCATTATCCTTTATAGAGCAGGAAAAATATCTTCAATCATTCATCAAAAAGTTGTGGAAGCTCTAGTAAAGCTTATTTCATAAAGCCCTTTCTCTATTTTTCAACTTCCTGAATCCTCCAAATTTTAAACATGACTTTAATCCAAAACCAAATATATTTCGCTTTAATCCCCTGATTTTTACAAAATATTCTAAAAACTTTTGAATACGGTTTGGTTTTCAGAATTTTTAAGCTTACTTTTGCATCGTCAATTTTGACACAGCTATTTTTCGTGCCGTGAATCCTTACTGTCGCTTGTCTGGGATTTAGGAAACATGGCAAGAAAAAGTAAGGTAAACATTCATGGAAAACACAATCAAATTCTCAGACCTGGGGATTTCGGAAGAAATCTTGCGGGCAGTGGAAGAAATGGGTTACACCCAACCTTCCCCCATTCAATTACAAGCCATCCCATTCGTTCTTGAAGGTCGTGACGTCATTGGACAGGCGCAGACCGGGACTGGTAAAACTGCAGCGTTTGCAATCCCAATCATTGATCTAGTTGATCCTGAATTCAACAGACCTCAAGCCATCATCCTCTGTCCTACCCGTGAACTTGCGGTTCAGGTTGAAGGCGAGATCCAAAAGTTGGCCAAGTACCACAAGAAAATCAGTTCGGTGGCCATTTATGGCGGAGAATCTATTGACAAGCAGATTCGTACTCTTAAGAAAGGCGTACAAATTGTCGTAGGTACGCCGGGACGGATTCAAGACCACATGGATCGAGGTACGCTCCGACTGGAAGATGCAGGAATCATCGTTTTGGATGAAGCTGATGAAATGCTGGACATGGGTTTCAGAGATGATATTGAGGCGATACTTCAGGAAATGCCCGAAGAAAGACAGACTGTCTTCTTCTCTGCCACCATGGCCAAGCCCATTATGGATTTGACCAGAAAATATCAAACCAATCCTGAAATTATCAAAGTTGCTAAAAATGAACTTACAGTTGCACAGATCGAGCAGGTTTACTATGAAGTAAAACCTTCGCTGAAGATGGAACTGATGGTGCGTCTGATGAATATCAACAACTATGCGCTCAGCGTGGTCTTCTGTAATACCAAGCGCATGACTGATGAGGTCACGGAGGCTTTGGGTGCAAGAGGAATTTTGGCAGAAGCTCTTCATGGAGATCTTTCACAAGCCCAGCGAGACAAGGTGATGGGCAAGTTCAGAAAAGGACTTTGCACGGTATTGGTTGCAACCGATGTGGCTGCAAGAGGTATCGACGTGGACAATGTGGAAGCTGTCTTCAACTTCGATATCCCATTGGATGAAGAATATTACGTACACAGAATTGGTAGAACGGGTCGTGCCGGCAAATCCGGAACAGCCATTACCTTCATTACCGGACGTAGAGAATCAATGAAATTGAGAGACTTGGAGCGCTATACCAAGGCTTCAATCAATAAAATGACACCTCCTTCAGTTACCGAATTGGTTGAATTGAAAAAAGCTCAATTGGTAAAACATGTACACCGCGTATTGAGCAAAGAAGAAAACAACGAAATTTTCGAATCAACCATCAACCAAATGCTTAAGGAGGGTTTGACTGCTGAGCAAATTTCCTTAGGCTTACTCAAAATGGTCATGGGCGATGCAGTGAAAGAACTCAAAGATCAGGATTTCGGCATCGAAACAGCTTACGGAGACCGAAGAAGAGAAGGCGGACGTGAAGGTGGACGCGATAGCAGGTTTGGAGATCGAAGAGAAGGTGGAAGATCTGATCGATTCGAAAGAAGTCCCAGAAGTGGTGGTGATCGTTTCGAGAGAGGTCCTAGACCTGGTGGAGATCGTTTTGAAAGAGGAAGCCGGTTTTCAGACAAAAAAGAAGGCGGAAGAGACTTTGCTCCAAGAACTGAGCGAACCCGTGATGCCAACATGACTCGATTGTTCCTTAACTTAGGAAATAAAGATAGAATACGTCCAAATGATATCGTAGGAGCTATCGCCGGAGAAACTGGTGTGCCTGGAAAAAGCATTGGCGGAATTGATATTTTTGATAACTTCTCCTTCGTAGATGTTCCTCAAAAAGATGCTGAACATGTAATTCGCGTCATGAAAAACAATACGATCAAAGGAAAAACAGTAAATATGGAAATTTCTAAAGGTTAATTTGGTTATAGGTTAAATCAGGTTAAAGGCACAATCTTTTCGGATTGTGCTTTTTTTTTACCTTAAATTTGAAACTATGCAGCTGTTTTTTCATGAGCAGGTCATTGAACCTGTCACTTTTCTGAATGAAGAAGAATCCAAACATTTGATTCGGGTACTTCGAAAAAAGCAGGGGGAAATCATTTCCTTGACCGATGGGAAAGGGTATATTTATGAATCAGTGATTATGGATTCCAATCCTAAAAAAGCAGGATTGAAAATTTTGGCTAAATCGGAGGCAGAAAAAGACAATTTTTATGTTCACCTAGCCATTGCTCCCACCAAGAATCCCGATCGCATGGAATGGATGGTCGAAAAGATCACTGAAATCGGATTTCATGAGTTGACCCTACTTGAAACAATGAATTCTGAACGATCCTTTCTAAAAACAGACCGACTTCAGAAAAAAATCATTGCTGCCTGCAAGCAAAGCCTAAAGTTTCGGACACCATCCCTTGAGCCAATAATTCAATTTATTGATTTAATCAATTCGCCAAAATATATTGATTATCAGAAGTTTATAGCCTATGTTGATGAGAATCAACCGAATCACCTGATCGATATTGCCCAACCTGGAAGGAAGTACCTCATTTTGATTGGTCCGGAGGGTGATTTTGATCCAAAAGAGATAAAGGAGGCGGTTTCGGCAGGATTTGATCCTGTTTCTTTAGGAAAAAGCCGTCTTCGGACAGAGACAGCCGCTCTAGCGGCTGTTCATACACTTCAGATTATCAACAGAAAATAATTTTTACCAGAAATTTTAGATAAAGTACAAATTGAAGTGATAGACTTATTCCCTATTTTAGCTTAGTTTTTATTTGAAACCATTCAGTTTGTTGATTTTCTGAAACCAGTTAACGCAGTGCCTTACAAAGAACGGGAAATAGAAAAAAAATACTACTCCATAGGTGAAGTAGCTGACATGTTTAAGGTGGCGACTTCGCTGATACGTTATTGGGAGGGTGAGTTTGACATTATCCGTCCAAAAAAGGATAAAAAAGGTAACCGCAGCTATACCAAGAATGACATACAAAAAATCCAGTATGTTTATCATTTGGTAAAAGAAAAGGGCTATACCTTGCAGGGAGCTCAAGAAGTGATTGCCTCCGGAAAGGAACAGGGTTTTGACAAAGTTGCTGCCATTCAAAAACTTCAGGAAATCAAAGACTTTTTAATCAATCTGAAGCATGAACTTAAGTCCCGAACCGGATCTTGAACAGCTCCGTTACCATATTGCCCTAGCGCTTGCCCCGAAAGTTGGAAGTACGCTTTTTAAGTCGATTATTGCTTACAGTGGTTCGCCCAAGGCATTTTTTCAACTACCAAAAGGAAAGGCATCCAAAATCCCTCGGCTAGGTGGAAAATTAGCTGAAATCCGAAATCAGGAAAACTCCCTGCTCAAAGCTGCCGATGAAGTTTTGGAACTTGCTTCGAAAAAAGGCTATCACATGGCCATTTCCAGTGACGGAAATTTTCCCAAGCGTCTCAAAGCGATCCAGGATAGTCCCGTTCTGATATTTACACAGGGAAACGGGACGATGGATTTTGAGAGAAGTGTGGGAATCGTGGGCACACGAAGTGCCACGCCCTACGGCAAAGCGATTACCAGAAAAATAGTGGAAGATCTCCAAGCCTACAGGCCGGTTATTATTTCAGGTTTGGCCTATGGGATTGACATTGAAGCACATCGGGCGGCCCTTCAGGCTGGGCTTCCTACCTTGGCAATCATGGGATCGCCCATAGATCTGATTTATCCCGCTGCACACAAAAAGACAGCAACTCAGATTCAGGAAACAGGGCTTTTGATTTCGGAGTATGCCCCGGGAAGTAAAATGACACCCGGAAATTTTCCAGCCCGTAACCGGATCATCGCAGGGCTTTCCGATGCCTTGATTGTGGTGGAAGCGGCAGAGAAGGGCGGCGCCTTGATCACAGCAGAAATTGCTTACAGCTATGACAAAGACGTGTTTGCTGTTCCAGGAAACCTACAGTCAACCTTCTCAGAAGGCTGCAACCTGCTCATCAAAAAAATGAAAGCTTCCATCTACACAGGACCGGGAGATATTGCCGAAGCACTTTACTGGACAAAACCAGGGGAAGAAAAAACCAAAAAGCAGATTTTAGACCTATCAGGATGGGATGAAGAAGAAAAAACAATCCTAACTCTACTTCTGGAAAATGGGGAATCCGAAATCGATCAAATCAGCTATTCCACGGAAATTCCTTTGGGACTGCTTTCTTCCAAACTACTTTCCCTTGAATTTGAGGGGATTATAAAGTCCCTACCCGGTAAAAAGTTTAAATTGATGGTGTAGCCTGATTTTAAAATACATGGCATGAATATCCGCCTACATACAAGTAGTTATCCTATCACCTTTCTTTCAAAAAGTAATTTTTTGTATGAAAAAAGAATGAAAACTGACTTTTAAGAAGATTTTTAATGAAAAGGAAAGAAAATCCCTTAGCGTCTTCGCGAGAGATTGACTAGGGAGTTATAGATCGAATTCCATCTAAGAAATACTTTTTTCTTGCCAAGACGCAGGGGCGCAAAGAAAAATAAAATTTTTCAACCTTTTTGGCGACCTTTTACTCCAGTGTGTAGAGATTAGGATGCTATTTTACAGAATAAGTATGCTATTCAGATGAGTTGTTTTTATCAATTGAATGGCAAAAAAGGAACTGGGATTTTCCGATCACCTCAATATGTACATTTTTACTTGTATAGCGGCTGATAATCATAAACGAGATTATCAAAGATTTTTATTTCAACAAAAAGTTAATGAATGAAAAACCACATAGTCACATAGAAAACATAGAGGGAAGCCATATTCTTGGTAAAAGCAGACAATTTATCAAATAGCTATATTAAGATGAAACATGGCTTGTCGGAACTTTACTTAATTTTTTCTTTGTAACCTCCCAGCTGAGGGATGTGTCTATTGTCATTAATCCTTTTTTCTGTTCTTGTTCATTTAGTTTAAAAACCCAATTCATTCAAGGTCATCCCATTAATGCACACAGTAGCATCTAGATGAAAAACCATTTTCCCTGATTCATATCCTCTCCGAAATAATTCAACCTTGAGTGCAATTAAGCGGATAATCATATTAATTATCAAAAATTTCCTCCAAGTGGAGACTAAAGCCGGAAATGCAAGAAGATTCCACAATATCCTCCGACACAAACAGACCTGAAGGTTGATAGGCCCCATTGATCAGGGTATAAATTAGCAAGGTTTGTTCGACGGGATGAATGACCCAATATTCCTTCACTCCGGCTTCCTGATAGATTTCGTATTTCAGTTTCAATTCCTTACGGTTGTTGCCCGGGGAAAGAATTTCAACCACCAGATCGGGAGCACCGATGCAGCCAGACTCATCCAGTTTGCTTTCATCACAAATCACGCACAGGTCAGGCTGCACCACGGTATCGATATCCTTGTTCTTTTTGGATTTGACAGGAAGCCTTACGTCGAATGGCGCATGAAACACCTTACATTCTTTTCCTTTCAAAAATTCACGAAATGCCGAAGTTAAATTTACAGAAATTTGTTGATGGCTCATTCGAGGGGCTGCAGCAGCCCATTTATAGACTTTACCGCGAATCAATTCTACCATTTCGTCCATTTGCCAGGTCAGGTAGTCGGCATACGTATAGTTTCCGTATTCAAAATCGGGTTCGTTGAAGGTATCAGGCTTGTCTTTTTCCATAGCAGTAAATAAAAGTTTGAGATTGAAAAGTCATTGCAAAATAGGAATTAAACTCAATTCCCTTTCATCTTTCTTACCAGCTTAGGATAATACCACAAATAAAAGCCACTGATTGCCAAAAAGATAAGTCCCAAGGACACAAGGGTAGAATAGGTCAGCTTCGCCCCTTCATCTCCAGTAGTGTAAAAATCGATGATGCTTCCATCGTGGACTTTCTCAATCCAGTCCGAATGTCTGGTTTCCACTGAAAGGACTTCTCCAGAAAAACCATCCACCTGCACTTCTGTAAAGTGTGTTTTAAACGTAACCTTGGCAGTTCCTTTATCAGGACGGATATCTATACGATCTACTTCCGAATCTCTGCCTAGCTTTCGCATTTCCCTCTCCCCGATCATGACCATTTCGGAAGGCAGAATCCAAGTGCCGTAATCCACTTTGGTTTTGAGCGTTGGAGGCAGCAGTTCTGCTTTCTTTTTCCATGCCAACAAAATAGAGGTAAGCCCAATCAATAGGAAAAACACAATCAAGGGAATACCCAGCCATCTGTGTAGGCTACGAAACCTACGGAGTGCTTTCACTTTGTTTTTGATTTTCAAATCAGACATTTTTTCGGGTATTCATCTCTAGGGAAATTAACGTGAACTTTTCCCAAATTCAGTCAATTTTTATCCAAGTGGTACAATTCAATACGAAGAGCTATCCTATCAAAATCCCAAAAACATCCCTTTTTATTAGGGATTAAGCTGTAATTTAGCTCAATCACTGAGCTTAAACCGGATGGGAAGCCTCATTTCTGATTTCACAGGAACACCGTTTTCTAGCGATGGAGTCCAATTATGGGGGTAAGCTTTTGACACCCGAAGGGCCTCCTGATTTAGTAAAGGATGATTTTCTTCAGGATTCATCACCTCAATTTCTTCCATTTTCCCTTCCTCAGTCACATAAAAATGAAGGTAAACCAATCCTTCCTGGTCCAACATCCTTGCGGTCTCCGGATAGGTCAAATTCTTTCTGAGATAGTCTGTCCATCCTTCAATTCCACGAAAAGGCAATGCATTTACTACCACAGGCTTTTCAATTTTCTCTCCCGACCGAGAAAAATACGTCTCCTCTACCACCTCATCATTTTCTGTGATTACTACTGATTTGGGTTCTCCGGAATCGTAATATCTGGCTGTTTCCTTTCTGTTTTTTTCAGCAGTAAAAACAATAGCAGAGGATTTGGAGCCTTTTGCTGTAAACCAAACCTCTGTTTTTCGGAGTGGCTTTTGTTTTTGATCTTTAATTTCCACCAGCTGATAGGACAGTACCGAATCTGCTGAAATAATTCTCACTGATTTGCGGACACTGTCTTCGAGAGTAATTCTAAAATAAGCGTATTTATAAACTGCCGCGTCTTTGATCGGGTACCAATACTTGTTCAGATAGTCCAGTTTTTGGGAATAGACATCTATAGAAGCCGTTCCCAAAAAAAAGAAAAGGAGAAATACTGCCCTTCCCATGTGATTCAACTTCATGATTCTATTGGTTAAGGGTTTAAAATACATCTTTCGCAACTTTATACGTCGCATCTGCCTTACTCATCGTGTAGAAATGTAAAGACGGCACCTGAGCTTCCACCAGCTCTTTGCACTGCTGTATGGACCAGGCAATTCCAACTTCCTTTACTTCCGCATTGGTTTTACACTTTTCCAGTTCATCGGTAAGCGCATCCGGTAAATCCAAAAAGAAAGTCCTAGGAAGCATCGTAATCTGACCCAAGGTCGTGATGGGCTTAATTCCCGGAATAATTGGAACATCAATCCCCGCTTCACGCACTTTGGCTACATAGTCAAAATACTTTTGATTGTCGAAAAACATCTGAGTCACCACGTATTCAGCACCCTTATCTACTTTTTCCTTCAAATATTTGAGATCAAACTTCATGGAAGGAGCTTCAAAATGCTTTTCCGGATAACCAGCCACACCCACACAAAAGTCCGTTTTGAAGTTTTCATCCGTCTCTTCATGCAAATAGCGCCCTTGGTTCATCCGTACAATCTGCTCCACCAACTCACTCGCATAGCTATGTCCATCGACTTCAGGGGCAAAGCGCTCCGCTTTTGGAGCGTCTCCCCGCAATGCTAGGACATTTTCTACCCCAATGAAATTGAGATCAATCAAGACATTCTCAGTTTCCTCCTTGCTAAAACCTCCACAAAGCACATGAGGCACTGCATCAACCTGGAATCGGTTCATGATTGCAGCGCAAATACCCACCGTGCCGGGTCGCTTTTTGGTACTTACTTTTTCCAAAAGTCCGTTGGGATGCTTCTTGTAAATGTATTCCTCCCGATGATAAGTCACGTCCACAAATGGTGGCTTAAACTCCATCAAGGGTGCGATACCCTCACAAAGTTCTTTTAGACTTTGACCTTTCAGGGGCGGCAGAATTTCGAAGGAAAAAAGCGTAGAATGTGCGTTTTTCAGGTGCTCGGTTATCTTCATACAAGTTGGTTCACTAAGTGGTTAGATGGGGTGTAAGCCAGGTTGGGGGATAGCAAGCGTTCGGCCTGCTGAATTGAAATCCCCTTGCGCATGGCGTAGCTTCCGACTTGATCTTGGGCAATTTTTCCAAGGCCGAAGTACTTGGATTCAGGATGTCCAAAATAGAAACCTGAAACCGAACTTGTGGGATACATCGCATAGCTGGAGGTAAGCGTGATGCCTACTGTATTTTCCAAATCCAACAACCTGGCAATAGTCTCCTTTTCAGAGTGCTCTGGACATGCGGGGTACCCTGGAGCAGGCCGAATCCCGGGATATTCCTCACGAATCAAAGATTCAGTATCCAAGCCTTCCTCTGTGGAATATCCCCAATAATATTTCCTGACCTCTTCATGCACATATTCAGCAGCAGCTTCTGCAAGACGATCTGCCAAGGCTTTGAATAAAATATCGTTATAGTCGTCACCGGCAGCTTGAAACTCTGCCAATTTCGCTTCCATATCCAGGCCTGCAGTGACCGCAAAGCAGCCCAGATAATCTGTCTGATCAGGATGCAGATAGTCGGCCAGCGAGCGATTGGGAACCCCTTTTCCTTTTTTACCTTGCTGACGCAAAAAGTGAAATCTACCTACCTCCATATTTTCACCAGTTGGCTCAAAAACAATGGCATCATCCTGCTTCCTCTGCACAGGCAATAAAGTAAAGACCGCTTTAGCAGCAAGCCAACGCTCGGAAATCACCTTATCCAACATAGCCTGAGCATCTGCGAAAAGTCGCTTGGCTTCTTCTCCGACAATCGGATCTTCCAAAATTTTCGGATACTTACCACTTAGCATCCATGTACTGAAAAACGGAGTCCAGTCGATATACTTTTTTAACACGTGCAAATCCAAGTCTTCCAAAACCGTTCTTCCGAGCTGTTTTGGTTTCACAGGTTCATAGGAACTCCAATCAATTTCCACGGGATTGGCCTTGGCCTCCTCATAGGACACGAGCTGCTTTAAAGATTGCTTGGCTTCATGCTCCTCACGGAGTTGACGGTAGGTTTCTTTAATTTGCAGGCGATAAACTTCCTTGGTGTCTTCAGAAATTGCCTCTCCTGCAATAGGCACGGATTTACTCGCATCTGTCACGTGCACAACTGTCCCCGAGTACACAGGATCGATTTTTACAGCGGTATGGATACGGGAAGTGGTCGCTCCACCGATCAATAATGGGATTTTCAAGCCTTGTCTTTCCATTTCGGAAGCCACATTGACCATCTCATCCAAAGAAGGAGTAATCAAGCCGCTTAGACCAATAATATCTACCTTGTTTTTTATCGCCTCAGCGATGATTTTCTGCGCATCTACCATCACACCCAGATCGATGATTTGATAGCTATTACATGCCAACACAACTCCAACAATATTCTTTCCAATATCATGCACGTCGCCTTTTACCGTAGCAAGAAGGATTTTTTTCAAAGAGGAAGCTTCTTGACCTTCCTCAGGCAAAGGCATAAATGGCTCCAAATAAGCCACTGCTTTTTTCATCACCCGAGCCGATTTAACCACCTGAGGCAGAAACATTTTCCCCTCCCCAAATAAGTCCCCGACCACATTCATCCCATCCATCAAGGGGCCTTCGATTACCTTCAGCGGATTCACCAGTTCAACTCGGGCCGCTTCGGTATCTTCAATGATGTAATCTAAAATCCCTTTTACTAGGGCATGTTCGATCCGCGTTGACACAGGTGATGATCTCCAGGCTTCATTTACTACCTCTTTTTTATCTGCTGCCTTTACTGTTTCAGCAAAATCCAGTAGTCGTTCGGTAGCATCTTCCCTTCGATCAAAAAGCACATCCTCTACGCGTTCCAAAAGGTCTTTGGGAATATCCGCATACACTTCCAACATGGTCGGGTTAACAATCCCCATATCCATCCCATGGTGAATAGCATGATAAAGGAATGCTGAATGCATGGCTTCACGAACCCGATCGTTACCACGGAAGGAAAAGGAAACGTTACTCACACCTCCGCTTACCTTTGCTCCCGGAAGGTTTTCTTTGATCCATTTGGTAGCGAGGAAAAAGTCAAGGGCATTTCTTCGGTGCTCCTCCATCCCGGTAGCCACCGGGAAAATATTGGGATCAAAAATAATGTCCTGAGGATTGAATTTGACCAAATCTACCAAGATGCGGTAACTGCGCTCGCAGATTTCTTTTCTTCTCTCATAGGTATCCGCCTGACCCTTTTCATCAAAGGCCATAACCACCACTGCAGCACCAAATTTTTTAATCGTCTTGGCTTGGTGGACAAACTCATCTTCCCCATTCTTTAAGGAAATGGAATTGACGATTCCTTTTCCTTGTACACACTTCAATCCCTCCACGATTATACTCCACTTGGAACTATCGATCATGATGGGTATTCTGCTGATTTCAGGTTCGGATGCAATCAGATTCAGGAATTTTACCATGGCAAATTCGCCATCCAACATCCCTTCATCCATACAAACGTCTAGTACCTGAGCACCTCCACGGACTTGGTCCAAGGCAATTTCCAAGGCTTCATCATAATTGCCACTAAGAATCAAGCGGGCAAATTTCTTAGAACCGGTGATATTGGTACGCTCACCGATATTTACAAAATTGATGGTAGGTGTAAACACCAAAGGCTCTAGGCCTGATAGTTTTAAATAATCTTGTTTAGGCATTGCTTTCCTCCTCTTCTACTTCCTCTTCAATTTTTCTAGGCTTGAATTCAGCGGCCATTTTAGCCAAGGCACGGATATGTTCGGGAGTGGTGCCACAGCATCCACCAAGAATATTCAGCATTCCTTCTTTGAGAAAATCCCTGACCTGATCAGCCATTTCATTCGCTCCCTGATCATAGGCTCCAAATTCATTTGGCAAGCCGGCATTTGGATAGGCTGAAACATAAAAAGGAGCATTTTGGGCAAGAACTTTTAGATACGGTCTAAGTTCTTTGGCACCTAAGGCACAATTCAGGCCAACGGAAAGCAAGGGAACATGAGATACCGATATAAGAAATGCTTCAGTAGTCTGACCTGATAGGGTACGACCTGAAGCGTCGGTAATTGTTCCTGAAATCATGATTGGAATACCACCCTCTTTTGGATCTAACGGAATTCCTCGTTCTTCATACACCTCCTGCACTGCATACAATGCTGCCTTGGCATTCAGGGTATCAAAAATGGTCTCGATCAAGAGTATATCAGAACCTCCATCAAGCAGCCCTCTTACCTGTTCCGAGTAGGCTTGGACCAATTGATCAAAATTAATCGAACGATAACCCGGATCATTGACATCTGGGGAAATGGAAGCTGTCCGGTTGGTGGGTCCCATTGCACCGGCTACGAATCTGGGTTTCGTTGAGTCCTTTGCCGTGTACTCATCCGCAATCTCGCGGGCCAACTTTGACGACTCAAAATTGATCTGGTAGGCCAAATGAGCAAGCGAATAATCCTCTTGCGCTATGGTGGTTCCTGAAAAGGTATTGGTTTCAATGATATCAGCACCAGCATCCAGATATTCCCGATGAATAGCCTTAATAATATCCGGTCGGCTTAGTGAAAGGAGGTCGTTATTTCCTTTGAGGGATTTTGGATGATCTTTTAAAGCTGGTGTTCTAAAATCTTCTTCTTCAAGCTTATATCGCTGAATCATGGTACCCATTGCTCCATCCAAGATCAAAATTCGACTTTCTAGCGCCTGGAGCAGGATGTTTGTGCGGTCTTGCATCTTTAAATTTTAAATTCAAAAGCTATTCGAGCAAAACACGGAGAAAAGTACTGTTGTTTTCTTTTCCACTCATCTATTTCCGCCAATTCCGGAAAGGGAGTTAGCACCTTGTTGACAGGTTGCTAAGACGTCGCAGGGCCCTTCCCTCGGTCTTTCTCGATAAGCCAAGCCAAAAGTAACATCAAATCTTCAATAAAAAGGAATTGAAGGGAATAATTTGGAACCTACGCAAAAGACTAAAGGGAAAATGAATATCCGGCTACCTACAAATAGCCAAAATAAATTTTGTTTGGGTTTGATTCAAAAATCTATAAAATAAATAGAGCATAAAATTAGGAGAAAGATAAAAAATCCACTGTTCCCCCAAAGTTTCGGTTTTGGAATGTAATCCAATAGAATTCAGAGATTTAGCTTTTCAGCCTTCGTGACCTTAAACCATGATTTCTGAGAAAAACACTTTACAAATCAAGTTTGAGTCAAAGGAAAAATTAAAAATCAAGGAAGGACCATTTTCAAAAAACTTTGTGCCCTTCGTGTCCTTTGTGGTTCAAAAATTTATCGGTTTTATTCCCTACTGGCAAAGAAGCGTATATGAATGATTTATAAATTGGAAAATTGGAAAATTGGAATTCGATTTTGAAAGAAAGGTAAAAAATGCCTACTCGTATGTAGTTTAAGGATATAAATCTCAATCTTTCAATAGGAAGAACCTAAACTAAACAAAGGGATGAGAAATTCAACGCATACCTGAATTTTCAATTTTAATTTGTACACCTTCGAAATCAAAGCTTTAGCTTTTCATCCTTTGAGTCCTAAACCATAAATTTCTAGAAAAGAGGGGGAATTTATAGCTTTAAGGCCGAGAATAAATTTCATACTAAACACCTAAAAAAAACTTTGTGTCCTTCGTGTCCTTTGTGGTTCAAAAATTTATCGGTTTTATTCCATACTGGCAAAG
>CAZNND010000036.1:0-38494 GCA_964574365.1 uncultured Limnohabitans sp.
TAAAATCGTTGTCCTTTCTGCCAGTTCCGGGAATTTTAGTAATTTCAAATTCCTTTCTCGAAACTTAATTATGCCTGGCTCTGAAATTTTCTTTCCAATCCAACAAAATTTCAATTCTTTCCCCCAAAAGTCCTTTCGAGCTTTATTCCCTTCCATTCTACATATATCCTTGATTTTTTTCTGTTTTCTTAACCCACAGACCATATTTAGTCAAGTGCAGAACATAGATAGGGATACTTTTCCTGAACAATCGCCAGTTGTATTTTTGAATGACACACTATTCTTTATCGGTGAGCCAATAGGCGCAATTTCCCCAGCTGATCGAGCACAAATTTTCAGTTCAAAACTCAATCTCCTCCTGGAGAAAAGCAAATTCGACACTACTTCACTCAAAATAAAAAAATCAGGCCATGGCTACGAGATTTTTTATGAAGAACTAGCCTTGGGCACCGTTACCCCCGAAGATGCATTAGCAGCTGAAAAAGGAGAGCTTGAGTTAGCTTTAGACTATTTAAAAGCCATAAAAGCCACATATATCCAAAAAAATGAGCAGCGTACATTCATCCAACAATTGACCAGAACAGGAATCCTTATTGGGGTTATTATTTTAGTGATTCTATTAATTCGACTGATCAACAATGGATTAAACAGATTGATTGGGTACATGCTCATAAGATGGCACAAATTTTTCCTCGGAATCCGAATAAAAAACTTTGAATTGCTGTCAGCAGAAAAGGAGGAAAAGCTGTTAAAATCCCTTTTCAATTTTGTGAAGGTCTTTATTATCATCCTCCTTTTGTACCTAGCATTGCCGATAATGTTCAGCATTTTTCCTGCAACAAAGGGAATTGCCCAACTACTGCTGGGCTACATCACCAATCCGATTAAGTCCATCGTAAATTCCTTCTTCGGGTATATCCCGGAGCTTTTCATGATTCTGATTGTAGTAACAATCACTTACTATGTAAGGAAGTTTATCAATTTTATTGCCGTTGAAATAGAACAAGAAAACCTCCGAATTCCAGGGTTTTATCCAGATTGGGCCCGACCCACCTTCAATCTGCTAAAAGTAATTCTCTATGCGTTTTCCTTTATCGTTATTTTCCCCTACTTACCAGGTTCTGATTCGCCTGCATTTCAAGGAGTCAGCGTGTTCTTAGGACTTTTGATTTCCCTAGGTTCTTCTTCAGCAATCAGCAATATCATTGCCGGTTTAGTGATAATTTACATGCGGGCTTTTAAACTGGGAGATCGAGTAACAATTGGAGATACCACTGGAGATATCGTAGAAAAAAATATGTTGGTCACTCGGGTGCGGACGATTAAAAACGAAGAAGTTACCATCCCCAATTCAGCAATTCTGAATGGAAAAACAATCAATTATTCTGTGGTGGCAACTGGCCCAGGGCTGATTTTACATACCACGGTAACTATCGGATATGATGTGCCTTGGAGACAGGTGCACGAACTTTTGATCAAAGCCGCTTTAAAAATCAATCTTCTCCTCAAAGAACCAAAACCCTATGTTTTGCAAACTAGTCTAGATGACTTTTATGTGAGTTACCAAATCAATGCCTATACAAAAAATCCGGAAAAAGCATCCTTGATTTATTCTGATCTCCATGCCGCTATCCAAGATGCGTTCAACGAAGCTAAGGTGGAAATCCTGTCTCCCCACTATCGTGCAGAAAGAGACGGAAACCAGATCACCATTCCTCCTACCTACCTTCCAAAAGATTAATCCTGCTTTGTCAAATGGCGATTTAGAAGGAATAATTGGAGGTAGGGCGATAATTTCAAAGTTGATGAAGATTCGGATAGTCTCACGTAATTCAATTTATTCCGAATAAACTTTAGCAAAAAAAGATATCAAAATCTGGATAGCATTCCTTAACCTAGATTTACATGGCCCTTGGTATTATAAACAGAAATGCTCAGAAATTGCCTAAGAAGATGTAGAATGTTAACTCAGGTCTTCCACTTCAATGTGTAGAATAGCGAAAGATTTTTTTATAGCCACAAAGGCGCTAAGTCATTAAGGAAAATGAAAATTCGAATGATGGCCAAACCCTGTCTTTCCGTCTCCCTGCCTTTCCTGAATTCTCAAACCTTTTCTGGATTGGCCTATGCTATCCTTCGAGATATCTTCAAAAATAATTGCTTGTTGTGATCGTTTTTCCGGGGAAATAATTTCAAAAAAAAGAGGAGATCACCTTGAATTTGATTTTCTTTTCAGCGTCAAAGGAACGTATTCAACCGCAACTATGGCTAGTTGTTGGAGCTCCAACCTTGCGGAAATATAGAGCCTCTTAAGACTATCCCACCTAATCATCGCATATCTAATGACAAAGCAGAATAAACCCACATTTTCCAGCCATTTGGTCTTGGTTTTCTTTTCCACACTGATATCCTACTCTTGTGCCCTTTCAAAAAAAGAAAACCCTAATTCTGAGCGCATAGCATCATTGACAGACTTACCTTCGAGAGAAGCCCACTTCGGATTTGAATGGGAAAAAGTATCAGGGTTAGGAATCGAATTCTGGGCACAAAAGAACCAAGAATATCGAGTAGCCATCAGCGAAACACTCCCAGGGGCAATGATTGAAAAGTTGGAAAATGGACAACCCATTGCCATAGGTTTGGCTATACAGCTTTTCCCTCTTAAAAACCAAAAAATTGAAGACATCCTCGAATTGCTTCGTGAGGATGAAAGTTGGAATGAAACGGAACAATGTGTTTTTAGGCAAATTGAGTCCACTAGAGCGGGAGTAACAAGGTACGTCCTGGAGCCTGGTGGAGCAGCTATGGAGGAGTATAAATTGAGAGCAACTCAAGAGCCAATAAATTTTGTTTGTGGCACCTGGGGAATGGCCAATAGTGGAATCCGCTATTTTGAAATCCATAATACCAATCCAAATGTCGCTTTATTCTTGGAAATAGGACAAGAAGCGCCTTTGTTTGATGAACAAACTATAGTAGTAAAATAAATCGTCGTATTCGAAAAAATCTAAGTAAAATACCTTCCAAAATTAAGCCTTTGCGCTATGCTGAAACACTTTGAAATTTATCTCTAAGTACATCCAAACAAAAAGGTGATTTTCCGCAATATTTAAGACCTTATGTAGTCATGGAAGCTATAAAAAACCAGCGCACTTTATCTGAATTATCGAACAAAATCGATGGGCATTTTTAAAATTTTACTCGTTCAAGCTTTTGAAAAGGTATCAAGCACAGGCCTTGTATTTTTTGGCCACCACCCCAAAAATTGTGTAAATAGACACTATAGGTGTCTCAAACCAACTTAAAACCAACACCAAGACTTCTCCCCTAACAAACTTCATCCTGCCGATTGGCCCATTCTTCTGCTTGGTTTTACCAGGATACCCACCTTTTCGACTAAGTATATTTTCAAAATCTCTGGTCCAGCATAGCTATCAAATTTTTCCTCCTCTTGTAATCCCGCTTGATCATGCTCGCTATATCGACTGCTTTGGAAGGACTTACCTTGAAAAGGTATTGAAGTAAATCGACAATCATTTCATAATGCCTGCTGCCGCTGTAAGGCAATTCTTTATCAATTAATGCAATGAAGTAGTTGGTGGCATCGCCCGGAAAGCGCTCACAGTAATTTTTGAAAAAATCCAGCATGGACTGATCATCCAGGCTTTTGCTTTCCATGACCAGTTGATAGGATTCCTCGATTCTATTGTTGTCGATGAGGTATTTGAGAAAAAAATAGTGACTTGCAGATTTGGAGATTTCTTCAAGCTCTTCCTTCTTTTCAGGACAAAGCTGAACGGCTTTTTCCAAAAAGGTGTGGGTTCTATACTTCTTTATGCCAAAAATCACGTCCTCAAAAAAAGGTAGCCCCTCAGATTTTTTCAAATCAACCAATTGGATAAAAAGCATTTCGGTGAAAATCCAGGGATTCGAATTGAAATTTTTCAGTTCTTCAAGATAGTCAATGGCAGTAACCGACCTCTTCAAAGACACCAGCGTTTCAACCAAATCCAGACACAGGCTAGAGTCATGATGGTAGATTTTCTCCAACACTACGGCTTTTTCCTCTAGGCTAAAGACGTCTTTTAGAAAGTGATAGTAGTGTTTGTGATAAGTACTCTCCCCTAATTTCACCGATTTAATGATGAAATTTTTCAACAAAACCTTGTCTGACTCTTTAAAAATCAAATTCAACTCCCGGGAATAGTTGTAAAAGGTTTCATAACCAAACGATTTGATGTCATTCTCCAATTTTTGAACAAACTCAATTTTTTGATTGAAAGGCAAGCTCCAGGCAAACTTTTGAATTACTTCCAAGAAGCCAAACCCATAATAAAATTGCTCAGGCCAATGCTGGTATAGGAACCCCGAGTCTTGGATTTTTCCGATTTTCTTGATGCAGAATAGAAATAATTCCCCTGTTTCTTCCTGAAACCTATCCCAAAGCCCGGAGAGCCTTTCAGCCATTCTTGACAATTGTGAATCAAATTCCGAAGGCTTATCCCAGAACTCGTCGTCTTCCAACACCTTTTTTATTCCTAATACAATCCAGTCAAAGGTCTCCTTAGCCTCTTGTTCTGAAAGTTGACGGTTTTTTAGCTCCTCCCGATAAGATTCAGGAGCAAACCGAATCACCAAATCCGTCAGCTCCTCCTTAGGCAGTGTTTTAACAAAAGCGGTAAAATCAAATTCTGCCATTCTCAAAATTTAATATCAAAATCAACAGTTTTCTTTTCAGCTTCTCCTAAAGATCACAAGCTAACTAAATCATCTGCCGCAATTTCATCAGTATTTTATGATTTATTCATAGTTAACCCAATTCAATCCTCAGCTGGAAACAAAAAGTCAAAGCAAGTGAAAAACTTGGCCCCAAATTGGGTAAAAGTCTGAGGTAAATGAAACAGCTATTCATTTATTTCTCTGCTAGAGGAATTCTAAACTTGAGCATTTCAACTTTTGGAAAGTTCTGCAGACCAACTGAAATTCATAATATTTAGAACCCTTGAATAGCAAACCTTTGAATTTGAATAATTTATGAAAAATAAAGGATATGCAAGGCGATTAAAATTTTGTTCCTAGGCCAAACTATATTGAATACTTCACCAAAAAGTCCAAGAGGAATTACCTTGTGCTTTTTGGCCTAGGAAAACTTTTGCTATGTGAGCCTTTGTACCTGATGGGGTTAGCACTTTTTCTTTTTAGATAAATAGGTAGCCGAATTGCTGCAAACTCATTCCATTTTTAACCCCAAAAGCCAATACAAAAAAGGCTTCATTTCATGATTCAAATCCTAGCCAAAAGAATACTTACTTAGGTGCACTCTCTCTGATACACAAATAAAAAAATCCCCAAAATCAGCCATAGTGCAAGAAATTGTCTGCTTGTCCGATTTTGGGGAAATGTACCAAAATATATTGTTTGGAAAGCTTATGGCTACAAGGTTACAAAGCTAATCCCGACGTTGAAGTAAACTGTATTGCCAAGCGAGTTGACCATGCCGAATGGCTGTTCACCAAAGAACCCCCTGAAAAACTCTCTCCCGCCTTCTAGCTCATCTGCATCAAAGGTGTAATCGATTCGGTATCCTGCCTGAAAATTCACCCAAAACGGCCCAGATAATTGCTTCTGCAATTCAATTCTCGGTCTTAATTCCCCTCTTCGGATTTCATAGCTATTGTCTCCGACAGAGAGTTGATCGATTCGGTAGGATTGTCCCTCAAGTTCATAACCGAAAAGCAAGAGAGCGCTTTTACTGAAGTTGTATCTTCCATGCGCTCTTGCTGGAAAAAGAATTTCTGTTCCCCATTTTCTATTGTCGCTAGTCATATCGTACATGACCACAGGAACGTAATTAAGATTACCGACTCTGTAGGTTCGCGCTAGCCCAAGGCCCCATCGTTTATTTTCGTTAACTCGCTTTCCATAGATAGCTGCCAGACTCCATCTTGTGGTTCCCAAGGGCTGCAAACCCCAGTCATAATCTCCACTCAGATCCAGAGAACCTTGGAAAATGAAGAAATGCTGTTCGGAAATCGGAACAAAAAAGGTATTCATCCAACTCAGATTTGTTAAGCCCTTCTCATCTAGGATTTGAGTTAGTGCGGAGGATCCTTGCTGACTTTTTCTATCGGAAATGCTATAGCCTGTTCTCATGTAGTTTAAGCCAGTTTGCCAAACAAGGCTGCTTTTGGAGATTACGGGAATATTTGAGTTGAAGCGCATTCCCCCCGTGTAATTCACCCTTCCCGTTTCAGCTACAGGCGCCTCTTCATCAACTCCCCAGCCCGAGTTGCCGCTTGCTGGGAATCTTGCCGCAGAGAGATTCATGGTATAGGGTAGCTGTCGGTCATAGGACAAGCTAAGGAATTTTGTAGGGCTCATGCCAACAATGGTGGGCTTTGCAAATCGTTTTACTTTTGCGTCATCCACTAGCGCTAAGTCGCCATACTTATCCCAATCTTCCTCCTCCTCGACTTGGGCCATCCCCGGACAAACCCATATTAGTACTAAAATAAAAACGAATACCCCTGCTTTAATTTTCATGCTAATACCGCCTTAATTTACTTTTAGCTTTCTCCAGGTATCAGATCTGCCAAAGGTTTTTACGCCTACATACCCTCTGATGTCCAAGGTGTTTTCATCTTTCATGGTAATTACAGACGTATAGGTATTTCCTGTTTCCGGATCATAGATGGTACCTTCCTCCCATATTCCCTTGCCTTTGTACACAAAATCCTTCAGCATTCTGTAGCCCCTAAGCGGGACATTTTTCATGCTTTCATCAGAGTTGTTGATGTCAGTTTTAGGTTTTCCGGTTGTGGGGTCATTAGGTTCTTTTAACCATACGATCCTACCATAAAACTTGCCCTCAATATTGTCAATTTTCACTCTGGCCTTACCACTTCCCGGTTCCCATACACCTACGATAGCGTCGGCATCTTGAGCCATTACTAATGTACTGGCAAGCATAAAAACAAACAAAGCGATTAACTTTTTCATAGTCCAATTGTAGTTGTTATTTTATTCCTAATTCAAACTTTACTTTTAGTGTAAATTCAATGTTTCCTGAATATTCCTCATCGAGTAAATCGAAGTCTCCGACGAAAGTCATTTTTCCGTCCGCAAAAGCAGAGGCAATATTTTCTTGCTCATCTGCAATTGTCAAAGCAAAGGTTTCACCTGCACGAATAGCTCCTTCATGCAATCCTATTCTGGTCATTGGGGTATTTTGGGAGGTGACTTCGAAGACCATTTTTTCTAAAACCGGCAGGTTTTCAGCTCCTTTGAGTGATACTTCGACCGAGGTGATTTTAGCATCTGCTACTTTCTTATCAGCGTTTCCAAGAATTTCGGTCAAGTCAAATTCCCAGGTTGCCTTGGAAGAATTGGCACCTTGATAAAGTGGCCCTTCTGCTAGTAGTTGCAATTCAGGTGTTTCGAGCTCTTGTTTAGTTGATTTTCCAGTACATCCTGCCACTACAACTAAAATAAGGGTAGCTAAGAATAGCTTGATAGCTTGTTTTTGCATGTGGGTGATAATTTTTTACGAAACAATTTTATGTTTAAAATAACCTTCAACAGTCAATAAGGTTTTTTAGGATTAGTTTAAAAATGGATGAAATTTAAAAATTAGTATATAAAAATATTTTATATTACTTATAATTGTATATAATAAAAATAAAATAATAGTATTATCCGCTTCTTTAACAAATAGATAAATTCCTTACCAATAAGTCTATAGACGCGTTCTTCCCAATGTAAACACCGTTTTTAGTTTGGTGATGGATGTGCCGAAGACACAAGTTTTACCAAGAATCTCCCCAATATGTTTTTATCATTTATCACTAGGTTTATATCGGGAAACCATTCGTTAAAGATCGCCGGCCAATTTAATTTCATCAACTCATCTACATTCACCTACTTGGTACTATCCGAATATTCGCGAATACGTTAATTGAGCTAGTGGCTTCTAAGATTCAATGCGAAAAAAGATAGGCAAATCCTGTTTGTTAGGTCAAGTTTCAAGGTAAGCTGAACTTACCCATTTATCCTCAAGGCTGATTTTGCTCCATCCATCCATTTCTTTATGGACAAAGACTTCTTCACCTTTTTTAAGGGTACCGACAACCGGGAAGGTGGTTTGAGGGCCGCTGCGTACCCGAAGGACATCTGATTTCACGACGGCGTATTTCAGGGCTTGGGTAAATTTTGTAGATACCCAATGGGATTGCGAATTGGAGATCCTTGACCATCCGTTATTCTCTTCATACACCCTTAGAACAGATCCCGTCAGCAAGGGGTCGCGCTCGGAAACTATACCTGCAGCCGAAGAAGGCGCATTTCGGATATTGAGTCGTGTGGCGGTGACCACGGCATACCCCAAGAGATTGGGAATTGACTGGGTAGGTTGATATCCTAACAGGGCCTGCTGTACCAAGGGTAGAAAGTAATTACTTGCATTTTCAACGGAATTTCCACCAAAGAAATTGGTTCCGGGGCATGACTTGGTATTTCTGCCGCCATTGTTTCGAATTCCTGTGTTGAGGTCAAACCAATGGTGGTACACAATTGAATGGACGTTAATGGGCAGGTTGAATCGCTTGCACAGCAAAGCTGTCATTTGGACTATGGTCTCTTGTTGTGTCGTGGTCATTATGTCACCACCCCGGTCAAAGTTTCCAAAGTGCTCCATACAGATAGCGTTGGCATTTTGTCCATAAATGCAAGCCGGCACCCGCTCAAGGGGTCTTCCAGTAAGGATAGTGCCGTCGGGGAAGGTGGTAAAATGCTGTCCAATATCTGCCCAGCCGTTGGTACCGATGTGATGGGTTTTCATTGCCTGCTGCCGCTCAAAATGGTTGCTTCCATTGAAATGAGCATAGCTGGGGTTCCAGGTGTGGTGTTGTTGGACATTCAGGATGGTTCTTCCGATGCGTTGCTGAGTAAGCCAAGCTTCAAACTCCGCAAGGGTCATTTTTGTGAATCCAAATTTGCTTTCCATAAAAATATTGAGGGAGGTAGTGAAAACTGAAGATGAATAAAATTAAGGAAATTTCACTCATGTAACATGAAGAATTTCAGTGAATAACAAAAATAAAACTCACCTTAAAAATAGGAAGTTACAACTAATTCACAGTGGAATAGCAGCTGGCAATACCATGTCGAAATAATGCTTTTTTCCGTCCTTTTTTTTCGTGTTTTTTGGTTTGGCAGTGCTGTGCAGATACTTGGAATATCCTTATGCTAAGCAGGTAGATTTTCCACCTGTGAAATAAAAAGAAAATTTGAGAGGAATTTTTAACAAAAAAACAGGAAACTGTTGGTTAAGAGGGGGATTTTTGGTTATTCCATTGGAAAAGCCAAGTCTAAAGCCCCTGAAAAGGACACTAAAACCGATGTACACTCGTGATTTGGGAGGAGTGTTAATCCTAATTGGAGGTCAAAAGCAAGCGGTAGCTTTCAGATATTGTTAAGGGTTAAATTGGTGAGGGAATCAAATCACTTCACCCCGAAGTTTCTTTCTTCAGGTAAATTATTAGGAATGACATCAGATTTTACTGGCCCAATCGCATTCCCATTTGAATCTATTTCTTTCCATTCAGTGTTGAGAGAAATTGCCAAATTTGTCTGTTCATAATTCATGATTTCCAGCCTTTTTTGATCGTCAACCTGCTCGTTGGAAGTGCCAATTCTATTTTCCAATTCAGTTTGGAATGACCTTTTTGGATGAATTCCATAATTTGCCACAATTTTATAGTAGATGATTCTTCCTTCGAGGACTTTTGGTTTTACCTTACTTTCCACTTTATCTAGGTGAACTCTGTTTGCATAATTTGAACCTTGATTTGCACCATTACCAGTGATTGGGGTTAGATTATAAGCATATCCGGGACCACCAATGTGATGATTAAGGAGGTGACCTCTAATGAAGACACTGGTTCTTTTTCTTCTATTTGCCTTTTGCCAGATGGGAGGATTGTCTTGTGGAGTGGATCCGGCAACGTGATTTTTGGTAAGAATTTTTGCTTCAGCATAGGTCGCTCCCCCTTCGGAGGTGAGCGGACCGTATTCTATTTGGGAAAGGGGAAGCGCATCACCTGCCGACACGCCAATTATTGCCGTCTGGACGGAAAGCTGGTTCAAAAGTGGTTGGATTGCAGCCTGAATTGCGGTGTCAGGGGTAGATTCTCTTCTGACTGAGGGGTCTGAAAGAAATTGGTCAATTTCTCTGGAAATTCGAATTGCTTCTGTTTTGGCGGTTTCTTTTTGTGCTTTTTGAGGATCTGAATCGGAAATCACCACATTTTGGATAAATTCAGAGTACGTTTTTGGGTTGTTGCTTGCAACCATGAGTTGGGAGTTAGCCGAGCTTCCCGCAAAATAGAGTTCATGATGCTCGCCGTCATAGGTTTGAAATGGTTTTCTTAAACCTAACCACCCCAAAACAGTATTCACAGCATTCCTCCCCATCGTCAGCAGCGCTCCACCCACTGTCAATGCCCGATCAATCAGCCAATCAATTGCCCCGTTCACCCGTTCTCGCAGACCGTTGATCATTTCTGCAATCCGTGTTCCCAAGCCTCTCAACCCCACTTGATTGGCCAAAAATCCAATCGCAACAGGCACAGCCCTGGCCAATGATGCTTCTAGAAAATTGGCGGCATCTGCAATAGACCCTCTGGCAATGCTTGCCACCCCGGCCACAAAGGAATTGACGATTTCGAGCATCTCCCTGAGTTTTTCGATGAAGGATTGAACTGCTCTGTAAAATGAGATAAAGCTATTGACCACCGCCATAATTCCTGTGGGATCGAGCATGGAAAGCAAGCGTGAAGTCACTTGTTGGATAATTCTGGTCATGACCCAATTTTGGACCTGTTCCAATACCATCGTCCAAAGATTACGCAACTGCTCTTGAACATATTCCCATATCGCTACAGGGCCTCTTTCCCGGACATCGCTAATAAAAGTCCAAATGCCGGAAAGTGTATCAATAGCTGCTCGAATCTGAGCCACCCGCTCGGGACCGATCTTTAAGGCTAGACGCTCCCATATATTTTCAACAGTCAGTCCAAGCACTTCCAAGACAAATCCCAAAATGGACTGGAAACTCAAATCCGTAGGGGGATTGATTCCTGCCGAAGCCAATTCCCCAAACAGCCAGTCCCGTAATCCACCAAAAAGATGGGTCACGATGTTGTTAAAGAATTGAACAAAACCCTGCCTGACCGCCATAAGGAGATTTCTCAAGAATCCGATCGGATCTCGCTTGATGTCCTCAAAGGCAGAACGGGCATTTGCAATAATCTGATTGACGGTATCAATCGGGAAATTCATCACCACCAGCAGCACTTCTACCAGGATCTGGACAATGGTCACTACAAAGGCAAATAGCCGCTGGATAGGTTCAACCAAAGTCTGGATGATCCTAACAAACGCTTCAATGGGATGGAAGACGTCCTGAATCGTGAAACTATTCCAAAGATTGAGGAACAATCCGGTAATGTAGGCCAAGGAAAAATTGAGTGTGGCCACCGCAGCGTCTATTCGGGTCACCGTTTGCGCTATAGCTCCGGTTTCCTTCATTTGTTGGAATTGTTCCTCTCCACCAGGCATCAAGCCCATGAACCCACGAATGATATTTTCGGTAGTCCGTGGAACCTCTTCTCCGGTAAATGGATCTTTACCAAGAATGACAGTCATTAGGTGGAATCCTTGTTGTTCTCTGGCATAGGCTGAAAGCTGTGCCAAAAGGGCTTCTTTGATAAACTCCAAAACTTTGACCGCCACATTCGCCGCAAAGGTGAACACCCGGGTGGTAAATGGGGTGAAAATGGCAATTGTTCGGTTAAATGCAGCCAAGGGATCCCTCAAATCTTCCAGGGAAAAAGCATTCCAAGCTTCTTCAAACAAAGCGCTGACTTCAGCAAAACTAAAGTTCAAAGCTGCTAACTCGGCATCGATCCAATCGGCTGTCTTTTGTATTGTACCCTCTGCCTGCATGCGTTCGAGTTCCTGTTCTTTTCCGAGCAATCGCAGAAAGGCTTCGATCTTTTCGGCGGTTGTCGATACGATTTCCTCACCGCTGAGAGGATCGCGTCCCAGCAGTTTGGTCAAAAGTGGATATCCCGGAAAAGCAGCTGCCAAGGCCTTGAGTCCAGCCATTAGGGCTTCCTTGATCAGCTCAAAAATTTTGTCTTTAACCCTTCCAGCAAAAGCGACCACGTCCCGGTAGAGCTGTCCAAAGGTACGGTCCAGTACGGCGATATTCGCATCCCAGCCCGAGAGCAGACTCACCTCATCCCAAGCCTGTTCCAAGGTGTCCTCGATCCTTTGATTGCTTAGATTGAGTGAGGCGAGTTCATTTTCAACCCAGGCAAAGGCAGATTCCACAATGCCCAATTCGACGAGCTTATTAAAGATTAGCGTACCAAATACCGGGATCAGGCCCATCAGGCCTCCGAGGAGGTTGGAGGCGTTTCGCTCCACGGCCTCACCTAGGAGAGGATTGTATCCTATAATTACACAGAACAAGGTGTAACCCGGTATGTAGCTCGCAAATTCTGCCAGGCCTTCACGAATGGCCCAAGGAAGCCGTTGAACCCCTCCTTGGGCTTGAGAAATCTGTGGATTAGGAGACCTTAGGACCGCAGCGCCTTGCTGTACGGTGTGCGTAAGTTCATGAGCCAGCAGGTGTTTCCCTTCGGTCGTTTCTGGTTGATATTTCCCCTCATTGAAGTAAATATCGCTACCATGGGTAAAGGCTTGGGCTCCTAATGCAGTGGTCATAGATGCAGCCTGAGGGCCGGTATGCACGGTCACTCCCGAAAAATCCGCTCCGATTTTGCTGCCCATTTCACGCTGTACCGCTGGGGGCAATAGGTTTCCTGAACCTGAACTTTGTTGGATTTGGGTGGAAAGTTGGGGCGATACTTCGGTGCCCCCTCCACCCATAAGTTGGACAGATTCTTCCTCAGCGGTGCTCATTTGAACCTCCTCCTCGGTCGAACTCATCTGAATCGGCTTTTCCTGCTCCTCACTTAGGTGCACCATAGAGATTTGGGAGGAAAGAGGAGTCATTTGGAGTTTTTCCTCCTCCTTGGAAGCCATCTGTAATCCTCCCGGGCTGGCCGACATCAGCGGTGTGGTAGGAATAGAAGGCATCATCATCACCTGATCAGCGACTGACTCTGCCTCCCTTTCAAAGTTGTCGTTGGGTTTGCCGACTTTGAGTGCTGGCTGAATCACACCTCTCCCAGTTCCCGCCGGACGGGATTTGGGAATGGCAATCTTTTCGGCAACAGCACCCATTTTTTTGGTTTAAGATTTTATCGGACTCATCGCTTCACCGGGCTCCAAGGATTTCATTCCATATCGCTCTTTTTCTACCGGGCTCATTTTTTCTTCTTTTGCAGGTTCTTTGGAGGTTTTTTCCTTGTCCTCAACGACGACAATAGGTTCTTTTTCCTCCTCTTGGTCTGGCTTTTTCCTGACTTTCCATCTCATAGTTCAAAGGTTTAAAGGGTTCTTCCGACTTTTTGGTATTCCCTTCGGATTCCTTCCTTGATGTCTTCGAGGCGAATAATTTTTTCATCGTTTTCCAGGGCCATCAGCAGGCTGTGCTGGATGACATTGATAATACCGCCTCCGCTTAATTCATGAGAGGCGGCGATGGATGCCAAGTCAACTTTGGTTTCCAATTTTGCCTGTTTTGGGAAGCCCTTTTTCCAAAGAATAAGGCGTTCTTCGGATTGGGGAATAGGAAAAAAAATGCTTGCCTGGAACCTCCGCATAAAGGCATCATCCAAATTGTTCTTGAGGTTTGTCGCCAAAATCACCAGGCCGTCATACTCTTCAATCCGTTGCAGGAGGTAGGACACTTCCTGGTTGGCATAGCGGTCATGGGCATCATTTACCGCTGTTCGCTTCCCAAAAAGAGCATCAGCCTCATCAAAAAACAGAATCCAGCCTTGTTTTTCCGCCCGGTCAAAAACCTTGGACAGATTTTTTTCAGTTTCCCCAATGTACTTGGAAACTAGCCTGGAAAGATCAATTCGATAGACATCCAAGCCCATCCGCTTTCCTAAAAGGGCTGCGGTAAGTGTTTTTCCTGTTCCCGGAGGACCAAAAAAAAGCGCTTTGTAGCCAGGCTTCAGGATTCGGGACATTTCCCATTCCCCCATCAAGAAGTCCTTGTGCTTTAGCCAAATTTCCAATTCCCTGAGTTGGATCCAGGTTTCTTCAGGAAGAACCAAATCATTCCAATCCAAAGGCGTTTGCAGTCTCTGGGCTGGAAACTCCGAACTGAAGGCCGGCTTTTGGATCTTACCTGTGGTGATCTGGTCTAGGATATCCCTTGAAATGACCAATGCACCGTTCAGATAGGATTCCTCCGGCTCCACTTCGCTCATTCTGAGCATGTTTTCCCGGAACAGGACTCCATGGGCATCCAGGAGGTTCTGGTAGTGAAAACGCTTCTTCAGATCATTGCCTGCGAGAATGAACAGCACTGTTTCCCCTGTCGGGATGAAACCATTATGAGACTTCCCCTTTTTCCCACCAAACTCTGTGTATATCTGCTGGGTGAGTTGATTTCGGCTCAAAAACATATCCAAAAGCTGTGGGCGGATATGTGGCACTGCCGCTAAAATCAGCAAAAACCGCTCTTCAGGCCCCAAGTGATACTTTCTAACCAGATCCGCATAGGCCGAATCCAATCCGTTGAGATTCGGTGCGGGGATCTGAAGCAAATCCGTCGGTCCGGATCCGGGATTGGCATTGATCGCCGATCGCGCCTTCAGAATCTGCTGTAGCCAGTCAAGTTCCAATTGGATGATTTGGGCGTTATCGTGGGCTTTACTTACCATTCTGTGAATAAGGTTTCGTTCATCCAGGGGAGTTTGATGATGCTTATTGCCCAAGGCAATTGGTTCAACAGGATATCAATAGAGGTTCTGGGTATAGTCAGTTGGTATCCTTTTGAGACCCGCTTCAGACTTCCTTGCCTGGTAAAAAATCCTTGTGCCATCGAGCTTCCTGAAGTGCTTTTTAGAGCCTTCCAGTGGCCTACCATGGCTTCCAACAGGTTTTTGATTTCCTCCTTTTCAGTTTCTGAAGGCGAAAAAGAGACCATAATCGGCTCCGTAGGCTCAATCCCACAGAGAATCTTATTTAGCATTAAGTTGGATTCTTCATAGGAAAAGGAGTCATCCAAAAGCGATTGCAGCAAAAGTGCCGCCCTATTCTGTGCCGATTTGGATACAAATTGTTTATTCTCCACAAGACCCAGCCCTTTGAAAAAGAAGGGCAAAAACGGGGAAGTTAGGACCAGTCCAGAATTGGAAATAAGGATCGTTTCATCCAACTCCAGTTTTTCCATGGAAAAAAAATTCCCTGGTTTTTGTACTGGATCAGGCATAGCATGATTGGAATCGGTAGGACTGTCTTTTAACTTTTGGAGAAAATTGGCCTTTAGAATTGAAATAGACTTTACACCTTTTTCTTGTGTTAAAATAGAATTTCTGAAAATCGGGGTTCTAGTCCATTTCCCCCATACTTTCTCCAAAAGAGATTGATTGGATGTTCTTTGAAAATTAACCGGAATCAGCGTCAACAAAAGCTCAGAATAAGCCTCATTCGTAATTTTGGAGTTGCCAGCTAGGGAAAAATTAAGCTTGATCCATTTTGAAACAGGGTCAGAAATTCTGGTTTCCTGTAGGAGTAAGGCATTAAGGATACACCGCTCCAGTTTATTTTCCAATTCATTTTTCTCAAAAATCTCCGGACAAAACGAGGACACCAAACTTTTGGAAAGCACTAATGTCTCTTTATGCTTTTCAGGGAATGCCTGAGAAATCAGCCTTTGGATTTCAATTCTGTTCAGGTGATTTTGAAGTCTATAGAGCATGACCTGGCTGAATCGCTCTGACCTTAACCAGTCCAAAAAATCCCGGTTTTTTTCGTCCAAAAGCTGGAGCGTCAGATTTTGGATTCCATCTTTCCTAGATTGGGAAGCCCACCAAGGTTTTCTTCCGTTTAAAAGCAGGAAGTCCAACAATTCCAGGGGTTTTCGGTCAAGATCAGGAACTAGAAACTCTGGCTTTGGAAGAGTACTTTGGCTTTCTGGAATCTGTCTCAAAAGCTGTGTTTTTAGTACATCCCTCAACTTTTGTCGAAAAACATCAGGCGATAGATTTTCCCCGATTTTTTCAAAGTCAATGGTTACTCTCCCCAAATCAATCTCCACTTTGGCTAATCGAATCCATTTTCCAGACTTGTCCAGATCATCCAAAACCTCCTCCATCACAGGTATTCCTTCTTTTTGGAACAGGTCGCTCCATAGGTCCATAGCAACTTTTGCCTTGCTTTGGTCAGAACAACGCAAGTCCAAAATCTGGTGATGGATCAAGTGCTTTCCCATCAGCTTCCGAGGATTCTACCGATCAAAATTGCTTTGGTATCTGTACTTCTGACCGGGATGTTTTTCGTCTCCGCAATCAATCTAAGGGTGTCATTTTTCAGGTTGCCAAGCTCCTGAGGCTTGATCGTGATTTCCTCTTTTTCCTCGGTGGCCAATTTGACGAGTTCTTCTCGGCTGAGATTTGTCGTGGCATCGATAGTCATCCCTTTGGCGGTGAGGATTTCCGAGATTACCAAGATGTCCAAAGTACTGGGTCTCACACCGACTACGATTGCCTCACCTGTAAACACTGGATTTAGGATGATGTTGACCTTACTTTCTTTGCAAATCGGCTGGATAAACTGCTGGAATCCAACTGCAGAAACCACCAAGTTTACGCCTGGATTGGGGAAAGAAATCACAAAGTTTCCATCCGAATTGGTGGTAGTTCTAATGGTTGTTCCTTGTACAAGTACAGTAGCTTTGGGGATTGCTTTTCCCGTATTATCTCTGACGCTACCCTCCACCCTTTTGGATGTACAGTTTGTTGGTGGTGGTGTATCAACTGTTCCGCAATTGGACTTTTGGTAGTCCAGGATCATTTGCCCAAGTTGCTCATACGTGGCAGTTTCTGTGTTGATATTCAGGCAATTCAGCAACTTCCGTCGAATCTGCTCATCTTCTAGTACTGAAGAGAAAATATCGTTCTCTGTAAAACCTTTGGTTTCTGCCAAGCTCGCTAAGAGCGTAGCAGCGAGTTGTTCAATACTTGAATTTCCTGGTTCTATACCCCGTTCGCTGAGCGCAGCCCTCATATTTTTCTCTCCCCAACAGATCAGTACTTCGGTAGAATAGCAGGTTTTGGCCATAGGAGGTTTAACCCAAATCGACACATTCCCCTCGTCCTCAAGGCCGGTCGCTTCGTCGATCAGCAGGTAAGTAAAAGCATCATCACCTGTAAAATCCGTAGGGGGCATATAGAAAAACGCGGGCTTGATGCCGTCCTGTTTTACCTCAGCTCCCTTTTCAGATCTGTTTGAAGTGAGTTTGACTACAAATTTCCGTTCGGTCGGCAACTGGTCATTGATCATCACTTCGATGCGGATGGGCGTGTTTCGAAGCGTAATCGCATAGTCTGGTCGGGCAAATGGAGGTAGTAACTCCCATTTTTCATCTCCACATGCATCGATGCAGTCACAGGTGCAGGCAGATCCTAACAGGCTAAAATCCCCGACAACCCTTCCTGTATTATGCAAGTAAACCAGGAAAAAAGTACCTCCCCTATAAACGCCTCCCTCGTGGTTCAATCCTGGATTATGCTTTAGAAATTCAGAAAACTTCCTTGAGTTTTTAAGCTGGGAAACCCGTTGCAGATAACTTAAGTAGAGTCGCTGGATTTTTGTAAAGTAGAACAAATCCAGAACACGGTATAAAATTGGGGAAATGCGAGACAGCAGCCCATTGTAGAGTTCCAGATTTTTGTCAGGTTCTTTTCCGGGTAATTTCATTTTGTCAATCAGCTTCATCTGGATAAGTAACATATCCAGAAGAGTTTGAAGGATTTTTTTGTACCCCTTTTGAAATTCCTGCCAGTTCAGCTCATTTAAACATTCCCCGAGCGATTTTACCCAATCCTCAAAAAGTTCAAGGTATTTAAAAACTTGCTTTTCTTGGCTGGCTTCAAACAGCATATCTTTTTCGCCAAATTTCTTATTCGTTTCCCGAAGGAAATGAATGATTTCACCCAAGTCACTAACCAATCCGGACAATAAAAAGCGGTGCTGGGAATATTCTTCCTGAAGATCATGGCAACCGCAATTTTTGTCATTGATGGGTCCGCCGGCGTCCAAATGCAGAGTTTCTAGATGGATGGGTAAGTTGAATTCCTTGATCAATTTCTCCAAAGATGTTTTTGCTTTGGAAATGTCTTGATCCAAATGGCCCTCAATTCTAAAGAAAGGATAAGCTTCCAAATCATGGATCAGTGGGGATTCCAAAAATGTGCCGTTGGGATTGGGCACATCGGGTTGATTATCGTAGCTGAGTACTTCTTTCCTGTCAACAGACCAGAGGTTTTGGGTACCGGGATCACTCCAGGATTTTTCCAGGGAAAACCAACTCCCAAGCGTGCCTTTACTTTTGAGATTGTAGTAGTAAGGGATGCTTCTTTGGCCCAAAGCCCCCAGTTTTTCCTTGCTTGGGGTGATTTTTACAGGGAACTGGGCGGGCTTAGGCGTTTTTAAAATATCCAATTCCATGGTTTCTATCATCAATACCACCCTTCGATACCGCTGCACCACCGTTTCTTGGAGTAGCTTTTGATTGTTAAAAATCGGTGGCTGGACAAATCCATGGCGGTATTTGTAAAACTTCTCGGCATTTTCTGTTTCTGGTTTGGCTTTTCCTAGCATCAAATGGAGTGGAAAAAGTGAAGGGTCAGTCGGACAGGAATACCAAAGTGAAAGACCTGCCTCCACAAATTCTTCCCAAGCCAAGGCCAACTCCTTGAAAAAGTCCCAGAGGTATTGAATCCCCTTGATATTGGCTGCAGGAGCAGTTAGGCTGGCATCAAGTTGGGCAATTTTGGAAGTAATTGCAATCTGTCCAAATGGATTGATAAAGCCAAAACTCTTTCCCAGTATAGGTTCAAACACGGAATATCCTTTTTTCAACTGTTCCCAAAATTCAGGTTTGACTGTCTCCGCAATCGTGGATTGATAATGCTTAACAAAAGCATCCAGTTGGTTGGATTCAGGTTTCGTCGGATTGAAAAGCGGTTTTTTTAATCGGAAGGTCTTCAAATCGGGGGCTCCTTCAAAGGATCCGGAGACATTGGCCGACCGGGAGAGGATAAGATCGAGGTGAGCCTTGTTGACCAATAATCTCCTCAGGGAAAAAATGCGGTCTTTTCCCTTGTCATCACAGGCATTGCCCAGGCAGGATTTGAGATCACGGTCAAAGATTTCAAGGAAAAGTAGGATGTATTTTTCATTTAGAAAGTTAGCCGGGTTGTTTAGTTTTTTGACTGTGGCATCGCCTTCCGGTTTTTCCGACAGCAACTCCCAGAGCTCCAAGTCCTGTTCAGGAAATCCAAAAGGCTTGTAATTCACACTTTCCGGCAGCGTGTAGGCGCGGTAGTGGGATGCATTAAAATCTTTCCCAACCTGGATCAAAAAACCTTCAGAAGTAATCCCAAGACCTTTGGAGATTTTTAATCCAGTGCTTAGGGGCTGAATCTGAAGACCACAGACAATCCCCATACCGATCAGCTTGGATCGGGTGAGCCTGTTTTGCTGATCCAGGTAGGCGCTGAGCTGGTTGAGCTGGTCGCTGGTGAGAACCTGGCTCCCTTCGAATATCGGATAAGTGGGAATGATTTGGCTCATAGGACTGTTTGTTTAAAATTCTCCTAATGATGAAAAATTAAGGATGATGGCATCGTCAAGTGTGTCGTCCTCGGCACAGTCGTGAAGCGTGCCGGAAGGGTAGACATTGCGGACTTTTTCAAGAGCCTCAATCAATTGGGAAAGGGCTGTTGAAAGTTGTTTTGGATATTGCGGACTTTTGAGCGATTCAAGCAGCCAGGTTTTCCAGGCTTGCTCCATGTCCTCCATATGCGATGGGCTGATCCAACAAATCGTCAAAAAGACGTGAGAAGGGGCCTCGATCTTTAGCTTGGTTTCCAAGAATCGGCGAAAATCCCGGTTAATAAATCTCCCTGCCCAGAAGGGCAATAAGACATGCCCAATACACGTGTAGGGATCGTCAAGCGTGCATTCGCATTCCTCTTGATAATGAGGATCGAGTAAGCGATCTTCAATCTTTTCGGTGACTTCTACAGCGGACTCGTTTATGAACTTGAATTTTCCCTTATGTCTTGGTCTCAACAGAATATGTTCGATCAGATGGGTACCCTCATGGCTGAAAAATTGGTTCAGGACAAAAGATTTCAAGTTGTTCATCGCTTTGATTTCCTCGCCTCCTGGAATGACAAATTCATAACCGCTTACTGACAACACTTCAAACGCTCTGAAAAGCAGGATTTCCGCACCCTTCAAATCGGCCCTCGGTTGGGTTTGGGTGGTGATCACGGTCTTTCCATCGACCAAATCCAATCGGAAAATCGGATACGTAATAATAAACTCCTTTCCTTCCAGAATCTTTCTGATGGTGACTTCAGAACTATGCGAAAGCGCTACTCGATGATCCCCGTCCACGTGAAATTCGTGCTTTTGGGTGTCCAAATTCAGGATTTCGAGTACTTTTTCGAAATGGATGAAGTCTCCCTTATTTGGGTTCTGGTCAGCTTTGACTTTGATTTTTGACCCCTGTGAATTGGCTGTGGCAAGGGAAATGGGATGTGGGGCAAATCCACTTTGAATTAGCCAGCTGTCTCCCCAAGTTCCATCGAGTAGTTGAGCGGCAAGTGAGTCATTGAAGTCTTTCTCAACGCTTTTTGCCAAGATTCCGCCACGAATCGGATCAATCACGGAGAATCGGAAAGGAGATTCTGTATCCGGGTCCAGCTGGTATCCCATTGGTCTATATGCCGCAGAGATCATATCCCAAATGTGTTCTTTGATCCGGGCTTCCGCCAAGCTTTCCAATTCCGCCACAGATACCGCATCAGGCACTTCCTGCTCTATCCGCCCGGAAAGAACTGCAGTGCCGGTACCAAATGGGGCATCGAAAAACTCAAACTCAATTTGATACTTTGGTGGTGCAGGTGGCATGGAAGTGGTGATCTGGTATTCGTACCAATCCTTCAGTCCAAGACTTAGATTCTTTCGGTTTGCTCGGGCATTTTCGATTAACTCCTTTCGGAAAATTTCCTGGATTTGATCTAGAGCCAGGTCGGCATCCCCGCCCGACGATGAGGAAGAAAAGTCCTTTTTAAGGCTTTCTCCGAGTATTTCATCTTCAAAAACCAATTCCAAATAATGATTTGAGGCAGCTCCACCTATGCCCCAGTTGCCAGAATCTGCCGCGATCAACAGGATTTTTTCCAAGGCAAGTTTGGCATTTCCCAAAGTGCTGAAACCCTCTAGAATTTCAAAAATCGGTTGGTCTCCGGCATCCAATACCTGAATCGACCAACTGCCACCACCTTCAGAGAATTTAAATTGGGGATGAAAAATCAGCCAATCCGCTTCCTTTTGGCGGATTCCATAGAGGCCAGCCAAGCGGTTTTCAAGCCCGGAGAGATTGTCCACATGATAAAATTCATTGGCAACAGCATAATCAAACCCCTGTGCCCGCTCGGCACTGACCGTAGGATATTTATTGAGAAAATTGAGTTTGTCTTCGATTAATCGTTCCTTTCCTTTTTGAGGACTTAGGCGGACGGTCAAGAGACCATAATCTGTCAGTTGTTCGGCAAATCGGGCTAAAAGGTGGTTCAAAAACTGATTTCTACGTTCCAGGTATTTTTCCTTGGGTTCGGTATTGGAATTGAGCATATCTTGGAGACCCACCAGATCTTTCCAAAGGTCAGCGGAGTCGGGGACGATCGACTCCAGATTTTGGGAAAAGTAGGTTTGATTGATTTTGGGATTTCCTAAAGGATCTTTTTCCATTGAAATGGAAAAAAGGTCCCGGACATGGGCCAACTGCGCCAGATAGTTGGCTAGTAGCTGTTCAAAGACCATCAGGTAAGCCTTAAGCTGTTTTACCTGATATTCTTGTGGGCGACTTTCTCCCTTGGGCAGCATCCCTTCCTCACCCACTCCATAGACCAGTGGAAAGTCATTTTGGATGGAATAGTAATCACCGGAATCTGTGAATTCCCCGGTAATTTGATTGAAATCCAGCTGAGGATAGCGTATCTTCTGAGGGCGTTTGGCTTCCTGTATCACTTCCAAAAGATCCTCGACTTCTTCTGTATTTGCTTTGAAAGGAAGGCCCTCCTTGTAATACATCAGCTTGCTGAGTTCGGTGTTGAGGCGAGGCACGTAGTTTTGCTCCAATGCCAAATCCAGACACCAGCGAACGCTCTTGGACGGTATTTTTCCCTTGTGGTCATCCTGCGGAAGATTGGCGATCTGAATGCTTTTCACTGCTGTGACTCCCGGGGTGTCCATGATCAGATGAATCAAATCGGAGACATGGATTTTGGATTTTCGCTCTGCTTGGACCAATTCAGAGCTGTCAATAAATCCGTGCTTCAGGAGTGGCCCTTCGAAGATTTCTTCAGTCGGCAGACCTTGCTCTGCATCCCAATCCCCGAAATAGACTCGATCATCCTCACGGATCAGGGGGCTGGAAAAGTTGGGTGAAACCAAAATTTCTGCCATGCCCGATTCTTTGGGAGCGACTTTGACTTCAAGGATTTGATAGTTTCCAGCGTTGTTTCCGGATCCGATAATGCTCAGGGTGGATCCCGGTTTTGGAAACCAATCCGGATCGAGTGCCATCCAGATTTTGGCTGGGTTTTGCTGGATTCGGCTGACGGGAAGGGTTCCTGACTTGCAGCGGTTGAGCATCTCCTCCAGCGTGTAAAAATTGATCTGGGGAGAAAGAAAATCGCCGATCACCGAAAAGATTCGAGCTTCAGTGAGCTCCACATTTGCCTCCGGGCTGAGCTCAATATCGGCACAGACCAAGATCTCCTCCACCCGAAGGGCATGGTATTCGACAAAATCTTCGCAAAGATTCCGATTGGCATTTAGTGTTCGTTTGACCTCAGAGAGGATTTCTTTGATTTTGTCAATTTTTTCAAGGTAGGCAAAAAGTAACCCTTTTGGATTCTTAAACACAAACTCATTGACCAAGGTGTTGACTGGAGCTAATCCTTCGATCTCTTCCATTCCGGAAGGGGTAAGTTCCGTCCCGCTGATTTGTATGGTATTGGAAGACAGAATTTTGTACCTCAACTCAAATCCGGAAGGAACATTCTGAAACTGAATGAAAATGCCCTTAATGGCTTTTTTGATGGCTTTTTCGTCAACCCAGTCGATGGGCTCGTCCCATCTGGGGAACTCCACCTGGACATCGATCACCACGCCAGACAAATCCGGGTGGGCATCGATGGAAACCTCCATGCTGAGCTTGTTTTCATTCAGATCGCCAAACTCTGCGGTAGAATCAAACTCGAGCAGTACGTCATAGAGTATTCCCATCCGGAGTGCTTTCTCCATGCTGGGAAAAGGGGCATATGCCAGTTTTTTGGCTTTTCGGTCGGGGAAAACGGCGATTTCATTGCTTTCTCGCAGGGTGATCCAAGCATTTTTTACTCCGGCGTAACTTTTTTCCAAACCAGTTTCCTCCACCACTTCCACGTCCATCAGGAGTTTGCGGAAATCCTCTATGGTTAGGGCTTTTCCCGGGAGGATCTGAGACGCCTTGAAAAACTGACCAGCAAGCGATCCCGACTCCTCGGCCAATAAGTCTTGAATGGGCTTGTTGGATCTATAGCTTAGGTCCGTAATAGCATAACAAAGGACCTCCAGAATGGTAATTCCTGGATCATGCGCATTGTAATCGGTCCAGACCTTCCCTGAAATCCGTTGGATGTAAGCGATCGCTTCTTTGCGAAGCAACTCAAAATCCATGGCTGGGCTGACCGGTATTGCTTTCGATATCGTGATTGATTCCTGCATCTCCTTAAGTGTCAAAAGCTTCCTCCATGTCCGAACTTTCCGTGGAGGTAATGTCGATTATTGCCGGCACTTGGTTGTCGGGGCATTCGCAATCTTCCGTTTCCAAAATCGTGATCAGATGATCTCCATAGGTATCGATTGATCCTACAGAACCCAAGAGCGATACTCCAGTGCTTCCCTTGGCCTCTTCCACCTTGGTACGGGAAATAATTTCGCCGTCCACGGAATTTTTTATGATGTGATACAATTCAAAGCAGGTCAAATGGTCCACGTAGGGTAGTTTTTCGATAAAGTGCAAGACCACCGAACTGTGGATTTCTCCGGCAAAGGTGAAGGTTTCCAAGCGTTGAAAAGCCCAAGGGGAAAGGAATGCCTTCAGGTCATCCTCCAGTTTTTTAGCGTAGAAGGATCGGTCAACACCCGCCAAAAAGCGCACATTGGTTTTGACTTGGAGCTCCTCATAGACCGGGTTGACCACATGCAGGATCACACCCGCTGAGTAGATGTGGGCCAGAAAGTCCCTGACCTTAGCGATCAGTGCCACACTGGCTTTAGGTCTCAAAGGGTCGATTGCATTCTTGTTTTGAACGTTTGCCACTAGGATGACTGTAACGTGCCGCGGTGCCAAAGCCCGGTAGTTTTCAAGATTCCCATCGTATTCGGTGTGGTTCTGGACTTTTACCTGATAGATTTCCGGGAAATATTCCAAGACCAGATGCTCGTAATCCCATCGGGTGACCGCACGCTGTTTGTGGCGAAGCCGCTCGGCAATCCGAGTGTAAAAATTCGTTGAAGTTTCAGCTGTCTTTCCCCCGAAAGAGGCAAATGGCTGCTCGATTTTGCTGACTTGAGCTTGTGAAATTTTAAGTTTTGCGATGGTTTTGGCAGGAAGTGCCGCTGCCAATCGATTGGGATCATTTCCCTGATCTTCAAAAGTGACCCGGATAGCCTGGGCTATGATTTGGGTAAAATCCGGTATTGCGTCGCTATTTTCTTTGACACTAGCCTGAATCCAGGTCAACCCATCGTCCATTATAGTATGGGATGTACCAGCTGTTTTGGGCATGGTAAACCGAACCAAACCAGTTTGGATCAGACCGTTTGTTTCGTCCAAAACCAGGTCAAGCTTGTCAAATGGCTTCCAATCATTTCCAGAAAGGTAGCTCCAGGTGACTGTAGGGACAGCTTTTTCCGGATTGGCACTTCCATCCAGTACGTGAACCAACAATTGGATGGATTGGCCGGCAAGATGGTTTTTCAATCCGATCAATAAGTTACCCTCTTCCTGATAGTTACAAACTAAAGGCCCGGGATTTTGCTCTTGTTTAGCCTCACCGAATGCTCCGATGTGAAAGAAAGAATTCCACTCGCTTTTCCCTGGCAAAAAATATTCGGATGCTGTATAGTCAATCTTCACGCTTTTTACTTCCGGGGTATAGGGGTCATTGGGAAGAGTGACGCTGCTTGGATCTGTTGCTTTTGCTTTAAGAATGACCTGGTTTGCAAATAGCTTTGGGAATTCAGTATGACCAAAATCAGCTCCGGATAAACTCAGTTTCAGAAAGCCTCTTTTTGAATAAGGAGACCAGGAGATGAAATTCTCCAATTCAGGTTCGGGCTGCAGCGATCCAAGTTCATCTGAACTCAATGAATACTTCTGTATGGAAGCTGGAGCTCCAGTATTTGAAAAAAGGCTGATCGTTTTCTTAGACTCTCCCCAAGATTTATTGTTCAGAAAGTAAGTTTCGGCCTGAAAAGAGGCATTGGATTTGGCTGGGGAATAGTCTGTATAGTACCCTTCAAACCCGGTGCTGCCTGTAGGAAGTCCATGCCATTCCAGGTGGATGTCTAGACTTTCTATGTTTTTGCTAAAAACCTCCCGGCTGCCTATGTAAAAATTTGACCCCAAAACGGGCCTGAAACCAAAAGGATGGATGTTTTTTCCAACAGGAAGAGTGGTCTGGTCATTTTGTAAAACCAGATTTTCCACACCCTTGACCTCCACATTGATTTTTACAGAAGAAAGTTCAATGCCTTCCAAAATTGGATAGGAATAACTTTGGACGGTATCAGCCAGCTCAACTTTTAGGACAGGTTGATTGATAAGGAACCTTTGGAGTAAAACCTCCCCATTGTAACCAACGACAGCATCTTGGTCGGGAACCAAATGGCATTTGAGGATGAGTTCAACGCCATTGTTTCCCAAATTTTTTATTTCATGTTTTTGGGTTTGAAAACTGAAAATAAGGTCGGCAATTTTATCCGATCCCATACCTCTAACCTTGGCCACTTCCTCGATATTGGTAAATTGGCCTTTGGGTAGGGAAGCACGCATGCTGAGGATATTTTTTGCCGTTACCTCTCCAATATCGTAACCCCGGAAGGGTTGGTGGGTTCCAAGTTCAGGATTGTCAAAAGTAGGGCCGGCTTGAGGTTCAAGTCCTGCAATATCGACCCAGTTTTTAGCTTTATTCAGAAAATCGATTACTTGGACCTCTGGATTATCTATGTGTAATCCTACCGAGGCTTCGATCCATTCTTTTTCGCCGCTGAGAAGAAAACGAAAGGTTGAGTTCAAATCGATACTTTTTAGCTTTTCCAATAATCCAGGCCGTGGCTTAAGCAGCAATGTCAGGGTAATGCTTCGGTCGCCTTCATCCAAAGCCAAAACGGGAGAGGCTATCGCAAATCCCAGAATTGCAGATTGTCTTTCGGACTTGGGAAAAAGGTACTTTGGTCTTCCAAAAGGATTCCACCTGCCATCGGGATGAATGATTTCTGCTCCATTTCCATCCGCTGAGTTGGCAATCGGGGAACTATAAAGCCGCCCGTTTTGATCTCGATATAGTGCTTTGAGTGAGGCAACTTCTGTTTTATTGAAAACTTGGTTGCTTTCGTTTTTGAAAAGAACTTCCTTTCCGATGTCGTCTTTACCGGCTTTGAATTCGGAGTTTTTTGGTAAAAGATGGTCCCCTACTTGCTTGGCAAGTTGTAGAATCAAGTAAGCTTGATCAGCCACTGCAGCTTTTTCCTTCAGTCGAAGCACATCCCGGTAGAAGAAATCAAGGTGCTTTTTAGTGATTCCATTGAGGTCCGCCTGAGCCAGGTGGTAATTCTGGAGAAAAGCGAGGAAGAGGGCGTAGTGAGGATCAGTGGCCTGATTTGGGTCAATTTCTTTTTCAAAAAATGAAGCCCAGTCCCCTTCCCAAGTATCGCTTGGTGTACGGAATTTGAGCTGTCCCGCCAGGTTTTTGGCAAAAGATTTTAGTTCTTCGATTTTTCTCCCATCCACAGCCACAAAGTCCGGCAGCAGACTTTCCAAAAGTCTGTTGCCGCGGTTGGTTCCGCTTCCGGGGACTTGGGTGCTATGGCAGCTGTCGGTGCTCATTTAGGAACGTCAGTAGCTTCTGTGAAGAGATAAGGATAGACCAGATTTTGTCTGTTGTTGGTAGAAATGATTAGGTAACTGATCAAAACTTCGATCCGTCCTTCCTGAAAATCGGGCTTCATGTCCACTTCTTCCACCTTTACCCGAGGTTCGTGAAAGAGGATAGCCCGCTTAATTCGATTGGCAATCATGGTGGCAGTGGTCACATTGAGGGCTTCGAAGAGCAAATCATCCATATTTGCACCATATTCCGGTCTTAGCACCCGCTCTCCGATGGTGGTGTTGAGCAGAATGATAAGACTTTGACGGATATCTTCCTCGTTTTCAACCAATTCTACTTGGCTTGATTCCCGGAGGAAAGTCACTGGAAAAGCCCATCCACGTCCCAGAAATGTATTTTTCTCTGCCATATTATCCGATGATTACAGTAGGTTCACCCAGTACCGCCGAAGCGCCACAAACACAGGTATCTCCGACCCGCACAGCCGGCATGCCTCCGATCATTACCGTCGCACTGCCTTGGATAAATGGACTGGCAGTAGGTTGATGAGAGTTTGGCGGCAAAGAGCACATGTGATTGTCTCCAAGAACTGCCGCGGGCATTCCTCCGATCCATACCGTGGCGACCCCTGGTCCGATGACCGTTCCTCCATGATTGGTAGTATCTGTGACTCTGACTGCAGCGGGCATAGCTTAATTGATTTGGACTAATGAACCTTTGACTTGGGTGCTGGCCGAAGAGGAAAACTCTGCTCCGGCACTTCCCTCGGCCTTCAATTGGGCAGAGGCTTTGATTTCGATATTCATTCCCTCGATTTTGACATCTCCGGAAGCTTTAAAAATGAGGTCCTTGAACGATTCCAAGGAGATCCCATCTGAGTTGAGTGTGGCTTTGTTGCCGTTTTCGTCTTCCACCAAAATGCTTCCTTCCTCATCACTCAGGGTGACTTTTTTTCCATTTGGAGTCTCGATGGAAATTGACTTTTTCTCATCGTCAAAGACCAACATCAACTTACTTTTGGTGACTATACCCTTTTGAAAATTGTCATCATTTTGAGTGAAAGGGGCTGGTTTTGCCGAACTGTAAAACGTACCCAAAATGACCGGATCTCTGGGATCTTCATTGATAAATCCGACAATGACTTCGTCTCCGATCTCGGGCATGAAAAAGATACCCCGAGCTTCTTCCCCCTCTCCGGCATCCGCGGCGGACATTCTTGCCCAGGTTCCCTCCGAACCCGGATCGATGACCGGAATGAAAATGCGCACTCGATGCTCTCCCAAAGGATCATCCAAGGACGTGACTACTCCGATGTGGAGGCCTTTGATAGCAGGGATCAAGCCAGCTGCCGGCACATCTAGGACATCGTCATAGAGATGGGAGATAAATTTGGAGTCTAGGCCAAGGCCCAAATGCGTGTACCACTTCCGATTAGGTGAAATCTCGTGGTAAACTGAGGAAACGAAAGCTTTTCCGTTGAATCGATCGCCAAATCCCGATAAGGAAACCATATCCCCGGGTTTGAGGGAATTATCCCCGAGGATTTTGACTTGGCCTTGGACTTTGGAGAGGCGACTGCGCATCAGTTTGGCATCTGCCCAGGCTTGGAGCTCCTGATCGTCCAATGCACCACTGTGCTGAAGTCTAAAATCAGCCAACCCAATCACTTCGGCCAACGCCGATCCACTCAGATTGCTTTGAAAATCCATGCCGGGATCGTTTGCATCGACTTCTTTGAGCTCCTGATTGGCAAGATCCCAGCTGATACTTTTGCTTGCGGCATACTGAGTACGCGCATCAATTTCTGCCTGAAATTCCACCACGTTTGTCCCATACTGGAGCTCCAACTTGGCTTCGGCACTGGTTTCAGGTTTGAGCACCCTGACTTTGCCGTCTTCGACTAGGGTGATTTTCCCGTTGACTTCGGCTCGGCTCAGGACAAAATCCCAATCTGTGACGTAATACTGCACCATTTCAGGATGAGTCGCAGTAGTGGTTTCTACTTCGGAAGTCAGACCGCTATAGGTTCCAATGACTTCTTCGATGATTTCGGAATCTTTGGATTCAAAAAAGTACTTGTTTTTTCGTCCAACTGTCATTTTGACAGCTACATCCTTGAGCTCAAGGATGAGTTTGGAGGCCTTTTCGGAAACTTCCAGTCCATGACGGATGATGATGCCGGAAAAGATCGGCTTTTCCAGACTGTTGTATCCGGCACGGATTTCCAGTTTTTTTCCAGGCACGAATAGATCCCCCCCGCTCAGCGTAAAATCTCCAGAGGCTACATCTCCGTCATACAGCACCAATCTGGCGGAGGGGACTTTGTTTACCGCCTTTTGGATAGAAATCAGAACCACACCCACAGCCGCAGGCAACTCCGTACCATCAGAAAATATCTTGAAGGTAGCGAGGCTGGGGTTGGTTTCGGTGCTGATAGGGACGAGGGGCATGGCTTAGGATTTGGCTAAGGGTGGGAAAAATAATTCCTGGCCGATCTCCAGTTTCCGTAAGTTTCGAAGCTTGTTGACACGGGCTACCTCCAGGTAAAATTCAGTTGAGCCATAGATTCTTTTGCAGAGGATGGGAAGGGTATCTCCGGCATTTACCACTCGGCTATGGGTAAGGTCTGGTGAGTTTCTTCGCGCTTCTGCGGCCTGTTCTTGCCTGGAAAGGGATTGGTCAAAGTTGGCGGAAACGGTGGCTCGGATCGGAAGTCCACTGGAATTGAACAGTTTGTAATTGACCGTTGCTCCGCCTAGTACACCACGAAACTGAAAGGCTCCCCAGTTGATCTGTAAATAATTAGGTTTGTGGGTATCCGACTGGATGTTTTGGGTAATGTCCAGAAACTTTCGGATGGCACGGTCCACATGTTTATCTTCATTGATTAGGTCTATGGCGGAGACTTTGTTTCCGCTGATTCGGTCCAAATTTGGTTTGTTGCTGCCCAGATAACTGAGATTTACGTCACCGGGAACATCTTTTCCGGGAGGTGAGGCAGAAGTGGCATCGAAAAGAAACTCAAAGGTCACACTGTCCGATTCCAGAGTTCGGAATTGATACTGTTTTCCATCCGTGAGACCTTCCTCAGGAATCCATTTGGATTTGAATTCCTGACTGAAAGCGGTAGGATTGTACATCACCACGTAAGTTTCCTTGGATGTTTCATAGGTATCATCCGTGAAGGAGGTGATTTTCAATTTTTCCAATCCTCCCAAAGGGGAAAAAATATCTTTCAGGGCCATGTGCTAATTCTTATCGTTCGTTTTTTTCCTTGATCAATCGGGTCAGCTCTTGGATTCCCAAGAGGACAGATTCAGTACCCGGCTGCGGTTTGGAAGCACCGGTGGGTTTTTCCTCCGCAGCATCCACTGTTGTCCGGATGATGAGTTCTTTGATTTCGATGGGCATAATCAGCTGGGTAAAATATCTCCTGGGGAAATCCTTCGGAAGTATTGGTAAGCAAATTCAATGGATTCAATCATCAGGGTGTTTTCCATAGCATTTAGTCCTTCGATGCTCCATTTGACAGGCCAAGCATTGATGAAATTCCAGGCTTGAAGCGGTAGGTGATCTTCATTGAGCAAAATCACGGTAATGTCGTGAGCCTCAAATTGAAACCCTTCCACCGCATCTTTGAACCATTTCACGGCTTGTGTGCCACTGAGCATGCCTCGTTTCATGGTTAGGTTGGAATAGGCGACTGGCCCGGGCATCCGGTGTTTGAATCGGTTTTCTCCCCCTTCGGCATATTCCTCCACTCCAACTTCCGCACTCAATCCTCCAACTTCCTGAAATCCAATATCGGGAAGGCCGGGATATTTGAGCAAAAGCCCCTCCATTCGGACAATAAAATGAAAGCCTGTAGGCGGATGGAAAATGGTCATGGATTAGGGGGTTTCGATGGCCAATCCTTCGTGACAAAGCTCAATGGTTTCGATGGCCACCTCATTTCCTGTGGAGTTCAGCGTAGGCCCCTCCACCTTGCATGGCCAAGCTCCTTTCACCTTCCAGACCATAACAGGTTCGTGCTCCTCATTGAGAAGGCTGATAGTGAGATCCCTTCGTTCAATACTATTTTTCTTGACGGTATTGAGCCATTTGAAAAATTCATTGTCGGCCCGGAATACTCCCCGTTTGAGAACAATATTGCTGAATTGGGGGATGCCGGGCATCTTGGTTACATGATATTCCAAAGAGCTGCCCTCTCGGTAATCTATGGCCTGGAGTTCAATGGTAAGGCCGGATACTTCCGTAAATCCGATGCGGGTGCCGCCCCATTCTACCTGGAAATGAAAGACGGATACTGGATATGCTTCTGCCATGGGATGTGTGTTTTAGATTTTTTTGAGTTAAGGATTAGGCTTCCTGAAGCTTATGGGAAAATTTCAGGATGATGAATTCTGCGGGGCGGACTGCTGCAAGACCGATCTCTAGATTCATCCGGCCTTCGAGAATATCCTGGGCTGTCATGGTGATCCCGAGACCAACCATGACAAAGAAAGCTTGCTCCGGTTTTGCTCCGGCAAGTGCCCCGTCCCTCCATAGTTTAGCCAGGAAGTTTTCAATCATTGTTTTTACCCGGAGCCAGGTGTTGGCATCATTGGGCTCAAATACCACGAATTCGGTGGCTTTTTTAACAGATTCCTCAATGAAAATGAAAAGCCGGCGTACAGGGACATAGCGCCATTCGTTGTCATTGCCTGCCAGGGTTCTTGCTCCCCAGACCAAAGTGCCCTTTCCGGTAAATGATCGGATGACGTTGATGGACTTCCCGGATGAAGCATCCACGTTTAGGGAAGCTTGTTGCTCATTGGAAACTTTCACGGCAGGACCAATTATTGAACGGATGTCCACGTTTGCAGGTGCTTTCCAAACTCCTCTTTGACTATCTACTCTGGCATAAACGCCGGCAACGGGCCCGGAAGGAGGTACTGTCACATAGAGTTTGCTGATCTCGGCAAGAATAGCTCGATGCAAGCTTGGGTCGGAAGTAGCGAGTGCATTGAGATTTGATCCGTTGGCAACATTGGCAATTGCCGGATTGGAAGTGCCTGAACCGCTGTAGGAGTGGGTTTGGCTAATTGTGACGGATGCTGAATCATACCCGAAATTGAGTGCGCTTTTCAGATTGGGGTAATAGGCAGCACCATACTTCAGGTCCCCTGATCCAATTCCTGTATTTCTGAAGTTTTGTGCGTCGGCAAAGGGATCAGTTGTGTTGGCTTTTACATCCAAGATCACAAATCGATCCTTTAGCTTTTCACATTGTGCCAATGCCGCCTCATAGACCGCTTTGCCATTGGCGAGGGACAAATCATCCGGAAAGAGGATGAGTGTGGGCTCATCGACTTTTTCCAAAGCTGCCAAACCTCCCAATAGGCTGGCAGGTGTGTTGCTGTCACCCACAGACGGGGGAGCTGAGAAATTATTGACGGAAATGATGAAGCAAGGCCCCCCTCCGTTGTCGAAGAAAAGCCGGAGGCTGTAGTACATTTTATAGGCAGAAGGAGGATCAGGAGGAATTGCCTTGATTACCCTTGAACTCAATTTGGCCGGCTGGTCATTCTCTCCGGTGTAAGTGTCCTGGATTTCCACAGAAATCGCCTCAGGCTTGGCAAAGCCAAAAATCGATTCATACTCCAACATAGAGGTAATTCGTGTGGGCACCCCTCGAACAGATTCACCATTTTTGCTGGCTAGATCAGTGTGACCGATAAAAGCCGGAATGGCTGTCTCGACAGCGGCTATGGAAGCAGGAAGGGTTGAAATTTCTTTGATGTAAACACCCGGTGTAGCGTAACTTGACATAAGATTGGTTTTTTAAGTTTATGGGAATTAGGATTCCTGAAGCTTGTGCGAAAATTTCAGGATGATGAATTCTGCCGGTCTTACAGCCGCCAGGCCGATTTCTACATTCATTCTTCCTTCCAGAATGTCCAGGGCAGTCATGGTCTGACCCAGTCCAACGCTCACAAAAAATGCCTGCTCCGGTTTGGCACCGGCAAGCCCTCCTTCTCTCCAAATGTTGGCGAGAAAATTTTCAATCATCGTTTTTACCCGAAGCCAGGTATTGGCATCGTTGGGTTCAAAAACGACGAATTCAGTGGCTTTTTTGACAGACTCTTCAATGAAGATGTAAAGCCTTCGCACGGGAATATACCTCCACTCGTTGTCGTTCCCGGCTAAGGTTCTTGCTCCCCAAACCAAATTTCCTTTTCCTTGAAAAAACCGGATCACATTGATTGATTTTCCTGAGGTGGCATCCACATTGAGATTTTCTTGCTCTTCATGGCTTACGGACACCGTTGGGCGAAGGATCGAACGGATGTCCACGTTCGCCGGAGCTTTCCATACACTTCTTTGGCTGTCAACCCGGGCATACACTCCTGCCATTGCGGCGGATGGGTACAAATCCATCAGTTTGCTTTGAAGGCTGGAAATGATGGTGTTGTATAGCGTTTTGTCCGGTGGAGCCCATGAAAAAGTCCCGCTACCTGAAACAACTGCACCTCCATTTGCCCCGGCATCAGAGTAAGTGAGCACCAAACCAGCTCCTGCTTCACCGGGAGTAGTGGCGATTAAGGTAATGGTTTCTCCCTGCCGGCTTAGGGTATAGGCGGGATCTGCTGCTGCCTGGATTGCAACCAAAAGCGCTTGGGCGGTGGATGCATTTCCCGCGGCGGCTGCGAATTCAACTCCTTCTGTAAAGGTTTTTCCTCCGATGGTGAAGGCATCTCCGGCGATATTCGCATTATTGTTGATTCGGATGGTGGCTCTAGCAAAGGATTGACCTTCGCTGATTTGAGCCAAAGTCAAGCCATGAAAGGGGCCTAATCCTACTCCATCCCTGTTATCTGAAACGGTAATGGCTTTGGGATTAAAATTGCGATACAAGATTGTTTTCAAAGCAGGATAATAGGCAGCACCGTATTTCAGATCGGAATTACCCACCTCTGCCCTAAAATCTGTAGCATCGTCAGCAACAGTTTGGTTTGGGTAGTGCAGGGCTTCGATGAGCGCAAACCTATCTTGTAGTTTGGCACATTGGGCCAGCATTTGGTCATGAATGGTTTTGCGGTTTATGGCGGTAAGCATGGCCGCTTCCGGCACGACCAGTAAAGTCGGCTCGTCCTCTTCTTCCAAGACTTTTATGCCAGCCAATAGGTCATTGACATCAATGTCATTCCCTGATGGAGAAGGTACAAAATCTCCCACCGAAACAATCCAGCAGGGACCACCTCCATTGGAAAAATACATGTACACCTGATAGGTCATCAGGTATTGTGAGAAATTGGCCGGATTAGCGATTGCTACGGTCGGCCCATCTGTGATGGTGATAGTGTATGTTTCCTGAAAAGATTCACCAAATATTTCTTTGTACTCCAGGTATGAGGTGACTCTTACCGGAATTTTGGTGCCAAAGGTTTCTCCATTCCGGATCCTTTGGGCGGTGTAGCCCACAAAAGCCGGTATGGCAGTGGCCACCGGTACGATGGATGCGGGAAGGGTGGAAATTTCCTGGATATACACCCCGGGGGTTTTATATTCTGCCATATCATTAAGGATTAGATGAATACATAGATTTCTGAGATTTCTTCACCGGGACTTACCTTGACAGCACCGGATCTTGAGGGATTGGGCAAATGGCCTAAAAGAATGCGGTTACCGGGCTTCCTTCTCAGTTCCAAATTGAGTTTGGGACTTTCGAAAAATGGAATCGGTACCTCGGATTTGAAGATTACCGTCTCGGAATTATTGATTTTGACATCCGCATTGGGTGCAGCACCAACCTGCTGGAAATTGTATAGTGAATAGGGAGAACTTGGTGGATTTCCTTTGTCCAAAATCGAAAGTTGGGCTGTACCCAAGTCCACTTTGTTGTTTTGGCTGACAATGATATAGGTCCACGTTGTCGATTTTCGCTTTAGATCGATGGCATAATATTCCCTCACCCCATAAAGGCTGCTTGGCACATTCCGGTAGGAAATCTTCAGCACCCCCAAAGCTGATTTTGCGTCTGGATCCTGAGTCAGGAAGTACTCCTTTTTCCATAGGTCTTGGGTATCTGCTTCATTTCTTAAGATAAGGGTGTAGTTTTCTTCGCACTTTCCTTTCAAGTCCACAGCAATTAGGAACTCACCGTTTCCATCCGGGGTCAATTCCAGATCCAGTGGTAGGGGAGTCCCATTCCTGTCCAAGCCGGAGGAAATTTTCTCCCCGGCTGCATTTTTCACTTGAAAAATCACTTTTGCCTGTGTCGGGTCAAGTGTTAACCTGGTAAGGAAAGTTTTTGGGCGATAGCCATCCCAAATGTCCAGTCCGATTTTTTCAGGGTTTTCCGGATCTGATGAGGCATGTACAGGATTGTTTTGGAAGGCCAAAAAATCCCCGGACTTGTAGGTTTTGGCACCCTTGGAAAGTTCCGTAACCGTGAAAAACTGGGGTGAATTTTTGCTTTGGAAGAAAAAATAAAAGTCCACTGGAGGGACTAAAGCCACTTCGGGACTAGTCAGATCTTGCTCGGCCCGGTAAAGCATTAAAATACCCTGTGGGGTTTCTCTCCAAAGCATCCTGCCTTTTCTAAGGGTTTCCTGGGTTTCCCGGGTTGGAATGAGTTTTAAGTCCTTGGCAATTCCTTCCCGGAAATAGTCATGAAGCACGCTCACTTCAAAAAGCCGGGTATAAACAATGTTCATGATTTATGCTGGGAAGAGAGAAAAATCTGCTCGATGGGTTCGCTGCTTTCCTGGATAGCATTTTCCTGGATCCGGAGTGTTCTTACCTTGTACAATACACTGGGGAGGTATTTGGCGCCGACCACAGACCAAAAATTGTAGAGCTGCTCAAAAGAATAGCTGTAAAGTTCCACCACGATTTTGGTGAGACCTACATCAAATCCGGAGAGCGAGGGACTATTCTCGGGGGTAAACACGTTTTTGCTCTGGAAAAATGCAATCGCATAGCCCAACTGTTTTAGTCCTTCCACATAATCATCGGAGGAGTTATTGGCTTGTTTGTTTTGAAAATTTGCAGTAATCAGCACATAGAGGTTTAGCTGAATTTCCGGATTTCGTTTTTCCACCTTCCCCTGAGAATTGATTAATCGGGTTTGTTGGTCCTTGAGAGTGCGCTCTTCTTCAATATTGATCAAAGAAAGCCCAAGGGATTGGTCTGGAATTGCAATCCCCTGTTCATTGGTTACACCAGACAAAAAAATCCGGGTAGTGAGTGGATCTCCTACCTTGAGTTTTATAAAAGTATTTAGCTCTTGAGTTAAAAATTCCAAAGCAGAGTGGATCATTTTTTCTTGGAAGAGATTTCTACAGTAGTTTTTGAAAAATAGAATTCTCGGGAAGCTGCTTCCATCAAGCCTGGCAATCCAAAACCTATAGATCGTCCCCTGTTTAGCCGGGAAATTAGCGAAACAGTTTTTTGAGGGGCCTTGGATTGCTTAAAAAAGACGGTTGACTGGCTGATTGCATTTTCAGCAGAATCTTTCGAGTGCACCTGATCGTTGAAATCTAAAGAAGGATGTCTAATTTCAGGGATTGAGCCATAGTTCCGCATAAGTTCCAAAATTTGCCTATGCTCAAATTTCCTTATTTGTATCTTGAATAAAATCCATGAAAACCTTGATTTTCAAAAGTCAAGGTTTTCATGGATATCAGCCTAAGAGATTGGCCTCCAAGGCTTCCCTGACTAGTCCGGCGGTATTTCGAACTCCTATTTTTTGAATTAGATGGATACGGTGGGTTTCCACGGTACACAAGCTTATAAAAAGTTTGTTTGCAATTTCTTGGGTGGTATGTTCCTCAATAATCAGTTGTAGGATTTGCCTTTCCCGTTTGGTGAGCTTGGGTTTGGGATCCCTCAAAGCTTTTGGTTGAAGTAAGTCTTCGACAAAAACTTTGGTGAGTTGTGGGTCGAGATAGGTTTTGCCAGAGTCGGCTTCCAAGATTGCTTCTTTGATCTGCTTAACCCCACAATTGGTTAGGAAATATCCTGTTACTCCTGTTTTGAAGATGGCCTGGATATTTTTGGAATCACGAAACTCACCGAAGACAAACACCTTGGGCCTAGGCTCTTGATTTTTTAGGTGTTGGGGAAGTTTGAGTAGGACATCCATTTCATGCATGGCATCTATCCAGACGTATTGGACATCGGGAAAAGCATACGCATCGATTCCTTGGAAGTCTTTTGTGGAGAGCAGGCTTACAATTGCCTTGCGTTTGGTTTTAAGGTAATGTTGAAGACCTTTGGCCAAAAGCGTATTTTTGCTGATGATGCAATGCTGTTCCATTTGGTTTTGGCTTGAAAAATGAAAGAAACATACCTACCTCATCCCAAAACAATGCCGCTGCAAACCCGAATCAGGGGAGTCCTGATTCAGGTCACCAACTAAAATGGACAAAAGTGCTTCAAGTACAAGGGTTTAGAAATTTAATGATAAAAATTGAGAAATTTTATTTGTGGGGTTTTAAATCATCCATTTTAATGGGGCAAATCCGATTTTTTTGAAGGTGGAGAGAAAACATGTTAAATTTCATATCATTATCCGCTTTCATCCCATTGACAAAATAGTTTTGACCTGAAGGGAATTAACTCCATGAAATTTTCCAAATACAACTATTTTCACCGTGGAGACCCGAAGACTGCTGAGACTACTTTAGGAATTAGGATTCAATGGTTTGATTTCTTTAATTTTTCTGACTTTATCGTGCTGATGGATGCCTCCAAACTGGGGCAAACGGTGAAGGAAGGCAAAAACCAGCGCACCGTCCTGACACGAGAGGAAGAAAGCCGCATCATCGAGACCTTCAACCATCAGGAGGCAGTTGAAGACCTATCCGTGGTAGTGAGCAAAGCGCAGATTGCCGAGAAAAACTACAGCTTCAGTGCCGGGCAATACTTCGAGGTGAAGATTGATTATGTGGATATTACCGGGGAAGAATTTCAGGAAAAGCTAAGTGGGTTTGAAGAGCGCTTGGTCGGGATGTTTGCGGAGGGGAAAGCCTTGGATGCGGAGATTTTGGGGAATTTGAAATTCAATCCCTTCGGCTTCGCTCAGGGACCACCCTTCGGCTTCGCTCAGGGACCACCCTTCG
>CAZNND010000037.1:0-37964 GCA_964574365.1 uncultured Limnohabitans sp.
TCGATCCCTTCGTTCCATGTTTTAATTACCAAATGTTAAAAGCGATTTCCCTGCTGCTTCTCCCGATGTTATTTATCGCCCAAATCATCAACCCGAGTTGACCTATTTCGAATAGGGAAAGAGGAATCAAACCAAAAATCACCCCGATTCCTGAGAAAACGAAAATCCCCGCAATAAGGCCCAAACCACCAATGACTTGTAGAATATGGAACCATAATTTTTTATACATCAGGTAGCCCGCACCCATCAGCGCATAACCGAATCCAAAGGAGCTTAATTTTACCAAATAATAATTCTTAATATCCCATGCTGAGGAAAAAAGCACGACTAAATCCACTGAATACCAAATGATATTTATTCCCCAACATAACCCAAAGGGCAATTTTTAAAAATGGATTTGGGAAAAAACGAACCAGCAACAGCCATCCTCCCAAAAATCCCAAATAAGTGATCCCTGTTGCGAATTTGATCCAAGCAAAGGCATTGGGATTTTCTAAGGAACCATTTTCAACCCATTCATATTCCCATCCGATCTCAAAAAAGGCGAGGAAAAAATAAAGGACTCCAGCAGCAAAAGCCAAATACAAATAGGTGAGCACTTTCTTTTCCTCATCCGAAAAGTTGCTTTTTACTTCTTCCCATTGGTAATCCAAGGCCTCAAAAAGTGCCTTTACCGTGTAACTTCTAGGAGTCACTTCCCCCGCTTCGATCCGCTGAATGGTGCGCACATTCAGGTTGCATTTTTCGACGAGCTCTTCTTGCGTGAGCCCTTTGGCTTTTCTCAGTTCAGAGATTTTCTTGCCGAGTTGTGGCTGCTTCATAGTAAAATGTGTGTTTGATTTGACCATGGCAAGATCTCTGTTTAGCTTTTTAGAAAGACCGAAACACGGGCGGAATTGACCCGACATTTGGACGGCATTTATTCAAAAATAAGTTTTTCGACTTCTATTAAGTCTTTTTCTTTCAAATTATACCCAAGGCATTTCCCAAAACAGGATTTCGGTTCGCTGGTTTCCAAATCACCGATAGCTCTGTAAACTGAGATATTCCCGGAATCTCCATAAACCGAACTCTCAAATCATAACCTTCTTTCAGGGAGGTCGGCACGATAGCAACTCCCAAGCCATTTTCTACCAAGCGAAAAATGGTCAAGGCATGTACGGACTTATGCTTGATCCTTGGCATAAATCCTGCATCCCGACAGATTCCCAGAATCTGTTCGTAGTAATAATTGGAGTAAGCCGAGGAGAAAAGAATGAAGGGTTCCTCTGCAAACTGACCTACACTTGTGAATGCATCAGATTGAATCCGATGATCGGCAGGAACTACCAAAGAAAAGGTATCCCTAAATACAGGTTTCATTTCCAAGTCCTCAGGCACTGAAGCCAATCGCACAAAACCCAAGTCCAACTTGTCTTTTTCAATCATTTCCACCTGTGTCTGATTGCTCAATTCCTCAAGACTAGTGGTGATTTTCGGGAAATTTAAGCTGAGCTTTTTCAGCAAATCAGGTAGCACCTGATTAGAAGCTGAACCTAAAAATCCGATTCGCAACTCCCCTTCCCTACCTGCTACGATTTCCAATAAATGCTGTTTAGTACTCACTAGATGGTTCAAGACAAAATCCACTTCTCCTTTTAGATAAGCACCGGCAGAGGTTAGTTCTACTCTTTTTTTGTCCCGATCAAAGAGTTGCACGCCCAACTCATCCTCCAACTGCTTGATCTGCCGACTTAGACCAGGTTGCGAAATAAAAAGGCGATCGGCTGCTTTTCTATAATTCAGCTCTTCGGCTACCGCTTGGAAATAACTCAAATGTCTAAGTTCCATTGATGCTTTACAGGTATCATTTATTGACAATAATAGTATCAAAAAGCATCAAACCAAAGGAGTAATTTCAAACAACCTTTGAGGTCTTCAAGACCTCGAAGGTTTGACTAAACAATACCCTGAGGCTGTGCCTGCAGAAGACAGGTCTCCACAGATCGGAACAAACTAAAATTTAAAACTAAACCTTCGAGGTTTTAGAAACCTCAAAGGTTATACAAACCATGAAAACCTTTCATTACGGACAAGACGCACTCACCACTTCAATTGCCTTGGGATTGGCAAGAAAAGAAATAGAAGGACTTTTCAGTGAAGAAACCATCCAAAAAATCCGCTTTTCTGCAGAAGCCGTTGAAAAAATAGCCCAAGGGGAGTCCGTAGTTTATGGCATCAACACAGGCTTTGGGCCGCTATGCACCACGAAAATATCTGCTGAAGAAACCAATACACTCCAAGAAAATTTGCTTAAAAGTCACGCAGTTGGGGTGGGCGAACCTATTGATCCGGAAATCTCCAAACTGATGATGGTATTGAAAATCCATGCCTTATCCCAAGGATATTCTGGAATCAGGTTAGAAACAGTGGAACGGATCAACTGGATGTTGGAAAATGACATTATTCCCGTGGTACCTATTCAGGGTTCGGTGGGCGCATCAGGAGACCTGGCACCGCTTTCCCATTTGTTTTTGCCACTGATCGGATTGGGGAAGGTCTTTTTCAAGGGAAAGGTAGAGCGGATGGATATTGTCTTGGGTCATTTTGACAAAAAGCCGCTTCACCTTGGACCCAAAGAAGGCCTGGCCCTGATTAATGGAACCCAATTTATGGCTGCGCATGGGGTGAAAGTCGTGCAGCGACTGCACAACCTGCTTACTCATGCCAGCATCACCGGGGCGATGATGATTGAAGGACTGATGGGATCCGTCAGACCCTTTTCAGCCGAACTCCACCAACTCCGTCCCTATTCAGGAAACCGACATGTAGCGCAGACCATATTGAACTTGCTCAAGGATTCAGAGATTGTAGCTTTCCACCTGCATTGTGCAAGAGTTCAGGATCCATATTCCCTCCGCTGCATACCACAGGTTCATGGGGCGAGTTGGAATGCCTATCTGCATTTGAAGGAAACATTGGAAGTGGAAATCAATTCGGTCACTGACAATCCAGTCGTATTTGATGAGCATCACACCATTTCCGGAGGCCACTTTCACGGACAACCGATCGCTTTGCCTTTGGATTATGCAACATTGGCAGCCTCGGAAATTGGTAATATCGCTGACCGAAGGATTTACCTTTCAATCGAAGGAGATACCCCTGGTGTCCCAAAACTTTTGCTTAAAGAAACCGGACTCAACTCGGGCTTAATGATTCCACAATACACTACAGCGGCTTTGGCTTCTGAAAATAAGGGACTATGCTTCCCTGCTTCAGCGGATTCCATTCCCACTTCTTTAGGTCAAGAAGATCATGTAAGTATGGGTAGCATCAGCGCCAGAAAAGCTCTTCGAGTGATCGAAAACGCGGAGAAAATTCTGGGGATTGAGTTGTTCTACGCTGCACAAGCAATGGATTTCCATGCTCCACTGAAGTCTGGGAAAATTATGGCAGCTATTTACGAAAGGGTGAGAAAGGATATTGATCCGGTTGTTTCCGATCGGATTTTGTATGAAGACATGGAGATCGCTATCGACTTAGTGAAAAGTGGAGAGTTGGTAGCATTGGCAAAAAAGGTGGCCGATCAAGAAGGGTTGGCTTTCGAAACTGAGTGGAGTGAGATTTTTAACTATTAAAATTTCCCACAGATTGACACAGAAAAAGCCACAGATCTTCACGGATTTTAAATCTGTAAAAATCTGTGATTTGATCCATGCTAATCTGTGGGAAATAATAAAACATGAAAGACCTAAAACTAATCGGCCCTATCACCCAAGTGCTGACCTTGGATCACATTTCCCTCAAAGGAGCGCTGAAAGATGATCAATTGGACATCATCCACCAGGCAGGAATCTTGATCGGAGGAGAAAAAATCCTTCAGGTGGGGAAATGGGAAAGCCTTTGTAAGGCATTTCCAAAAGCTGAGATCGTAGAACTGGAGGGTGACTATGTCGCTTTGCCAGGTCTGGTGGATTGTCATACCCATATCTGTTTTGGCGGTTCGAGGGCGCGGGATTTTGAGATGCGAAATGCGGGAAAAACCTACCTAGAAATTGCTCAATCGGGCGGGGGAATCTGGGATACGGTTACTCAAACCCGGAAATTGAGTCAGTCCGATTTGGCTCAACTTACTGCCAAAAACGCCAACCGCCATCTTTCCGAAGGTGTCACCACCATCGAAGTAAAAAGCGGCTATGGTCTTTCAGTAGCCGAAGAATTGAAAATGCTTCGATCCCTCCAAGAGGCGAATCAATACACTCGAGCAAAATTGGTAATTACTTGCTTGGCTGCGCACATGAAGCCACGGGATTTTTCCGGTTCCAATTCAGCTTACTTGGAACTGATTGCTGAGGAACTTTTTCCCATCCTGAAAAAGGAAAAGCTGACCAATCGAATAGACGCTTTCATAGAGAAAAGTGCTTTTTCACCCGAAGAAATCAAGGACTATTTCCAAAGAGGCAAAGAGCTTGGCTTTGATATCACGATTCATGCCGATCAGTTTTCAGTGGGAGGATCAAAAGTCGCTATTGAATTTGAAGCTCGATCAGCAGATCATTTGGAGGCCTCTGGAGATGCTGAAATCCAGCTTTTGACAAAATCAAAAACCATTGCCGTGGCTCTTCCCGGCGCATCAATCGGACTGGGTTGCGCTTTCACTCCAGCCCGAAAACTACTAGATAAAGGAGCTGCATTGGCCATTGCATCTGACTGGAATCCGGGTTCGGCCCCAATGGGAGACTTACTGGCACAAGCTTCCATTTTAGCCACGTTTGAGAAACTCAGTACCTCAGAAGTTTTGGCTGGAATCACTTTCCGAGCTGCAGCAGCCTTAGGATTGAGTGATCGGGGAAAATTAAGCCCAGATCAACTAGCCGATTTAATCCTTTTCCCAACCTCAGATTATCGGGAAATTCTATACCATCAAGGAAAGATGAAGCCGGTGGAAGTGTGGAGGTCGGGAAGCCAAGTGATTGGAAAATTGAAGGATTGAAAAATTGGAAAATTACCTGAAGTCAAGCCATTTATTATTAACCAAATGAACTTTCAAGATCAACTTATCCAAGGAATACCAGCTAGTTTACCTTCAAAAAAAGAAAGGAATCCTGCGATTTCGCATGCACCAAAGCGTAAGGATATTCTTTCTTCGGAAGAGAAAAAACTGGCTCTGCGTAACGCATTACGCTATTTTTCAAAAGAATGGCACTCCGAATTGGCTCCTGAATTTTTAGAAGAATTGAAAGAATATGGTCGTATCTACATGTATCGGTTTATGCCGGACTACCCTATGTACGCAAGACCAATCTCAGACTATCCAGCCCGATCCAGCCATGCTGCTGCGATCATGCTGATGATCCAAAACAACCTAGATCCGGTTGTGGCACAACATCCCGAGGAGCTGATCACCTATGGAGGAAATGGAGCTGTTTTTCAAAACTGGGCGCAATACCTGCTTACCATGAAATACTTGGCAGAAATGTCTGAGGAGCAAACCCTCCATATGTATTCGGGACATCCTATGGGGCTATTTCCCTCTTCTCCGGAGGCACCAAGAGTTATTGTTACCAACGGTATGATGATTCCCAACTACTCCAAACCCGATGATTGGGAGCGGTTCAACGCCCTTGGCGTCACCCAATATGGGCAAATGACTGCAGGGTCCTACATGTATATCGGGTCACAGGGAATCGTCCATGGCACGACCATCACAGTAATGAATGCTTTTCGGAAAAAATTGGGTCCAGGTCAAACCTCCAATGGCAAGCTCTTCCTCACTGCCGGACTTGGTGGAATGAGCGGTGCCCAACCCAAAGCTGGAAATATCTCAGGTTGCGTGACGGTCTGCGCTGAAGTTAATCCTGCTGCTGCCCGAAAGCGACATGCCCAAGGCTGGGTAGATGAACTGATCGAAGACTTAGACCATTTGGTAGAACGAGTCAAAAAAGCAAAATCAGCCTTAGAAGTGGTCTCTATAGCCTTTTTGGGAAACGTGGTGGACGTCTGGGAGCGGTTTGATCAAGAAAATATTTTTATTGAACTCGGGTCAGATCAAACTTCATTGCATAATCCATGGGCAGGAGGCTACTATCCCGTTGGGCTTTCTTTCGAAGCATCCAATCAACTTATGGCTGAGAATCCACATGCTTTCAAAGCCAAAGTGCAGGAATCTTTACGAAGACAAGCTGCCGCTATCAACCGACACGCTTCCAAAGGAACCTACTTTTTCGACTATGGAAATGCCTTTTTGCTGGAAGCTTCACGGGCTGGGGCTGAGGTAATGGCTGAAAATGGGATCGACTTCCGTTACCCTAGCTATGTACAGGATATTTTGGGACCGATGTGTTTTGATTATGGATTTGGGCCATTTAGGTGGGTTTGCACCTCCGGAAAAGCTGAAGATTTAAGAAAAACCGATCAGCTCGCTGTTTCAGTTTTGAAAGAAATCATGAAAAAGGCCCATGTTTCCATCGCCCAACAACTCCAGGACAACATAACCTGGATAGAGGAGGCGGAGGAAAACCACTTGGTGGTGGGTTCTCAAGCCCGAATCCTCTATGCTGATGCGGAAGGCCGAACAAAAATCGCTGAAGCATTTAATCGGGCCATTGCTTCAGGAGATATCGCCTCCCCAATTGTTTTGGGAAGGGATCATCACGACGTAAGTGGAACCGACTCCCCTTATCGGGAAACCAGCAATATCTACGATGGAAGCCGATTTACGGCAGATATGGCCATCCACAATGTAATCGGAGACAGTTTTCGAGGTGCTACCTGGGTTTCAATCCATAATGGTGGCGGAGTCGGCTGGGGAGAAGTGATCAATGGAGGTTTCGGATTGGTATTGGACGGAAGTCAAGAAGCGGAAAGTCGGTTAAAATCCATGCTATTCTACGATGTGAACAATGGAATAGCGCGAAGAGCTTGGGCGAGAAACTCGGGTTCTTTGGAAGCGATTCAGTGCGAAATGGACCGAACGCCGGGCTTAAAAGTGACTATACCGAGTTTGGTGGATGAGGAGCTCTTTAAAAATCTGGTACCATAAGATCAAACTTTTCCAAAGTTCAAAACTTTGGAAAAGTTTTTTCTAACACTACTCAACTTTCCTCAAAAATCCCCTCCAAATCCAATTCAAATCCGGGAAGTACAGTGGATTTCACCTTTTGACCTGTAGTAAAAAGTCGGGAAGGCTGATACACTCCCGCTAGCAATACATTGATTTGAAGCGTATTTTCCAAAGGATGGATAATCCAATATTCCTTGACCCCATACTCTTGGTAGAGTTCGTATTTGTTTTGAAGTTCTACTTGGCTATTGCTTGGAGAAAGAATTTCAATAATCAAGTCTGGAGCACCTAAACAACCTTTTTCATCTAACTTGGAAATATCACAAATCACTGAAATATCCGGCTGGACTACTGAATCAATGATTTTAAAATCGGGATCTTTTGAAAATCTGACATCAAAAGGGGCTGAATAAACTTTACAAATCTTTCCTTTCAAAAATACATGAAAGTGGGAAAATACATTCCCCAACACATCTTGATGCCTCCTACTTGGAGCTGCAGCTTTTTTGAATACCTTTCCTTTTATCAGCTCCACAATTTCCTCAAAATCCCAATTCAAATAATCCGCATAGGTATAGCCGGAAAAAGTAGCATCAGGCTCTCTGAAAGCATCCAAATCAATATTTTCTTTTTCAGGAATTCGGTATGGCTTCATAACTTTCTTAATTTAGTCAACGAAATTAACAAACAACTTATCTTAAGTTAGTGTAAAAACCTAAAGACTCAAATCGAAAGCCTATGAATCTTCATCAAAACCCTTCTCCCTATCACTGGTCGGGATGGCAGATCTTATTCTATACGAGGATATGGAAACAGCCATTAACCTAGTGAAAAGCAGTGAGCTTATACGGCTGGCAAAAAAGGTGGCAGAACAGGAAGGATTGGCTTTCAAAACTGAGTGGAGTGGCCTGTTTGAGTATTAACTTTTCATGCAGATGTAGGATTAAAACACATTGATTTGCTCGAAAAAGAAATAATTATCCCAAATACGACCGAATGCAGCTACCCTTTTTCACAAATTCAAACCTCCTCAAAAATCCCCTCCAAATCCAATTCAAATCCAGGGAGTATAGTGGATTTCACCTTTTGACCTGTAGTGAAAAGTCGTGAAGGCTGATAGATTCCTTCGACCAATACATTGATTTGAAGCGTATTTTCCAAAGGATGGATAATCCAATATTCCTTGACCCCATACTCTTGGTAGAGTTCGTATTTGTTTTGAAGTTCTACTTGGCTATTGCTTGGAGAAAGAATTTCAATAATCAAGTCTGGAGCACCTAAACAACCTTTTTCATCTAACTTGGAAATATCACAAATCACTGAAATATCCGGCTGGACTACTGAATCAATGATTTTAAAATCGGGATCTTTTGAAAATCTGACATCAAAAGGGGCTGAATAAACTTTACAAATCTTTCCTTTCAAAAATACATGAAAGTGGGAAAATACATTCCCCAACACATCTTGATGCCTCCTACTTGGAGCTGCAGCTTTTTTGAATACCTTTCCTTTTATCAGCTCCACAATTTCCTCAAAATCCCAATTCAAATAATCCGCATAGGTATAGCCGGAAAAAGTAGCATCAGGCTCTCTGAAAGCATCCAAATCAATATTCTCTTTTTCAGGAATTCGGTAGGACTTCATGACTTGCTTAATTTGGTCAACAAAATTAACAAACAACTTTCCATAAGTTAGAGTAAAAACCTAAAGACTCAAATCGAAAGCCTATGAATCTTCATCAAAACCCCTCTCCCTATCACTGGTCGGGATGGTAGATAGGATTGTCTTCGAGGAAATGGAAATAGCTATCAACCAAGTAAAAAGTAATAAACTGATCCAACTTTAGAAAAAGGTAGCTGAACAGGAAGGATTGGATTTCCAAACCTAGTGGAGTGGTTTGTTTGAATATTGAAATTTTCTACTTGTTTGGGTTGAAAGCGTACAGATAAAGTGGAATAAACAATTGATTTTCTGCAATTGGATGAGTTTATCTATGACCATCCAATTTCCCAAATTTAGTTCTCCTCAAAAACCTCCTCCAAATCCAACTCAAAACCAGGTAGAACGGTAGATGTCACCTTTTGACCGGAAGTATAAAGCCTGGATGGTTGATAAAACCCATCAACCAAAAGGTTAATTTGAAGGGTATTTTCTACTGGATGAATAATCCAATATTCCTTTACCCCAAACTCTTGGTAGAGTTCGTATTTGTTTTGAAGTTCTACTTTACTATTGCTTGGTGAAAGGATTTCTACGATCAAATCAGGCGCACCAAGACAACCCTTGCTATCTAATTTTGATGGATCACAGATCACACAGATATCGGGCTGAACGGCTGAATCGATTTTCTTGTAGTCAGGATCTTTTGAAAATCTAACCTCGAAAGGAGCTGCATATACTTCACATTTTTCTTTTTCAAGGAATACACTAAGCTTGGTAGCTAATTTCATGGACACTTTTTGATGAATTCTATTTGGAGCTGCAGCTTTGGCAAAAATTTTACCCTTAATCAGCTCCACGATTTCCTCAAAATCCCAATTCAAATAATCTGCGTAGGTATATCCTGAAAAAGATGCATCAGGCTCCCTGAAAGCTGCTAGATCAATATTCTCTTTTTCAGGAATTCGGTAGGACTTCATGACTTGCTTAATTTGGTCAACAAAATTAACAAACAACTTTCCATAAGTTAGAGTAAAAACCTAAAGACTCAAATCGAAAGCCTATGAATCTTCATCAAAACCCCTCTCCCTATCACTGGTCAGGACGCGATTCCGGCCAACTGGACTATTGGCACCAAGCCGTAAATACTATTCCCAACTTGAACCTAATTCAAACCCAAGAAAAGAAAATCGGTATTTTGGGCTATGCAGGCGAGGAAGGTGTAATCCGAAATCAAGGCCGACTAGGCACCCTGGAAGGTCCTTCATTGATCCGAAAAATGCTGGGGTCAGTAGCTTACCACCTTCCCGAAAATCTTCCTTTGTTGGACTACGGTGACATTTTTACAATCAACCAAGACCTCGAAGCATCTCATGAAGCCATTTCCCAGATCACTTATGACTTACTTAAAAGTCACCACTTCCCGGTTTTATTAGGTGGAGGACACGATTTGGCGTATGCCCATGGTCGGGGGATTCAACAGTATATATCCCAAAAAAACCAAAAACTGGGAATCATCAACCTGGATGCTCATTTTGACCTTAGGCCCATCCCAAATGGAAAATCCCATTCTGGGTCTCCGTTCCTTCAGTTGGCACAGGAATTTCCAGAAAATTTCCATTACCTCGCCCTAGGAATCCAGCGAGCAGCCAATCCCAAATCACTCTTTCAAACTGCAGAAAAACTTAATGCCAGGTACCTTGTCATGGAAGACTTCCGCCTAAATAATTGGGAGTACATCGAGGAGCAAATCATCTGGTTTTTAGACTCAGTCAATAAGGTATATTTGAGTATAGACTTGGATGGATTTTCCTCCGCTTTCGCTCCCGGAGTATCAGCTCCCTCACCTATGGGTTTTAATCCTCAGATTGCTTTTAAAGTCTTTGAACTGATCGCAAAAAGTAATAAACTAATCAGTCTGGATGTAGTCGAACTCAACCCCAAATTCGATCAGGACAATGCTACGGCAAGGCTGGCTGCAAGAGCCATCGAGTATGTCTTGAGAAAAGTTTTTGCTTAAAATAATGCTAATCTGTTTCTCTGAAGTTTAATTGAGCACTTGAGAAAAATCAAAAAATAAGGCCGAATTTATTGGATTCAGCCCTATTTTTTACTTTAAATAACTTACGGTATCCACTTTATATCCTTGAAGTTTGGCTTCCTCTTTTCAAGGAATGCATTACGTCCTTCCTTGGCTTCTTCTGTCATGTAGGCAAGCCGAGTAGCCTCACCTGCGAAAACCTGCTGACCGACCATTCCGTCGTCTGTGAGGTTCATCGCAAACTTCAGCATTTTGATCGAGGTTGGAGACTTGGATAGGATTTCCTGTGCCCATTCATAGGCGGTATTTTCGAGTTCTTCATGGGGGATCACCGCATTGACCATACCCATATCCAATGCATCTTGGGCAGAATAATTTCGACCGAGAAAGAAAATTTCTCTTGCCTTTTTTTGGCCAACCATTTTGGCCAAATAAGCCGAGCCGTACCCACCGTCAAAACTAGTCACGTCCGCATCTGTCTGCTTAAAAATCGCATGTTCTTTGCTGGCTAAAGTAAGATCACAAACCACATGCAAACTATGTCCACCACCAACTGCCCAACCAGGAACTACTGCGATCACCACCTTTGGCATAAAGCGAATCAAACGCTGCACTTCCAGAATATTTAACCGATGGTAACCATCCTCTCCAACATATCCTTGATGTCCCCTCGCACGCTGATCTCCACCCGAACAAAAGGCCCATCCTCCATCCTTTGGCGAAGGTCCCTCTCCGGAAAGCAAAATCACCCCTATTGAGGTATCTTCCTGAGCATCATAAAAGGCATCATAGAGTTCAGCGGTAGTTTTAGGACGGAAAGCATTTCGAACTTCGGGACGATTGAAGGCTATCCGAGCCACTCCGTTGCACTTTTTATAGGTGATATCCTGGTACTCTTTTGCTGTTATCCAGTTGATCATGATCGTTTGGTTTAAAAATCACATTTTTGTGAAAGATAACCCTCTCAAGTGGAATTTGTTACTTGGATAAACGCTTTCTAACCACTTCCCAACCGATGTTTCGACTACATTTTGAGAATCAAGTCTATTCGAAAGCTGAAGATTTTAAAATAAATCAAAACGAATTGCCAAATTATGTGAAGGCAGCATTTACGTTTTGTAAAGCCTGGCTTGATAACAAAAAAACCTTTTCTCAATCCACTTCTGGATCTACGGGAACACCAAAGCAAATTACCTTTTCCAGAGAACAAATGGAAGCAAGCGCCAAAGGAACAGGTGCATTCTTTCATACTGACTCTAATTCTACACTTCTGTGCTGCCTAAATCCTGATTACATCGCTGGCAAAATGATGCTCATCCGGGCAATGATTTGGGACTGCGAAGTTTATTTGATTGAACCAGGTTCTAACCCGCTCAAAGAAATCGAAAGAGGATTCGACTTCGTCGCCATGGTACCCCTGCAAATACAAGCTTGTTTGGAGGATGAGAAAAGCTTGGAGAAACTAAGATCAATTAAAAATTTGATCATCGGAGGTGCTCCTATTTCATCAAAACTCAAGGCAGCTTTAGTGAAAAATGGGATCCAGGCCTGGCAAACTTTTGGGATGACGGAGACGGTTTCTCACATTGCATTGGCCGAAGTAGGATCGGACGAACTGCTTTATCATGTTCTCCCCGAAGTAAAAATCGGACAGGATTCCAGAGGAGCACTATGGATCAAATCTAAAATGAGCGGACCTGATCCAATTCAGACCAATGATCTCATTGAACTTCGGTCAGAAACTTCTTTTGTTTGGATGGGTAGGGCGGATTTTATGGTCAATTCGGGTGGAATTAAACTTTTCCCTGAGTTGATCGAAAAAAAAGCCGAGGAAGTATTCGAAGAGATTTTTCCTGGAGTTTCCTTCTTCTTTCATGGAGAAAAAGATGAAAGGCTTGGGGAAATGCTAGTATTGATTTTAGAAACTCAAGAAAGTAGCAGTCGGGTGAAAATCCTCAAAGAGCGGCTTACAGATGTTTTAGAAAAATACGAATTGCCGAAAAAAATCTATTTCAACCCGAAATTTGTTAAGACACAAAGTGAAAAATTAAACCGAATTAAAACATTCGAAAGCCTATGATGTCCCTTTTTTTTGCACTACTAATTTCCTTGGTGGGGAATTTTCAAAGTAAATCCGACACTAAATTGGAAATACTAATCACAGAAGCGAAATCAGATAGAGGTTTTATCCGAGTGTTGATCTTTTCTGGGGAAACTGGCTTTCCCGATCAACCTTCCAAAGCGCTAAAAAGCGTATCGCTCGCTCCAAAAAATAAGAGTGTTGAACTTGTGCTTTCAGACCTTCCTCCGGGAAGATATGCAGTCTCAGTGATTCATGATGAGGACAACAACACCAAATTAACCACCAATACAGTGGGCTATCCCACTGAAAAATTTGGCTTTTCAAATAATCCAAAAGTGTATTTCAGCCCACCTAGCTTCGAAAAGGCAGCCTTTGAGTTAGGTTTAAAACCCAAAGGAATTCAAATCGAGCTGCGCTAATCGATATTTCTCAACCAACCAGTAATGGAAATCCGCTCCTTTTGAGTGGGAAGTACTTCATGAGGGATCTCTCCGCTAAGAAACACTACCATTCTCCCACCGAACGGAAGTACATCTTCAATTCGCTCGGTGCCGTCTGCCTGAGGAAGATATAATCGCAGAGCACCTTCGTACTCCCTTGACCAAGAGTCATTGAGATAAAGAATTACCGTTACCACCCGATGAGGCACTGCGTGGAATTGATCCAAGTGTCTTTTGTAAAAAGATCCAACAGGATATCTGGCAAAATGGCCTTCAAACGATCTTAACCCCAAAAAACAACGTTGATTGAGCGCTTGTCGGATCCCTTCCACTTTTTCCCAATAAATCTTCTGAAGCGAACTTAGATCCTCCGAATCCATCCACAACACTTCGTCACTTCTAATTTCGGTTCGAACCTGCTTTTGCCCACCCTTTCCTACTGCTGCATGTCGAAACATACCCTTTTCAAGAAGGGCAGTCTGCTCCTTGAGTAGGGCGCTCCTAAAATCCTCCTCTATAAAATTATCAATAATCACGTAGGAATTTTGATATATCTCCGAACTGATACGATCCAGTACTTCTTCCATAGGGGGTGGTTTGGGTTACAAAATAACCACTTAATTGGGCGAAAAACCATACTTTTGCACCTACTATGATGACGAATTCTCTCCAAAACACCTTAAGCGGACTTATTTTAGAGTATGACTCGGGTGTTGTGCCTCCCCCTTACAGCCATGTTTTCCGACTTGCCTTAAATTGGAAGATAGAAAAAATGGAGGTAAAACTAACTCTGCATTACACAGATAGGGAGGATTTGAGTGAGCAGGAAATTCTGGATGAGGGGTTCACTGCCAACGACGACTATACCTATGAGGGGTTATTGAATTCTGTCTGGGTAAAACCTGTGAACGAGCTATTCAAAAAGACAAGGTGGATCAACAAGCGAATTGAGGAGGGAGGTATTACTGTGGTTCCAATTGTTATGGGGAGAGAAGAAGGATTAAAAATCCCTTCCAACCAAGAGGAGTGGCAGCTCATGGCGCAAGATTTGATTCAGGCGATTTATGAAACTGTAAAAAAAGAGATGCCGCTAAAAATCCACTATCGGCAAGTAGACAATGATAAGATAACTGATTGTAGTATCACCATTCAATTTTCAAACCGGGAAGTCATTTTCGAAGCAAATGGAAAAAGTAAAAATGTCCATTGGGAATATGCTCTTCAATTGATGAAATTGGTATTCACTCCAGATTATCACTATGAGCTGGCAAGAGAAGAACCAGGCAAAAAGCGAGGAATCTATATTGAGTGTGGAGACGGATTTTGGCATGAACTTGGGAGAGGGGTAGTCAATATCGATCAATCCTTTGATGCAATAGGTAAAATTAAGGCAGGCTTTGAGGAACTTATTTCAGGGTAAAAAGAGGCCTTTAGTAGCATTAATACCCACTGATTTTTCGCAAATCGGCCTTAATATCACGGATCATTTCACCTAGATCTTCCAGTGTCAAGGGCTTCTTTTTATCCCCTGGATTTGGAAAATCTGTGCTGATAAACGCTTTTGCTTCCCAGATTTCCAATACATCCTCTCCCTTCACTTCATAAGGTTTGTATTGCTCATTGTCAGACACCAAATACAACTTGCCATTCTCCTCAAGATAGTTGAACACCCGCTTATAGACCACCCCTTCGGTCTGCGTAACCAAAATATAGGTTTTCCCACTTTTGATTTCTTTTAGCTGTTCCACATAAACACCAATAACTAAGGTTCCTGGAATAAGCGGCAACATGGAGTCACCTGCAAGTTCAAAAGCCCGATAAGTTGCCTGCCTAGAAAGATGAGGGAGCCTAAATTGGGGTAATGTCTGCATAAACTCAGGATCAGAAAACCCATTAAGGTACCCGGCAGAAGCTTTTTGGGCGACCAAGGTGATGTTTTCACGATCTGATTCATCTGCCGCTATAGTCAAAATCCCAATATTTCTTTTCTGCAAAGCCCTCCTGCCAAGATTTTCAATATCGTGCTCCAAAAACTCCTCCAGACCCACATCAAGTAGTTCCGCCATTTTTTTTAACGTTACTAGTTTGGGTTCAGATCTTCCATCCTCATAAGCAGAAATCATCGAGCGCTGCACATCCAGCTCGTCAGCTAGTTCATTTTGGGTTATACCCTTTTGCTTTCTCAGAAAACGAAGGTTGCTTGCCAAATAACTCATGCCGAAAACAGGTAAAATTTGTGATCCTCTTCCACAGGGGGCAACGGAAAAAAGGGATTAAGATTCCTAAGTTCCTCCCTTCGCCTTTCCAATCGATTCTTGATCTCATCAATAATATCACCTACAGCTTTGGGTTCGTCAATCAACAAATACCCATACTGAGAACGTGACTCATCTTCAATGACAAACTTCACCTGACAGTTTCCCGATGCAAGTGTCTTAGTGGTGATGCTGATTCTGTCTGTATTATCCATAATTAATTCATTTTGATAGCACTAAATTAGAGATGTTATTTTAATCAACAATAAATTGGTGATTTAATTAACACTTTTCCGACAAAAACTGTCAGTTTTAATTCCAAAATCTATTTTCGATTATTCAGAACGGGGAAAGATGATTTATCCAGTTGTCAAAGCCTTTCATCAAAAGGTGGCTATTTACTTTAAAATTCTACCGCTTAGCCAATTAATCTGTTCTTGCTAAACATTTGGATACTTCCTTTGTAATACCAATGTCGAAAACCCTTGCTTTTAAAAGGAAATCAAACCAACTGAAAATTTATTTCTTTCGATGAAATATCCGTTAACCTCACTTTTATTATTTTTCGTAGTATCCTTCGTCTCTGCACAGACTTTTACAATAAAAGGTAAACTGACCGAATATGGTAAAGAAGATCCTATCCCTTATGCCAATGTTTTACTTTTGGCAACTTCCGATTCTAGCCAGGTTTCGGGAACCATTTCGGAGGCTGATGGGGAATTTGAACTTACCGGGATCCAGGAAGGACAGTACCTTTTTAAAATCCAATTCATAGGCTACCAAGCGTATTTCAAAACCCTCTTGATAAATTCAAACCAAGACCTTGGTAAGATAAGCCTGAGGGAGGAGGAAACCGCACTCAATGAAGTAGTGGTTGCAGCACGAAGATCCAGTGGGACACAAAAAAGTGATACCACACTCTATAATGCAGATGCTTTCAAAACCATGAAAGACGCAAGTGCTCAGGTTTTGATTGAAAAACTTCCAGGAGTAGTTTCTGAGGGTGGTGTTTTGCAGGCTCAAGGAGAAAATATAGCCCAGATTTTGGTCGATGGTAAGCCGTTTTTTGGCACCAATGTACAAGCTGCTCTTCAAAACCTTCCAGCAGAAGTAATCCAAAGCATAGAAATATTTGACCAAAAAAGCGAAAAAGCCCAAGTCAGCGGTTTTGATGACGGACAGCGGCTTAAAACCATCAACATCATCACCAAACCCAACCGAAGAAAAGGACAATTTGGCAAAATGACCGGAGGACTTGGGACTGATGATAGATACCTAGCCGGAACCAGCATCAATGCCTTTAATGAAGACAGAAGGGTCACTTTTACAGGTCTTACCAACAACCTGAACATGCTCAACTATTCCAGTGATGCCAATTCCCAAGGGGACGGCAGACCTCAGGAAGGTATTGTAACAACCAACATTTTGGGCATGAACTATTCCGATCTTTGGGGAAAAAAAATCAAGGTCACCGGTAGCTATTCCTATACAAAAAGAGAAAATGTGGGAATTGCCACTAGATTCAGGGATTTTGTAACCACTGATGAAAGCACACAGTCCTACACTCAAACCTCGAAGGATGTCCGGGTGGTCCGTGAGAATCAGGCCAACTTAAGATTCGATTATAACCCAAATGAGAAAAACAGAATCCTCTATATCCCCAGCTTTTCGGCAAGTTTTGAAAATGAAAATTCGGAATTCTTTGGTGAAACCACCAATGGAAATACTCCAGTAAGCCAGGTAGAAAATAAGAGGACAGGAGAATACAAAGATTTTGATTTTTTCAACCGATTGATTTACAGCCACAAATTCAATAAACCAGGAAGAACCCTGAGCTGGAGATCTATTCTTCACAAAGGATGGAACTTGGACGAATCTGTTCGAAATGCAGAAAATGTATTTTTTGAGTCTGGTAAAACCAGGACCGAACAAATTAATCAACAGACTTCGAGAGAACGTCAGGGCTTACGGTGGGAGACCGGTATTTCCTTCACAGAAAAATTAGGCAAAAATGGACAGATAGAAGCTGAATATGAAATAGGAAATAGATCAAATGATTCGGATCAACGAATATTTAACATCGAACAGGGGGATTTGGAAACCAGAGAGCTTGTCTTGGATAGCACCCTCACCAATGTCTTTTTAAGCAATTACCTTACCCAGGAATTTGAATTGGGATATCAGTATGCCATTCCTAAATTCCGTTTTCAGGCTGAGGTCCAGTATCAGGATGCAAAATTGGATAACACCCAGGATTTCCCAAAATCATTTGACCTAAACAGGAGGTTCTCTGCTGTATTACCAACGATGCGTTTGGAATACAACTTGTCACCAAATGCAAACCTACAGGTGGACTACGATACTCGGACCGCCGAACCACAAATCCGTCAGTTGCAACCCGTTATTGACAATTCCAATCCGCTACAGCTACGAACAGGAAACCCCGATTTGGATCAATCCTATACCCATGAAGTGCGGGTTCGATTTAGGAGCCAAAACCAGGACACCGATAAGAGCTGGTTCCTGTTCACCAGCTCTTCCTTGGTCAATAACTTCATCAGTAACAGCACTTTGATAGCAAAAGAGGCCACTGAAATCCAGGAGGGTATCATTCTGGAAAAAGGATCGCAACTCAACAGACCGGTCAATTTGGATGGCTATTGGGACCTGCGGTCTTGGCTAAGCTACGGCATGCCCTTGGATTTCCTGAAATCCAAATTGAACCTGAATGTAGGCGGAGGCATGACTAGAAGGCCTGGACAGGTCAATGAATTGGTAGGGTTCAACAATTCCCAACGGCTAAGTGGTGGATTTTCTATAAACAGCAGCATCAGTGACCAGATTGATTTCAATATTTGGGCAAGATCTTCTTTCAACAATGTGGAAAACACCTTGAATCCCAACTTAAATAATCAATTTTTCCAGCAACGCTTTCGGGTCAACTTCAATTGGATCATCTGGGAAGGCATTGTCTATCGCCTAGACCTAAATCACCAAATCAATTCAGGTTTAAGCTCGGGTTTTGACAATAATTTCTCGCTGGTCAATATGAGTTTAGGTAAAAAAATATTTAAAAATCAGCGCGGTGAAGTCAGTCTGATGGTTTACGACCTTTTAGGCCAAAACGCAAACGTGCAAAGAAACATCACCGAAACATTCATCGAAGATATACGAACCAACGTGCTGCAGCGGTACGTTATGCTTTCCTTTACCTACAATCTGAGAAGATTTAGTAAAGGAATGGATGAAGACAAATACAATGAGCTGTATAAGGAGGATCGAGATAATTAAATTTTAGTGGTGGGCCGAGGGGTTAAAAATTCTTTTTCCCCACCAACTTAAAAGTTAATAAATAGCTCTAAAATTTGGGAATTTAAAACTATATCTTGAGTTTGATTTGAGTTTGTTTTAGTGAACTCAATCAAGCATCATTCTACTACTACTCTCAGGGAAATCGCTTTTAACATTTAGTAATTAAAACATGGAACGAAGGGATCGAGAAGCTTCCTTTTGAATACTTGTGGGTTATAACCATTAAGGTCATTGAGAAAATTAAGAATTATGACTTAGTCTTTTTTGGAGAAATCCCACTTTTATTCGATTTAACAGTAGAGTATCTCTTAATTTTCTCGTGGTTAACTACATGAAACTGGTTTGTTTTTTCAGTCGGACGGAAAAAATGGTAAGTTTTATAACCGATCTCCCTGCTACTACTCTTGGACTAAATAATAATTTGTTCAAATGAAGTATATTTTCTTTCTTTCGGTGGTGATAAGAAAGGAAAAAAATTAAGAGAAGAGCGAATGGAGAGTTCCAGTTTCAAAAGATTATTCAAATTCTTTTCTGACTACAGTTTTTTTGCTCAAAAGGCAATAGGAGACCCCAGCACAATAGAAGCAAAAAAGACTCTTGACCTTCGTAAATTTCTTCAAGGCTTTCATTCATTTGATGTGTTTTGTTATGCTCTAATTGATATTTCTGAATTGAAGATATTGGAATTTTCAGGAGCTACTTATCAATTGACTGGGTATGAGGACAATTATTTTGAAGGAAAAAGCTACTACAAGTTTTTAAAATTGCACTCCATAAAAGATATAATTCGTTCACTTTCAGGAAGCTCAGATTATTTTAGGTATTTGTATGCCCAAAAAAAAGAGAAAAGAGCCTTCATCAAAGCAAACCGAACCTTGGATTTGATCAAAAAAAATGGAGAAAAAATTCATGTTCTTGTTCAGAGTGTTCCGATACTTTTTAATTCGAAAATGGAGGTGATTGTGATGCTCGTTATTTGCACAGATATTTCCTCAATAAAACCTGACCGTTCTTTTACCCATTATATTATCGATTCCAGCGACAAGGATCAGATCAAAAAAATTGTGATCAACCACAATCATAGGAATGTTCAATCCTCAGATGAACCCTCTCCTGCAGAGAAAAAAGTATTGGATTTTCTAGCTGATGGCCTTTCCAGCAAACAGATTGCTGTAAAACTATCTCTCAGTGAACACACGGTTAAAAACCACCGAAAAAACATGTTGAAGAAATTTGACTGCAGCAGTTCTTCTAGCTTGGTAAGAAAAGCTATTTTGAATGGGTGGATTTAGATTATAGACTGATACGCATTCGCTAAAATGACTACAAAGGGCTAGTGCTCCACTCTTTTTATTCTTGTAAATTTAACCACTGTGAGTGAAGCAACTATTTCAACTTCTCTTTCATTTGTTGTTTGTTTATTTTTAGTTATATAGTTTTTATTAAAAGGGGTTTGAATCTGGCTAATGTTACAAGTCGATTCAACCTCTTTTTTAAATAAATTACCTGTCAATCTGCATTAATTTTGATTGTTAAAACCGATTTTGACGACAAAGACCTGGTCAGCATCGACTGAGAAATCCAATCTTGAGTTATTTTTTAAGCAATATTCCCTAGCTAGAAACAAGCCCAATCCAAGACCTCCTCTATCACCTGCATCACAATGCAGATTACAAAAAGGTTGGACAATTACTTGATCGGAAGATTTGAATTGGTTTTGTCGATTGGAAATCCAAAGTTCAATTCCGTCCCAAAGCACCAATACTTTTCCTACAGGATCGATAAATTTCAGCGCATTTTCGAAAAGTTCCTCCAAAACAAGCCCTATGTGTTAGGGATCAAAAACTACTGGCTGTGAAGATTTTTCCTCGTAAAAAAAAATTATCTTCCCCTAGATTACGAATTAATACTTTCATCAAATCACCCAAAAATACGGTGGTCAAATTGGGGACCTCTGACTTGTAATTCAGAAAATATCCTATTTTCCGAATACTTGCATCTAACCATTTTGCCCGCATTAGTGCAAACACATTATCAGCGGCTACCTCAACCCATTTACCTTTTTCCACTGCCTGTTTTTGCATCTGAAGGTGTTCAATTAGTGTGCTTAGAGGTGTTGATGTGTAACTAGACTTATCTAAAATAATTCCCGTTTCATCCTTAGCCGCTTTTAACCCTACAAATTCTTTATTTTTATCCAAGGTAATAAAGATCGAATTCAGCAACATCCTAGAGGAAACGGGCTTAGCCAAGTAGTCATCGGCACCGTATTCCATTCCTTTCGCCCTATCCTCCCCACTTGCCTTTGCACTCAAAAATATGAATGGAATATGCTTGAATGGCTCCAAGACTTTTATGGCCTCCAAAAATTGGTACCCGTCCATAATGGGCATCATGATATCACATAAGATCAAATTAATTGAGTTAGTTTCCAATTTTTGGATTCCTTCTTCACCATGATCCGCAGTAACTACAGTGTAGCCATGGAATTCAAGAATCTCTTTTAAGTTTTGTTGAAGCTCGATCTCATCTTCAATCAAGAGAATTGTTTCTTTCATAAGGAAGAGTTATGGTAAAAATGGACCCTTTATTTTCTTCACTAATAAAGCTGAGCTTTCCGCCAAGCATTTTTACCAAATCGTTTACTATGCTCAGCCCCAACCCTGTACCTTTTATGTTTTTTACATTGGAGGCACGAAAAAATGTATCGAAGACAAATTTGAATTCCCCTTTAGGAATCCCTATGCCAAAATCCTCAATGTTTATCTGAACAAACTTTTTTCGAACATCCAATTTTAGGATCGGATTAGACCTCCCTTCAGGGGAATATTTTATTGCATTCTCAATAAGATTTCTCAACACATGAAACAAAAGATTAGGGTCTGATTGAATTATCACCGCGTCTTGACCCAACTCCAAATCAATTTTTGCACCATTCCCATTAGAAGCAAATTGATTGTAAACCAGCTGAATAATAAAACTTTTCAGTTCCACGTCCTTTTGATGATAAACTAATTTCCCCTCATTATTTTTTTCAAAAAGCATCACATCAGAAATCATTTGGGACAACCAACTAAGTTGAATGTGAATTTTTCGTATCTGCCTCACTAATCCTTCATGAGCCTTTTCATTTTCAACCGACTCGGTAAAAATTTCCATCAAATCCGCAGAACTCTGTATTGTCGCCAAGGGAGTTCTAAGCTCATGGGAGGTCATGCTAATAAATTTCGACTTGAGCTGGTTCAATTCAATCTCTTTTTCAAGAGTCTTTTTCAATTCATCAAGAATTAGTTCTCGTTCGGTGACATCCCTTGAAGCAGCCAAAAACGAAGCTAATTCGCCATTCTCCCCATAAATTGGTCTCCAAAGCATTTCAAGTTTAATTTCCTTGCCCGTAACCCCATGCCTTAGCGGTATTACAAAACGAGGGAATTTCGTGAAATCGGGTGCCTCAATCAGTCTAAAATCAAAAAATTCGAAAAAGTCTCTTCCTAAAAATTCCTTTGCCTCAAACCCGGTAACTTTTTCCAATGAAGGTGAAGCGTAAATAGTTTTCATCCTCAAATCATGAAGGGTGACAATGTCGTCAATGTTTTCCGAAAGAAGACGGTATAGACTTTCTGATTCTTTAAGAAGGGTTTCCGCTTTTCTTTTCTCTCGATTCACGTTCAGCGAAACAATCAGATTGGCATAGCTGGAAAGGAAAGGTTTCAAAAAATCCACATCCTCTTGGGTATAAGGCCTTGCCTTGTTGGCAAGTCCAACCATACCCACCAAGCGATCCCCCTTAATAATCGGAATACCGATAAATCGTTCTAAAGAAAGCTGACCCAAATACTTTTTATTAGGATATTTGCTGACATATTTTTCAACATTATTGGAAATTAAGGTTTGCTTATTTACCAATACCCATCCAAAAAGGCTGTCTAAATTTCTAAATTCAGCTCCTACAGGTAAACTTTTCCCATCCACATCAGCCAGTTCTTCAATCCATTTAAAATTATTTAATGCATTGGATTTTAGGTAGGGAGATCCTTTTTCGTCATGAAGAACCTCACACAAAAACCCTGAAGAACTCTCAGAAAATTCTACCAAATTCGTTAACAAACTATAAAAAGTATCCTGAATCTCCTCATCCATTGAAAAATCCATTTGCGTTTGATTGATGGCTTAAATCAGGTCATTCAGACGGATCAATTCCAGCTCGCTAAGCTTCCGCTTGTTGATATTGTAAAAAACAATAGCCCGTGCAAAACCTAATTTATTGGGAATAGATTGACTACTGACTGAATACCATTGCTGCCCATCTTTAGTATGGAGTAGAATTTCGTGATTGGAAAAATTGGTGTTTTCCCTTAAAAAGTTTTCAAAAAACTCCATGCTCTCTTTTGGAACCAAATGATCTATCCAAGTATTTCCAAAGGCGGCTTTCTCCCCTGTCCGAATTTGAAAGTGCTCAAGAAATGAAAAATTATAGTAAATAAGTTTAAATTCTTCTTCCATGGAAAGAATGAAAGGAAACGGAAGATTTTCTGTGATAATCCTGAACCTATTTTCAGTTTGTTCCAATTGAATCTCTTTGTTCTTCTGTTCTGTCACATCAGAAATTGACCCGCGAATACAGACTGCATTCTTCTGAGCATCAAATTCTACCCCAAACTTGTCGTAAATCCAAGAAATGTTCCCATCGGGTTTTTGAATTCAGTATTCCATTTCGTAATAAGGCAATTTGTTTTCCAAAAAATTATGGAATACCCGTCGAACCTCCTGCCGATCCTCTTCCACAATCTGCCTCCACCAAAACTCAGAATCCTCAAAAAAATCAAGTTTCTTAAATCCAAAACGTTCAATTTTATCCGAAATAAATTGCAATTGGCCAGTTTTTAAATCTAAACTATAAAACACATCACCTAAAGACTCAACCAAGGATTTAAACTTTGATTCGTTTTCTTTTAAAACCTGAAATTCAAGCTGTATTTGATGAATATCAGTAATGGTTCCTATGAATTCTACCCTAGAACGGTTATAGATCTTTTTGACATTTACCTTGATGTAATACGGAAATTTACCTAAGTTGACAAAAGCGGTATAAAGAGAGTAATTCGAATCAAAACTAAATTCCCGTTTTCCAATCTGGTCAAGAAACTTTTTAGCTCCCTCTTCTTCGAAATAGTTAAACAAAGGCTTTCCTATGCAGGATTTGATTTCCTCTCCAGTCATTTTTAACCAAGGCCCACTTAAATTGATGATTTCCAAACTTTCATTAAGCTGAAAAATGATTTCTGTTACGTTGGAAATAAGGTTACTATGCACACGATCTCGTTTTATTGCTCGGATATAGTCCCTTTTGACTTGCACCAAATGTCCAAAACCTACCGAAAAAGCACGTAGGGCATTTACTTCTTCGTTGCTGAACAAATGCTCGTCTGAGCAATTTTCAAAAGTGAAAAAACCAAAAAACCTGTTTTTTACAAAAACAGGAACAAAAAGGTAAGCCAAAACACCATTTCTTCTCATCCACTCTACAAACTTTTCATTTGTTGAATTTCTGACCAGATTGGTTTCAACTTGATTTCTTTTTAGCTTCTCATCAATTCCAAGAAACAAACTACCTGGTTCCAAACACGAATTTTCTAACTCCAAATGAGAACTAACTCCCTCTCTACACCACTCCAAAAAATCATTTGGCAAAAACAAACCAGAAGAGGTTTTTGATTTGCGAAAAAAAATCACCCTGTCAACAAAAAAAGCTTTACCAAGAATAGGTAAAATCAAGGAAATGGCTTTTTGTATAGTATTAGGTTTTTGAAAGGCTAGGAAGGATTCATTAATTACGGCGAGAATTCTTTCACTGCCAAGTGTGTTATCATTCATTTTTTTTGAAGCGGAAAAATTTCAATTTAAAAGGCTTAAAAATGGTAAATTCACATATAATGTATATTTTTAGTCCATTCATCAAATCAATAGATGAATTTAATGAGAAAAAGATTCAAATAAGCCATGAGCCTAAAAGTTTTAATTATAGAAGATGAAATTGATCTAGCTGAAAACATTTCAGAATATCTAGTGCAACATGGTTATGAGGTAGTAGGAATAATCCCAGCCGCTGAAGATGTCCCTGGATTCATTGCCAACCACAGCGCTGATCTTTTTTTGGTGGACATTATGCTAAAGGGAAACGTGAAGGGAATTGAAATTGCCACGGTGCTTAGAGAAAAATTTCCCAAATCTGGAATTCTATTCACAACTGCCTTATCTGGAAAAGGAGTTTTGGATAAAATATCTGACACACTTTATGATGGGTATTTGCTAAAACCTTTCAGCCTCAAATCACTGGAATCTACTTTATATCTTATTTCAAAAAAACTGGAAAAACCTGTTGAAATAGAAAAAAGTGGGCAAAAAAGAAACCTTCTTCCAATTAGAGATAAAGGTAAAATCATTCTTTTAGATGAAAATGATATCCATTTTATAAAGGCAGAAGGACTTTACTTGAGGATATTTACAGAAAACAAGATTTTTTTAATTAGAGAGCTATTAAAAACATTTCTTCCAAAACTTACACCCGAGAAATTTTTGAGAATTCACAAATCTTACGTGGTAAATTTGAACAAAGTAAAAGATCTCAACTCAAAAGAATGCAATGTCCTCAGTCAGGTTATTCCCATCAGGAGAGGATTTTACAAGGATTTCCTCAGCATCCTTCAGAACAAAAAATAGTGGATCGATATTCAAAAAAAAACCTGCGAATGCAGGTTTTAAAAACAAACAAATCTAAGGAGTGGGTGATACAACTTTTCTTTTGCTTTTTGTTTAATCAGGATAGACCCGTTGGGTAAGCATAGTTACTCAAAAATGATTCCTTGTCCTAGATAAAATCCAAAATTGTATACATAAAGTACATAATTATAAACAAATTGTATATCAGCTTTTTTTCAAATTTTGATCTTCATGATTTCTTTACCTTGTTACAATCAAGTTCCGATTAACTCAAGGAATTCATAGTAAAATACGGACAACTCATGTGGCTCCAACCCCAGCGGTTAGTATCCACAACAAGCACATAATAGTTTTAATTTTGACTATTCATGGAGCATACTTCAAACAGCAGAGAAGATAATTGGACAGTTATTTTCCAAACTGAGCCTTCAGCATCGCTAATTTTTCAGCCATAGAATCAGTCTCCACTTTTTTATCCGATTTGCTAGGTGACTTTTCAATCTTCTTCCCCCGTTCGGCAAAAGGGTCGGATTTCATGCTTAATGCAATCCGCTTTCTTGGAATATCCACCTCCACTACAATTACCTGGACTTTTTGGGCGACACTTAACACCTCGTTTGGATCCTTGACATAGCGATCTGCCAAATGACTCAAGTGAACCAACCCATCCTGATGCACACCAACGTCCACAAATGCTCCAAACGCGGTAATATTGGTTACAATTCCAGGCAGTTTCATTCCCACCCTTAGGTCTCCAATTGAATTGACCCCTTCTTGAAACTGGAAAATCTCAAAACTCTGTCGCGGATCCCTGCCTGGTTTTGCCAATTCTTGGAGAATATCCTGAAGCGTGGGCAACCCCACTGTCTCAGATAGATAATTTTTGAGAATGATTCTATTTCGCAGTTCCTCTGAACTCATCAACTCCTGAACAGTTGAATTGACATCTATAGCCATTTTTTCAACCAACTCATACCGCTCGGGATGGACTGCCGAGCGATCCAATGGATGGGTTGCCTGATAAATTCTCAAAAATCCTGCTGCTTGTTCGAAGGCTTTCTCGCCTAATCTTGGAACTTTTTTCAACTGGTTTCTATTAGTAAAAGGCCCATTTTCATTCCGAAACTCCACTATATTTTTTGCCAAAACAGGACCTAATCCTGAAACATAGGTCAGCAATTCCTGGGAGGCTGTATTTACCTCAACCCCTACACCGTTTACAGCTGACATAACCGTATCATCTAAGGCATTTTTTAGCGCATGCTGATCCACATCGTGTTGGTATTGTCCCACACCAATGGATTTGGGATCAATCTTTACCAACTCTGCAAGTGGATCCATCAGTCTGCGTCCAATGGAAACAGCACCTCGGATAGTCAAATCTAGTTCTGGAAACTCCTTTCTTGCCACCTCTGAAGCTGAATAAATAGATGCTCCAGCTTCATTGACCATGGTTACCAATACCGCTGATGGAAGCCCCAAACTTTTGACAAATGCCTCTGTTTCCCTACCCGCAGTCCCATTTCCTATTGCAATGGCCTGAATTCCATGCTTTTCCACCAAACCTCTCACCGTCAGGCCTGCTGCTGCAGTCTGCCGCTGCGGTTCATGGGGAAAAATAGCCTCGTACTGGAGCAACTGACCTTGAGCCCCCAAGCAGACCAATTTACAGCCAGTTCGAAAGCCAGGATCTATTGCCATGACGGTTTTTTCTCCCAGCGGTGCCCCCAAAAGAAGTTGCCTTAAATTCTCCGCAAAGACTCTGATTGCTTCCTCATCTGCTTTTTTCTTGGTCAACAACCGAACCTCAGTTTCCATACTAGGCTTAAGAAGACGTTTGTATGAATCCTTAATGGCTATTCTTACCTGTTCAACCACCGAATTAGAGGAGTTTTCCAACATTTCGCGCTCGATCAGTCCTATGGCAGAACTCTCTTCAGGACAAGAATCAAGCATCAAAAACAATTCTTTTTCTCCTCTTCTCATTGCTAGTACCCTATGAGAAGGTGCTGTTTTGATGGGCTCCGACCAGTCAAAATAATCCTTGTACTTAATCGCTTCCCCTTCTTTTCCGGGAATTACACGGGATGTGAATACGCCCTCCTCCAAAAAAAGCCTTCTAATCTTCTCTCGCAACGAAGCATTTTCATTAATCCATTCTGCAATGATGTCTCTTGCACCTTGTAAGGCCTCTTCCACGGTTTTGACCTCCTTTTCTTCACTAAGATATTTCTTTGCCTCTTCTTCCAGATCAAAAGAGGACTGTGTAAAAACCTTCTCCGCAAGTGGCTCTAATCCCTTTTCCCTGGCAATGGTAGCCTTGGTTCTTCTTTTTGGCTTGTAGGGAAGATAGATATCCTCCAATTTGGACATCGTTTCAGCCTCCTCGATCAACTTCTTCAGTTCCGACGTAAGCTTTCCCTGCTCCTCTATTGATTTTAAAATCGCCTCCCTTCGCTTATCCAATTCCCTGAGTTGATCTATCCGGTCTCTAATCGTGGCCACCTGGACTTCGTCCAGGCTCCCCGTGGCCTCTTTTCGGTAGCGGGAAATAAATGGAACTGTTGCCCCACCATCCAACAACTCAATAGTAGCTTGAACTTGATGCGGTTTTGCTCCGATTTCAGATGCGATTTTACTTTCGTATTTCATTCTTTAGGCTAACTCTAATTTGGAAATTTGTTGGCAAGATAAATCCAGTTTTTAAGACAAAATCCAAAAATGTGAGTCCTGTCACTAAGTGTCTGATTTTTTGATTGTAAAATTGAAAAATTATAAATTGAAGAATTGACAGTGAAAAACTAACCTATTGAGGTTCTTAAACATCAAAGTTTTTTTTCAGAACAATTCAAAAAAAACTATTGCCATGAATTGGAAAAAAGAAGTCAAGTCTTGGGGTCTGATTTTGGCCTTTTTCGCTTTCCTTTATTTTACCGGACTTTTACCGGTTATCCAGGGAGGAATTCAATCCGTTCTACTCGCTACAGATCTGATTAAACCCAAATTGGAAATTCCAGATTTGACTAACCAAAAATTTGATTACCGAGGTCAGTTTATGGATTTTCAGGGAAACCTCATTGACCTTCAAGATTACCGCGGAAAGACGGTGTTTATCAATCTTTGGGCCTCTTGGTGCGGCCCGTGCCGTGCGGAAATGCCACACATCTCCGAACTCTACAAATCCGTAAAAAATACCCCCGATCTTGAATTTCTCATGATTGGATTGGATAATGACATTAAAAAAAGCCAGAACTTAATCGAAGGAAAAAACTGGGAATTCCCGGCCGTACACGCTAGTTTCGGACTAAACCAAAGTCTTCAAAGCGAGTCTATTCCTACTACCTTGGTAGTGAATAAAGAAGGGAAAATCGTATTTTATCAGCAGGGAATGAGCAATTTCAATACAAAGGAATTCAGGGAATTTTTATTATCACAATAATGTGGTTTGAACCACTTTAGGAAAGCAAGGCCCATTCGGGATTTTTCTGGGTATAGTAACTCTGAATTTCGCTAACTTAGTTGAATGAATCAACCCATTGTTCAAGTCGCCATTGTCGGAGGCGGATTTTCGGGAATTGCTGCCGCCAAAAAGCTCCACCAAGCTGGGATTTCCTTTTTGGTTTTGGAGGCAAGGGATCGCTTAGGAGGAAGAGTCTTCACCAAAAAATTTAACGAAGGTTTTTACCTGGATCTGGGCGGTCAATGGATCGGTCCAACCCAAGATCGGATGTATTCCCTATGCGAAGAACTTGGAGTTGAGCACTTTGAAACCTACAATCAGGGCAAAAACATCCTCGACTTGGGTAAAAAACTCAAAACCTACCTCGGCACTATACCCAAACTTGATCTCATTTCCCTGATAAATCTGGACTGGATTATCCGAAAGCTGGAAAACCTTGCCAAACAAATCGATCCATCATCCCCTTGGACACATCCGAAAGCGACATTTTTTGACAAGCAAAATTTAGATGAATTCCTGCTGAAATACGCCAAAACCAAACCATGCTATGAGGTGATCCGGGTAGGTTGTGAAACAATATTCGCCTGCGATCCCCATGAAATCTCCCTGCTTCATGCACTGTTTTACATTAGATCAGGCACCTCACTCGATTGCCTGATTACTATCAAAAACGGAGCACAGCAACACCGGATTAAAGGTGGTATGCAATCCCTGATTGAAGCGATGGCAAAGCCTTTTTGGAATCAAATTCGATTCAAATCTCCCGTTCAACGAATTACATACTCAACAAACCGGGTAGAAATCCAAGGAGAAGATTTCCGGATTACTTCTTTAAGCGTCATTTTGGCAGTACCACCTCCACTTCTTTCAGAAATCGAATTTTCTCCCACTTTGCCGCAAGAAAAAGTTGGCCTCCTTAAACGTTATCCCATGGGACGGGTGGTAAAATGTTTTATGATTTATGAAAAGCCTTTTTGGCGAGCAAAAGGGTTTTCAGGACAGTCCGTTTCAGATTCCAAATCCCCATTCCAAACTTTATTTGACTGTTCACCCGCTGACGGAGGAAAAGGCATTCTGATGGGATTTGTGATTGGAAGAAGGGCTGATCATTTTTTAGCATATGATAACGAAAAACGGCAAAAAGAAATGATCGAGGTTTTGGTTCGATATTTTGGAGAAGAAGCCAGCCGACCCTTGGCCTACCAAGACTTCTCCATGAGCGATGAAAAATGGTCAAAAGGATGCTATGCCGGATTGATGAAAGAAAACAGCTGGACAGAATTTAAAGATATCTATCGGCAAGCTGCCCCTCCACTCTACTTTGCAGGGACCGAAGCCGCCGTCCGATGGCATGGATACATTGAAGGAGCAGTGCTGGCAGGAGAAGACGCAGCGGACAAAATCAGCAATGCCCAATTGAATAATTCCGATAAAAAGTGAATTCTAAGACTGATTTTCAACTTTTAATACGGTTCAAATTCCAAAAACAGATTCCTGATCACAAAAAAATCAGGTTAAAAGGGGATAATCAACAGGATTTTCAACAATTCGAGTAGGTTTATTTTCCATGATTTAAAAGCATACTATGTGTGACACCTTGGTTGCCCTTCCTTCAAAAACAGCTTCAGGAAATTTGCTATTTGGCAAAAATTCTGATCGGGAACCGCTCGAAGCTCAAGCAGTCAACCATTTCCCAAAGAAAAATCCGCAGGAAAAAACAATCCAATGCACTTACATTTCAGTACCACAGGAAGAACTCATACATGAGGTAATTCTATCCAAGCCATTTCAGATGTGGGGGGCAGAAATGGGGGCCAATGAGCATGGGGTTGTTATCGGAAATGAGGCGATTTTCACTAATGTGAGATTTGACAAGAAACAGCCAGGTCTTACAGGAATGGATCTCCTAAGACTTGGATTGGAGCGGGGAAAAACTGCCTATGAGGCCCTAAAACTCATCATCAACCTTCTTCAAACTCATGGCCAAAATGCCTGTGGGGGTTACAAAAACAAGAATTTTTATTACCACAACAGCTTTTTGATTGCCGATCCCCAAGAGGCATTTATTTTGGAAACAGCGGGAAAATCCTGGGCTTATCGTGCAGTAGAGAACTTGGGAAGTATTTCTAATGGATTGACCATAGGTGAAAATTACCTGGAAGCTCATGTTGAAAAGGAAGCCCGAACTATTCAATACCTTTTTTCGGGTTCTTCCAAAAGCTTCAAAGGCAATTTTTCAGACCTGATTTACACCAAGGCAGGAAAATCGGAACAGCGGCAGTCATGTACCCTCAGATTTTTAGAAAAACATGAAAATCTGTCTGTTATAGACTTTTTTTATGTACTTCGGCAACATGATCAGGAAAATTTTGATCCAAAAAAAGCCACCACGGGCTGTATTTGTATGCATGCTACGGGGTTCACAAATCCTTCGGACACTACAGGAAGTATGGTTGCTGAGATCCGAAAAAATAATCCATCGACAATTTGGCTGACATGCACCCCACATCCCTGCATGGGCTTATATGTACCTTTTTATTTTGGAAAACCACAAAAATCCGATTTGCTAAATCCAATAGAAAAAGATGATCAGAGTCTATGGTGGCAAGCCAAAAAGATGCAGAGGCAGCTAATATCCAATTACAGCCAACTTCAACCTAGGTTACGCAACTTACTTGATAGTGTACAGGAAAAATGGTGGGAAATGGACCAAAAACTGATTGAAAAGCAGGCTAGTCCCGAAAAACTTCAGGCGTTCTCAAGGACCTGTCTGGAAGAATATGAGAACTTGATTAGGACTTGGATTTAATCAGGCGGTAGATACTCTTGAAAAGTTTAAAATAGAAATTCCCCTCTTTTGACTTTTTATCGGGAAATGCACCTTCCTCCAAGGGCTGGAATTTTTCAAGGTCATTCTCATGAAGCAGAATCAAATATTGATAGGCGACATCGATGGATTTGGCACGTTGGGAAAGGTAGCGTACCATAGAAAACCCCATGAATACTAATTCAACTATACCCTCCTGCCAGTTTCCGGAGTAAAATGCTAACCCTGAAGCAATAAACAGCACCACACAAAAGCTGCGAAAAAACTTTGACTCTGCCATCATGCGCTCCACCACAAAGTACAAGGGGCCACTATGCTGAAGCAGGTACCCTAAGGCATATTTGAAGTTATTAAAATCCCTGGTGCTAACTTCCGGAATTTTTCGGGTTCGGATCCCATTAGCCTGGGTAAAAAGCGAGTTTTTTGGCCACCAGATTTCTTTGAGTTTTGCAAAAATCAAATCGTCAAGGTAACTGGAGACAAGGTACACAAAGTGCCCCATTACATAAGCAGAGGCGGCAAAAGCTGCCCCTATTATCCATTCAGGTAAGTTGGAATTTTCTAAAAATTGCCCCTCTGAAATCAGCCCAATTTTCCAGGCAAGGCCTACGATCATACCACCTGGCAAAATGATGGTCAATAAATCCAATAATCCAAGATTAAACTTGTTGAACATATCTTATTATTTTTGGAATAAGATAAAAAATAAAACGCTTGAATGCTAGGTATTTACTTTCCAAACATGCCCTTCAGTATCCAAAATTTCTTTACCCCAAACCGGCAATTCGGCTTTGATTCGCTCCACCAATTCATCACATGCTTCCATAGCTGCCTTACGATGTTTTGAGGAAGTGAAAACAAACAAACAGATCTCACCAACCTTGATTTCTCCCAAACTGTGGTAAATGTGCATACAGGTCAAGGGATATTTTGAAAAAATTGACTCCCTAATTTCAAATGCTTTTTCCAAGGCCATTTCCACGTATGCCGTATAGTCAATTGCAAGTACCTTGCCCTCCGGTTTTTCGTCGGCTCGGATCTGTCCCAGAAAAATGGAATGACCTCCAACGTCTGTTTTGGAGGAATGATTAGCGATGGATTGGGCTATTTTCTCAGGTGAAATAGGCCCTTCAATGAAAATATTTTTTGGTTTTCGTTCTTTTTCCATAAAAAGATCAAGATTTGAGCGCATTGATTCCACCTCGAATGGAGAAGATTTTTTTATCGGGATAGGCCTGCTGAAGCTGCTGAGCGGCTTTTTGACTGCGAATACCACTTTGGCAGAAGAAAAGAATTTGATCCACATCCTCAAATCGGTCAAACTGACTTACCAAGGTGGAAAATGGCACCTTGATCAAACCTGTGCATTCCAACGGAGGCATTTCTCCAGGCTCTCGAACATCTACAAAAGCCATATCATGCCCCATCAACTTCATCGCTTCGTTCCATGTAAGTTGTTTGATCCCTTCACAGGCGAGTTCGTAATCCATCTGCTCAAAGTCCTTCCAGGATTCAGGAATAGAAGAATTGGATTCAGGAGTAGCCGAAATTTCAGCTTCATACGTTTGAGAATTCAAACTATTGAAAAACAAAACCTTATTAACCAAAGGTTTCCCAAATCCGCTAAGCACTTTGATTGCTTCCAATGCCATCAGATTCCCTATAATGCCGGGCAAAACTCCAAGAACACCCGTTTCCGAACAATTGGGAATCTCACTAGCCGCTGGCATTTGGGGATACAGATCCCGATAATTGCAGGAATTTGGACCATAGTTAAATACGGCCACTTGTCCCTCATGCTGGTAGATCGCACCAAATACCAAAGGCTTATCCAATAACACACAGGCATCATTCACCAAGTAGCGGGTTGGGAAATTATCCGAACCATCAATGACTAAATCATAGCCCAAAATAAGTTCCTGTGCATTTTCCACTGTGATAAATTCGGGAAAAACCTCCAATTGGATATCGCTATATTTCTCTTCTAAAAACCTGACAGCGGTCTCAGCTTTATTTTTCCTCAAATCCTTCTCTCCAAAAAGCACCTGACGGTTTAAATTGGAGAGTGCGACTACATCCCCGTCAACCACTCCGATTTTACCAACTCCTGCAGCAGCAAGATAAAGTAAAACAGGAGACCCGAGTCCACCGGCACCAATCACCAAAACAGAAGCCTGTCTCAATTTAGCCTGCCCATCGGTTCCAAAACCCGGTAATATCACTTGTCTTTCAAATCTATCCATTGATCAACCTCCTGAAAATGGTGGCAATAAGGCAATTTCTTTGCCTTGCGAAATATCGGCATCCACGGAAATAATTTTCTTGTCCATCGCAATAGTAAACTTTATGGTTTGCAAGGAGGGATATAACTTATATAGCCGTTGCTTCAACTCCCCTAAAGAACCGGGATTATCCATTTCAAAAGAATCAGAACCGACCAGTTCCGAGATCATTCCAAAGGTTTTAATATGGATTTGACCAGACATACATCAAATGATTTACTTGTATCAAAGATAAGGTTTAGGAATTTTTATTTAATCCTACTTTGTCAGATTAAGAGCACTGAATGAAATTTAATAAGATTTTATCTCTAACCTTTCAAATTTAGAAAATGACATGGCTAGTAATGCCTTCTTAAATTTTTTCCCACATATCTTGCCCGCCGACGGAGGTTTTTCACAGATTTAGTGTACACAGACCTATCCGCCGACGGAGGATTTTCACAAATCTTTTGCTACCCTTTGAATAACTAATCGAGTATGAAAAAATCTGTGTGAACCTGACTGCTGCAAGCAGGTCTGTGTTTTTCATCTGTGTTAAACTTGCCTGACGGCAGTAAGGTCTGTGGGAAATTTTGAAATTGTCCCCTGGTTTCTACAGTGCTTTCTAAAATTCAAATGTGACAAAATAGGATAGAAAAGAACTGATAGAACTAAGCATTGGTTCTCACATATGAGCCTTAAGTAAAATCCGATTAGATTATTATAAACCCTAAGGCTAAATCAATTCAACCCATCATCAACTTCACAGCAGCAAAAGCTAGCACAAAGGCAAGCAGATATTTCAAACTCTGTGGACTGAATTTTTTAGCTCCCAGATACGCTCCCAAAGCCCCACCTGCAACCGTAAGTGGTAAAAGTATCCACAATTGAGAAGAAAATTCAATGTGAAATACGGAAGCTCCCAAAAACCCGGCAATTGAGTTCAAGAAAATAAACAGAGCACTCAGAGCTGCTGTCTCCTTTACTCCAGCCCATCCCAACATCAAAATAATGGGAGAAAGGATAATTCCTCCACCAATTCCAATCATGCCCGAAAGCAATCCAATAACTAGTCCCAAAGCAGGTGCCATCCACCACTTTTGGATTACCCTGGAAGTCTCCGCAATTGGAAAAATTCCAGCAAATCTCAGTACAGGAAACAGCAGTAAAATACCCAAAACCTGTTTATAAATCCCCGTATCCAATAAAATTCTCCCTCCGAGATAGGATGCGGGTACTGAGAAAACGACCAAAGACAAAAACAATTTAAGCGGAAAAACCCCTGATTTCCGGTAGTTAAAAAAGGAAATTAAAGAAACAAACATATTCAAAATCAAGGCAGAGGGACGGATTTCCTCCGGAGCAAAGCCAAGCAAGGCCAAAATCATCAGATAGCTACTTGCCCCACCATGCCCTACCGAAGCATACATAAATGCCGCAAAAGGCATTAAAAAAAATAAAAACCAATCCCAATTTCCCATTCCTTTACCAAGGGTAAAATGCAACCGGACTACCTGCTTCTACATGTTCCAAATCCTGAGGAATTTCTACCACGCCATCAGCAATGCCAAAAGAAAGAAGATTGAACGACTCCTGTGCCGGTAAAATCACTGCCCGACCGTTCTCAAGTTTTGCTTTAAGGAAAAAGGTTAAAGGAGATTTTTTGTTAAAATCTGAATCGATAGCATAATAGGTCGGTTTTGACCAAGCGTCCGGATTGCCTACTAATTGATGGAGTGTAGGCCGAACGTATTGAATAAAACAAGTCAACACAGAAGCAGGATTTCCTGGGAGGGCAAAAATCAGTTTCTCATCTTTAGTTCCCACAAATATCGGTTTACCTGGCTTTTGCTTTGCTTTATAAAATACCTGTTCCACATCGTTTTCAAACAGGCTTTCTTTGACAAAATCATAGTCTCCCACGGATATCCCTCCAGTCAAAAGCACTACGTCAGAACCTCCAATTGCTTTTGAAATGACCTTACTGACTTCAGTTTTTTCGTCTTTTACATGAAAAACATCAACATTATGAATTCCCAGTGCACCCAAACACGCAAGCAAGGCAGGCCCATTTGCATTGTAGATTTGACCCGCTTGGAGTTCTTGGCCTATTTCAATGATTTCATCACCAGTGAGTATAATTGAAATCTTAGGAGTTGCAAAAACTTCCACACGCTCAATTCCCAAGGATGCTAGCAAACCAATTGTTCCCGGAGTAACTTTTGTGCCTGAAATTAAAATCAGCTCACCTTCCACACATTGGGAACCTGCCTTGCGAACATTCAACCCTTTGGATAATTTCCTTAAATCAAAAAAAATCGTGTCGCCTACTACCATCACCAACTCCTGCTGGACTACCGTATCTGCACCTTTGGGAATTGGAGCTCCGGTAAAAATCCGAACTGCAGTCCCTTTTTGAAGGGCAAATTCAGGAAACTTTCCGGCTTGAACCACCGCTACCAATTTTCGGCTCTCTCCTGAATCTTCCCAACAGAAGGCATAGCCATCCATACCTGAATTATCGAAGGAGGGTACATTCATTGAAGAAAATACAGGCGCAGAAATAAATCTGCCCAAAGATTCATTCAAATTAACCACTTCACTTTTGGCGGATTTAGCCAAGACTTTAAGTAATTCCTTAGCTTTTGAAACCTCAACAAATTCGTTCATCATCCTCCGATTTTAATCATGCTCCTATTTTCGATGGCTTCGGGATTGGCCTTCAAATAATCAGGCGAGAATTGTCCTCCCAAAGCTGCATGTTTTCTTGAAATGGAACGATGAATCAATGACTCAACCTGCTCCCCTTTCCTTAAAGCTCCAAGTAAGTCAAGTTCTTCCTTTCCAAAAAGACAATTTTTAATCTTACCATCCGAAGTGAGTCTAAGCCGATTACAATCCCCACAGAAATGCTCACTCATCGTGGTGATGAACGCAAAAGTTCCAGCAAACCCAGGAACCTTGTATTTCTTTGCCGTATCATGCTTTTTATCTTCCAGTTTGATTACATCGAATTTACTTTTTACCAGTTCAAGCATTTGAGCAGCGGTCACTACTTTATTACTTTGCCAATGATTCCCCTGGAAAGGCATAAATTCAATAAACCTGACATGAAGTGGAAGCTCCTTGGTTTTTTGAACAAAATCACAGATTTCGTCCTCAATCATCCCATGAAGCGCCACGGCGTTGACTTTCACTCGAAAACCCTCTTGCAAGAGTAGAAGGATATTTTGCCAGACTTGATCAAATTGATCCCGGCGAGTAAGTTTTTGGAACTTCTCCTTGTCGAGCGTATCCAAACTCACATTTACCGAGCGAACACCAGCACTTTTCAGTGTTTGGATATGCTTATGTATCAAGACCCCGTTGGTGGTCAAGGTAAGTTCAACAGGAAACTTGGCAAGCTTTTCTAAAAGCTCTGCAAATTCTTTTCTGACCAATGGCTCTCCCCCTGTCAGTCGGATTTTTTTTACACCTAAACTAATGAATGTCTCTGCCAAAGACAGGATTTCATCCTTGCTCATCAACTTTGATTGAGGCATCCACTCCATTTCCTCCACCGGCATGCAATATGTGCATCGGAAATTGCAGTTGTCCGTGAGTGAAATTCTCAAGTAATCATGAATACGTCCAAACGAATCTTTCAGCATAGCCTTACTTTGAGCAATTAAAAAAGAAATATACGCATAAAATGCCTATATATGAGAGATTCAGTCTATCCGCTCAGGGAAATCGCTTTTAACATTTGGTAATTAAAACATGGAATGAAGGGATCGAGAAGCTTCCTTTTGAAGACTTGTGGGTTATAACCATTAAGGACATTGAGAAAATTAAGAATTATGACTTAGTCTTTTTTGGAGAAAT
>CAZNND010000038.1:0-30104 GCA_964574365.1 uncultured Limnohabitans sp.
TTTATAAATTGGAAAATTGGAAAATTGGAAAATTGGAAAATTGGAAAATTGGAAACCAAATTATTTGCCTAAAAGTGTCGTAAATCATAAATCCCAAAACCTATACGCCGAAGTTTGATCATGCCTTACAAAAACGCCATGCTGAGCGTTCCCACAACCATAATCCATTTCGCCCAAGTACTCAGTTGGGTAAATTGTTTTTTTCTGTCGGCCTGATATACTTTCCACATAAACCAGGTGAAAACCAGACCAAGTCCACCAAAATAATAAAACAGATGGGGGTTGTTGATCTGAAATGTGACGGTAAGAATGGAGGCAACAAAGCAAATGGCAACCACAAAAATCACTTCTTTGGTTTTCCTGAAACCGATCACGATGGGCAATGTTCGACAACCATGAAGCCGGTCTCCATGACGGTCTTCAATGTCTTTGATGATTTCACGGATCAAATTTAGGAAGAAGGCAAAAATCGAATAGGTTAAGACAAGTAGCTCATTTTTTTGATAGTGCAAAGCAACGAGATACACGGAGAATCCGGTTAAAAAAGCTATAGTCAGATTTCCGATAAAAGGCTCCCTTTTCAGTTGGTTGCTATACAACCAAAGCAAAAAAGCAACCAGAAAATTGATTAATGCAATTTTGGGAGAAATAATCCATCCCAATCCTATCGCGGTAAGATTAAATAGGGAATGAAGTAATAGAACAACCCTTCTTTTGATCCCCTTCCCAACCACAACTTCTTGAGGCCGGTTGATATAGTCTATTTTGACGTCATAATAGTCATTGATCATGTACCCCGCCGCAGTTATGATTACGGTGGAAAAAACAAGTAGGTACAACTGGTAATCCTGAAGAACAGGGATTCCGTCTGAGTTACTACCAATCAAAAAATGTGCAGTCATCAATTGGGCAAATGCCACTAGCAGCAGATTAATCGGTCTGCTGATTCTAAAAAGTCCTCCTACAGCTAATTTCCCTTCCATGATCGTGCCTTCAGGGGATAAAAATAAAGAAAAGTTTCAGGCATTTGGTTTTGCCTCTCTTTTAATCAGAAAAAACGTTTGCGTAACTTTTCAAGCATGTGGATTCCCAATTTCCTATATTGAGATTTTAAGCTGAAAAACCCATTAACCAAACAATGAATAAATCCAATCAACAATCCAGAAGAGATTTTATCGCTATTTCAGGCACTGCCTTGGCAGGATCGCTCTTTATCCATCCAGTGGCTCAGGCACTTTCCATTTTTGATAAACCAGGCCAGAAAATGAAACTTGCACTGGTGGGAACCGGTGTAAGGGGGCTTGCTATGTGGGGAAGAGAGGTGATCCGTGCCTACAAAGATCAGGTGGAATTCGTAGGGCTTTCAGATAAAAATGAGGGGAGGATGAATTACGGCAAAACCTACATGGGTGTCAATTGCCCCTTGTTTCTTAATGCAGACCAAATGCTCAAGGAGACCAAGCCCGACGTACTGATTGTCACTACCATGGACAGTACTCACCATGAATTTATCGTAAAAGGGCTATTAGCCGGTATGAATGTGATTTCCGAAAAACCAATGACCACCGACGAAGTGAAGGTCAAGGCTATTTTGGATGCAGAAAAAAAATCAGGCAAAAAGCTGATTGTCACCTTCAACTACCGCTACTCCCCACACCGGCAGAAACTCTATGAACTGCTTCGTGCAGGAGAAATCGGAACAATCACCTCCGTGGATTTCCACTGGTATTTAGATACTTCCCACGGTGCCGATTATTTTAGAAGATGGCATGGAAGGAAAGAATTTGGAGGAACCCTGCTTGTACACAAATCTACGCATCATTTTGACTTACTTAACTGGTGGCTAGATTCGGATCCGGAGGAAGTCTTTGCCTATGGTTCTCTCGAATTTTATGGGAAAAATGGTCCTTTTCGCTCCAAAACCTGCCGTGGATGTCCTCATGCCTCCAATTGTAATTTTTATTGGGATATCACCAAAAACGAGCACCTGACCAAGCTCTATGTAGAAAATGAAAAGTATGACGGCTACCATCGAGATGGCTGTGTTTTCCGTGAGGAAATCGATATCTACGATAAGATGGCCGTCCAAATCAAGTACAAAAACAAGGTTCAAGTAAGCTATTCACTGACCACTTATTCCCCCTATGAAGGCTATAGAATAGCTTTTAATGGAACAGAGGGCCGCTTGGAGGCATGGATCAAGGAAAGCCAGCCTTGGGATGAGAAAAACGAGGATGAAATTGTCTTGGTCAAAAACTTCGGACAGCGCCAAGTCATCACGGTGCCTCAGGGCGGTGGAGGCCACGGAGGGGGTGACACTCGTCTAAAGGATAAACTTTTCCTCGATCCTAACAAACCCGATCCCTGGAGGCAATCTGCGGGAAGCAGGGATGGCGCCATGTCTTGCCTGATTGGTATTGCCGCCAGAAATTCCATTGAGCAAGGCAAACCTATAAAAATTCAGGATTTGACAGATATTCCACTCGCTGAAAGCGGCAGAGGTGCCTAGGAAATGATCAATGATCAATTTTCAATTTTCAATGATCAATTTTCAATGACCAATTTTCAAGGAATCCTTGAAAATTGATCATTGAGTTTGATCATTGATCATTGATTATTGAGTTTGATCATTGAACTTGATCATTGTAGTTCTACCCTATGTATTGCTACTCCAATTGAAAATTGATCATTGAGTTTGATCATTGATTATTGAGTTTGATCATTGATTATTGAGTTTGATCATTGTAGTTATACCCTATGTATTGCTATCCCCCCCCCTTGAAAATTGATCATTGAGTTTGATCATTGATCATTGAGTTTGATCATTGATCATTGAGTTTGATCATTGATCATTGAACTTGATCATTGTATTTCTACCCTATGTATTTCTACCCCAATTGAAAATTGATCATTGAGTTTGACCATTGATCATTGTTTAGTCTTTCCCCAAAAACGGATATCGATAATCTTTGGGTGACACAAAGGTCTCCTTGATCGTACGCGGAGATACCCAGCGCAATAAATTGATCATTGAACCTGCCTTGTCATTGGTGCCGGAGGCTCTTGCACCTCCAAAAGGCTGTTGTCCGACTACTGCGCCTGTAGGTTTGTCGTTGATGTAGAAATTGCCGGCGGCATTCCGAAGTTTTTTCGTGGCCATTTCGATTGCATAGCGATCCTGAGAAAATACTGCTCCTGTCAGTGCGTAAGGTGAAGTCTGATCTACCAGTTCCAAGACCGTCTCAAAATGCTCCTCATGATAGACATAAACCGTTAGCACTGGTCCGAAAATTTCTTCACACATGGTCGTGTACATCGGATCCTCAGTCAAAATAACCGTTGGTTCTATGAAATAACCTGTTGATTTATCGTAATTGCCACCTGCAATGATGCTTACTCCCGGAGTGGATTGAGCATTGTCAATGTATTTTGCAATCTTGTCGAAGGCTTTTTCATCGATCACGGCATTGATGAAATTGGTGAAATCCTCGGTTCCACCCATCTTCATGGATGCCAAATCTTCCAGCATGTACTTTTTTACATCTTCCCATAGATTGGACGGAATGTAAGCCCTGGAAGCTGCCGAGCATTTTTGTCCCTGGTATTCAAATGCACCACGTACTAGACCTACTGCAACTGCCTTCGCATCTGCAGATTTATGGGCGACAACAAAGTCTTTTCCTCCTGTCTCCCCAACAATTCTTGGATAAGACTTGTAGCGCTGAATATTTTCACCAATAGTTTTCCAGACGTTTTGGAATACTCCCGTCGACCCAGTAAAGTGGATGCCTGCAAATTCGGGATGCTTAAAGATTACTTCTCCCGCAGTGGGTCCGCTGACGTAAATCAAATTGATGACTCCATCCGGAACTCCAGCTTCTCTGAATATTTCCATCAGTACCTGGGCAGAATAAATTTGCGTGTAGGCAGGCTTCCAAACAATCGTATTTCCCATCATAGCCGCTGAAGTAGGCAGGTTACCCGCAATGGCAGTAAAGTTGAATGGGGTCAAGGCAAACACGAAACCCTCCAAGGGTCGCTGTTCTACGCGGTTCCAAACTCCGTTTCCAGACACTGGAGGCTGCTGGGCATAGATTTCAGCCATGTATTTGACATTAAAACGGAGGAAGTCGATGATTTCGCAGGCGGAGTCGATTTCTGCCTGGAAAGCATTTTTGGACTGACCGAGCATGGTTGCTGCATTCAGTCTGGCCCGATATGGACCTGCGATCAGATCCGCAGCTTTCAGAAAAATTGCCGCCCGTTGCTCCCATCCCATAGTTTCCCAAGCTTCTTTGGCACCTAGAGCAGCATTGATTGCTAGTTCCACATGCGATGCATCTCCTTCGTGAAAGTGGCCCAAGGTGTGTTGATGATCGTGAGGAGGTGAGAGTGGGCGTGTTTTACTAGTCCTTACTTCCTCACTCCCAATGTACATGGGAATGTCGATTTGCTGGCTTCTGAGATTGGCCAACATAGCCTGAAGCTCTTTTCGTTCGGGGCTACCCGGGGCATAAGATTTTATCGGCTCATTGATCGGTGCCGGCACATTGAAAAATCCCTTTAACATGATATTTGGAGTTTATTTGGTTTCTTAGTGGCCAAAGATAAGTTTTCCTTGGGTTTAGGTAAGCTGTTTTGCTTACAAAAGCTGTTCAAGCTCCTGCAAATGCCTTATTTCATAGGTGGGTTTCAGTTCTATGAATTTTCCCTCCGGATTGAAGAATACCTGATCAATCTCTGCACGCTGCGCCCCGAGCAGGTCGGATTTAGGGTTATCTCCGATCATCAGGCAATGCTCCGATTTCGTCCTCAACTCTTCCATGGCATAATAAAAAATCCGTGGATCTGGTTTTTTGAATCCGGTGGTCTCCGAGGTGACGACCAATTCGAAAAAAACATCCAGCCCTGAAGAGCTCATTTTTTTTGCCTGGGATTCATTAAATCCATTGGTGATGACATGGATTCGGTATTTTTTCTTCAGGTAGGTGAGGATCTCTTTGGAATAGGGAAACACATGGGGCTTTGAGCTAGTCCTGTCCATGAAATCTTCCTCCAAACCTGTAGGAATCACATCGACTTTAGCCCCTGCTTTACTGAAAATTCTTGGGAATCGCTCCTTTCTAAGATTTTCCTTATCAATTTGGCCCACGTTGTACCAATCCCAAAGCTGAAAGTTGACCTGATGGAAGGCGTCGAAAAATGTTTCAAAGGAGGTAATTCCAAAATTCTCCAAAGAATAGATCTGGTAAAGTTCGGAAAGCGATTCAGTTACGTTACGATCATAATCCCACAAGGTGTGGTCAAGATCAAAGAAGAGGTGTTGGTAGGTTTTCAATTGAAATCAGCGTAGGTAGGTGTTGTTTTGGATTTTGTTGACGGCCAGCTCTCGGTTGGATTTCAGGATTTCATAAGTTTCCTGGTCCTTGAGAAGGCTTGGGTCTTTTTGGATAAACTTAAAAATCTGCTGAATGATTTCGATATATTCCTCGAGGATGTAATAAAACATCCATTGATCAACTCTTCGACTACCAAGCAGTCCCGCATTTTTGAGATAAATCAGGTGTCGGCTGGTCTTGGTTTGGGTAAAATCCAGAATCAGCTCCAAATCTGAGATACTCAGTTCCCTGTTTAACATCAATAAATGGATAATTCTTACTCTTGGTTCCTCGGAAAGAGCTTTAAAAATTCGCAATCCATAGTTTAAACTGATATTTTTGAGTCTCATTAGTAAGTTTTAACGTGATTGACCTATTGAAAATAAAATTAAACCCGAAATTGGTCTTAAATCGTTAAAGAGTCCAAGTGTAATCTTTGAAGTCATTATTTGTGAAAAATACCTATTTACTTTCTTTTGTTCTGGTTTTAGGATTTTTTTTCCTGAGCCGATATTCTTTTGCTCAAGACGAGCAGGAAAAAAAGGTCATACAGCTCTCCGGAATTATCCTGAATGCTGACAGCACCGATGCGGTTCCAGGTGTCAATATATACGTTCCCAAAAAGGGTAGGGGTACCGCATCAGGTAGATTCGGGTATTTTTCAATGCCTGTTTTGGAAGGCGATAGTGTAGTTTTTTCCTTTATTGGATTGAAAAAACAAACGTTCAAGGTACCGGATAAAGTGGAAAATGATAGGATTTCCCTCATTCTGACCATGGAAGTGGATGAGATTGCCCTCGCAGAGATTGAGGTCATGCCTTATCCGACTGAAGAAGAATTTAAAAAAGCGGTAATCGCTATGAGCGTGGTGGATCCCATGTCCATCAGTAGAACCAATATGAGTCCGGAAATGCTGCTGCGCTGGGCGGAGTCGATGCCTGCTTCTGGAGGCGAGAATTTCAGGTACTTCCAACAAGGGCAAATGGTTCAGAATCAAGATATTTATGGGCCACGTCCCCTCCGGATTTTGGATCCTTTTGCTTGGTCTCAGTTTATCCGATCGATCAAAAGGGGTGATTTGAAGAGCAAGTAATTGAACAATTCATCTTTTATCTAAGTACTTGAATAAATCCTTCACAAAGATTTGGTGAGATTTAGGTAAAAGAATATCTTTGTGCCTCATTTCAAAAAGGCAAAAAAAACTAGCTATATCATGAAAAAAGATATTCATCCAAAGTACAGAGACGTAGTGTTCTACGATACCTCAAGTGAATTCAAGTTTTTGACCAAGTCCACCATTGAAACCAGTGAGACAATCCAGTGGACAGATGGAAATACCTACCCGGTTTACAAAATAGAAGTGAGCTCAGAGTCTCATCCTTTTTACACCGGTAAAAAGATGTTGCTTGATACCGCCGGTAGAGTGGAGAAATTCAACAAAAGATACGCAAAGAAGTAATTTTCACCTTTCCTTAGTGAATAAGTCTCCCGGAGCACCGATTCCGGGAGACTTTTTTTATTTTTGTCTTATGACCACAATGTTGCTATTCGATGATCCCGGAATAAGGGGATCTCTTCTCCCCTTCACTTTTACTCGTCCCATTGCGGATATAAGAGTTGGGATTTTAAAAATTTCAGAGAAATGGGAAAGCTATTCAGGTCTAAATGCTAGTTATTTTACCCAGGATTACCTTCAGAAAAAATTCCCCCGACCAAATGGAAAAGCACTTGCCATCAATGGAGCCTGGCTTCCGGATGCATCTGCATGGCATGCGGTCTCGTCTCTAAAAGAAAATGAATCCTTATTTTATGGGAAAACATTTCTAGCAGGGTATTTCGAGGAGTCTGATGTTAATCTGAATTCGGCTCAAGGGAAAGCGCCTGTTCAATTATCCCAGGAACCTCTGCTATTACAGAAATCCTGGCAGATTTTCCAATTTAATGGATCCGAAATCCGAAAAGACTTCGCCTTGATCACCTCAGGTAGGGTATCCAGCCCGATACAAGATCCACATACCATGGTCTATGGTGCTGACTTGATTTTTGTGGAAGAAGGAGCGAAAATCAAGGCAGCTGTTCTTAATGCCGAAAATGGCCCAATTTATATTGGTAAAAACACAGAAATTCAGGAAGGAGCTTTAATCCGGGGGCCTTTTGCCCTCTGTGAAGGTTCTACTGTGAACATGGGAGCCAAACTCCGTGGAGATACCACGGTTGGACCATTTTCGAAAGTAGGCGGAGAAATCTCCAACTCGGTCATTTTCGGTTATTCCAACAAAGGACATGAGGGATTTCTTGGGAATTCGGTCCTTGGGGAATGGTGTAACCTTGGAGCCGATACCAATACCTCCAATCTCAAAAACAACTATGCGCCTGTCAAACTATGGGATTACACCAAGGGGGGATTTGCCAATACAGGTTTACAATTTTGTGGGCTGATGATGGGAGATCACAGTAAATGCGGTATCAATACCATGTTTAACACCGGGACAGTCGTAGGGGTAGGGGCTAATATTTTTGGAGCTGGCTACCCACGCAATTTTATCCCTTCGTTTTCTTGGGGAGGTGCGGCGGGGTTTTCTACGTTTACGCTGCCAAAGTTTGAGGAAACTGCCAAAGCTGTATTTGGTCGGAGGGGTTTGGAATGGACGCCACAAGAAAAAGAAATTGTTGAGAAGGTTTTTGAATTGACCAAAAGCTTTAGAATTTGGGATAAAACTTCCTGATCAATTCACTTATGCAGTTTGCAGAAATACCTGGATTACACGAAACCAAGGAAAAACTTCTCAAAGCGGTCAAATACAATCATTTGGCCCATGCCTTGCTTTTTCACGGACCTGAGGGTTCCGCCAATCTGACCTTGGCCTTGGCCTTGGCTACTTACCTGTATTGTGAAAACCGAAGTGATGCAGATTCCTGCGGAACCTGTGGTTCTTGTCAACGCATGAGCAAACTTATCATGCCGGACTTGAGCTTTTCATTCCCCGTGATCGCATCTACTAAGGACGATGACGGAGCTGATGACGGAGAAAAGGAAGAAAAAGGCGATGTGCTGGGGAACTGGCGGAGATTTGTAAAGGCGCACCCCTATGGCAATGTTCATGATTTCATATATTTCAACGGTTTTGAAAAAAAGCAGCTTAACATTTCTAAAGCTGCAGCAAGAAAAATCATACAGACGCTTTCGCTAATGTCTTTCGAAGGGGGCTATAAAATCATGTTGATCTGGGCTCCTGAGTTTCTCCATCCTTCTGCCGCCAATTCGCTGTTAAAAATCATTGAGGAGCCACCTGCGAAAACACTTTTTATGCTGGTGACCTCCCAGGCTGATCAGTTGCTAACCACTATTCTTTCCCGAACTCAAAAGATTATGGTTCGGGCTTTTTCCGATGAGGAGATCAAAACCCAATTGGTGAAATCAGGACTCTGCGAGAGTAAAGCCGCTGAGCAGATTGCATTGGTTGCAGATGGAAATCTTAGAGAAGCCTATCGCTTGCTTGAAAATGTTGAGGATCAGAGTGTCCGTCAAGTCCGAGACTGGTTTCGACTTTGTGCTACAAAAAATCTTAAGGACCTGTTTACCTTATCAGATGAATTTCATAAGGCGGATAAGGAAGCTCAGAAATCCCTTATTCTCGCAGGTATGAACGTGACCAGAGAGATCATGCTCAAAAATTTTGATTTGGATAATCTGCTTCGAACCACTGATGAAGACCGCGATTTTATCACTAAAATCAGTAAAAACGTGCTGACAGAGCATCATGTGGAGAAGATGTATCAGTCTTTTAATCAAGCACACTACTACCTGGAGCGTAACGGTAATGCCAAAATGATATTTACTGATCTTTCCATGGAACTGCTGTTGCTGATGTCCAAAGCATGATTTTATGGAACTCAAAACCATAGGCAGAAAGGAAAAAATCACCTTGCCAGAATTGGGGCTTAACTTGGTCTGGGCCAAGATCGATACCGGTGCATACACGAGTAGCCTGCATGCGGAGGAAATCCGAGAGGAGGATGTGTGTGGGGAAAAAGTGCTCAAGTTTCAGATCCTGATGCCAAACCACCAGAAATTCACCGGAAAAACTCTGATTTTTGATAAATACCGGGAAAAGAAAGTAAAGAATTCATTCGGTCAGGTCGAAGTTAGGTATTTGATCGAAACAAAACTCCAGCTCGCTGGGGAGACCTTTCGTGTGGAGTTTACACTTACAGACCGCTCCAGCATGAAAAACTCCATTTTGCTTGGTAGAAAAATTTTAATTAGGAGATTTCTGGTGGACGTCTCACAGGTTAATTTAGGTAAATCCTATCGCAAGAAGAAATGAAAATCGCTATCCTTTCAAGGAATGCAAAATTGTTTTCTACCCGAAGACTGGTAGAAGAAATACAAAAGGCCGGCCATGAAGCTTTAGTGGTGGATCATAGTTTGTGCGATTTGCTCATTGAGCAAGAAGGTCCATCTATCATTTATAAAGGCCAAAAGTTGGAGGGGGTCGATGCTATAATTCCCCGAATCGGGGCTTCTGTGACCTTCTATGGTACGGCGGTGGTTCGTCAATTTGAGTTGATGGGTGCTTTTTCGGTAGTGACTTCCCAAGCCATTGTCCGAAGCCGGGATAAACTCAGGAGTTTGCAGATTCTTTCAAAAAATGGATTGGGAATGCCAAAAACGGCTTTTACCAATTATTCAAGAGGAGGAGAGAAGCAGTTGATTGAACGTGTGGGTAGTGCGCCTGTAATTATCAAATTATTGGAGGGTACCCAAGGACTCGGTGTGGTCTTGGCAGAAACAAAAAAGGCTGCCCAGTCTGTGGTGGAGGCCTTTCATGGATTGAAGGCAAGAATTATTGTTCAGGAGTTTATTAAAGAGGCCAAAGGTTCGGATATCCGTGCTTTTGTAGTCAATGGTAAAGTGGTAGGAGCTATGAAAAGACAGGGGGCGGAGGGTGAATTCCGGTCCAATCTTCATCGCGGAGGAGTGGCAACGGTAATTAAATTGACTCGGGCGGAAAAACTTGCAGCCCTCAATGCTGCAAAAGCATTGGGACTGGATGTGGCGGGAGTGGATATGTTGCAGTCAGCCCGAGGGCCATTGATTCTGGAGGTTAACAGTTCACCAGGTTTGGAAGGCATTGAAAGTGCTACAGGAGTGAATATCGCCGGTGAAATTGTCAAATTTGTTGAAGAGGGAGTTAGGAAAAAGACATCAAATCGAGAAAAACATTAATGAGCAGGGTAATAAAAATAGGGACTAGGGGAAGCAAACTGGCACTTTGGCAAGCGTATCATGTGGAGGGCTTGTTGATAAAGGCTGGTCTTACTACCGAGATTGTTCTCATCGATACCAAAGGAGATCAGGTGCTTGATGTCTCTATTTCTAAAATCGGTTCCAAGGGGGTTTTTACCCAAGAGCTGGAAGATCAATTGCTTGATGGTCGAATAGACATTGCTGTACATTCTGCTAAGGACATGCAGTCAAGTCTTGCAGATGAGTTTGAGATCATTGCATTTACGGAGCGTGAAAAGGAAAATGATGTTATTCTTTCAAAAAACCAAGAAATTACCCTCACAGATTCCTCCAGAACTTTCGTGCTTGGGACTTCCTCAACTCGAAGAATTGCCACGCTACGGTACTTTTTTCCTCATATCCGGACGGTGGATGTGAGAGGGAATCTTCAAACCCGAATCCGTAAAATGGAAGAAGGGCTTTGTGACGGGCTTCTTCTTGCTTATGCGGGTGTACACCGAATGGGCTATGATGATATGATCGCCCAGCATCTTGACTTGGATCAATTTATCCCGGCGGTGGGACAGGGATCTGTAGCCATTGAATCTTCAAAGAACCTTGACCCTGGGCTTCGAAGACAAATCGTTGAGGCCTGTAACCATGTGGAAACAGCATCCCGTCTTCGGGCAGAGCGAGCTTTTTTAAGGGTGTTGGAAGGAGGATGTAGTATCCCGGTTTTTGCATTGGCTCGTTTGGAGAAGGGGCAACTTGTGCTTCGAGGAGGTATTGTGAGTTTGGATGGCGTGCAGCGAATTACATTTGAGGTAAATGGGCCAACTTCAGATCCGGAATCCCTTGGGCAGGAGCTTGCTCATCTGGTTTTGGCTGCTGGAGGCAAAGAAATTTTGAAACAAATCAAAAAAAACAGTTTCTGATATGATCAAATCTATTCAAATTCTTTTTGTCACACTCTTGTTGACCAGTTCTTGGGCTTGTGGGAAGGATAAAGATTATCTCGTTACCATTACCACAAAACATGGAGAAATCAAGGCTGTCCTATTTGATGACACTCCTGAGCATAAGAATAATTTTATTGCATTAGCTGAAGCCGGAAGATTTGACTCTACCCAGTTTCATCGCGTGATTCAGGGTTTTATGATTCAGGGAGGCGATGTGTTTGGCAAGGAAGGATTACCTGCCCAGGAGTGGCCTACTTTACCAGCCGAAATCCGACCAACTCATGTACATATAAAGGGCATGCTTGCTGCGGCAAGGCAGGGGGACACTATCAATCCCCAAAAATTAAGCAATGGATCACAATTTTATATTGTCCAGGGCAGAAAATATGAAGAGCTTGAATTGACTACTGATTTTCCTGCCTTGCAAAAAGCGGTTTTCCAGTTTATGCAGTTAGGGAGTGAACAGCAGCTTAAACAAGAATATTCCCGTCTTTTTCAAGAGCAAAAGATGGATAGTCTTACTCATCTTTTATTGTCGAAGAGAGATGAAATTGCCAAAACTTTACGTGTCAAACTAACGAAAGACTATACACCTGAGCAAATTAAGGACTATGCGGAATTGGGAGGAACACCCCATCTCGATTTTCAATACACCGTTTTTGGTCAGGTAGTAAGCGGCTTGGAGATTGTGGATAAAATAGCCGCCGAACCTACCAGCAGAGAGGTTCCGAATGATCCCGTCTATATGCGAGTTTCAGTTGAAAGGGTTTCCAGAAAAAAAATCCAAAAAGAATTTGGCTATGTCTATCCTGTATCAAAATAAACCTAAACTTCTCATTACAGGTACCAATGGCTTACTCGGTCAGAAACTAGTCGAGCAGTTGGTGGCTGATGGGAAATTTGATGTTATTGCAACTGGAAGAGGCAACAGCCGATTGAAAGGCGATGGCTTTTCCTATCAGCGCATGGATATTGAGAACAAAGAGGATGTGGAAGAAGTAATTTCCTCACTTTTTCCGAATGTGATCATCCATGGGGCAGCCATGACGAATGTGGATGAATGTGAACTAAATCAGGAGGCTTGCTACCGTGCCAATGTATTAGCAACGAGCTATTTGGTCCAAGCGGCTGAAAAAGTTGGAGCTCATTTCATTTTTGTTTCCACCGATTTTATTTTTTCTGGGGAAGACGGAAAAAATCCTTACGATGAAGAAGCGAGCCCTGATCCTGTAAATTATTATGGTCTGACAAAACTTAAAGCTGAGCAGGAGGTCATCAATTCACAGTTGGATTGGGCAATTGCCCGAACAGTTTTGGTTTATGGAATTGCAAATGACCTTAGCCGATCCAATATCATTCTTTGGGTGAAATCTTCTCTGGAGTCGGGCAAGGAAATTCAGGTAGTGGACGATCAAATCAGAACCCCTACCTTGGCCGAAGATTTGGCGAGGGGTTGTATCCTGATAGCTGAGAAGCAGGCCAAAGGGGTGTTTAACATTTCCGGATCGGATCTATTAACTCCCTATCAGATGGCTGTTGAGACAGCAGATTTTTTTGGTTTGAATAAAAGCCTGATCAAGCGTACGGATTCCACCAAGTTTAAGCAGACTGCCCGTCGCCCGATGAAAACTGGATTTGTTATTGAAAAAGCAAGAGTTCAACTCGGATATGAGCCTAAAACTTTTCAGGCGGGAATAGGTATTTTGGCAAAACAAATTATCTTAGCCCGCTCTTAAAAAAAAGTTTATCACCCTAAATTTAACTTTAGCATTCATTATGGCAGTAAATTCCAATACAGAGGAGAGAGGTCAGTTTGGGTCAAGCCTCGGTTTTATCATGGCTGCAGCAGGCTCAGCCGTAGGTTTGGGGAATATTTGGAGGTTCCCTTATCTGACAGCAGAAAATGGTGGTGGTGCATTTGTTTTTGTTTATATCCTATGCGTCCTTCTCATAGCCCTTCCATTGTTATTCAATGAAATTGCACTGGGAAGGAAATCAGGTAAAAATCCTATAGGAGCTATCCGGGATACAGGAGGAAATAAGTTTTGGCAACTTGCGGGAGTACTTTGTGTGCTTGTTTGTTTTTTTGTATTTAGTTACTATTCAGTAATCGCTGGCTGGACGGTGGGCTATATTTTCACTGAAATAATAAATATCCCAATCAATTTTGAGGATTTTGTTCAGACTCCTGAATACGTAATTCCCCTTACGTTCACTTTTATTTTATTAACAATTCTGATTGTATTGGGGGGTGTATCGGGAGGAATTGAAAAGGCAGCTAAATTTTTGATGCCATTATTATTTATCATCATCATATTCATAGCGGGTAGATCAGTAACACTTGAAGGTGCAAGTGCTGGTATTGACTATTACTTAAATCCCGATTTTTCCAAAATAAATGGCACAGTTGTCCTTCAGGCTCTAGGTCAGGCTTTCTTCTCCATGTCTGTGGGCTGGGGCTTAATGATTACTTTTGGTTCCTATCTTCCCAAAAGTGCAAATATTGTTCAGGCATCGGGATGGATCGCTGGAATGGATACAGTCGTGGCTTTGCTAGGTGGATTGATGGTTTTTCCTGCCTTATTCGCTCTATTATCCCCAGATTACTTGACAGATGGACCTAGCTTAGTGTTCAATGTGCTTCCAAAAGTTTTTGATGCAATGCCAGGTGGAAATATCATTGGCGGATTGTTTTTTATCTTATTGATGGTGGCAGCGCTTACATCGACTATCTCCATGTTAGAGGTTCCTGTTGCCTATCTGATAGATGATCGGAAATGGAATAGAAAGAAGGCAACTTGGATTGTAGGAATTGGAGCGATGATTATGTCTGTTCCTTCAGCCCTATCATTGATAAAAGGTAATATGTTTGCTGACCTTAGCATTAATTTCCTAAGTAATCAAAAAACCGGCTTCTTTGATATCATGGATTTTGTTTTTGGGACTTTTGCGGTAATTGTCATCTGTCTGATGCTAGCCTTATATACAGGTTGGGCTCAAAAAATAAGTGACTTTGCCGATGAATTGGCTCAAGGATCTCCCGGATTCAAGGGTAATTTCAGGGCAGGTTGGATTTTCTTTATCAAATGGGTTTGTCCAGTTGTGATAATTCTATTGATTTTAAATATGATGGGATTATTTGGAGCACCTCAGGCGGCCTAATCATTTTGCTAGTACATTTGAAAAAGGAGCGCTTACTGAAGCGCTCCTTTTTTTAAATTAAGCTTTTGATGGGTGATTTCCAAAAATCCCAAGACATAAAATGACAGATCAAATCCTACAGAAAGTTGGATAAAACTTATTTGGGTTTTAATTTTATGAATATCCGCTAAAATAAAAGTGCCTAGAAATAACCTTTAATAAATTCGGATAAATAAAAAAATAGGGCGTTTCAAGGGCTACGATTTCCTGAAACTATTTTTGAATTCTTTCACCGCAGAGTCGCAGAGAACGCAAAGGAAAACCAAAGGATTTTAAACTTATTTTGGCGAACACTATTTATCGAGACTTCTCAGAAGAATTAAAAGAATCGAACAAAAAAACCTTATTTCAAAAATTTCCTTTGCGGTCTTTGCGCCCCCGCGATGAGATTACACGTATTTGGAAAATCCCATGGAGCTTATGCCCTTAAGGTCAACATTATTTTATAACTTTCAGGTAGGCGGATAATCATATTTTATAAATATACGGAACTCTGCCAGTAGGCAAATTTGATGTGGAAAGGAGCGAAAAAATGAAAAGCAAGAAAGAAATGACTTCTGAGGGATGTTTAGTGGACGATCAATAATTCATGTCAAGTATTGAACACTGAATATCGAATATCGAACCAAATACCTTGTACTGGTTGAAGTTCCATTGGTAAAAGAGCGGGTAACCAAATTTAATTTTAAACTGTCTTTTTTTCAGGGAGCTTCTCTATATTTTACCCTTAATTTCTCCAATAAAATCTATCCTTAAATATCCCGCATTTTATGGCAGAGGCTTTGTGATACTTGTTATAAAAAATATTTGTTTTGGAAAAAAAAATATCCTACGTTGATGTCATTCTTTAACCATTTTCACCCCTAAATCTCAAAAATGAAAAAATTAATTCTTTTCCTAGCATTTGGCCTATTGGCAATACAAGGCTATGCTCAAAAAAACGGATTTGGCCTAAAGGCTGGTCTGAGCAGTACCAAGGTAGATTTTGAAAATCCGGGAAAAATTCCCGTAGATGCCGAAACGGGATTTCATTTCGGAATCTTTGCCCGAATGGGTGGAGCAGGCTTTTTTGTACAACCTGAACTCTTAATCACTCAGACAAGTGGTCAATTTGGCATTAACATCCCTGGGATCTCCAATCCAAACCAGCAGGTTACTGCCGAATTCAACAGATTGGATTTGCCAATTATGATGGGATTCCGGTTTCTTAAGATTGTCAGATTTATGGGAGGTCCGATTGCGAGCCTTGATATGAATTCTACACTTAAAGATGCTGCAAATGCCATTCAGAATGCCGACTTTAAAAAGACAACTCTTGGCTATCAGGCTGGAGTTGGTGTAGATATTGGAAATTTATCTATTGAAGGTAAGTACGAAGGTGGACTAAGTCAGGTAACTGATAATATTGCGACAATCAGCACAGACAGTAGAGTAAATCAGTTTATATTATCAATTGGTTTCAAAATTTTCTAAAATCAACTGATTTCTAATTAAAAAAAGGGCTCACATCAAAGTGAGCCCTTTTTTTATAGATTTGCCTTCTACAAAAAGCCTAAATTTCTCTTTCCGCAAAAGAAACTGCATCCCTATTTCAGCCGAAGTCTATATTTCAATAGTATTTCTACTGTATTTCTTTCGTTTTTCATTTTTCCATAACCAAAGGGCCCGGCTTAGCCCATTCCTGAATCGGTTTTAGATCGATTACATAGACGCTGCGGCCGTGGGTTCCAACTACTAAATGATTTTCGCGTTCCTGAATAACCATATCATAAATCGCAACATTTGGGAGTTGACCTTGGAAGAGATTCCAGTTTTTTCCCTCATCCAAACTCACATAGAGTCCATGGTCTGTGCCAAGATAGAGCAAGTTGGGCATCTTGGGATCTTCAATAATGATATTGGCGGATTCATCTGGGAGATTAGATTTGATGGAAGCCCAGGTTTTTCCATAATCCTCACTCATAAAGACGAAAGTGGTAAACTCATCATAGCGATAGCCATTGAGCGTGATGTACACTCGACCCTCTTTGAAGCGGGATGGCGAAATGCTGCTTACCCAACGGTCTTGAGGCAATCCGGCATTCAAACTTGTCCAAGTTCCTCCATTATTTCGGGTCACCCAGACATTTCCGTCATCAGAACCAGCATATAAAGTTCCAAATTCAAGAGGTGATTCTTCCACTACGGTGAGTGTGGCAAACGGAACATTTCCGCTTTTTTGGTTTTTTGTTAGATCTGGAGAAATGGTCGTCCAGGTATTGCCCTGATCCAAGGATTGATACACATACTGCGAACCCATATATACAATATCCTGGTTGTGGTAACTGAGTTCGGCCGGTGTTCTCCAATTCCATCTATTTGGGGCCTTTCCGATATCGTGACCTGGTGTAATTCGGCGCCGTTCTCCTGTTTCCTTGTTGATTCGGACGTAGTTTCCAAATTGGGATCCGGTATATACGATGTTGTTATTTCGGGTATCTACTGCGACTACCATGCCATCTCCTCCAAAAAGAGAAATCCATGGCTCCTCTGGTTTGTTTGTGGACTTGCCAAACCACACGCCATTGTCCTGCATTCCACCGTAGATATGGTAGGGTTTGGCATCATCAACCATGATCGAATAAAACTGGGATATCGGCATCTGGGTATTCAGGTGATCCCATCGGGCCCCTCCGCCATAGCTTCTATAGAGCCCTCCGTCATTTCCCAACAAGATGTGCTTGCTGTCTTTGGGGTTGATCCACATGGCTTGATGGTCAGAGTGGGGCCTACCAATGGAGTCGGTTCGGGAAAAGTTCTTTCCTCCATCTCTGGAGACCAAAAGTGGCACGCCCAAGACGAAGATTTCATTTTCGTCCGAAGTACTCACGCGTACTTCTCCGAAATAATACCCATAGCTGTTGTACAATTGACTGATGTCTGATTCAGATACTTTTTTCCATGACTTACCAGCATCTACAGATCGATATACTTCTGCTCCTTTGATGGGCTGACCAAACATGGCGGCATTGGCATCTACGGTAGCGCCAAGGTAGTTTGCAATCTGAGTGGTGGTGATTTTCCCGATTTTCAACTGACGTTTGAGTTCGCTGGGGGTGTATTTGCTGGCAAATTGATTTCTTCTTAGAAAGGATTCCAGCTTTTTGTCCTCAAAGGCCAGAGCTTGGTCTAAAGTCATGGTTTTGAAATCCTCGATTTTGATTGGATTCTCTTCCTGGGGCTGATTGCCACGTTGTCTTGGTGCCGGTGCCGGTTTGTCGGATTTCCCCTGATTATCCAGAAGAGCATAGGCCGTATTCGGTTGAGAAAGCGCAAAGTCGAATCCAATACGTCCTACAAATTCATCCTGAGGGAAACCCTCCACGGCTTTCTTCCAGTTGTTTCCACCGTCTTCAGATCTCCAGATGGAAGAACCCTTTCCGTTTCTGATAAAGTCATGAGCTTGCCTGAATCGCTCCCAACTTGCAGCCAACAGCACATCCGGATTGGTCGGATGAATTTTGATGTCGATGATGCCTGTGTTGTCGTCAATGTAGAGGACTTTTTTCCAGGTCTTGCCTCCGTCCGTGGTTTTGTAGAGGCCTCTTTCCTTGTTTTTGGAATAGAGTGAACCCATCGAACCTACCCATACAATGTCAGGGTTGGTTGGGTGAATCTGGATTTGACCGATATGGTGGGAGTGGAGTAGGCCCATCATTTGGAAGGTTTTGCCTCCGTCGGTGGATTTGTAAAGACCTGATCCTGCGTAGGTGGATCGGCTGGAGTTGTTTTCTCCTGTTCCTACCCAAAGGACTTGATTGTCGGATTTGGAGAGTGCCATTGCACCGATTCCCAAGGCTCCCTGATGGTCAAAAATCGGGGTGAAGGACTGACCGTTATCCTCGGTTTTCCACACGCCACCCGAAGCAGCCGCGATGTAGAAGGTGTTGGTAGTGTTGGCTACTTCAAGATCCACGATACGGCCTGACATGTTGGTAGGTCCAACGTTTCGGGCTTTGAAGTCCTTCAGTGGAGTGGAGGAAAGCATGGCTTTGTGCTTGTCCACAGATTCTTTAAGGGTTTTTTCAGAGGTGGGTTTGATGTCCTGTGCCAGCGAACTGAAGGAAATCAGTCCGGCGGCAAGGAGAATAAGGTAGGTGGATTTTGTCATGTGGTTTTCTTTGTTCAGGATGGAATATAAACAATAGCGGGGAAAGTTAGGTAACCTTCCCCGCGAGTGGAAAAAGCAGGTTTTGGGAGGTGATTACTTGGAGACGAGGCGAGTTTTGTAGAGAACGACGTAGTCTTTTTCCACCTTGTAATAATCAGTACTAAACCAGATTTCTTTCTTGGACATAAATTTGCCCAGGTTCCCGATTTCAGACTTCTTTTCGATCAAGTTTGAAATGGTTTTTCCATCAAATAGGACCCAGCCATAGGTGTTGATTTTTTCCATTTCTGTGAAGAATTTTTCATTCATTCCTCCACTTGATGATGAAAGTTGATTGAACTCATCCTCACTGATTCCTCGTATATAAAAGATCAGGAACCGACCTTTTTTGAGGGGAATGTTCTGATTTACAGCTCCAGAATACAGGTCTTTCATGTCATTACCCACTTGTTCATCTGTGTCTTTCGGAGCCCTTTCGATAAATTCTTTGAATGGAATTTCAAAAACAGAAGCAGGTTTGTCAAGTTGGTTAATGTGGTAGATAAAGAGTTTTGGTTCATTTCTAAAGATCACATAAACAGAATCTTCCAAACCTGCCAAGCGGGTATTGTAGTAAAAGTTGAAAAAGCTTTTCTGATCCGTTTTGAACTTGCTTTGATCAGGCAATGGCATTGCAGGTGTAAAAGTGCCATTCTGTAGATCCAAGACTTCCACTCTCTTTGTTTGGAGTTGAAATTTTTTCCCCTGTACCCCTATACTGTCTGCATTTCTTCCTTCCCAAGGATAAATCACCCGGTTGTCAAGAATGGCTATTTTGTTGTTGTATAGATCGATCAGCGAGGAGGTAGGGAGGTACTCCAATTCAAATGAACGGGTAAACTCTCCCGAAAAGGAATAGCAATAAAACCCTCTCCCAGCGGCAATGATGATCTCTAAATCGTTTAAAAACTGAGGAGGATTGACTCTGGAGAGGCGGTAATCTCCCGGACCTTCACCCGACCGCTTGAACTTTGAAACAATCTCACCGGTGGAATTGACCAGAACGATGGAGTCTGTTTGGTCATTTACCAAAAGAAAAGTCTCACCATCCTTGCTGATGTCGGCCAAATAGACGTTACCCAAATAATCCACCACCAGTGAGTCATAAATCTCAAACTCAAGTTGCTGTTCAGAAAGCGGTTTTTCGGGAAAATTTTCACCTTTAGGCCCACAGGAAAAGACTAGCAGAAGGGAAAGCAGAAATAGCCAAATTTAATTTTTCATTTTCTTTTGAGTTGGAGTTTGTAATAAGTGATGAAATCCTTTTCCTCGCCAAGGATTTCGTCATTGCGGACTGCAGAGAAAGGTTCATCTAAGGATTTAAGCCCAATCATTCTACCTATTTGATTGGGGATGATTATCTCTTTGGAAAGCGAACCGTCTGTTTTGACGATTTTCAGTACTTGATTTTCAAACTTGGGATAAAGCGGGAAGTTTTTGGGGTCTTTCAGCTTATTTTGAAGAAAAATATCCTCGGTGATTCCTTCAGAATAGGTGATAACTATTCCTTGTTGAGTAGGGAAAAGTTGCTTGATTCTACCGTCTTTCATTTTGATACCAGAGAAGTATTCGTATTCCTTTGAGTGCTCACCATTATCTTCAAATTTGCTCGGCTGGAAATTTAAGGAGCTTAGATATTTTCCGTTTTGATTCAAGTCATACAAATGAATCAAAGGTTCGTTGGTTAGACTCAGGTAAAGCGTATCGCCCAGAACACCAAAATTCATCCATGTTCTCTCGTAGTATTTGTCAGAAGAATATCTTGAAGTGGCAGGTATTCTAATAATCGGCTCGGCGCTTCCGGTTGTAGGGTCCACTTTTTCAAGTAAAAAATGATCTCTAAAGAAGAACGGGTCATAAGGATTAGCTCCATCTCTTCCAGGGTACCACATGATTAGCTTATCCTTCCAAAGATCCATACTTCTTAGAATTCCTCCCCCGTCTTTGGCTTCGGTCACAAAGGGCAATTTGATTTCTCTTTTGAAAGTCAGGTCAGAATTGAATTCGTAAAGCCACCCAATAAAGCTTGCCCTCCTCGGTGTATTTCAATTGTGCAGGATATAAAACCTTTTCAGGACCATCAAAGGGATAGCTTTGCTCATGAAGAATTTTCCCGCATTCGTCAAATTCCAAGAGCTTATTTTCCTTGAAATTGAACAGAACCCCTTTTCTATTTTTAAACTCCAATCCATCTACCCGTCCTAAGTAATTTATTTTGATGGAGTCTTCAATCACAAGTTCCAATTGGTTGGGATCTTCAGAAATACGCTCGTTCTCTGACACACAGCTGCAAACAAAAAATGAGGCCATCAATACCGTTTTCATTAGTAGTCTTTTCATAATCTGATTTTATGATTATCCGCCTATATACAAATAGCCAAATATAATTTGGTTTTTAAATTAAATAGTATCCAACAAATAAAGTCTTGTTTTTTAAAACTGATGAATACAAGCTGTGGAATCGTTAATTTTTCTGCAAATGAAATCAGGTAGGGTACGATGGGAAGATTTTTCAGCGAGGGGCGCGGGGGCTTTTGTGCGCCTGCCTGCTGCAAGCAGGGTGGGAGCTTTGAAAAATCTTGTCCCGAAAGCTTTCGGGATGGTTCTTTTGGATCAAGCCAAAAGAACAAAAAAAAACAAAAAAAAGTATCCCTTTGAGAAAAAGGTCATGTTTCACTTAACCAATTGGCTCTATAAATAATTGCGTAAAAGCTTCGTTTTTTTGTTTTCAAAATGTTGTAGGGGCTAGACTTCTCCACTTGTACGTAAGCGGATAATCATATCTGATTATTATTTAAAAACTAATTCAAATTATAAACTCAAGAGATTTACAAAATTTATTGAAGATCGGTGCCTCTTTCCATCTGCTGCTCAAGTAGGATTTGTTGATTGATCAAACCATTCAGCGTCCTGACATAGTTTCTGCCTTTTTTCAAGCCATACTCCGTATAGGCCTTTCCCGCCCATTCTTTGGCTAGATCAAGGGAACCCAAAACCTCATAGCCCACCGCAATGTTAAAAGCAAGCATTCCCCCACTTTCCTCATCTGCTGCGGGCAATGCTTCTTCCCAGGTTTGGATGGCCTGGGCCCATTGGTCCACTTCGGCAAGTTTGGCTCCTAGGGCAACAGCCGGATTTGTTTTTGATTTGGGGAAAAATCCTCGATTGATTTGCACGTACATCGGGGCGATTTTTCTCGCATAGCCCGCACCGGCCAGTTCTCCCACCATCCGGGTTGCCTCAGCCTTGGAAATCAACAGTGCCAATGCCTGGGTTTTGGTTTCCCCTTCAGCTGACCAAAGATTTCGATTTTCAAAGCGTTGCTGATCAATGATATTCCGATCCTTGGGATCGTACAGCCGAAATCCCGCACTGACATTAGCCACACCTTCCAGATACCATCCGGGCACTTCAATTTGGCGTGTGGTTTTTCCCTCGGTCACCGTTTTTTTGATCAGTTGCTGCTTCTCGGTCACGACAAAATCTGAGCTGAAATTTTCCAAAGTCAGCACTGCATCGGCCTGGTACCGATTTGCAAGCTGCTCCACGGTGTACCAATCCAGCGGGTTGGGGAAAATCTGACCGAAAATACCTCCCGGAAGACGCTCTGTGGCTCGCACGATCTGAAATCTGGGCGAGGAGTTTAAGGACATCTGAAGAGAAGAAAGAGTGGCCTGAACGGCATTACGAACCTCAAAAGGGAGTTCGCCGGTAATGATACCTTCCAAAATGGCAAGGCCTTCACTTTGGGGTTTGGTCCGGTCTACTAGGACGATTTTCTGAACATGGCCTGGAACTGTCACTGGTGCAGGCTGAAGCCGGGTCATGGTCACATTTTTGGAACAAGAAGCAAGCGTAAATAGCAAACCTGCCCCTAATCCTAAGGATAGAATAGAATTGAAGAATGAAAATTTCATAGCTTGGGAATAACTGGGCCAAGTTAGTACAAATAAAAAAATCCACAGAGTTTAAACTGTGGATTTTCTTTGAAAAGCGTTTTGAATTAGCCAATTAGGTTCCCTTCCTCATCCCATTCGGCGATTTTGCCTCTTTCTTCGGGCTTAAGGTAGATGCTGAGGTATTTCTCAGGATTAGATACTCCGTGTTTAGCCAATACGTTTTGCGGTACTCCGTCCCAAACATTCGCTTGGTTGCCCATGTAGCCCATGTACTTCCAGCCCGCTTCGGTGGAGAAATAGCCTGAGCAAGTCAGGTTGCGCAGCATATTAAACCAACGAACACCGCCTGCGTAAGCTTCGGAAGCCTTTTCCGGCCAAGCGACCAAGTCCACGATTTGGATCACTTCTTCTTTGCTGAGGTCATTGAATTTTTTGCCAAACGACTCATCCGCTTCAAAATCCAACCACATCAGACCTCCTCTCATCGGCGTTTGCATGTTGGGCTGATCTTTCATCATAAACTCGATGAAATCCGGTACCTTCAATTCGGTAGCCGAAGGAGACTCGGAATCGGCAGGCATAATGATGTCCACGAGCGTATTTAGCTTCTTTTTTTCCTCCTCGGTGAAAAAAGTCTCCGAAAGCAACTTGGTATCCCGGGCTTTTTCCTCTTCTGTCCGTCCACCTGGAGTGCCTCCGTTGAGGACTTGTCCTTGGAGCGCAACCTGCTCAGGTTCACATCCGGTCAACAACAAACCCGCTCCCAAAGAGCCGGTAAAGAGCAGTTTTAGGTTTTCTCTTCTGTTCATGGCTTAGATGTTTTTCTGTTTTAGCTGGTCAACAATGTAATCTGAAGTTCTCCAAGAAAGCGCCAAAATGGTCCAGGTAGGGTTCTTGTCTGCTTGGGAGACAAATGGCCCGGCATCTACTACAAACACGTTTTTGCAGTCATGTACCTGACAATTGGTATTGACCACAGAAGACTTGGGGTCATTTCCCATTCGGGAAGTTCCCACTTCATGGATAATCCGTCCTGGTGCTGCAAGCCCGTACATGGTTTCAGGCCCGGGCTTTTTGCCCAAAAGAATAGCCCCTGCATTGGTCAGGATCTCTTCAAAGGTGTCCTGCATGTGTTTAGCTTGCTTGATTTCCTGATCAGTCCATTTGTAATGGAATCGGAGAACAGGAATTCCGTATTTGTCCACCACATTTGGATCAATTTCGCAATAGTTGCTGTATTGGGGAATACTTTCCCCACGGCCTGACATGCCCAGCGTCGATCCGTAGATACGACGGATATCTTTTTTCAACCCTTCGCCATAGCCTCCACTTGGACTTGGATTGCCAAATTCGTCTTTCAGGTATTTTCGCATGCTGTCCATGCTTCCACCAGCTCCATAGGCGGGTTGGCCCATACCACCCCAATACTCGATGTGGTAGCCTCGGGCAAAATCCAGTTTTTTATTGTCCAACCACCAAGGGGTGTACATGTGCATGCCACCGACCCCGTCTTCATTGTAGCGATCCCGATCGATCAGTTCCGGCATGATGCCCATTCGGTCAGCTCCGGTAGAGTCATGCAAGTATCTTCCAAGCACCCCGGAATCCGCACCGATTCCATTGGGATGTACTTTGGATTTGGAGTTCATCAGGATTCGGGAAGATTCGCAGGCAGACGCGCCCAGTACCACTACTCTGGATTTGAGTTTGTATTCTTTCATGTCCACTTTTGAGACGAAAGACACTCCTGTTGCTTTTCCGGTATCGTCAGTGGTGACCTTTCTCACCATGGAATAGGTGAATAGATCCACTTTCCCTTTTTTCATAGCGGGGTGAATGAGACAGGTTCCGGATGAAAAATCCGCATAGGCCTGACAGGCACGATTACACTGGGCGCAGAAAAAGCAGACTCCACGCTCTTTATTGATAGGGCGGGTCAACATGGACAATCTACCCGGAATCATGGGAATATTGGCTTTGTCAGCTCCTTTTTTGATGATCAGTTCGTGCAGTCTTGGCTTAGGAGGAGGTAGGAAAAATCCGTCTGGCTCATTGAAAATTCCTTCTTTGGAACCGAAAACCCCAATGAGTTTGTCCACCTTGTCGTAATAGGGCTTGATGTCCTCGTATCCTATCGGCCAGTCATGTCCCATGCCATCGATGCTTGCCCGCTTGAAGTCGTTCGGGCCAAACCGAAGGGAAATTCTTCCCCAGTGGTTGGTTCGACCGCCCACCATTCTGGACCGGAACCAGTCAAAGGAGGTCCCATCCTTGCGGGTGTAAGGTTCACCGTCAATATCCCAACCGCCTATGGCTTGATCGAAATCTCCAAAAGGGCGAATTTTTGTTCCCGCACCTCTTCTTGGGGATTCCCAGGGTGGCCGGAGTTGGGTTCGATCTTCTTCTTTAGCGGGGTCAAAATCCCCACCAGCCTCTACGACGGCAACAGAAAGACCTGCTTCAGAGAGGATTTTGGAAGCCATCCCTCCGCCGGCGCCGGACCCGACGATGATCACATCGTAGCTGTCCGAAGTTTCTTTGATTTGAAAACTCATTTGGTAAAAATTTCAGTTAAGTCCAAAATATAGGATAAAAAAAATGAGGATAGAAATGCTTTCCTTTGAAAAAGTTGTTATTGGGTTAAGTGGTTTTTCAGACTTGGGTCATCATTTACTATTTGGAACTATGCAAATCTAAGCAAATGCTTTATTCAAGAGCCTCCTTAATAAACGGCCAAACCGTCCCAAAAACAAGTTTATGCCCCTCCTCTGTCGGATGGATTCCGTCGGGCAAGTTGAGATCTGGGTTTCCGGCCACACCTTCCAATAGAAACGGAATCAGTGTTACGTTCTTCTCTTGAGCAACTGCAGGATAAATTGCCTTGAACTCGTCCGTGTAATCTTGTCCCATATTCGGTGGAATCTGCATACCTGCCAAAATAATTTTTGTGTTCGGAAATTTGGCTTTAACCTTGTCAATGATGCTGAGTAAGTTCTTTTTGGTTTCACTGAGCTGTATCCCTCTCAACCCGTCATTTCCTCCCAATTCCAAAACAAAAATAGATGGCTCTTCCTCCAGGAACCAATCCAAACGGCTCAATCCACCTGCCGTAGTCTCTCCACTCAGACCCCCGTTGATCACTTTGTAATCTTTACCCAAACTGTCCAGTGCTGCTTGGGTCAATCCCGGAAATGCCTCTTCGGGATCAATTCCATACCCTGCCGTTAGGCTATTGCCAAAGAACAGAATAAGCTTTTGTTCAGATTTTTGGCTTGTCGCAGTGCTGTCCGCATTGAGCTGATTGTTCGTCTCGGAGCTATTTCCTCCGCAGCCAAGTAGAAGCGTACTCAACCCTGCGAGTATCAGAAATATGACTTTTGGAAAATGGAATTTCATGGTGATTTGATTTTGTATAGGGAAAGGATTTCAAGCCAAAAGGTTTAAACCTCAAGCCCCAAAGTTGAAAAATATTCATTAAAAAACGGTTTTTCAGCTTTGGTCGAGCGATTCCACCCTTCTGTCGAATCTGGAAAGACCAAGCAGTGGAATTTTATTTTCTTTGCGAGCGTTTAGCAGGCTTGATTCAAGAAGTTTAACTATTTACCCGTAAAAGCGTTTCCACTTTCAATTGTTTTTAATTTCATTTCATGAGCATTCTAGCGATTCGCAACCTTTCCAAAACCTATCAAAGCGGAAGCCGCAAGCTGACCGTTTTGGAGGATGTCAATTTTGAAATTCAGGCCGGAGAGACCATTTCTATCGTTGGACCCTCAGGAAGCGGTAAGACGACCTTGCTCGGTTTGTGCGCCGGGCTGGATTCGGGCTCCACCGGTTCGGTAGTTTTGAATGGTCAGGCACTTGAACAACTAAACGAGGATCAACGGGCCGCCGTGCGTAACAAGGACGTAGGATTTATTTTTCAAAATTTCCAGCTCCTCCCTACGCTTACCGCTTTGGAGAATGTGATGGTTCCATTGGAATTGAAAAAGCGGAAAAATGCCAAAGAAAAAGCCCTAGACCTGTTGGAGAAGGTAGGGTTGAAAGATCGGGCTACCCATTATCCCACTCAGCTTTCGGGCGGAGAACAGCAGCGGGTGTCAATTGCCCGTGCTTTTGCCAATGAGCCCAAAATACTTTTTGCTGATGAACCAACCGGAAATCTGGACACCGAAACGGGGGAGATGATCGAAAAACTGATTTTTGATTTGAATAAGGAACAAGGAACGACGCTGGTTTTGGTGACACACGATTTGGATTTGGCTGCAAAAACCCAGCGGATTATTTATATTAAAGGAGGAAAAATACAGGAGGATACCCATGCCTGATTTTAACTGGATCATGACTATGGCGATGCGGGATTTTCGGAAAAATCTCTCCCGTCTTTTACTTTTTGTTTCTTCTATAGTCGTAGGGATAGCTGCCTTGGTGGCAATCAGCAGCTTTGGAGAAAATCTCGTCAAGGATATCGACAACCAGGCCAAGGAGCTTTTAGGGGCAGATTTGGTGTTGGAGAACAACACGCCGCTAGGCGATCAGGCTTTGGATTCAGTGGCTGTTCAGCTTGCCTCAGAGGTGAATTTTGCATCTATGGTGGCTTTCCCCAAACGGGATGCAAGCCGCCTGACTCAGGTGAGGGCACTGGAGGGCGATTTTCCGTTTTATGGAAAATTGGAAACTTTTCCTGAGGATGGGGATGCCAATTTTAGAAGTGGGGGAAGAAAAGCACTGGTAGAGAAAGCCTTAATGGCGCAGTTTGATGCTCGAATTGGGGATTCTATCAAGGTCGGCGCAGTGTTGTTTGAGATTGTGGGTGAACTTCAGAAAGTTCCGGGACAAACCGGGATAACTGCATCTGTAGCTCCGGCGGTGTACATTCCGATGGCGTATTTGGCCGAAACAGGTTTGGTGCAGTATGGCAGTCGGGTAGAATACAGCCGATACCTTCAATTTGCCTCCGGCACCGATGTGGATGAACTGATCAAGCCCTACGAAGACCAATGGGAAATAGATCGGGTAGATGCGGATACGGTTGAGGATCGAAAAAGAAGTACAGGACGATCTTTTGGAAATCTTTCCAATTTTCTGAGTCTGGTGGCCTTTATTGCTTTGTTACTCGGCTGTGTAGGAGTAGCTTCCGCGGTCAATGTTTTCGTAAAGGAAAAGCTGGCTTCTGTGGCTGTTTTGAGATGTTTGGGAGTCGCTTCATTGGATGTGCTGTTGATCTATTTGATCGAAATTGTCATTATGGGCTTGTTAGGAGCCTTGATTGGATCGATCTTGGGCACCTTGCTTCAATTTATTCTACCGGTTGTTTTTGCGGATTTCCTGCCTGTGGAAGTCACGGTGGGGATTTCCTGGAAATCAGTGGGTTTTGGATTGGTGACAGGATTGTTGGTCTCGGTATTATTTGCTCTCCTCCCTTTATTGAAGGTGAGAAATGTTTCTCCGATGGCAACCCTGCGGCCTGAGACTGCCGATACCACCTTGCTTAAAGACCCGGCCCGATGGGCAGTGATTGTGGGAATTTTGTTGTTCATTTTTGGTTTCAGCTTCTTTCTATTGAAAAAGGTAACCTGGGCTCTAGGTTTTACAGGATTTGTTTTGGTGGCTTTTGGAGCCCTTTGGGGTGTTGGAAAATTGATCATGTGGGCGGTTAGACGGTTTTTACCAATCTCACTCAGTTATCCTTGGAGGCAGGCCTTGGCAAATTTGTACCGGCCAAACAATCAGACCATTTCCCTCATTGCGACCATTGGTTTGGGTACAGCAATGATCAGCACCTTGTTTTTTCTTCAAAACCAACTCCTCGAGGAAGCTAAGTTTGCCGATAAGGAGGATCAACCAAACATGCTGATGTTTGATATTCAGACTCCACAATTGGCCGATGTCAAATCCAAGGTAACCGAAAAGAAAATGCGTATCCTTCAAGAGGTTCCAATTGTGACCATGCAGCTCAATGAGATCAATGGCATTGATAAAAAAGAAAACGAAGAAAAACCCGACGAGGAAAACTACAGTCGCTGGCTCTACAACCGGGAGTTCCGGGTGACTTATCGGGATACCCTGATCAAATCCGAGACGCTAACCTCGGGTGAGCTAATTCCAATGGGAGCCAAGGGAGACAGTATCTTTGTTTCACTGGAAAAAGGATTTGGAGAAGGAAATAAGCTGAAATTGGGCGACGAGCTGATCTTTAATGTCCAGGGACGTCCGCTCAAAACCTATATTGGGAGTTTTCGGGATGTGAAATTCAACCAAGTTTCGACCAATTTCTTGGTGTTGTTTCCAAATGGAGTCTTGGAACAGGCACCTAAATTTCATGTGATCATCAGCAAGACGCAGAATGATCGACAGGCAGCAGAGGTACAATCCGAGATTGTTCGGGAGTTTCCGAATATTTCCATCATCAACCTTGGAACCATAGTCGAGACTTTGGAGGATATTTTGGGAAAAATCAGCTTTGTGATCCAGTTTATGGCCTTTTTCTCCATTGCTACGGGGATTTTGGTATTGATCAGCTCACTTATAATAAGCAAATACCAGCGTATGCGTGAAAGTATTTTGCTGAGGACACTTGGCGCGAGTTCCGGGATAGTCCGGGTGATCAATACCCTGGAGTATTTCTTTTTGGGGAGTTTGGCATCGCTGTCTGGTATTTTGCTTTCCTTTTTGGCGACGTTCTTATTGGGTAAGTTTGTGTTTGAGATGAACTTTAGCCTAGCTTGGAAAGAAGGATTGGTCATCTATTTGGCAATTACTGGGCTAACAATCATTTTAGGTTGGCTCAATGGGCGAAAAATCATCAACCAGCCTCCGATGGAAATTCTGAGGGGGAATGGATAGGGCTCTTTCTTCGCTATTCTTTCTTCGGTGTTCGATATTCGGTGTTCGATATTCGAAATTATAGGCTTTAAATTCAGCTCGCTGTTTTCGGGTTATCGGAGTTGTCAAAGTTGTCAGGGTTTTCAGAGTCGTTGAAATCCCAAAAACCAGTTTGTGGATCCTCTGCCAGCCGTAAATCAAAAATCCCAACTCGTAAATTTGTTTGAATTTCGCTGTTTTCGGTTTTTTAAAGTCGCTGGAAGTCAAAAAACCAGTATGTAGATCCTCCGCCCGTCGTAAATCAAAAATCCCAACTCGTAAATTCGGTTGAATTTTGCTGTTTTCGGCTTTTCAGAGTCGTTGAAATCCCAAAAAACCAGTTTGTGGATCCTCTGCCAGCCGTAAATCAAAAATCCCAACTCGTAA
>CAZNND010000038.1:30204-37934 GCA_964574365.1 uncultured Limnohabitans sp.
ATCCGGTTGAATTTCGCTGTTTTCGGCTTTTTAAAGTCGCTGAAATCCAAAAAACCAGTTTGTGGATCCTCCGCCCGTCGTAAATCAAAAATCCCAACTCGTAAATTCCTTTTGGTTCAAATCCGAAATTAATTTTTACCTGCGTCCCATCCTTCAGGCTGGATTTTTTTGAATTTGTGTTTATCTTGACGGCTCAATGATAAGCCCATGAAAACCAATTTATCAGAAAGTGAAAAGGCGCCGCTTCAATCCATTGAAGAATGGGAAGATGATCTTCTTGTGAGGTATCCCGAGCCAAAGGATAAGCAAGCCAAGGCTAAGGATGATTACAGAAATTACCATGATTCCGAGCGGGTAAATACAGTTAGAGAATTTTATAAACTTAACCATACTTACCAGACCTATGATTTTGTGGTCGAAAAAGAGAATGAGTTTCTGAAATTTGAAAAGAAGGAAATGCCTTTCTGGGATGCGGTAAATTACCTGAATACCTTGGTGGATGACTCTGATCCCGATACGAATCTTGATCAATTGCAGCACTTGTTGCAAACCTCAGAAGCCATCCGTGCAGATGGACATCCGGACTGGTTTGTGTTGACAGGCTTCATTCATGACCTGGGTAAAGTACTCTGCCTTTTCGGAGAACCACAGTGGGCGGTTGTAGGTGACACGTTCCCGGTTGGCTGTCAGCATTCAGACCGCATCGTTTATCCTGAATTTTTTTCCTTGAATCCCGATTCCACTGATGAGCGATTCAATACTAAGTATGGGGTTTACTCGCATCATTGTGGTTTGGATAATGTGAAAATGTCTTGGGGTCACGATGAGTACCTCTATCAGATGTTTAAAAATCACCTTCCTGAGCCTGCATTGTATATGATTCGCTACCATTCCTTTTATGCACAGCATAGGGAAAATGCTTACGATCACTTGCTGAATGACCACGACAGAGAGATGTTCAAGTGGGTTGACAAATTCAATCCCTACGACTTGTATTCCAAAGTGCCAGTTCCTCCGGATTCAAAAGCATTGAGGCCATATTACGAAGATCTTGTAGCCAAATACCTGCCATCGGTTGTCAAATTTTAAGACCTGCTGAGTTTTTATAGGGGATGAGGATTTCATCCCCTTTTCTATTTGTTCATCACCCCTTTCTCTTTCCATCCAATCCATGCTGACGGTCATCACCTTTGTGGGATTTACGCTCTTTGTTGCCTTCTTTTCCTGGTATAAACTCCGGAATGAAAACCTGAAATCCCGGGAGGGGTATTTCTTAGGAGGAAGGAGTCTGACCGGGGGAGTAATTGCGGGGTCGATGATTCTGACCAATATTTCCACGGAGCATCTCATCGGAATGAATGGATCCGCCTACAAAAATGGCATGATCATCATTGCTTGGGAGGTGACCTCTGCGATTGCGTTGGTAATTGCCACATTTTATTTTTTGCCTATTTATATGCGAATGGGGCTAGCAACCATTCCCCAATATTTGGCCTATCGCTACGATGAAACGACCAAGACCATCGTGTCGGTGTTGCTCATGCTTTCTTTTGTATTTACCTTACTCCCAATCGTGCTATATACAGGAGCCATCAATTTGGAGAGTATTTTCAATGTCTCGGAGGTTTTTGAAATCAGCAAATCTCAGGGGATTTGGCTATCAGTTTTGGCAATTGGAGTAATTGGATCGGTGTATGCGATTTTTGGAGGGCTAAAAGCAGTGGCCTATTCTGATACGCTTAATGCCATTGGGCTAGTGATTGGAGGATTGGCAGTTCCGGCATTTGCGCTTTGGGAGATTGGAGATGGAAGTATCCTTGCAGGACTTACAAAAGTATATGAATTTGTTCCTGAAAAATTCAACGTGATTGGTGCCGAAGACTCGGTTCTTCCTTTTAGCACCTTGTTTACTGGCTTGATGATCAATCAGTTGTATTTCTGGGGAATGAATCAAACGATCATTCAGCGTGCATTTGGTGCTAAAAATATGGCTGAAGCACAAAAAGGACTCCTTTTCACAGGGGTGTTTAAAATTTTGATCCCGCTGATCATTGTTCTTCCGGGTGTCATCGCATTTTATTATTTTGGAAAGGAATACTTTGGAGATCAAGACATAATTTACCCCGTTTTGGTCAAAAAAGTGCTTCCTCTGGGAATGATCGGTTTTTTTGCGGCTGTAGTTTTAGGTGCGGTGCTTAGTACCTTCAATTCCGTGTTGAATTCCGCTTCCACCATTTTCAGCCTCGATATTTACAAAAAGCTTATTCAGCCAAATGCTTCTGAGTTTCAGTTGGTCAAGGTAGGTAAATTAAGCGCACTTGTCCTGTCAGTAGTTTCCATTCTTATCGCACCCATGGTGGCCAATGCGCCGGATGGGCTATACCAGCTGATGCAGGAATTGAATGGGATATTTTTTATCCCGATTGCATCGGTGTTAATGGCAGGGTTCTTTTTGCCAAAAATTTCTGCCGCAGGTGCCAAGGCGGGTTTGGCTGTTGGACTCTCGTTTTATCTGCTGACCACTTTTATGCTAAAAGTTGATCTTCATTTTATCCATATCTGGGGCATTGAGTTTGTTTTAAACATCCTAGTGATGTACGGTGTGAGTTTAAAATTTCATGCAAAACAGCTGGATACCATTTCGCCTGCTCCAATTAGTTTGGAGGGATGGCGATTTGCCAAACCACTTGCGGTAATGCTTTGTGTGGTGACTCTGATGATTTATTGGTTTTTGGGTAGCTAAAGACCACTAGCACAATCGATTCTTATTTTACACTATTTCTTACTTCCATTCTTTCCGTGGATAGGAGCATTCATGTAGGTTTTATTTTATTTTTCAGCACTTAGTTATCAATTTTTAAGAAAAAAATGTAATAGATTAGTTAAAAGAAAAAATATTTTTAACTTCAGATTAAATTTTTTACTAAACTTTTTATTTATGCATCCTTACACTAAACATCTTTTAGAGGATATTTCAAACTCCTACAAGCCGAAAGATTTTTTTGGAAAAAAGAAATTTCATTCTCCCAAGAAGGAATTTAAAAAAATGTTAGCGGAATCAGAAAGCTTCATGGACTTCGATAAGAGGGCTCCATTTAGAAATCTGTGTGGACTCAATTTTGAGCATTTTCCTCCGGCAGAAAAACTGGAACAGGAGGATTTACGCGAACTTACCAACGCATTGGTGAAAATGTTTGAATCCTGGAATATCCTAGTGGTCTTGGTTGAAAACCTTCCTGCTGACATGGCTTATCGGATTACCCTGGATTTGCTCAACAGCTCCATGCCGGTGGTGCAATACGGGTTTTTTGTGATTGATTTTTGCACTGGTGATCCAACAGGCTGTGAGTTTGAAGGTTTTTGTCCCTGCATAAAACATTGGCAGGAGGAGCAAGATAAAATGTCCTGATTTTTGGTATTCATGGCATAAGGATCGTAGTGTGTTCCTGTTCTGGATTTGTGATTTTCAGAGAGAACAGGTGAAATGCTACTGCGATCCTCAAAATGGCAAAAAAATCCCATTCTTCAGGGAGTGGGATTTTAATAATCAAAAGAGAGTCCAAATCGGATCAAATGTAACTGCAAAAGGGCTGCCTTACCTGGAGAGTTAGAACAAAAAGCAATTGTCGAAAAAGTTGAAAGCCTGATGGAAATGTGTCGGGAGCTGGAGGAGGAAATCAGCCAAAGTGAGCAGCACGCCCAAGTGCTGATGCGAGGAGGGAAGGATGCGGCTGAGGGATGGAAAAGTAGGTTTACACTTTTGTTACCTAGGGTAAGCGTTTTTTTAATTTTAAAATATAAACCTGTAGGTTGATGTTGTGAGAATTATACGTACTTTTGATAAACCTAATACAAGGCTTTTTACCGTGAAATTTGATGGAGAAGAGCTGGATGCCTTGGAAAAGCTACGTGCAGAATGGTCTTCCGCCGAATTTCTCACGGAGTTTTTTACCAAGTTTCAGAAGGATTACTTCGAAGCCTTTGGTAAAAGCAATCGATTGATGCTTGTACGAGAAACCATGAAATCGGCGGACAGGTTGTTTGAAAAATTAGTTGTGTTGGCCCAAATTTCAGATTTGGGAGTTTTATCAAGATTCTTCAAACCCTTGGATAATCGAGAGCTTGGGAATGGGCCTTATGAGTTTCAGAAGTTAAAAGCCAAAGGTGAGGAGCAGAAGAGCTACCTTAGGATTTATGCGATCCGATATCAAGAAACCGTTATCGTGACTGGTGGTGCGATCAAACTTACGAATAGGATGGAAGACAGACCCCATACCAAGGAGCAATTGAAAAAACTTGAGTTGGTTAAAGTGTTTTTGTATAAAGATCATCCTGGATTGGAATTTAGCTACTTAACTAGTGAATAGTATGTCTGACTTAGAAAAAAGAATTCAAGATTTGGCGTCCCAATCTCCTGTTTCAACTTGGGCGACAGGCGTTGAATGGCGCAAGGCCAATAAATTTTGGATCAAAAAATCTTCCGATATCGCATATCGTATTGTGGTAGCACTCGAAGATCTCGGTTGGAATAAAGCCCGCTTGGCTAAAGAGATGGGCATTAGTCCTCAACAAGTGAGCAAGTATGTAAGGGGGGAAGAAAATTTTAAGTTGGAGACCATCTGCAAGCTGGAGGAAGTCTTGGGAAAGGAGCTGATTCGAGTCATGCAATCCGATGAAGTAGTGGTTAGGAAAGAGCCGATTGCTGCGGTTTCGGAACCTTCCAAACCTGACCGAATATACTAAAGTCAATATCCTGAAGCGATTCCAATCCCTTGAGAAATTTTTAACCCATTGGAATCAGGCCGACAAAAAGAGGGCAATCTTGGAGAAATTAGAATCACAGGGTATTTTCTTCGAATCTCTGGAGGAAGTAGTCGGGAGTGAATGGGATCCCTTTGACTTGATTTGCCATGTAGCTTTTGATGCCAAACCCCTTACCCGAAAAGAACGGGCAGAAAATGTCAAAAAGCGAAATTATTTCTTAAAGCATGGTAAAAAGGCTCAAGCAGTATTAACCAACTTGCTGGAAAAATATGCTGACGAAGGTCTTAGGAAAATTGAGGATACCGAGATTCTCACGCTTGACCCTTTCCGTTCAATCGGCGCTCCCTTGGAATTGATCCGTGCTTTTGGTTCCAAAGAGGACTACGAAAGGGCGATTCAGGAACTGGAAGATTAACTTTACAAAACTGGAGTATGATGGATTTTTTAGGACTCGTTGATCAGATAGATTTTTCCCAACAAGCCCTTTGCAAAAAGGCCTTGGAAAGCGTCAATCAGCTCTTGATTATGCGCAACTGGCTGATTGACTATTTTATTGTGAATTTCGAGCAAAAAGGTGCAGATCGGGCGGCCTATGGTGAAAAACTAATTCCCAGATTGGCTCAGGAACTGGGTCGAAGGAAAGTAAAGGGGATGTCAGAAGCCAATCTGAGACTGTTTAGAACCCTTTTTCAAACCTATCCTCAAATAGGTCAGCTAGTGGCTGACTTTTTGGGAAAATCCTCCCTAGCAATTCAACAGCCATTGGCTGTTGAATTGGAACTTGCAAATGCCTTCTCTGATCTAGTGGTTTCCGGAAAAAAGCTGATTACTCATTTATCTTTCAGGCACTTTACCGAACTGATCAAAATCTCGGATCCCCTAAAGCGGGCCTTTTACGAAAAGGAAGCCATCTCCGGAAATTGGAGTGCACGAGAACTAAAGCGGCAGATCGACTCTCTGTTTTTAGAGAGATTAGGAATTTCTAAAGACAAAGAACAACTCTTCGCCTTTCTTAACGGACAAGCTGAACAAAACACGCTAGAACATACCATTAAGGATCCTTAATCTTTGAGTTTCTCGGCTTTCCAGAACTTCCCGTCTATTCCGAAAATAATCTGGAAGTTGCACTTTTGAACAAAATTCAGGATTTTTTACTGGAAATGGGGACAGGGTTTTGCTTTGAAGCTAGGCAAAAACGGATAACAGTTGGCAATGAACATGATCGGGTGGATTTGGTTTTCTACCACCGAATCCTCAAGTGTCATGTACTCATTGATCTGAAAACCAGAGATTTTTCCAATGCCCATGTGGGGCAGATGAACTTTTACCTAAATTATTTCAAAGAAAATATAATACAAACAGGTGATAATCCTCCGGTTGGTATCATTCTTTGCACCCAAAAGGATACCGAAAAAGTAAGATACGCCACCGCAGGACTGGACCACAAGCTTTTTGTTTCCAACTACCTGATCCAACTTCCCTCAGAAAAAGAATTACTCAAACTGATTAAAGAACGATTTTAACTATTGCCAATGTAGATGCTGTCGTCAACAGCATACGAAATATCATGCGTCAGGACCGGGGTATCTCACCCGATGCACAGCGACTCGAACGCTCGGGTGGATGCTGTTTCTCAAAATCACGGATGACAAAGACCAAGAGTTCGAAATCATTCGGGAAAATTACCTGTCTGTTATTCCCTGCCGCTTCCGCTGGAGAAAAAACTGGGCGGCCAATCCCGAAGGAATCACTGGAGACGGGTTGCTGAATTTCATCGACCATCCTTCCACGGGGCTTTTTGTCAGCCTGAGAAATCTCAGCGATGCGACCCAACCCAAGCGAGTGGCCATCGTCAAGGAAGTCTTTGACGGGCCCAACAACTACATGAAGTCGGGGTATGAGATGCGCAAGGTCATCAACATGCTCTATGAAATCGACTTCAACAACTTCGAAGACAAGCACATATTTGGGTATATTTACGAGAGTATCTTGCAAGAACTCAGGGATGCGTGCAACTAAGGTGAATACTACCAACCCCGTGCAGTGACCCAACTCAAGACCCAAATGACCAATCCCAAGCTTGGCGAAAATGTTCTCGATCCTGCTGCCGGCACGGGAGGATTTCTCAGGGCTGCGATCGATCCAGTGCTGGATCACTACGTGAAGACACTGGAAGACGAGCAAATCCTCCAAAACAGTATCAAGGGATGAGAACAGAAGCCGGTGGGCTACGTGCTCGGTTTTACTAACCTGATCCTACATGAGATTGTATAATGTTCGTGTCGAGGATTAGGGTAATCACTATTTTTCTTGGGGCGTTTTATCGATAAAAACCTAAGCTTTCGATGTTTTTACATTCAAAACAACTAATACTTCAAGAACTTTTTTCCTGCAATTAAGGCATGATCCCTTGGACTGTATGTCTGTATAGTGAAATTATTGTATTGAAAAATGGATCTGTGGTTGATACGAGTAAGCCTAAATCAGTAAAAGCCGCAATAAGAGATTTTTTTGATTAATGAATGTGAGGTAGTTAAACTCCCTTCATGAATAGGGTAATGGGTGGTGTATTTGATGGGGATGTGATTTTTGCCCAATGGGCTTATGGTTATTACAGGTTATTGATTTTTTAGGGAGAATCAGCTAGCATGCTGAAGCACCAAACTAAACTGTGGAAATTCCCGCTTAATCGAAAATCCTCATTTTGAAGGATAGAAAACAGATAGCGCCAACCAAGCAGGTGAAATGTTTGCCAAATAACAAAAAAATCTTCAGAACCGCTTCTAAAGGGGTTTTTTGTGCCCAGAGCCGGAGTTCCCGATAGTCGCTTCGCTTCATCGGGATTGACTTCTCCTCCGGCTGGGAACAGGGCAAAAAAAACTCCTTCTTTGGAGAAGGAGTTTTGAATAACGTACCCAGAGCCGGAGTCGAACCGGCACGAGTGTAACCTCATTGGTGTTTGAGAC
>CAZNND010000039.1:0-37787 GCA_964574365.1 uncultured Limnohabitans sp.
CCTTAAACTCAAACAAAATGAAATTTGGCTACTGGCAAGATTCCGTATATCCATAAAGGATTTTTTACTTAGTTAACAATTTCATAATATGTCTTGAGAATTATCTTCCTTAATTTTAGAACTGTTTAACGATCCTCCGAAATTATGGCAAAAATTAAGCCTATAGATCAAAATATTAACCAAGAGAAGTTATCAAAAAAGACCTATTTCCTTTTTGATTTTTCCAGAAAAGACAGACCATTTTTAATTACTATCCTTGTTTTGGTTTCCATAGCAGGCTTAATTACTGAATATACCTATGCTGCGATGTGGTTTGGATTTGCTTTAGCAGCATATTCTGCCATCGCTAATGATAGCATTCAAACAATAGGCACCTTCATTGCTTCCAACTACAATCGCCCTTGGTGGATTTTATGGTTGTTTATGGGATTAATTTGGGTGGGAACCGTTACTTTTAGCTGGTTTGCTTTTTCGGGTGATGTAACGTATGAACGATTGAGCGTCCCCGGTTTGGAAAAAGCACCGGAAAGCTTTGTTTTTTTACAACTTGCTGCACCAATCGTCCTTTTGGTTTTGACCAGAATGAGAATGCCTGTTTCAACTACTTTTTTGTTGTTAAATGTATTTACGTATAAGGCGGGAACAATTTTAGACGTCATGTTCAAGAGCTTTGTAGGCTATATTTTGGCTTTTGTGCTAGCTATAATTGTTTGGTTTATTCTTGAAAGATTCGTTAAAAATTACCTCAAAGGTCAGGCAAAGCCATATTGGATCGTGCTCCAATGGATTACTTCGGGCATCCTGTGGGCCGTGTGGATTATGCAAGATGCAGCCAATATTGCCGTATTTCTTCCCCGCCAACTGGATCCCATTGAATTCTCAGTATATGCAGGATTTGTGTTTTTAGGTCTAGGTTTCTTATTTTATCTAAAAGGAGACAAAATCCAGGAAATTGTCAATGAAAAGTCAAATGTAACCGATGTACGAGCTGCCACGATTGTGGATCTGGTTTACGCAGTTATACTTTTCTATTTCAAAATGTACAGTAAAGTCCCCATGAGTACTACTTGGGTATTTATTGGTTTGCTAGCAGGACGTGAACTTGCTATTGCCATCGGTAAGCATGGAAAGGCAAAGAAGAGAAATGCATGGCTCTATAGAGCTTTTCGACTAGCCAGAAAAGATGTTTTCAAGGCCCTTTTTGGTCTTATTGTATCACTAATTCTCACAGTTATCATTAACAAAGGCGTTAGGGATGAAATTTTAGCCTTTTTTTAATTAGCAAATAGACCCTTTGGAACTTTATACCCATGAGTATTTCATGAATGAGGCTTTAAAGCAGGCCAAACTCGCCTTTGATGAGGGAGAAATACCTGTGGGTGCCGTTATTGTTTCCAAAAACAGAATTATTGCAAGAGCCTATAATCAATCAGAAAAACTCACGGATGTCACCGCACATGCGGAAATTTTGGCAATTACCACTGCCTCAAATTATCTGGGCGCAAAATATCTTGCGGATTGCAAACTATACGTCACACTTGAACCTTGCCCCATGTGTGCAGGGGCTCTGTACTGGTCTCAAATAGGAGAGATTTATTACGGTGCCAGTGATTCTAAGCGTGGATTCAGAAAATGTAATCTTGACATGCTCCATCCAAAAACCAAGCTTTTCGCAGGATTGATGGCCAAAGAATCGGAACTGTTAATACTGGATTTTTTTAAAAAACTCAGAGAATAATACTTTTTGATAAAATCAGAACCTTTTTTAACCAAGTATGGTTGTTTTGGCGTAGTTTGGACAATATCCTTAAAAAAAATAATTAACTAAAACCTGATACAAATGGCTTTTGAACTCCCTTCCCTACCTTATGCTTTCGATGCCCTAGAACCACACATCGATGCAAGAACTATGGAAATCCACCATGGTAAACATCACAATGCATACGTTACAAACCTGAACAATGCAATTGCTGGTACAGATCTCGAAGGAAAATCACTCGAAGAGTTAATGAAAGTGGCGGGTTCAAATACCGCAGTAAGAAACAACGGAGGAGGGCATTGGAATCACAGCTTGTTTTGGCAAATTATTTCTCCTAAAGGTGGAGGAACTCCAATTGGTGAATTAGCTGAGGCGATAAGCGCTAAGTTTGGCTCCTTTGATGCCTTTAAAGAAGCGTTTAACAAAGCTGCTGCTACAAGATTCGGATCAGGTTGGGCTTGGCTTTGTGTGGATACAAAAAAAGAACTTTGCGTGTGCTCTTCCCCCAATCAAGATAATCCCTTGATGGATGTGGCTGAATGTCCTGGAACCCCTATTATGGGACTTGATGTTTGGGAGCATGCCTACTATTTACATTACCAAAACAGGAGACCAGATTACATTGCTGCATTTTGGAACCTTATCAATTGGGAAGAAGTGAGCAGGCGCTATGAAGCTGCGAAATAAGTTGCTTTTTTAAACAGATTTAAAGCCCAAGTTATTTTGGGCTTTTTTTGTGTCCTGTAGTGGAGGCAAAACTGAACGATTTTGATACATACTGAAGCTGCTAAAAGCCCAAAATCCTCAATTTTGGCGTATTTACTAAGATTTTATTTCCTTGGCACTCTGTTTTCTTATATATCAAGAAATTGATTAGAACGATAATGAAAACGACCAACTTGATTTTCCTAGCCAGCTTATTTTATCTGCTTGGACTTAGCAACCTTGTAGCATCTCCAAAAGTACCTTCAAAAATTACCGGAAAAATCTCCGATCAAAGAGGCCAACCAGTTTCATTTGCTAATGTAGCCTTGATTTCTGTGGAAGGGGGGCTTATAGATGGTGCTGTATCTGATGAAAAGGGAAATTTCAGCATTGAATCCTATAAATCAGCCAAAGTGAAGCTTGTCATTACTTCCATTGGCTACAAGACATTTTCTTCTTCAGAGTTTGAGCTTTCGCAAGGGGTGGAAAAAACCTTTGATGAGGTGATACTCGATGATGAGTTGACTGGACTAAACGAAGTGACAGTAAAAGCATCTCGACCTGAAATTATTATTGAACCCGACAAAACTATTGTCAATGTGGAGGGGACGGTGATGGCCGAAGGAGCAAATGCATTGGATGTCATCGGCAGATCACCAGGTATTTTTGTGGATTCTGAAGGTAACATCAACCTCAATGGCCGCTCTGCTGCCACAGTAATGATCAACGACCGACCGACCTACATGAGTGCTGTTGATTTGGCAAATTTTCTCCGATCTATGCCAGCGGACAATATTAAGAGTATTGAAGTGATCAATAATCCTTCCGCTCGATTTGATGCTGAGGGTGCTTCCGGGGTAATCAATATCCAGCTTAAAAAGAACACCGTAGATGGTGTTTTCGGGAATATCCAAGTAGGTGGTCAGTACAATGGGCTTTGGGCACCTACTGTCGGGGCCACGCTCAATGTGAAAAAGAACGGGCTCTCTGCAAATGGAACTTTAAATTATAATGAATACGCCAATTTCAACGATCTGGAGATCAACCGAAATTTTACCTTGGATCAGGGTGTTTCCAATTTCAACCAAGATTCCAGAATCACTTCCAGATTCAAGACTCCTTCCTTCAATGGTTCCGCAAACTATGAAGTCAACAAAAATCAAAATATAGGACTGAATGTCCAAGCTTCATCGACCGCTGATGTGACTAAAAATAAATCCGGCACGCTAATTATAAATCCCGGCCAGTCACTTACTAATTTCATAGAATCTCTGAATGACTCAAAAGGAGATCGAAACCGCTTGTTTACCAATCTTCATTATGATGCCAAATTGGATACACTAGGCACCAAGCTTTCCGCGGATATAGATTTGACCATTATGGATAGTGAAAATATTTCCCTGCTAAACAACAACTATTGGACTGGTGCAAATCCAATTGAAGGCAATAGGGATCGGCTATTCACCTCAAATGACATGTACTATACCATATTCACTTCTAAGGTCGATTTGGTAAAGGTACTCAAAGGCGGCAAAACGCTTGAGACTGGGGTCAAGGGAAGTTGGGTAAAGTCGGATAATAAGCTCAACCTGAGTCGTGCAGTGGAAGAAGGACCTTTTAACCCTGATCCAAACTCCAATAGGTTTATCTATAATGAAAATGTCCTGGCTGCCTATCTCACCCTGAAAGGGGAAATTAACTCGAAGATTAGTTATCAGACTGGTTTGAGAGGGGAGTTCTCGGATATACTTGGGAATTCAGTCACACTAAACCGAATCAACAGCCAAGAATATTTGAATTTGTTCCCTAGTGTTTTTGTCCAACATAAAGTTAGCGAGAACTACCAAATTATCTATAACGCTAATCGTAGAATTACTCGACCTAATTACCGATTGCTCAATCCCTTTATTTACTTTATAGATCCGCTGACCACAGAGCAGGGTAATCCAAATTTGAGACCCCAGTATTCCACAAATTTTGAAATAAATCATGTAGTTAAAGGCGCTTATCAGTTTACCTTGGGCTACAGTGTCACCGAAGACGCCTTTATGCAAATTTTTGAACAGAACGAGGAAAACCGCACAACCACCACATTTACTGATAATTTTGACAAAACCAAAAATGCCAATTTCAGAGCCATCATTCCAGTTGACTTCAAAAAGTGGTGGAACACTTCTACTATGGTGCAGGCCAATTACAATCAGTTTAAATCTCAGTTGGGGCAAGATTTCCTCGAGGTCGGGCAAATCTCCTATATGCTGAGATCCCAGCAGAACTTTAACCTGCCCAAAGGATTCAAAGTGGAGGTAGTGGGAATGTACCTTAGCCCCCAAATTTGGGGTCAGGGACAAATTAAAGGGCTGGGTTGGGTAGATGCAGGCTTAACCAAAAGTCTGATGAAAGATAAGCTTTCCCTTTCTTTTAACGGAACTGACCTTTTCAGAACTCAGATCATACGTGCAAAAATTGATTTTGCAGCCATTGATACAAGCTTCAAGCAATACAGAAGCAATCAAGGTGTAAGATTTACTTTAAGGTATAACTTTGCGAAAGGAGAAGGCTTTAGGGTAAAATCCAGTTCTGGAAGTACCGACGAACGAAACCGATTGGATTAATTCATATGTCTTAACCTATTCGAAGAGCCAATTTTAATCTGCAAAAAATGAACTTAAGAATCTTCTACTCTCTACTTCTTTTCAGCTTTTGTTGGTCTTTTGCCCAAGCACAAAACGGAAAATATGCCCAGTTAAGCCAGTTTTTAGACTCTTTGGCTACCCATGAAAAGTTCATGGGTACGATTTTGATCGCCGAAAACGCAGTGCCTGTATTTCAGAAAGCAGTGGGGTGGGCTGATCTCAGCTCCACCAAACCGTTGGATATTGATTCCAAACTCCGTGTGGGATCGATTACCAAAATGATGACAACAGTATTGGTTTTTAAAGCAGTGGAAGGAAAGAAGCTTAGTCTTGATCAAAAGCTATTTGATTTTTTCCCCCAAATCAAAAATGCAGATAAGATCAGCATCAGTCAGTTGCTTCAGCACCGAAGTGGGATTTTCAATTTTACACACCGATTGGATTACAACACCTATCGAACCAGGCCTCATACGGAGGAGGAACTTCTAGCCATGATGATTGAGGGGGGCAGTATTTTCGAGCCAGATTCTAAGGCAGACTACAGCAACAGTAATTTTGTTCTGCTAACTTTCATCCTTGAAAAAGTGTATTCAAAAACCTACGAAAAACTTCTTCAGGAACAGATTTTTAACCCACTGGGAATGAAGGATACGTATGTTTTTGGATCAGTTAATGTGGCTCAAGGTGAAGCCAAATCTTACCTCTTTAATGGGAAGTGGCTAGAAGATGAAGAGGCTCATCCTACAGTACCTCGTGGTGCAGGAGCGATTACTTCTACGGTGGCGGATTTGAATGTGTTTGTTTCGGCTCTTTTTGATGGAAAATTGGTTTCAAAGGAAAGTTTGGGAAGCATGATGGACATACGGGATGGCTATGGTCGAGGATTGTTTTCATTTCCGTATTATGATCGAAAGAGCTTTGGTCACACGGGAGGCATAGATGGATTTAGGGCATTTTTGGGATATTTTCCTGAGGAAAAAATCACATTGGCTGTTTTGAGTAATGGCATGAACTACAACAATAACGACATCTTACTTGCGGCGCTTAATACTCAATTTGGTAAAGAATGGAAGTTGCCAGACTTTAATGAGCTGTTGATTTCTGATGAATTGATGTCCAAATATTTGGGAACTTATATTTCGACGCAGATTCCTTTACAGCTTACAGTTGAAAATAATGCCGGAAAGGTGGCAATTCAGCTTACGGGACAGCCACAGGCGGTGTTAGAAGCAACTGCCGAGCATACCTTCGAACTCAAAGCAGTGGGGGCAAAGTTCGTCTTTGATCCTGATCAAAATCAGGTTACGCTGAAACAGGGTCCGGCAAGTATCCTGTTCAAGAAAAAGTAAAAAAAAAAGCCGTTTCCATTTCCTGGAGGCGGCTTTTCTTTTTGGCTAAAAATCTTTAGTTTATTTCATGAATTTATGGAATATCCACACCCATCGGAAGGGTCAGCCGTATTCGATTCTAAATAAAATGGACATCGAGCCTGAGATCCCTACTTTCTGCTCGATGGGCATTCATCCTTGGTATGTGGATGTGCATTGGGAAGAAAAACTCCAACTGATCCAAACTATTTCCAGATCAAATGAAGTGGTCCTTTCCATTGGAGAGGCTGGTTTTGACCGATTGAAAGGAGCTTCTATGTCCTTGCAAAAGGGGGTATTTTATGCTCAGGCAAGGTGGGCGACCGTGTTGGGCATCCCTTTGATCCTCCATTGTGTCAAAGGGCAGGATCTTTTATTGGAGTTTTTCAAGGCTGAAAAGACCCCCCCCTCCATCATTTGGCATGGTTGGAATTTAAAGGCCGAGTTGGGCCGTCAGCTGATGGCTTTTCCGGTTTCTTTTTCCTTTGGCAAACACTTGCTTCGCGACGACAGTCAGGCTGCAAACTGGCTTAGGCAATGCCCGATGCATAGAATCTTTTTTGAAACGGACGACTCGGATGTGGAAATTGAATCGATATATCAGGCGGCTTCCCTAATTTTGGGCGTTCCAGTTGAATTCTTGGCTCAACAGGTAGTTTCCAACTGGAATGCAATCTCCAAAAGAAAAATCTCATGAGTGAATTTGCCTGGCTGAGTCGTACAGAATTAATTGTGGGTCGTGAGGGGCTTGAAAAATTGGCTTCTAAACACGTGTTGGTGGTAGGATTGGGTGGTGTAGGTTCCTTTGCCGCTGAATTTATCGCAAGGTCAGGAATAGGCGCAATGACGATAATTGACGGAGACACGGTGGACATATCCAATGTAAATCGTCAGCTCCCTGCCACCCAACTTAATGTCGGTCAATCTAAAGCAGAATGGATGGAAAATAGGCTGTTGGCTATTAATCCAGGGCTGCAGATAACATCCATCCGTCAATTTCTCAATCCACATGATATGACTGATTTACTCGAGAACAACGAATTTGACTATGTGGTGGATTGCATAGATAGCTTCACTCCCAAAATACATTTGATAGAGGGGGCAAAAAAGCGAGGTTTCAAATTGGTTAGTTCCATGGGGGCCGGGGGCAAAGTGGATCCTACTCAAATAAAGGTAGTTAATTTTGAAGATACGCACCAATGTAAATTGGCAAAAATGCTCCGCAAAAGACTAAAGCGGAGAGCCATCTATGGGGGATTTAAGGCGGTGTTTAGTACCGAGGAGGTGATTAAAGAAAGTCTCATGCTCACAGACGGGCAAAACTTCAAAAAGTCAGCCTATGGGACAATGTCATTTCTTCCGGCAGCGTTTGGCTGTGCTTGCGCAGCTACAGTGGTTAATGACTTGTTAGCTTCCTGATCAGTGGAAATGGTATAAGAAAATCAAGACGCCGGCGAAAGCCGGTTTTTTTTGGTCCTTGATTTCAAGTTTTACTTCAACTTCTGCCTTTACGGTACCTCTAAGATTCGCTACATTTTTTAAGGAAGCGATCAATCTCACCTCGCTGTCCACGGTGACGGCTTGTGCAAAGCGGAGATTTTCAATCCCATAGTTGATCATCATTTTCAGGTTATTTACCTGTACAATCTGCTCCCAGAGATATGGGACAATACTTAGGGTAAGGTATCCATGGGCAATGGTGTTGCCAAAAGTGCCCTCCTTTTTTGCTCGTTCTGGATCACAGTGAATCCATTGATGATCCAGGGTTGCTTGGGCAAAAAGATTGATCTGATCTTGGGTGATCTGGAAATAGGATGATACTCCAAGCGCTTTGCCATTGTATTTGTCAAAATCTTCAAAGCTGCCGATGGTAATGGGATTCATAGCATGTAGGATAAGTAAAGGTCAAATTAGAACGTATTCCCTTAAATATACAAATGCAATTATTCTTGTCCCTTTATTTTTAATATGTGTATCCGCTTAATTGCACGTAAGGTTGTATTCTTTTGGCTAGGATATGAATCAGGGAAAAGGGTCTTTCTTATAAATGCTACAGTGTTCATTAATGAGATGAAGTTGAAAGAATTGGGCTATTCAATTAAATGAACAAGAACAGAAAAAAGGGTTAACCTCAATAGACACATAGTTCATATAGGAGCTCACATGGAAAAAAATCGGTAACGTTCCTAAAAGCTAGGTTTCATCTTAATGAAGCTAAGTGAATAATAGTCTGTCAGTTACCAAGAATATGGCTTCCCACTATATTTTCTATGTGACTGTTTGGTTTTTAAATATTTTCCTAGATAGTGAAATACAGATTTTTGATGATCCCGTTTATAGACACCTACTAAAACAAAGATTTCAAATGGTTTTTAGTGCCATTTTTTTGATCTATTGGCTCTGAGCTGAAAAACTAGTAAATGGAATAGGATTACCTACCATAGGATTAAAGGAAATTCTGAGAAATAATACATACGTGCGATTATCTGGATACATAAATAAAAAAATCTGGCAATCCTTCTGAAGTTAGAGAAGTAATTCAATATTTTCGAGCAGGCGTATAGATTGAAAGTATGGCTATTTTTCTTTTTTTGTGGGTGACAGGTTTTTTGTTTTTGAGGTCGATGATTCATTCTAATCCTGATCCTCCTGTTTTTTCCAATCTGATAGGTAAAGAAGTTATTACGGTGAATGTTGATTTCACCTACCAACGAGTAATTCAAAAAAAGTTGCGTGTGTTCTCAAAGGATGGATTAAAGCATGCCAATCCTGTGATTTTTTATGATAAACTTAACGAAATCCGGGATTTTGAATTGGAAATTACCGATGTAATTACTGGAAAAACTCTTAAAAAGGCCAGGCTCAAAGACATGCGCGACGCCGCTCTAAGTTCAAACACTACTTTTTTTGATGACAATCGATACAAGTATCTTGAATTGACTTCTTCAACATTTCCTGTGGATGTAACAGTCCGAATACAGACATTCTCTAAGAGTAATTTCTTCCTTCCAACCTGGGTTCCTGTGCCTTTTTACAACCAAAAAGTTGAAAAATCGGTCTTTCAGATCCGTTATCCTGAAGAGTTAGGCCTGAAGTATAAAGATATCAATCTTCCTAATAATCCTGCATCCAGCCAGGAAGAAGGATTGGAAATCCTAACCTGGACTGTGGAGGATTTGCCTGTACAAACAGCTGACTTGAGGGAAGACGAGGACTACAAACTTATTTTGGCTCCTGTCAAGTTTGCTTTAGAAAATTATGAGGGAGAAATGAGTGATTGGAAGGGATTGGCGAAGTGGCAAAGCGAGCTGAACAGCGGTAGGGATGAGTTGCCCGAAGAGTTTAAATCTAAGCTCAAAGAATTGGTGGCCCAGACAGAAGATGACTATCAGAAAATCCAAATTTTGTACAAGTATTTGCAGAAAAATTTTCGCTATGTCAGTATCCAGCTGGGTATTGGAGGCTGGCAGACGATGAAAGCCTCTGATGTCCTGAAGTATGCTTATGGAGACTGCAAAGGATTAACCAATCTGATGAAGGCCATGCTTGAGGCAGTGGACATCACTTCTCATTATACCTTGGTATATGCCGGTAAAGATGTAAAAGACATTCAGACTGACTTCCCCTCCAATCAGTTTAACCATGTGATTCTCTATGTGCCTACCGATAAGGATCCAATTTGGCTTGAATGTACCTCTTCTTTGCTGCCTCCGGGATATTTAGGGGAGTTTACCAAAAACAGGCATGTCTTGGTGACTACCCCTGAAGGTGGATTTTTGACCAAGACACCATCCTATTCGTCTAGTGAATGGAATACCATCAAGACCAAATCCAAATTGGAAATTGATTCAATGGGCAACTCCAAAGTCAATTCTCAGATTATCCAAAAAGGGATTTTTGGGGAAACAATTCTTTATGTAAAAAATCTAAATGATGAACGTGAACAAAAAGAGGTTATCGGCTCCAGCTTTTCCGTTTCAGGATTGATTATTGACCAATTCAATGTTGAGGTGAGCCCCAAAGATTCTTTACTTTTAGCAGAAATTGTCCTGGAGGGATACCTTCAGCGATATGCACAGCTGACATCTAAGAGATTAATTATTAGGCCATTCTTTGGAAAAATCACTCCCTCCAAACTAGGTAATGAAAACCTTCATCAAGTGGATGAACTTGAAATTAAGCTTCCTGAAGCATTGGCCTTGGATGGTCCCCTACCCATGATTTCGTTGGACGAAGAATATTTGAAAGGATCCCTTTCAGCTGAACTCAAAGGGGATCGGCTTTTTTTAAAAAGAGAATTGATTTTATCGATTCCAAAAGACTGGTCGCAGGCTCAAAAGTTGGAGTTTGTAAAAAAAATTAATGCCGCATTTGACCAAAGTGTTTTTTTTATCAAATCATCTCCATTTTCTTCAACCCCAAATTAAACTCGATATGAATTCAAAAATCACCTCATGCACGAGCCTTTTGCTTTTTTTGTCCCTTCTTACCAATGCCCAAATTCCTAAAATGGGAGAATTTTCCCAAAATGAAATTGACTTGAAATCTGTATCCTATGAGCCTGATGCAGCAGCGGTGGTGCTTGTCTCCTCGGGAGAGTCCCGTTTTCTTTCAGATCTCTTGGAAACTCAGATTTTTTTCAGAGTAAAAATTCTGAAGGAATCAGGAAAAGAAAGAGGTGATATCCGCATTCGATATTATGCAGGAGACACTAACGTTGAAGAGATCACAGGAGTAAAGGCACAGGTGACAACTTATGAGAATGGAATACCTGTGGTGAATAAGCTGGCAAAGGAGGATTTTTTGGAAGTCAAAATTGGAAATGGCTTTAAAGAGCTACGAATCACATTTCCCAACGTTCAGGTAGGTTCCATTTTGGAATACAGCTTAAAAAAAATTGATAGAAATATTACATTTCTGGACGGGTGGACTTTTCCTAATGATATTCCCGTACTTTTTTCAAAATACCAGATTACTATGATTCCTCAATTGGAGTATAAAATGATCGGTCAAGGCACCAATTTTTTTACTAAGTCGGAAAAAACGGCGGCAAATGGAGTTTATTCCTGGTCTTTACGAAATATGTATGCAGTAAAAGAAGAGCCTTACATGAAAAATTACCGTGACTATTTGGATCGAGTTGAATTTCAGCTCTCCAGGTACCAGCGAGCGGCCACCACTGCAGGTGCAGAGTGGGAAGATTACCTTAATACTTGGGAAAAGTTGGGGGACGAAATGATCGAATACTATACCGAGCAAGGGTTTTACCGAACAAATCCTCTGGAAAAGGAAGTGTTTTCTTTGGATTTAAACACTGGTACTGAAAAAGAGAAGGCTCAAAAAGCTTACTATTATATCCGTGATAATTTTATCAATGAAGGGGAAGATTGGATCTATACTAAGCAGACACTTGGTCAGTTGCTCAAGTCAAAAAATGGGGCACCAAGCGAATTAATCCTAGCATATATGGGGATTTTAAGGTCTCTGGGAATTACCTGCGATCCCGTATTGATCGGCAGCAAGGGGTATGGTAGAAGCGAGCTTGTCTCATTTCCGTTTTTGAATCAGTTTGACGAAATATTGCTTTTGGCTAATCTGGACGGGAAATTACAGTTTCTGGAACTGAGTGATCCCCTAGCACCCTTTGGTTATGTGGATCTTGGGAAGAATGTTAAGGCAGGGCTTCTGCTTCAAAAAAATCAAAGTAAGCTGATTCCTATTCAGATTAGGCATAATTCAAATACGCTTGTATTTTCCACAATCCAATTGTCGCAGGAGACTGGGGAATTGGTCATGGGGCACATTGTCAGAGAATTCCAATATGCAGGATTGAATACAGCTAGAATTTCAGAAAAACTTAAAAAAACCGGTGAGCCGCTGACCAAACTTTTTGAGGATAACTTCTCTGATTTGGAAATCCGTGATGTCACAGTGGAAAATCTCTTGGCAGAAAATAATTTTCTTAACACGAACTTTAAGTTGGTTCGAAGCGGGTTAAAGGATGTCGATCGCATTTCCATTTTGCCAATCTCGTATTCCAGTTTCAAAAAAAATCCTTTTACACTGGATTTTCGGGTGTTTCCAGTGGACTTTCAGTATGCCTTCAGTGAGACCTATACCAGCAACATCCACCTTCCCGATGGATACGAGGTGGATGATTATCCGACAACAGAGACCTTGACCATCAGCAACAACGCTGTTGTGTTTTCTTACCAAGTAGAACTTCTTGGAGAAATTTTGAAGGTTACCGGCAAATTTGAAGTCAAGCAACCCCTGATTGAAGCCGAAAATTATCCTGAGTTGAGACTGTTGATGGAAAGCGTTGCATCAAAACTCTCTTCTCCTGTGATTTTTAAGAAAATCGCCAAACCGGAAAATCCTTGAAATTTCTTCAGTTTTACCATTTGAAATATTTTCTCCTTCTTATTTCAACAAGGCTTTGCGCCCAATATGGTATTTGGTTAAATCAAACTGAGAGGGAAAAACACAAAGCCATGTATCTTGAAAAAATCCCAATTTTTTCTGCCAATTTGTAAAAACAAATTCATCAATTATTTCCCATTATGAAAGCACTTCGCTGGATTGGAAAGTTAATCTGGAAGATTTCCCTTTGGTTTTTCGGCCTTTCGATCGGGCTGGTTATTTTCTATCGGTTTGTTCCTGTCCCGATAACACCCCTGATGGTCATCCGATTGGTTGAGCAGGCTTTTGACCCCAAAAAGGATATGCGGTTGTACAAGGATTGGATATCTATTGACAACATGTCGAGACATGCTCCACAAGCTGTCTATGCTGCAGAAGATCAAAAGTTTATGCAACACAAAGGCTTTGATTTTGAGGCGATGGAAAAAGCATGGAAAAACAATCAGAAAGGAAAGCGTATCAAGGGTGCCAGCACGATTACCCAGCAAACTGTCAAGAATGTGTTTTTGTGGCCTTCGAGAAGTTACCTTAGAAAAGGACTTGAGGCTTACTTTACCCTCTTGGTTGAATTAATCTGGTCTAAAGAACGAATTCTGGAGGTTTACCTGAATGTGATTGAAATGGGTGAGGGAATTTATGGTATAGAAGCCGCCTCGCAAACCTTTTTCAAAAAGAGCGCCACCAAGCTTTCCCAAAGCCAAGCTGCACTTATTGCGGCTGTATTGCCCAATCCAAGAAGATGGAGTCCCGCCAAACCCACGGGATACATCAAAGGGCGTCAGGCGTGGATTGTCCGTCAAATGAATAACCTGGAACCTTTGGGTTTTGGCAAATAAACTATAATTATTTCTGTTAAAATATAATTATATTTATTCAACATTTCTAGCTCATTTGATTGAAGAAAAGAGAATTAATTAGGTGTTTTACGATGGATTTAAGACCAAATTTTCTTTTAAAATCCATAACCTGATCAGTGAAATTGATGGATCAGCCTTGCATGGAAATCGGGTGATTAAATTTTAAAAATGCCCTTTTTTCGCACGGAATTGAGGATTAAAAAACGCAAGAAAAATTTATCCACAATTTCAATTATTTATCCACAGTTTTCCACATTTAGGTGTTAAAACAATGATTATCAATAGATTAATTTAAAATAATTTGAACTATTTTGTGGATAATGTTCCCTAAGTGAGAAAAAAAGATTCAGAAGAAATGGAATTCGTGGAAAATTTTTAAATCCAAATTTTCTTTTCTTTTACGATTTAATCCTGCTTTTGGCGGATCAATCTTTTTCGATAAGCATTAAAAATTCTTGCCTTGGAAACAAATCCCAAATACCTATTATCCTCAATTACAGGCAGATTCCAAGCACCGGACTTTTCAAATTTTTCCATTGCGGATTGCATATTTTCAGTTAAAAATAGGACTTCAGGAGGACTGTGCATCAATTGTCTGATAAGCATGGTTTTTTGTTTTTCCTGGTCAAACATGATATCTCGGATATCATCCAAGGTTACTATACCTCTCAGGCTTTTGTGCTCATCCACGACGGGGAAGATATTTCTTTTTGAGATTTTGACAAGTTCTATCAAATTCTCGAGATGGGAATCAGGATGGATGGGTAGCAGATCTTTTTCGATCACTTGGCTGATGCTGATGGCCTCTAGGAGTTCCTCATCCTTGGTCTCCGGCAGTTGTTTTCCTTGTGACTTCAACTGAAGGGTATAAATACTGTCTTTTTGGAGGGCAGTTTTGGTGATGAAAGAAATGGCAGATACAAACATCAGCGGTACAAAGAGTTCGTAGCCTCCAGTAATTTCAGCAATTAGGAATATTGCCGAAAGCGGTGCGTGCTGTACTCCCGCCATCACCCCGCACATGGCTACCAAGGTGAAATGTGCTAATGGGAGCGGGATGTGAAAGCCGAGCATATTTTTCGAAAAAGCAAAAACAAAACCTGTAATCCCTCCCACATACAGGGATGGCGCAAATATACCTCCACTCCCTCCTGCACCAATGGTAATTGCCGAAGCAATGGGCTTAAGCAAGATGATTAAAACCAAAAAAATTAAAATGATAATGGGGTTTTCTATGGATGAGAAAAATGGACTTTTATCCAAAATCTGATCTGTTTTGCCATCAATTAGGGTGTTTAACGTGCCATAGCCTTCACCATAGATTGGTGGAAAAAAGAAAACCATAAATCCCAAGAAGGCACCGCCGTAAGTGATTCGCATCCATTGATCTCCGATGTCTTCCATGATTTTTTCAGTGGATCTGACTATCCTACTGAAGAATAGAGATACAAGACCACAAATGATCCCCAGTAGTAGGTAATAGGGCATGTGTGCTGCCTCAAAGCTTTCTTTTAAATTGAAATTGAACAGGGATTTTTCGCCAATCAAAATCAGAGAAGTGATCGATCCAGTCACAGATGCTATCAGCAAGGGGATAAAACTTGCCGTACTGATTTCCATAAGAATTACTTCAATGGCAAAAATTACCGCCCCGATAGGCGCTCCAAAAATTGCCGAGATAGCTCCAGCAGCTCCGCAACCGATCAGCAATGTTCTTTTTTTTGCATTTAAATGCATAATCAGTCCCACATTTGATCCGATTGCAGATCCAGTCATCACCATAGGGGCTTCAAGTCCCACTGATCCCCCAAATCCCACAGTCAAAGCAGAAGTGATCACCCTGCTATATATTTTGACTTTGGGAATTAGACTGGATTTTTTGGAAATGGTGAAAAGCACATCAGGAATCCCATGTCCTCCTACGTCCTTCAAAATATATTTCCCGATCAAAAATGCAGCAGAAATACCAATCATGGGATAGATGATATACATGAAATTGGCGTACTCCTTGTAAAAATCTTCCGTCAAAAAGTTCTGTATTCCGTGCACGGCGGTTTTGAGCAAGACTGCTGCGATGCCAGATAGAATGCCGATAATACCGCTCAGGAGCAGGATGAACGTTTGATTGCTCATATGCCGGAGTCTCCAGATCAAGAGTCGGGTGATTAAATCGGGTTTTCCCAAGTTGAAGAATGTTGGTGGATAGATTAGATTTGCAAATTATTGAACACTGCGTTTATTTCACTAACTCTCGGTCCAAAGCAAGAACAGATTTCAGAACCAAGTTGACTGCATCGATGAAAAACGGCGCTTGGATGTTTTTCACCTCATCGCTTGGTTTGTGGTAATCAATATGGTCTTCCACTCCGAAATAAAGATGAGGCACTTTTTTTTCAAAGAATGCGCCATGGTCTGAGGACTTTGTCCAATCATCACTTCCAGTACCAGGAACATCATGACCAAAAAGAAGGGTGGGGCTTGCATTCTTAGCCACTTTTTCCAAAATAGATTTGAATTTTGGGTAATAGTAAGTTCCGGAAACATAAAGTTCATTTTTATCACTTCTGGATACCATATCCATATTGATATTCAATTGGATTTGATCTAAAGGATAGGGAAAATCGCTGACAAGTGCCCTAGCGCCCCGAAGACCCATTTCTTCTGCATCTAAAGCGACAAACATTATCCCATGCTGTGGTCTATTTTTGGAAAAATAATCCGCTAAAACCAATAAAGCAGCCGTGCCTGAGGCATTGTCATCAGCACCATTGTATATGGAATCTCCTTTACTATCTGCTTTGCCTATACCTACGTGGTCGTAATGCGCAGTGAGTACGATCACTTTTTTTGAACTTTTACCTGGAATGAACCCAATGATATTCGCTGCATCATGGTATGTTTTCTGCTCCCGTGGATTTAAAAATGTGAATTTCTGAATATAATCAGGGAATATTGGTTCCATTAATTTTAGATTGGAAAATTCTTTGATCAGGTATTCACGGGCTTTAAGACTACCTTCACTTAAGGGTTTGCGACCGGCTAGTGCATCGGATGAAAGATATTCTATATGCTGAATCAGCTTTTGTGCGTTTATTTCCTGAGCAAAAGAATTGTGTCGAGTGAATAGAACCAGAACTAAAGTGATTAAATTGCATATTCTTTTTGTCATCTGTGAGCTGCTTAAATGGTGATGGATGAATGACCGTAAAAATACTGAGGTAAATTGCATAGCCTAAGAGATTGCATGAAATATATCTTCTCATTCGTTTTTTTTCTTGGTTTTTCTGGATTAGCTACTAGCCAGGGAGCTCTAACGCAGACTTTTTTTGATGGCAAATCGGTGGTTATGGTGTCTTCTGATCCTGGTGCAAGACCTGCGATGTCCTGGCGAGTTTTGGCTGACAGCCTTCATGTATTTTTTGTGAGAGCAGGAGCCGACCCTATAGCCTATTTTGAATTAGAGCAAGTAGCACTTTCTGAAGCTACCCAATCCGACTATGCCAAGGCATTTCTTCAAAGACAGGTTCGTAATGTGATCTTAGTAACCCGACAAAAAGAAAAGTCTAGCATCCATATTGGTTCTTTTTCTGGTGATGGGAAAATAATTTCTTCCACAGCTATTTTTGGCGTGACAGGGAAAGATTGGAAAGAGGCAGGGACTCAGTTAGTAGAAGGAGCCAAGACGATCAAATCAAAAAACCTATTGGTTATTGAGGTTCCGGAATTCCCAATAATCAGTTCACAGGAGACCTCCCAATCCCTTCAGAAGTTTATTCCCCGAAATCCGCTAAATCTTGACGTGTTTAAATTGGGAATCCCGCTTCAAGGATCCTCTGCTGAAATCGGTGCAATGAGCTATTTCAGGTATGACCTATTTGGGAAATCAGAAGCTGCGATTCTTGCAGAGCAGACCTCTCAAAAATCTGAAATTCAGTCAATTTTCGAACGAACTTATCCTAACCAGATTCAATGGCTTACCGAACCTAAAACCACTCAGCAATTACTGGCAGATCGGGTTCAGTTTGTCTTGGTCAAGGTGGAGGGTCGTCAGTCAGATTTGATGAAAAGCATGGGGCTTCAGCCTCTCGAGGGGGATGAAGGTTTGAAAACAGTGGTAAAATATTATATCAAGTTTTTGGTAAGGGATGAATTGTTCATTGGGCCTTCATGGGATGCAGATCCAGATTGGAAGGTCGCCTTGACTCAATATTTGGAAAATCTTAAAAAGTAAAATCAAGTTGGCTAAAGTAAAAACAACATTTTTCTGCCAAAATTGTGGATCGCAAAGTCCTAAGTGGCTAGGTAAGTGTCCTGCTTGTGGGGAATGGAATACCTATGTAGAAGAGGTACTTCAAAAGGAGGAAGCTGGAAAAGGGAGTTGGAAACCTCAGGGATCTGGCTTGAAAAAGGCGAGTGTCCCAAAAAAAATCGCTGAAATTGCTTACGAAGAACAGCCTCGCTGGATTACTTCTGATCCTGAATTAGACAGAGTACTTGGTGGTGGAATAGTCTCAGGATCACTGGTTTTGATTGGGGGTGAACCAGGAATTGGCAAGTCCACCCTGATGCTACAAATCGCCTTGACGCTAAAAGAGAAGAAGGTTTTGTACATTTCAGGTGAAGAAAGTGAAGCGCAAATAAAAATGCGAGCAGATCGGATGAGCGCCAAAAATCCGGATTGCTATGTGTTATCCGAAACCAATACACAGCAGATTTTCCAGCAGATAGAGGTCTTAAAACCTGACTTTTTGATTATCGATTCTATTCAGACTCTGAGCAGCCAATATGTGGAATCGGCGGCAGGTTCAGTTTCCCAAGTGAGGGAATGTACAGCCGAACTGATGAAATTTGCAAAGGAAACGGGGACTCCTGTTTTTTTAATCGGTCATATTACTAAAGATGGTTCTATTGCGGGTCCAAAAGTATTAGAGCACATGGTCGATACTGTTTTGCAATTTGAAGGGGACAGGCACTTGACCTATAGGATCCTTCGGACTTCCAAAAACCGATTTGGCTCAACCCATGAATTGGGTATCTATGAAATGCGTGTAGAGGGGTTGAAGCCTGTTGCCAATCCATCTGAAATTCTACTTACGCAACGGGAAGAAGTACTTAACGGTGTGGCTATTGGTGCCATGATGGAAGGTAATCGGCCACTTTTGATTGAGATCCAATCTTTAGTTAGTCCCGCAACTTACGGCACACCCCAGCGAAGCAGTACCGGCCATGATGCGAAGCGATTGAATATGCTTTTGGCAGTATTGGAAAAGCGGGGAGGCATGCGGTTGGGTCAGCAGGATGTGTTTTTGAATGTGGCCGGGGGCCTGCGGGTAGATGATCCGGGATTGGATTTGGCCGTTTGCGCTTCGCTGATTTCAAGCTACGAGGACACGCCTGTGTCGGAGCATATTTGCTTTGCAGGAGAAGTAGGTTTAGGAGGTGAAATCCGTGCCGTCTCCCGCATCGAAAACCGTATTGCCGAGGCGGAGAAACTTGGCTTCAAGAAAATTGTGGTTTCAAAATATGCCGTAAAAGGACTGGATTTGAGCAAGTTTAAAATTCAGATTATTCAAGTAAGCAAGTTGGAGGAGATGTATCAATTGATTTTTTAGATTTTTTTACCATTGTTGAATTTAAAAAACATGCATACACGCTATTTTACCAGTAGGAAATAAAACCGATAAAATTTTAAACCACAAAGGACACGAAGGGCACAAAGTTCTTTTTTTACGTGTTTAGTATGGGATTTATTCTTGGCCATAAAGCTATAAATTTCCTCTCTTTTCTAGAAATTTATAGTTTAGGGCACAAAGGATGAAAAGCTAAAGCTTTGATTTCGAAGGTTTACAAATCAAAATTGAAAGTTTGGGTATGCGTTGAATTTCCCATCCCTTTGTTTAATTAGTTCTTCCCATTGATCGATTTATACCCTTAAACTCAAACAAAATTTGGCTACTAGCAAGATTCCATATATCCATATTAAAAAAAAAATATTTGATGATTTCTAAAAAAGATAAAGTGGCTTTCCTTGATGCGGGGGGCCTTGGTGCTTGTGTGGCTTTGGAACTGTCCCAAGGAGGCTATTTTGTCGATTTATATGAGGAACATTCCCTGCCCTTATGGCGGGCCAGTTATGCTAATGAGGGTAAGGTGCACCTAGGTTTTATTTTATGCGATGGGCAAAAGTTTCCATACAGTCCATCAGATGCTAATTGGTGCTGTTCACTTTATGGAATACCTTCAGCGATGGATTGAGGTAAAACCGGAGGAAATGATTTAAACTCCTTTTTATTATTTGATACACAAAGGGTCATTGCTCTCTGCAAATGAGCTTAATAGACATTACCAAAAGTCTTGCGAAGTGTTTAGTGAACTTTCAAACGGGGGCAAAATAAAATATTTAGGCCTATTTCATTCCCTTCAAGCCACCCATTTAACAAAATCAAGAATTGAGGAAGTTGCAAATCCAGAATATATTAATGAGATTTTTAGAACCGCCGAATATTCCGTTGAACCCAGGTACATCGCTTATAAATTGACGGAAGCCCTAACATCAAACCCAAGAGTTAATTTGATTTTAAACACCAAGATGGAATCTGTCTCCCGGACTGGAAAGCATCTAAAGGTGACTGCTAAGAATCAAGGGGAATTGTTGGAGGAAGAATACGACCAAGTGGTCAACGCAACCTGGAACGGACTTTTAGAAATTGATCGTACCATGGGAATTGAGCCCGTGGTCTCATCGATACAAATTTGGCTACAAAATCTTAGTTCCGCTTCAGGAGTACGACCTGCCCTTCTGCACCATGGTTTTGGGGGCGTTTAGAGATCCTGTTAATTTCTTGAAAGGGGGTCATTCATGTCTTGGTATCCTGTGGGACGTACCGGATGGTCAGAAGCCTACCGCCCTCCTGAATGGGATTCGATGTATTCAAAAGAGGAAAGAATGGATGTGTTTCAGCGCAGTTTTGATGAACTGAAAAAACGAATTCCTGCTTTGGCTGGGCTTAAATTTGATCCCGAGGCAGTTGATCCTGTTGGAGGTGATATTCTGGCTTTGGGAAATATTGATGAAGACAAAAATGAGAGTAGGCTTCATGAGCGCTTCCAAGTCGGGATTCGATCATTTCGAAATTATCATTCTGTGGATACTTGAAAATATACCTTCATTCCATATTTGGCAGTTAAAATGGCTGACCGAATCGAAAGGAAGTCCTGATAAAGCAATGGGAAATCCTCTTATTTCTATCATAACAGGCACTTATCGAGGCAGTCACTTTTTGGTACACTTCATACCTTCGGTGATCAATCAGAATTACCTAAATTGGGAATTGATCATCATTGGTGATTGCTGTACGGATGTTACCGAAGAAGTGGTAAAAAGCTTCTCCGACCCAAGAATTTCCTTTTTCAACCTGGAAAAAAACAGCGGTCAACAAGCCAAACAGAATAATTTGGGAATCCAAAAAGCAAAGGGTGAGTACTTGGCTTTTCTGAATCAGGATGACCTTTTTTTTCCTGATCACCTGACTAAATCGCTGGAGGAAATAGAAAATTCAAAAGCCGATTTTCTGGTTTTACCTGGTATAAAAATACTTTCGAGCAAAAAAGAAGAGTTCGAACAGGGACAGTTTGAAGTACAACTTTGCAGCGTTCATCCCGACGAGCGCTTTTCCACCAATGTCTTCAGAGTTGCCTCCACTTGGTTTTTCAGGAAAAAGATCATTGAAAAAATTGGCCCTTAGAAAATGCAAAATGATCTTTACGTTACTCCGTCACAGGACTGGATTTATAGAGCTAGTTGATTGGGCATCACATTTCAATTCCCCTCACGCGTCGGTGTCTTGGTTATCTTAAGTGGCGAGCGTAAAAATTCTTACCTTCAGAAATTCAGTCATGAGCATGACTACTTTTCTTCAAGGATTAATAACATAGAATTAAAAAACCTACTCTTAGAGAAAGCGGCTGTTTTTGCTTATAAAGAACTTCAAAACCAACTTTTCTACAGACCAAAAATCCTGATCAAACGCGTGTTTGATCTCCCGCTAGACTGGATTTTAAATAGATTTGGGATTCACCCTTCTGCGGCCAGACATAGAAAAGCTTTGGGCAAAAAAGGTAATCTTATTCGAAAAGTAAGAAAAGACACTGGTCTCGAGGCATAAATCATTAAGGATTCAGATTTCAATTCTAGTTTTGTGATCTAAATCCCTAGAAATGAAAGCCATTTTCACCATCGGACTCTTAGTCCTTTCCAATACCTTTATGACCTTAGCCTGGTATGGTCACCTCAAGTTTGCCGAGTGGAAATGGTTTTCCAAACTCGGGCTATTTTCTGTTGTATTAATCAGCTGGGGGATTGCTTTTTTTGAATATTGCTTTCAGGTGCCAGCGAATAAGATTGGATTTTCTGGCAATGGAGGCCCCTTTTCCCTCGTTCAGCTTAAAGTGCTTCAGGAAGTGATTACCCTTCTCGTTTTTATGGTATTCACCCTTTTTGCCTTTAAAAATGAAACGCTAAAGATGAATCACCTGATCGGAGCCCTATTTTTGGTATTAGCTGTCTATTTCATATTTAAAAAATAAGCGATGTCTCTACTAAGAAGTCCCTTACTCTGCTTAGGTATATCTATTTTTCTTTTCTCTTTTCAAAATAGGGAAAAGCCACCTAAACCGAATATTCTGCTCATCCTAACTGATGATCAAGGGTATGGGGATTTGGGTATTCATGGCAATGCAGTGGTAAAAACACCTCACTTGGATCAATTGGCAAAAGAGTCCGCCCGATTTGACAGGTTTTATGTTAGCCCACTTTGTGCCCCTACCCGAGCAAGTATATTGACAGGCCGATACCATCTTCGTACGGGAGTAGTATCTGTTTCGAAGGGCTTGGAAACTATGGATTCTAAAGAATATACGATTGCCGAACTTCTGCAAGATGAGGGTTATCGAACTGGTATTTTTGGAAAATGGCATAATGGACAGCACCATCCAAACCATCCTTTATCACAGGGATTCGAGGAATTTACTGGGTTTTCGGCAGGTCATTGGTCCAATTATTTCAATACCCACCTTGAAAAAAACGGTCAAAATCTGACAATAGAAGGATATCTACCCGATATTTTAACAGATGAGGCCATCCATTTTATCAGAAAAAACCAGAATCAACCCTTTTTTGCCTATCTATCCCTGAATACTCCACATAGCCCACACCAGGTTCCTGATCGATACTTCCTGCCTTATAAGCAAATGGGTTTGGATGATGAACTCGCTTCCATTTATGGGATGGTCAGCAATGTAGATCAAAATGTGGGGAGGCTGATGGAATTGATAAAAGAGTTGAACTTGGAAGAAAATACCCTAGTCATTTTTTTGACTGATAACGGACCTAACGGTCAGCGATACAATGGAGGTATGAAAGGTATTAAAGGTTCTGTTCATGAGGGAGGAGTACGTGTACCGAGTTTCTGGAAATGGCCTGGAAAAATCACACCTGGGATAGTCTCTACCCCAGCTGCGCATATTGACCTACTTCCAACTGTGGCAGATTTTTTGGGATTTGATGGTTCTGTTAAAAAAAACTGGGATGGAATTTCTCTTAAACCTTTTTTTGAAGGCGAAAATATAACATCTAGATCAATTTTTTCACATGTTGCCCAATTGGATCCTGTATTGAAAGACAGACCCGGAGCAATCCGAAAAGATTCTTTGTTACTGACTCTATTGCCTGCTGGACTCGAATTATACGATTTGAAAAATGATCCAAAACAGGAAATAAATCTTGTACAAACACATTCAAAGCTTGCAAAGGCCCTCGAAAATGAATACCTAAATTGGTTCAAAGAGGTGTCCTCAGGAATTTCCATGGAAAGGAAGATACCGATAAGTAAAACGGTACATCAGATCGAATTACCTGTCTATGAGGGTCAGCTGCACGGCAAAATGAAGTTTTTTGAAGGGCATGGCTGGGCGCAGGACTGGGTGACAAACTGGAAAGAAGAGAGTGATAGTCTTTCCTGGAACCTTGAAGTGCTTGATCCTGGCGTGTATGAAGTGTGGATTGACTATGCTGCCCTTCCCTCACAAGTCGGTTCGGAGTTAAGGCTCAAAACAAGCAATGGCCAGCTTACCAAGACCCTTTCTTCAAGTTTTATTCCAAAACAAATTCCAAGTCCTGACCGCGTGCCACGAAAAGAGGCACCTGAACAAACTTGGGGCAAACTGTATTTGGGTAAAATAGAATTAAAACAGGGAAATGAAAAAATAAGCCTTTCTGCTAAGAACATCACAGCAGAAGGCCTTGGAGATCTATTTTCCTTGAGGTTGATACCTTTGTAAACAAAAAAAAATGAATTCAGAATACGAAAAGGACCTTACTCTGGATCCAAAGGACTGGGAAGGCATGCGGGAACTGGGACACAAAATGGTGGATGATCTGATCGATTACTGGATGAACATCCGTGATGAAAAAATATGGAAACCCATCCCAAAGGAGGTTAAAGATTTTCTGGATCACCCTTTACCACAAACTGGTAAAGATCCGGACATCGTTTATGAGGAGTTTAAGCGGTACATTTTCCCTTACAACAAAGGAAATGTCCATCCCCGGTTCTTTGCCTGGATTCAGGGAACCGGTACACCCATGGGAACTTTTGCGGATTTGCTGGCATCAGGGATGAACCCCAATACCACTATTGGTGAGCATTCAGCGATGTATGTTGATCGTCAGGTAATTAATTGGTGTAAGGAATTGATAAATTTTCCTCGGGAGGCTTCAGGAATTTTGGTAAGTGGAGGTTCTATGGCCAATATCACAGCTTTAACGGTGGCAAGGAATTCCTTTGGAGAGGAAAAAATAAGGCAGTGCGGACTGAAAGCTGCTTCTGGCCAACTAACGCTTTACTGTTCGGTTGAAACCCATTCCTGTATTCAAAAAGCTGCAGAAATTATCGGCTTAGGTTCAAATGCGGTTCGAAAAATTGGAGTGAACGAACGATTTGAGATGGATATCGAGGAATTGGAGGCGACACTGCTGGCTGATTTGAATCAAGGCTATCTTCCTTTTTGTATTGTTGGCACTTCGGGGACAGTGAATACTGGCGCTATTGATCCCTTAAATGAACTTCTTTCCATTGCGAGGAAGTACGTGCTTTGGTTTCATGTAGATGGGGCTTATGGGGCCTTAGCAAAATTGGATCCGAAGTATGGAGAAAGGCTTAAGGCAATAGAAGGCGCCGACAGCTTGGCTTTTGATTTGCATAAATGGCTCTACGTTCCTTATGAAGTGGGCTGTACCCTGATTCGGGATAAAGAGAAGCACCGTAACGCCTTCGCCATTACTCCAAACTATCTTCTACAGGAGACCCGGGGTCTATCGGGAGGATTGGAGTCAACCAATAATTATGGGTTTGAACTTTCCAGAGGCTTCAAAGCACTTAAGATTTGGATGTCTTTAAAAGAACATGGACGTGAAAAATATGCGCAAATGATCGCACAAAATAACCGTCAGGCGGAGTATTTGGCTAATTTGGTAAACCAACACGCTGAATTGGAGCTTATGGCTCCTGTATCAATGAGCATTACCTGTTTTCGAATGATGCAAGAGGGTTGGGAGGAGCAACAGCTTCGTGAACTCAACCGGGAGATTTTGCTTAGACTTCAGGAAGAGGGAATTGCTTCACCAAGTTCTACAATCTTGAATGGGAAATTTACGTTAAGAGTAGCCAATGTTAATCAAAGAACCCGTATGGAAGATATGGATCTGTTGGTCCAGGAAGTTCTTAGAATTGGAAAAAATTTAGTTAGCAAAAGAATTTTCCCTTAAAAAAGACACATTTGGCGTAATTTTGTCGTATTCAATTTAAACTTTTAACACAATGAAAACTATCAAACTATTAGCCCTTGTTATGGGCATCGCAATCATTACCGCCTTGGAGTCTCAGGCTCAGGAAATTGGTATTCGGTTTGGTCAAGTAAACGGTAACAATGTAGCAGTTGACGGTATTTTTGCTATAGGTGAATTTAGCCGGATCCATGCCAATGTGAGTTTCGGAGGAAATGGACTTGGCCTGGACGCACTCTGGAATCCTATTTATGAAGATATTCCAGATACCGATTTCAAATGGTATGCAGGTTTTGGTCCTTCTATGTATTTATCGGATGATTTTCGCTTGGGTGGAGCTGGTGAGGTGGGTGCAGAATATGCCTTTTCAGAGGTTCCGATTACTATCGGTCTAGATTTTAGGCCTTATTTATTTTTGATTGAGGAAACGGAATTCAGGGCAGGATTCGGCTTGAACGTTCGATGGAGGTTGAATTAAACCGTCCTAAAACAGTAACTTTAAGCCGTCCAAGTGGGCGGCTTTTTTTATGGAGAAACTAATTGAAGGAGAATTTTATCTCGAGAAATTCACTGGTAAAGGAGGATGGACTTTCGTTCGCTTGCCTTTAGTCGGGCTGGGTTCTAAAAATCACTTTGGTATGCTCAAGGTCTCAGGAAGTATTGACTCATTAAGCTTTGAAAACAAAACACTGATGCCGATGGGGGATGGATTTTTATTTCTGCCTGTATCGAAAGAAATCCGATCCAAGATCAAGAAGACGGCAGGAGAAAGGGTGATTCTTCACTTATTTCGAAATGAAATCCCCAATCAATTGACGGATGAGCTTCGGGATTGCCTCTTGGATGATGGCGGAAAACTGGAACTTTACCTTAACCTGCCAATCGAGGAACAAAGAAATTGGCTGGAGATGATTTATAGAGCCGACTCTGAAGAACAAAAAGCCGAACACATTGTCCGGCTTTTGAAATTCTTGGAGTCAAAAAATTAAAATTCGACAATAAGCCCAACTGTGGGAAGAAGGGTTCCCGCAGGATTGGCAACTTCTCTTAGTAAGTACCTTGTAGGATCTTTTGGATCAACAGGGATATTTTCTTGACTGTCTCGGGTTGCGATGAGTCTTGGTGGCTGTTGAGCTTGGAAATTGTAAGCATTTTGGATATCAAAATACCAGTTGAGATTCCACTTTTGGAAGTAATATTTTTTGTCGAGACGAAGATCAAGCTGGTGGAAGGAATTTAATCGGATTCCATTTATTCGGTTAAAATCTAAGATGGCAGAGTTTCGAAGATTCCAGTTAGTAATTAGGCTGGATGTTGCTATATCGTTTGGCGTGAAAGGAGTCCCACCCAAGAACCTCCATCTTGCTCCTAATTCCCAATTTTTCCTAAAACGTTTTCCTGCTGTCAAGCTAACGATAAACTGATTGTCCCAAGAGGAGGGAAGGAAACCGTTCGTATTGGGATTGGTAAACTCACTTCTTACCAAAGTCAAAGAGGCGATGCCATAATAATTATTCAAGAGCCGCTGTTGCGCAAGGAATTCCATTCCATACGCCCTTCCTTCGGAATTTGATTGAACAGGTTCATTTCCAATGACACCAAAGTCAGCACCAAGATTAGCCAGAGAGATGCCATTCAAAATTGAAGAGGGGTAATTGCTGTACTTTTTATAAAACACTTCCGCTGTAAATCTTCTTGATTTCTCAGGGATCAACAATTCAATTCCACCGATTAATTGGGCATTTCGGATAAATTGAACATCATTTTCCTTGTTCACTAATCGTCCTTCGTTATTTTTATAGCCCATGATCAGGTAAGAGGGTCTTTGATAATAGATCCCTGCATTAGCCGTTGCAAAAAGATTTGGCCTTAATTGATAAGAAACAGAAACTCTTGGGCTGATCTGATTGAATGGATTGGAAGATGTCTTTCCAAAATCTGAGCCATCTATACGGATTCCACCCGTAAAAAGCAGGCGATCGTTATTGAAATTTTTGTTTCCAGAAATAAACGCACCGTAGGTATTAAAATTTGAAATAGAAGAAACATCGATTACTTCCCCTTTTCCTGAAAAAACTACTTTGTCGAAATTATTTATCAAAAACCTTGAGTATTCATAGCTAACTCCATACTTTAAGGAATATCCCTTTCCGAAAATACTGTTTTCAGCTCTGAATTTATTTTCAGATTCCTGGGACTGATACCTAAACAGTAGGTTATTTTCGGAGCTTGCATCATTTTTTGCGTACTTAAAGGACTCATTGTTGAGCATATTTCGGCTCAAAACAAAAGTCCAATAGCCATTTGCCCGAAAGCGTTTGAGTTTAGTTCCTGTTGCATAGTTCCATTGAGATTGAATTGGAAGTACATCAAGCAAATATTTTCGTTCTTCAATTTCCTCTTGGGTTTCATTTTCTGGAGTATCAAAATTTAAGGCAAATTGATCTATGGCACCAATTCCTAAAAAGGTCAGCTCGGTTTTCTCGTTAATTTTGGTTGTTGTTTTGAATTGAAAATCATTGAATGTGGGTAGGAAAGGAAGTTGAAGTAGCCTAAATAATCCTTGCAGGTAAGATCTGCGGGCTGAAAGCAGATAGGTAGTCTTTGGACTAAGTGGACCCTCATTAGAAAGGGTGAGTTCAGAAGCACCAACGGTAAGTTGGGTGAACATTTTATCTCTACGTCCCTCTTTCAATTGGATTTCAAAAAAAGAACTGAGGGCATTCATTCGGTTCGCGGGGAAGCCTCCTGCAATTAAGTCCACGCTTTTTATTAGGTTGACATTCAAGATACCTACTGGTCCACCTGATGATCCTTGGGTTGCAAAATGATTAATGACGGGAACTTCAATCTCATCTACGTAAAATCTGTTTTCGTTTGGTGCCCCTCCTCTAATCAATATGTCATTTCGGAAACTTGGAGTACTTGCTACACCAGGTAAAGCTTGAATTACCCTTGATATATCCCTATTTCCACCTGGATACCTCTCTATTTCATTAGTATTTAACTTCCTTACCGAAAGGGGAGTTTCCTCCGAACGGGTAAATTCACTGCTGACCACTACTTCAGATAGCTCTGCCGCATCTTCAGTCAAGCTAAAATCCAATTGGACTGGTCTTGCTAAGGTTACTTGTACTTCAAATACAGTTGATGATTTGTATCCCACGAAACTTGCCCTGATGTTATAAAGTCCGGGAGGAATATTTTGTATTTCATAATTCCCATTTTCGTCCGAAATAGATCCCAAATCCGTGCCTAGGATTAGGATATTTGCAAATGCAACCGGCTGATTGTTGATTGGATTAGTTATTTTCCCCCTAACGATCCCTTGAGGAAAGGCGGTCGTAATGGAATATAGAAAAGCGATAAATAGAATCGTGATTCTCATAAATAGTTGGCTTCAAAGCTTAATCCAAAAAGGATGCTTTTGTTTAAATTTTTACGAATTTTTGAATTTGTTACTGTTATTTAGAGTGTTTGTCCCTCTTTTATCTTCCAAAGCCTCCACCAAGGAGTGCCGGGTGAATCATGATGCTCGAAGTGGTAGCCAAAAAAGTAACAGCTTAAAAACGCCCAGAGGTGATTTTTGGTCTGGGATTTAGAGTGATGTTTATTATGGCTTTCACCCTTATGAGGCAGGTAAGTGCCAAAATAAAAGAGCTGAAGGGTAGAAAGTAGAGCAGGAACCATCCAGAAAACAATCAAATTTTCATAAGGTAAAATCAACTTAAGCAGGTTGTAGGTAAAAGCCATTAGTAGAATTTGCCAAACGGTCACATATTGCCTTATAAAACTGAGATACCACGGGAAAAATCGCTCAGAAGCATGGTAGTCAGGATCTGCGTCGGTTGCCACGTAACGGTGATGTTCATGATGCTTTGGAAAAAGCTTCCAATAGAAATTGTAGGAAAATAACATAGCGGCCACCCATCCAGTAATGTGATTAAGTTTTTTATGGGATGCAACCACGCCATGCATAGCATCATGGGCCGTAATAAATAGACCTGTGTACAGATGCATTTGTAGAAAAACTGCAAGGTATGTTAAAGGATTGCTCCAGGAAAAATTCCAAGAAAGTAAGGTAACCAAGGACACAAACCATATAAAAATAATAGACCAACCTATCAAAAGTCCTTTTGGGTCTATCGAGAAATGCTGTTTACTCTTGGATGACATAGTTTAAAACGTCGAAATCCGTTCTTTTACTTGTTCCATAAGCCACATCGGAGTAGAAGTAGCACCACAAATACCTACAGTCTCATTGGCTTGGAACCAACACTCCTCAATTTGTTCGGGATTGGAAACAAAAAAAGTATTGGGATTTTTCTCTTTGCATACATTATAAAGCACCTTTCCATTGGAAGATTTTGTGCCACTGACAAAAACTATTTTGTCAAACTTCTCTGCAAAGTCCCGGAGTTCCTTGTCTCGGTTAGATACTTGGCGGCAAATGGTATCATTGGTATTTACAGTGATACCATTTTGGGAAAGGATAGTGTTGATTTCGTAAAACTTATCCGTACTCTTGGTGGTCTGACTATATAATGTTAAATTTTTAGGAAGGGAATCAATATCCAATTCCGAAATATCTTGAAAAACCACCGCCTTGTTATTGGTCTGACCGAGTAAGCCAATCACTTCAGCATGCCCATGTTTTCCGTAGATGTATATATTCTCATCTTTATCAAAAGAGTTTTTGATTCGGTTTTGAAGTTTCAGAACAACCGGACAAGAGGCATCAATTAATGTAAGATTATTTTTAATGGCAAGTTCGTAGGTAGAAGGAGGCTCACCATGTGCACGGATCAGGATCTTTTCATCCCGAAGACCAAATAAATCACCGTGATCAATTATTTTAAGTCCTTTTCTGCTGAGGCGGTTGACCTCCTCATCATTGTGAACTATATCCCCAAGGCAATATAGATAGCCCTGCTCGTCCAGAATTTCTTCAGCCATTTCGATCGCATAGACAACTCCAAAACAGAAGCCGGAGTGATTATCGATTTGTACTTGGAGATTTTTCATACTCATATAAACTTCAAGTTAACTGAATTGTTTTGCGACCTCTGAGATGCTCGAAGAAGCTGATGTTCATCAAAAATAAGGTCATAGAATAAACGGTGTCTTCAATTGGGACGGTCCATATTCTAATGCCAAGGTTTTCAGAATTGTTGTAAATGACTACCGGCTCATCTGTAATGCCACCAGTCAAAACCCCATTGCAGAGCATCAGAGGAATCAAATGCACTAGATATGCGAAGATAAACCTGCCTAGGTAACGGTCTTTGAAGATGAGATAATGAGTCGATAACGTGATAGCGCCTACCAGAAAATTCACAGAAGTGTACCATTTGTCAAAATGCAAGAACGATAGGAAAAAGAGGAAGGGGACAATGATCCATACGGTGGGCTTTCCTGCAGGCTTGAAATAATCTTTTGGGAAAAAGTAATTCAATACCTCATAAATAAACACACAGGCAAATGGAACGATGAAAAAGAAAAGTACTTCTTCTATCGGTAAATTTCCCACAAATAGGCCAGTAATGTAGGTTGGATTAAATTCCCACACGCCTAAATTAGTGAACCAGATGTCCCAAATGATAAAAAACAGCGCAGTAAGAACCATGCCTGGGAAAAGTTGACCCCATTTTGTAGCATACCTAATCCGATGCTCAAAAGATTGAGCCAAGGGATAAGAGATTGCAAAAAGCAAAACGCCAAAATAGAGATACTTTTCCATTATAGGATTCCCAACTTAGTTTCGAAATAGGTGCCTACTAAAAGGGATAATTTTTGGGAATTTGGAATCCTGACTCGTTTTTGAGTAATAATTTCAACGGGTAGGCCTTTAATCTTATCAAATAGTTTTTGGTAGTAAAGATAAGCAACACGCACCCCTAACTTAGCCCCTGAGGGTAGCTGTTCTATCCCAATTAGGGCATCATCAAAATCTTTTTGGATGTCCTCTTCAATTAGTTTTTTAGCTGATTTGTCAAAGGAATTAAAGTCAATTCCGGGAAAATAGACTCTCCCTCTTTCTTCATAATCGCTTTTAATATCTCTTAAAAAATTCACCTTCTGGAATGCTGCTCCAAGTTTGCAGGCAGGTTCTCGAAGTTTTTCGTAGTTTCCCTGATCGCCTTCACAAAATACTTTCAGACACATGAGACCTACAACTTCAGCTGATCCGTAAATATATTCGTGATATTTTGAATCATTGTAAATTTTGAAATCCAAGTCCATCTCCATGCTATGGAGAAATGCTTCAATAAGATCTGTATCAATAGAGTACCTATTGACCATCAATTGAAATGCGTGAAGCACTGGGTTCAACGAGATTCGAGCTTCAATAGCAGCGTAAGTATCTTTTCTGAATTGATCAAGAAGGGCTTGTTTGTCCTTATCGTGAAAGGTATCTACGATTTCATCCGCATACCTGACAAACCCATATATGGCATAGATTGGCAAGTGAAACTTCTTATCCAGGGTTTTTATGCCTAAGGTAAAGCTTGTACTATATCGCTGGGTAATCAGCTTACTACACTCAAGGGTGGTTTGGTCAAAAAGCTCAATTGCATTCATTGGATCAATATACCTATTTGTTTACAGATTATTTTCCTTCATCACTTCTTTTGCTACTACACCACCTGAAATAAGAGATGGCGGCACGCCTGGCCCGGGAACGGTCAGCTGACCTGTATAATACAGATTTTTGACCTTTTTGTTTTTTAAAGCCGGTTTTAGAATGGCAGTTTGAAGCAAGGTATTAGCCAATCCATAAGCATTACCTTTAAAGGCATGGTAGTCCGATTTGAAATCACTGTGTGCATAAGATCGTTTATAAATCACGTGAGAACGGATTTCTTGGCCTGAAATTTTCTCAAGCCTATCCATGATCATGTGGTAATATTTTTCTCTCATCTGCTCAGAATCTTCCAAATCAGGAGCAAGGGGAATAAGTAAAAAGACATTTTCCATTCCTTCAGGTGCCACGGTTGAATCTGTGATTGAAGGTACAGAGGCATAAAATAAGGGTTTTTCAGGCCATCTTGGGTTGGTATAAATTGCATCTGCATGGGGTCCTAGAGGCTCATCAAAAAATAAATTGTGGTGCCTCAGGTTGTTTAACCTCTTATTTATGCCAAGGTAGAATAATAAACTTGAGGGAGCCATTACCCTTTTATCCCAATAGGCTTCCGAGTAATTGCTGTATGAAGGATGGAGTAGATTCCTGTCCACATGGTGGTAATCCGCACCTGCCACAACCACGTCGGCTTGGATTTTCTCTCCCGACTTAAGTCTGATTCGCTTGGCGAGTCCATTTTCTACTTCTATTTCTTCAACTTCTGAGGAATAACGAATATTTACACCTTTTTCTTCTGCCAGTTGGACCATGCCTTTGATAATTTCATGCATCCCTTTTTTGGGATACCAGGTTCCCAGAGCGATATCTGCATAGTTCATCAAACTATAAAGTGCTGGAATATTCTCGGCTGTTTCTCCTAAAAAAAGTACTGGAAACTCCATCAAACGGATGATTTTTTCGTGGGAAAAGTATTTCCTGACGTGCTTGGACATGGATTGAAAAATATCCATTCTGATCATATCCACGAGTAGGGAAGGAGAAGTAAATTCAAATAGCGACCTACTTGGCTTTTGTACCAAATCATGGATACCAACCTCGTATTTGTATTTTGCTTGCGCCAAAAACTTATCCAGATTACTTCCAGCACCTGGTTCGATCCGATCTAACATAGATTTGAATTCGTTCAAATCTGCTGGGATATCTAACACATCACTTTCACCATAGACCACCGCATAGGAGGGATCTAAGCGAAGAAGTTCGTAGTAATCGGAAGGTTTTTTACCGAATTGGGCAAAGTAATTTTCAAAGACATCCGGCATCCAGTACCAACTTGGACCCATATCAAAAACAAACCCCTGGTGCTCGAACTTTCTAGCTCGTCCACCCGGGGAGTCGTTTTTTTCAAGAAGAGTAATTCTAGAGTTGGTCTTATCTGCCAGGTGCGTGGCTGCGGATAACCCGGCAAACCCGGATCCGATTACCACCACATGTTTTTGTGACATAATATTAATTTTTGTGCTTATATACCATTAAATCTTCCTTGAGAAGTTTTCGGGCAATATGAATTCTATTTTTTACAGTTCCAATTGGAATCTGAAGCTTATCCGCAATTTCATGGTATTTGAAACCTCTAAAATGCATCATGAATGGGGTTTTATAAACATCTTCGAGTTTCTCAATGGCTGATTGAATATCATCCATTGTAAAACGGCCAAACACACCATTTTCAATAAGTGCATCGCTTGAATTGATGTAGTGAAGGTTATCTGTGGTATCTACGAATGTTCCCCTTCTTACCATTCTTTGATAATTTGTAATAAAGGTGTTTTTCATGATGGTATATAACCAAGCCTTGAGGTTAGTGCCATCAGTGAATTTGTCTCTATTGGTGAAAGCTTTTACCATGGTGTCCTGTAAGAGGTCATTGGCATCATCCACATCCCGTGTAAGCTTCATGGCAAATGGCTTAAGGGAGCTTGATAGCTTTTGCAAAGAGTAGCTAAATTCTAGAGTTGTCATGGTCGCTTTGTTTTGTTTAACCAAATCTAGTGAGCATTAAACAAAATACAAGCGTTTTGTAGAATTTATTTTTTTTAAAGTTAAACAAAAATCTGGAGACCCCTTATAATTTGCTCAAAACTGCCGTGAATGCTCAAAATTCAGGTTTTTTGAAAAAAAGGTTTGTTTAACGCCTTTGGATTTTTGTTTAACTATTTCTCCTGGGGCACCACTTCCAACTCTTCAAGAAGTTCTTTGATGTCCCTGATGTAATTCATTTGCCGGACATTATTTGGAAAAGTTAAATCCTGACCGATTACCTGATAGCCGGTAACGAGAATCTGACAAGCTGAAAACCGCTCCGAGAGCGCGATGACATATTCTTGGACATACTCGGAGGAAGGAGAGGTAGTAATGACGGTAAGTAAATATTCCGGTTGATGAAGTTTAAAAACCGACAGCAGGTCATCATTGGGGGTACTTTGGCCCAAGTAAATGACTTTGTGTCCTTTGGACTTGATTAAATAGCTGGCAAACAGGATAGAAATTTCATGCAGCTCACCCTCTGGCAGGAAAAGAAGGAATTTTTTTCCTCCACCCTGTGAAATCTGACCATCAATCGCTACAATTAATTTTTGCCTAACCAAGTTGGAAATGAAATGCTCTTGTGCAGGATTGATAGCACCAGTCTGCCAAAGAACTCCAATTTTTGACATGAAGGGGTAAATGATGTTGAGCATGGTTTGCTCAAAACCAAGTTTAATAATGTTGGTGCTTAAAATTTTATCAAAACGGTCCTCATCCATTTCAATCATGCAGATAGTAAGTGCATGAATCTGATCATCATGGGTAAGTGATCGTTCAGTAAGTTTAATGACCTCATCCCTAACTTCATGGGATGCCATTGAAGCTATTTTACTGATTTTAAACCCATTATCGTTAAGAAGGGCTACATTTAAAATCAGCTTTAAATCATCATCATCGTAATACCGAATGTTGGTGTCTGTTCGCTTTGGGTTTAGCAGGTTGTAGCGTTGCTCCCAAATGCGGAGCGTATGTGCTTTAATTCCTGATAATTGTTCAAGATCCTTTATTGAATACGTGCTCACTTTTCCTCCTTTTTAAAGAATTCTTTGGGTACTACAAATAAACCAAAAGAGACTGCATCCTCCTTTTGGTTTGTTCTATGATGTGCCTGATGTGCCTTAAATATGCCTTTTAAGAAACTGTTTTTCGGTCTGTCAAACCATTTTAATCTTCTGTGCACCATAACGTCGTGAAGGATAAAGTAAAGCAGTCCGTAAAGACTTATCCCAATACCAATCCAAAACCGATAATCCAGTCCACTTACACCTAGTAAAATGAGAATAACAGCTACACTACCGAATAGAACTGAAAATAGGTCATTCAGTTCGAAAAAAGATTTTGAGGGCAAATGATGGGTTTTATGAATCATCCAAAGCGGTCCATGCATTAGGTATTTATGGATAAACCAGCCCGAGAACTCCATCATCGCAAAACCAAGTGATATAAATAGTACTGCCTTCATCATTAGCACAAAACCTGAATTATTCGAATTTGTTATATCCTATTTTTATTACTTCCATAAACAAACTGATTTCTGATTTCAATTCGTAGTGGTGAAGTTAAGAATGGTGAAAAAAAGAATCCAAGTCATCAAAATAAAAGCCGCCATAGGGTTTGATTTTTCGAAAATAGCTTTTCTCCAGATGATATGAACCAAAAATGAAACCCCGAACCAACCTAAGTAATTGCTTAATGGAATACTATCCCCTTTCCAAGCCCAAAAATCAAGTGCCACAGCTACGGGTTCCAAGATGTAATCTAAGGCAGTCATGGCCGCTGCCCCCAAAAAAGCGGCGTGCCAATCATTTGGAATTTTATGAAAAATAGACCCTGTCAAATAGCTGAGTATAAACCAATTTACACCGATTACCAAAGGTACATCCCAAAGTTTCGGGCCTAAGGTGGTGCCATAAACGTAATTACCATAAAGGTAACCCGTGTGGATACCTATAATTTCAGATCCAAAACCAATCCAGAAAGCTGCGCCTGCAAAAATCGGAAAAGCTTCACTCCATCCCCTATGATAAAACAACAATAAAATCATGGTTATCAATAAATGGGCGGGGGTAAGAATCAGGAAAAAATTACGGAACTCTGGAAGACTCAATCCAATTACTCCCACAAGATGAAGGGCCACAATAATAATTTTACCAATATGTTCAGGGGAAATCTTGGTTGCTCCTTCAAAAGGACTGAAATTAGACATATAATGTAACTTGTAAACGCAATCTATTTGCGATTTTTAACTTTGCAGGGAAATAATTGTTAACAAAAAAAAGAATAAAAGCTAAGATCAGGAAATGATTCTATACAATATTACCACGAACATAACTGCTGATATGGAGCAAGACTTTATTGATTGGATGAAATCTGTCCATATTCCAGAAGTTCTTGATACAGGCATTTTTACTGAACATAAGTTTTACAAACTCCTGCACGATTCGGAAGACGGTTCGATCAACTATTCTATTCAGTTTTTTACAGAGAGCATGGAAAAAATGATGGAATACGAACGTCTCTATGCACCTAAATTGCGAGCTAAAACCCGAGAGCGTTACCAAGACAAAGCGGTCTCGTTCCGTTCACTTCTTGAAACAGTATAACACCATGTCAAAGCCTTTAAAATTAATTCTAAGCCTTTTATTTCCACAGGTAGCTGGTGGGTTAGGAGCATTTTTCACCTTAGATGCGGTAAGATCATGGTATTTGACCATCAACAGACCTAACTGGAATCCGCCAAATTGGATTTTTGGGCCAGTTTGGACAACGCTCTATCTCCTGATGGGGGTGGCTTGTTACTTGATTTGGAAAAGTGACCATCCGGAAAGGAAGAAGTTAATGACCCTCTATTTCATTCAGCTTGGATTAAACGCGCTATGGTCTCCTGCATTTTTTGGCGCCCAAAGCCCAATGCTTGGCTTGGTCGTCATCATTCCACTTTGGGCTTTGATTCTAACCTGTATTATTCAATTCAGAAAATTAAGTTCTTGGTCTTCAGGACTAATGGTTCCGTATTTGCTATGGGTTTCTTTTGCCACAGTTTTGAATGCAAGCATTTGGTGGCTAAATTGAAATCAAATCCATGCCTTATAAAAGTTTCTTTAGAGCTTATATTGTGAATCTTTCTTGAATGATTTTCTAAAATTTAGTTCAAATTTTATGGCTAAAGGGATTTTGGAGAGAAATCTCAAAATTATTGGGAATATGCATATACGCTTTTTTGCCAGTAGAAATTAAAACCGATAAAATTTTGAACCGCAAAGTTCGCGAAGGTCACGGAGTTTTTTCAAACCTTCTGTTTTTGAGTTTTTCATTTTTTGAACCCAATCACCTTTGTTAATCGTTTTTCGAGGATATCATAGGTTAAGGATACAAAGGTTGAAAAGGTAAAGCTTTTAATACGAGGGTTTAAAAATCAAAGGTTTGGGCGTACGTTGGATTTTCCATCCCTTTCATTTATTCATGCTCTTTTTCCTGACTTCCGCGCAGGGACACCCAAAGTGAAATCATGCATGTTTTTCTCAAAA
>CAZNND010000040.1:0-37720 GCA_964574365.1 uncultured Limnohabitans sp.
ATCTTTTGCTTCCAATGGAATAGCTGACACGAATTGAAAAATCTGTGTCAACCCGCCTGCGGCAGGTAGGTCCTTGATTTTATCTGTGAAAATCTATGGGCCAACCTGATATTGTTATACTTATACCTTTTGCACCTTATAAATTTCAAATGTGACAAAGTTGGACCAAGAGGAAGTTGAGTTGGTCAGGGTTTATGTCTTTATCTTAAATATCAAATTTAATCCCCTGAGCCAAAGGAAGCGCTGAAGAATAATTGATCGTATTGGTTTGTCTTCTCATGTAGGCCTTCCACGCGTCCGATCCCGATTCACGGCCTCCTCCTGTCTCTTTTTCTCCTCCGAAGGCTCCACCGATCTCTGCACCCGATGTTCCGATATTGACATTGGCAATCCCACAATCAGAGCCGGCTACTGAAAGGAAGGCTTCTGCTTCTCTCATGTTGGTGGTCATGATTGCAGATGAAAGTCCTTGGGGAACCCCGTTTTGAAGAGCTATCGCCTCCTGGAGGCTGTTGTATTTGATGAGGTAAAGAATCGGGGCAAAGGTTTCGTGCTGAACAATCTCAAAATGGTTTTCTGCCTCATAAATAGCCGGCTTCACGTAGCATCCGGACTCATAGCCATCGCCAGCAAGGACTCCACCTACGACCACCTCATTTCCTCCCTCTGCCTTTACTTTTTCCAAGGCATGGAGGTAATTTTTCACCGCGTCTTGATCGATCAAAGGTCCTACATGGTTCTTTTCATCTAATGGATTACCAATTAATAAGTTAGAATATGCGGCTGCAAGTCTTGATTTAACCTCTTCATATACCTTTTCCTGAATAATCAATCTTCGGGTAGTCGTGCATCGCTGCCCTGCCGTACCTACCGCCCCGAAAAGAGCACCACGAATGGCAATGTCCAGGTCGGCCTGTTCGGTAATGATTATTGCATTGTTTCCTCCAAGTTCGAGTAGTGATCTTCCCAATCGCTCGCCCACTGCTTTACCCACTAGTTTCCCCATTCGGGTAGATCCTGTGGCAGACACTAAGGGTATTCTGGAGTCATGGGAAATCAATTCACCTACCTGGTAATCGCCAACTATCAAATTAGAAACACCTTCCGGGAATCCATGTTTGGCGAAAATCTTACCTACAAGATGTTGGCAAGCGATCCCTGAAAGCGGTGCTTTTTCCGAAGGTTTCCACACGCAAACATCCCCGCATACCCAAGCTATGGCGGCATTCCAAGACCAGACAGCGACAGGGAAGTTGAACGCGGAAATGATTCCCACAATCCCTAGCGGATGCCATTGTTCGTACATCCGGTGACCGGGTCTCTCCGAATGCATGGTCAAGCCATACAGCTGTCTCGACAAGCCCACGGCAAAATCACAGATATCAATCATTTCCTGAACCTCTCCTAAGCCTTCCTGATAGGATTTGCCCATTTCATAGGAAACCAATTTCCCCAGATCTGCTTTCACTTCCCTCAGCGCATTTCCGATTTCCCTGACGATTTCTCCCCGCTGTGGAGCAGGTACCAGTCTCCATTTTTCAAAAGCCAGATGAGCTTGCGCAAGTACTGCCTCGTAGCTTTCTGCCGAGGCCTGCTGGACTTGGGCTATCGATCTTCCGTCAACTGGTGAATGGGACGAAAAATAGCTTTCTCCAGAATCCAACCAGGTTAAACCTGTCGAGGAACCCAGATTAGTGGAGTTGATGCCGAGATTACGAAGGGCTTGATGGATACCGAATTGATCGCTCATAAAAGTCTTGGATTAATTATGACCCAAAGCTAAAAATTCTTCTTTCCCCCTCCGACCAAATTCAAAGAATTCTGGTGGGATTGAATTTTCTGAACCTGTCCTGAAAATTCTTCCCGGGACGGATTTTATAGACAAAATTCAATCGGTAATTGCCCGTATCTGCGGATTGTTCGAGCTCGCGGATTGGATTTAGGTTCAGGTTTTTGTACACATAATTCAAGTTAAAACCAAAATTTTTGCCATTGTAGCCTATATATCCTCTGAAATGGTATCCCAGCAAAATACCCCAGTCGCGTTCGATCTGGTTGTTATTGCCTCGAAGCCAGGAGTTACCTAAGCCGATATTACCCGAAAATGCAGCTGTGGCAAAAAATCCCTTGCCAAAAACCACTGTTCCGAGAAAGCCTGCATTGGGACCAACATGGACAAAATCTGCCTTGGAATAATTGAAACTTGGATTCAACTCCGTGGGAATGACAAGAGAATCTGCTGAAATTCCGGCCCGATAAACCTCAAAACCCAGCAAAGGGGAAATAGCTGATTTCTTTTGAATTGCTGTTTGGTTAAATGCAGCGGCAATAGATATTCGTTCACCCAAAAAAACATGGCTTATGTGGAATCCTGCTTTGACGAGCTCGATATCCGGTCTAAGGTAGGGTTGTCCGGATTCCTTCCAATCGGGAATTTTATATCCGTTATACAGCTGACCAAAAAAATCAATGATCCATTTCATCGGATAGAAATGCCCTTGAAGATCCAAGGATCTTGGGAAATCCTTTTCCCTGTTTGGATTAAAAATGGGAAGGGGACCCGCAATATTGAGCGTGAATTTTTGGAAGGAAACGCCAAAACCCGTGTTGAGTCCGCTATTGGGCCGGTATCTCAGTTCGTTTTCAGGGATTTTAAAGTCAGTAAATTTTTTTGAAGAATAAAGTCGAGCGACCAAGAGTTCATGGTCGAGTTCAATGTAGCTCGAATCAATCAATACCTGACCAAAGACGTTTTGCCAGATAAGGAAATAGGATAAAGACAGCAGGAAAAAAAATCTTCCCATTACTCGAGTGAATTTTCGCAACAAATATAACCAAAAAGGGCCATGGCATTTACCATGACCCTTCTAAAGGAGAAGTTTGAAAAAGAATCCTTTAGGGATTACAGTTTCAAAAAAGTTTATTTGAGAAAAGTTGCTAATCACCGCACTGAAAATAAGGACATAATTTAAAGTATCAAATTAATTCTTAGATTTTTACATGAAAAAATAAAAATAATTGTTCTTTATTTTGAATGAAAAAAACATTCATCCGTTTGACTTTGGATGGCCTTTAATTACTTCAGATCGGTAGTGCTACCTGATATCCCAAAAAATAAAGGTTTCCTTGCTGTTAAAAACGTTATTTTTGCGGATTAAGGGAGAAAATCCCTTGGTCATTTTTAATCAGTTTTCCCATGGCTTCCTTACTTGCTCCTATTTTGAATTTGAAAAGAGGTGTCCAGCAAAAATGGAAGGAATTAAGATTCAATCTTAGTGCCTCCAACAATCCCCTCTTCATCGGATTTTACAGACATTTTTACCAACCAAAAAAGGGTTCGCTGAGTGAATTTTTAAGCGAATATTCGCTATCAAAAAAGGGGGATTTTACGGTTATCCAGATCGGTGCCAACGACGGCATCACCCATGATCCCATTCATAAATTCATCAAAAGGGATAATTGGAACGGGGTTTTGTTGGAACCTCAACTGGATGTTTTTGATGAGTTTTTGACTAAAATTTATGCAAAAAACCCTGGAATTCATCCATTATGCGCAGCAATAGGAGAAAAAGACGGGACCTTGCCCCTTTACAAAATCGGTTTTTCCAACATGAGATGGGCCACGGGACTGGCTTCATTTTCCAAAGAAAAAATCCAAAAAGCCTTCGAAGATGGCATCGTGGCCTCGAATTGTAAACGCTTTGGAATAGAGATTCCTGTTGACAAGAGTAAATGGATAGCCGAACAAGAAGTTGAGGTCGTTTCCCCTTCCAGTTTGATTTCAACCTACCAAATCAAAAAGATCGACCTGCTTCAAATCGATGCAGAAGGGTATGATTTGGAGGTAATCCGGATTTTTGATATTGAAAAAACCCAGCCCCAAGCCATTGTCTTCGAAAATGTCGGGCTGAACTTGGAGGATTACCAATCCTGTCTAGCTCTGCTTGAAAAAAATGGATACCAAACCAGAAAATTCGGCCCAAACACCCTTGCCTTAAAGGCTCCTTTGGGAAAGTTTCAATCTTTTTTCCACTCATGAATCCGCTCATTTCTGTGGTTATTCCATGTTATAACCAGGAAAAATACCTGAAGGAAACAGTACAGTCGGTACTATCCTCCACCTATAGACCAATAGAAATCATCCTTGTCAATGACGGTTCGACGGACGATTCCTTGGAGGTAGCAAATAAATTGGCGACAGCTCATTTAGAAATACGGGTGATGAACCAACCAAATGGGGGAGTGGCTAAAGCAAGAAACAACGGAATCGCCGTCGCTGGTGGAAAATACATTTTGCCATTGGACGGGGATGACCTGATTTCTGACAATTATATCGGTGAGGCAGTTAAATTCCTGGAGGCTAAGCTCGAGGTAAAGGTTGTTTATTGTCAGGCGGTAAAATTCAACGAAATAGGGAAAAAGCCTTGGAAACTGAAGCCGTTCAGCCGACATCAACTTGCAAAGGACAACATGATTTTTGTGGCAGGATTGTTCAGAAAATCCGACTGGGAAGAAGTAGATGGGTTTTCGGAGGACATGGTTATGGGGCGTGAAGATTGGGAATTCTGGATCAAAATGCTGAAAAATGGGGGAGAGGTAGTCCAATTGCCCTTCGTAGGTTTTTTTTATAGGCTTACCCCAACTAGCAAACGAAAAAAAACAGGAACAAACCAGAAAAAAAGGGAACGGATTGCCTACCTGAATGCCAAGCACTCGGAATTTTTTGAGCGGGAATTGAATGGCCCCTTGCGATTTCAGCGGAGCTGGTCAAAGCCTTATAACACCCTGTTGAAGCTATTTGGTAAACTTTGATCAGATTTTCTCCAGGACCTGATGAGTGTCCCACTTACAGGTTTTTTCAGTTTTTGTATGAAGTACCAAGTACAAGGCACCAAGATTTGTTCTAAAGCAACATCCTGAGTAGTTGGAACAGCTTTTTCCCTACCGAAAGGTATCGGGCATTTTCTTTTGTTTCAAGCTTCTTGATACTATATACCAACTACTTTATACGAATTTTATTATGGAATACCCTACGGCGGATCGGAATTAAATGACAAGATTAGGGTCAAGTAGGCAGTAGGAAGTCACAAGAACACGATGTTCGGTGTTTAATTTTGTTCTGATAGGAAATTCCAAATTCCAAATCCCAAATCTGAAGTCCGATATTCCATATCCGATATCCCATTTCACAATCAAATCTTATCCCACCCCTTCCAAAATTTTAGAAAATAATATTTCAGCGGATTGCTGTATTTGAGCTGCTTCCAGGGTCGGCTGGCGTGAGGACGGTGCCAAACATGAGCATGCATGAGAACTATGTTTTTGAAGCCTAGTTCAACCGCTTTTTTGGAAATAAACGTATCATACCAGTCCTTTGCTCCATCCAAGCCTGCGAAATCATAGCTTTTTAAAAATTCAGGCGAAAATAAAGTACAGCAAAAACTCAAACTCCGCTGGGTATCAATCGCTCGCTCTTTCACTCCTTTAAACTTGAGGTAGGGAAAATTGACCACTCCGTTCTCATCTACGGTCACCGAGCCGATTAGGCCTGCTTTGGGTTGGTTGCGCAGGGCTTGTAGCAAGTTTTCGATGGTGTCGCGTCGAATCACTACATCCGATTCGATGACTAACAAGGGAAGGTTTTCCTGGAGGGCCCGCTTTTGGGAAAGCTGAAGTACGAGTTTATAATTCGGCGAAGGATGATCGGTCAGGTCTTCGATATGGATCAATTCATAGCCGATTTCCGACTTTTTCTCCTCTAAAATTGCTTTGGTCTCTTCCGAACTGAAATCATTGAAAATGACATGCTGAACCTTGACCGAGGAAGCGGCAATGGCCTTGGCCGTGTCGAGGGTGGTATCGATAGAATTTTTTACAGGAGTGATGACAAGTACCTTGGCCATAGGGTAAGTTTTGACCAAAAATAGGGCTTAATCCTTTGGCAAAAAATAGTAATCGATTCAAGTATAGGTGATCGAAGCTGAAAAATGGGGGTCTGATTTTTTTATCTGCGAAGACGTACCTACCCTAGGCAGGACTACACCTTTTTTCCGACTGCTGGGTTTAGTTTGTAAAAAACCCTAGTATTTTCTTTTTCAATGGGATATGAAGGTGTAGTTTGAAACTACACCTAGTCGCTGCTCCAAAAAAATACCCCGACTCTCACCGGGGTACCTTGAATAGGATAGTCAATTAAATTAAGCCAAATCGCCCAAACTCTTCTTTAGGCGATTCATGGCTTCCACCAATTCAGTCTCAGAAGCGGCATAGGATATACGCACACAATTTGGCGCCCCAAATGCCGAACCAGTTACTAAAGAAACATTGGCTACAGCCAAAAGATACAGGCAAAGGTCATCAGCATTGTAAACGGTATGTCCGTGGGCAGATTTTCCAAAGAAAGCCGTCACGTCCGGGAAGAAATAAAAAGCCCCTTCCGGAATGTGTGTCTTAATTCCCTGGATATCTCTCAAAAGCCCGAGAACCAGATCTCTGCGCTTCAGGTACTGCTCTGCCATCTCTTGGGAAGGAGTTTGATCCCCCGCGATTCCGGCTAAGGCAGCTCGCTGGGCGATACCGGTATTGCCAGATGTGAACTGTCCTTGCATTTTTTCTACCGCTTTGGCAATTTCCAAAGGTGCACAGATGTAACCTACTCTCCAGCCAGTCATGGCATAGCCTTTGGAAAAACCATTGACGGTCACCGTGCGCTCAAACATGCCCGGAAGAGATGCAATGCTGAAGTTTTTGCCGGTGAAATTGATGAGTTCATAGATTTCATCGGCAATCACCACCATGTTTGGGTGCTTCTTCACCACGATTGCAATCGCCTCCAATTCCTGCTGAGAAAATACTGAACCGGTAGGATTACAAGGGGAAGAGTAAATGACTGCTTTGGTTTTTGGCGTAATCGCCGCTTCCAACTGTGCAGCCGTTGCTTTGAAGTTATTTTCCAGTGTACCCTCGATCAGGACAGGCACTCCTCCACACAACTTGATGATTTCGGCATAGCTCACCCAATACGGAGAGAAAATCACCACTTCGTCTCCTTCATTGATGATGCACATGAAGGTATTCGCAATGGAGTGCTTGGCACCCACTGAAACCACAATATGCTCTGCTTTCGCCTCTGAGATGTTATTTTCTTCTCTGAGCTTTTTAGCAATAGCCTCTCGAAGATCCTGATAGCCTGCCACCGGCGGATAGGCAAAATATTTTCCCTCATCGATCGCATCTTTGGCAGCCTGCTGGATGTGTTTGGGGGTTTTGAAGTCTGGCTCCCCCAAACTGAGACTGATGATGTCAATACCCTGAGCCTTGAGCTCTCTCGCCTTTTTTGCCATGGCAAGTGTAGCTGACTCTTCCATGTTCAGGATGCGATCCGATAGAATAGAATTCATTTTTTGGTTGATTTTTTTACAAATTCCTCAAAAATAGCCATAAGATTATAAATTCTAAACAATTCTGTAGAATTGAAGGCGAAATGTTAATTTTGAATCAAATAGTCGGCAAGATTCGCCGTTTAGCAAACTGTATGATTCGCTTAACTTTTTTCATCCTGATTTTCTGTCTGATGGGGAAAAATCTCTTTGCCCAGAAAAATAACACAGAGAAAAAGCCTGATCCAGACTCCACTGGGATGGTCAATTCGGTGCTGTTTCCCACCATCGCCCCCTTATTGCTATTTGATGAGGCGAAAGAAAAGGAGGAAAAAAAGGAAAAAAAGAAAAAGGCAAGAAAGAATATCTGGTTTGGCATAAAGACCATGAGGGGATCTACTCGTCGAACGATCAGGGGACAGGAATACTTCGAATTCTTTAACTACACCGATGCGGAGCATAAACCTAATCCCTACATTCGGGATGTATATTGGTTTGATGTCAAGGAAAGGGTTATTCGAACCGAAGGTTTCGTGCCGGGACAGGGGTATTTACTTCATGGGCCCTATGAGCGTCTGGTTAATGAAACGGTGGTGGAAAGCGGGATGTTTTTTTATGGCATGAAGCACAAAACCTGGATGGTGTTTGATGACCGAAGTGTTCTTCAGGATAAAGCCCATTTCAATGAAGGTTGGCCGAAGGAATCCCGAATCACTTATTTCGATGAATCATCCAAAGCCATTGAAAAAATGATCCCTATTCAATACGGTTTAGAAGAAGGTAACTTTTTCCATTTTTATGACAATCAGCAGGTTGCTGTGACTGGGGAGTACAAGTTTGGGGAAAAGGTAGGGCTCTGGACAGAATACTGGGACACCAAAAACACGAAGGCAGTCCGTAAGCGGGAAATCCAATACCAGGAAAAACCCTTCACCAAGGAATTCCGCCCCTACATCCGGGCGGAGTGGGACAAAGACGGCAAGCTGATTTACCGGAAGGAGTGAATAGTTCTACTTCGTTATGTTCAAAAAACTTGTTAAAATCTGACAAGATTTATGTGTAAACATAAGTTGGGAAAAATAGATAATATATTCTCCTTTGCCAGTAGAAAATAAACTCAATAAAATTTTGAACCAGGAAGGCGCACTAAGTTTTTTAACTGGTATTTTAATAGGATCATCCGTTTACATGCAAGTCAACATGTTGAAACTTAATTTATCTGTTTTTAACAACGCTTATTCAACATTGGATCTTTAAGCATGGTCTACACCATTTTTTACACTTCTTCTACCATTTAGGAATTAAGGAAATTAAGAAGGGCTGAACTGTAAATAGGGATTTTTGGTCTTCTTTTTTCATTAATAAAATATTTCTTAACCATCTTAATTTCCTAAATGGTTAAAAAATCACAAGGGCAAACTTTTGCAGAGAGGATTAAAGTTGACTAGTCTTGGTTTAACAAAACGTATTTTTTAGTGACAAGATTAAAAGACGCAATATCAAATGAATTTGGCTACTGGTAAGATTCCGTAAATTCAAAATAGATAACCTGAATAAAGTTACTTCCTACCTTTTTTCCACATACTTGCATGGATGAAAATCACAGAACTTGTTCCCCAAATTCCAATTTTGCCTTTTAAATTTTCAACTATGACAAATTAGGATTAGAGAGATCGGAACTTAAACTGCTGACCACCCACCGAAGCTTCATACATCAGCCCCTTTTTGGTACGGGTAAAAACTAGAACTCCTTCATTATACTTGGCATTCGCCGAAGCCCCCGAGGCGGCCGCTACGGCAGATAACTGGGCCGACATTTCGATCTTGCCTTCCTTAAACCGTTCGAAGGCTTCCTTGGTCTCAAAAAACACTACTTCTGAATAGGCCTGACCTCCGGCTTGAAATCCAATCGTCAACTGTGTCATCCGTGCAAAACCAACATGCTTTCCCTGTTCAAAAGCAACCCCATTTCCAGTCGCTGCTCCTACACCCCATGCTCCTTTACCGACATTGGGCAAAATAATGTACCCGTACGAATCACTGAAAAAATCGGCCATCCCAGCGTCATCTTTAATAAATGCTGACTTAGCCACTTCCGAGTCGGCCATGATTTTTTCGTCTTTTTCCACATCCTGTGCCAGAGATACATAAGGGACCAAACCCATCAAGAGAAACAGAAGTAAATTTTTCATTTTTAAGAGTTTATGGTTAATAAAATGCGTCTTCAAACTGTCGGAAATTTACATTTCCGTTTTGGTCTTTATAGACGGCCACAATGTCAAACCGAATATCCTTGTGCCAGTCTATTTTATAGATGTATTCGTCTGCGGCCTTGACCACGAGCTTTTTTTTCGTGGAGTCCACAAATTCCTCCGCAAAGCCAAATCCGGTGCCTGAACGATATTTGACCTCGATAAAAATCAGAAGCCCCTTGTACTTCATAATCAGATCAATCTCTGCGTGCTTGTGTCGATAATTTTTTTCTACAAATTCGTAACCTTTGCCAATCAGCCAGTCTGCCGCCAGTTCTTCGGCGAGTCTTCCGGAATCATTGTGTTCTGCCATGGGATTTATTGGTTAATTTTGAAAAATTGAAAAATGCTAGGCCCATCAGGCCAGTTGAAAAAGAATTCCCATCGGAAATCCAATGAACGAACTTATCAATAAAACAGTAGAATTCCGAGACTTAGGCAAAATGGATTACCAAAAAGCCTGGGATTTTCAGGAAAAAATTTTTGCAGAAATCGTCGCCAAAAAAATTACAAACCGAAATCTCCCCGCAACCCAACAGCAGCCTACCCCCAATTACCTCCTTTTTGTCGAGCATCCCCATGTTTATACCCTGGGCAAAAGCGGCAAGCCCGAAAATCTGCTTTTGGATGAACAGGGTTTAGAACAACACCAGGCCTCTTACTACAAAATCAACCGGGGAGGGGACATCACCTACCACGGTCCTGGTCAGTTGGTCGGATATCCGATCTTGGACTTGGATAATTTTTTCACTGATATCCACAAATACCTCAGGTTTTTGGAAGAGGCCATCATTTTGACCTTGGCAGAATACGGAATAACAGCCGGCCGAATCGAAGGGCTTACTGGGGTATGGCTGGATCACCTGGAACAAAAAAATCCAAGGAAAATCTGTGCCCTCGGCGTGAAATCCAGTCGATGGGTAACGATGCACGGATTCGCATTTAACCTGAATGCGGACTTGTCCTACTTTGGCCACATCATCCCCTGCGGGATTGACGACAAAGCCGTGACTTCTCTGCATCTGGAACTCGGAAGGCCAGTGGATGAAGCCGAAGTCAAAAATAAGGTCAAAAAACATCTGGTTGAACTTTTTGACATGCATCTGATCGACCAAAAATGATCCGAATAAATGAATTCGCTAAAATTTACAATATGAGGGTTAGAAGTCCCGAATCGGGCAATTTCCCCTTCTCAAGCGGGCTGGGGAGATTAAAAAGCAAAAGAAATTAGAACATCATTCTTAATCCTACTTTGTCACATTTGAAAATTAGAAGGCACAACGGCAATTAGGGGGCAATTTCAAAGTTTCCAACAGAACTGACTGCCGTCAGGTAAGTTTTACACAGATTTATCGCACAAAGGCCTGTCTGCCGAAGGAGGATTTTCACAGATCTTTTGTTACCTATGAAGTACCTAAGAGGAAATCAAATAAAATCTGTGCGAACCTGCCTGCTGCAGGCAGGTCTGTGATTTTCATCTGTGTCAATCTGTGGGAAAAAGGTAAGAAATAGCTTTTCTCATAGTATCTTTTTTTGCAGGCTTAAGTTCATGCATAAAACCTATCAGATTTTACCAAGTTATCTGAATCTGACCAAGTAGGATTAATTATTCTAAAAAGGAAAATGAAGAAAGACATCGATTTCTCCCCTGTCACCGGAGTAAAACTGGCCATCGCCAAAGAAGAAAAACCAAACGGTACCGAATGGGCAGTGTATATCATTAACCTGAATCTCATTGAGCTTAGCACGGTGATGATTACCTCCCGAGGCTATGGTCTTCTGGAAGGAGAAAAGCGACAAACCTCCACGCTAAGGCATCTCATCGAAGAACTAGGAGCTGAATCCATCGCCAAAGTGGAACCTATTGATCCTGCAATTTTCGTACTCACCAATGAATTTTGGGTAAGCTATTACATTCTGGATCAGATTTTTGACAAAAAGTTTATCTTTACTCCCGGCAGTTTTGACCCTGTCAACCTTCGGATGATCCCGGAACTGGGACTCGAAGGAATTCTTCACAGTTAACCTTTTTTAAATTATGCCGGAATTTTTAGACCAATTGAGCGACATCCTTTTTTTGGACATTGAGACTGCGTCGCAAACCGAACATTTTGAAGATCTTGACCCACGGCTTCAGGGCGAATGGTTGAGAAAGGAAAAATTGATTAAAACCGAAAACCCCAACCCCGAACCGGGGACCCTGTATTTTGACCGGGCGGGTATCCATGCGGAATTTGGGCAGGTCATCTGCGTGGGCGTGGGCTTTTTCCAAACCAAAAAGAAGGAGAAAAAGCTCTATTTTCGATCCAAGGTTTTTGCTCATGAGGAAGAACGGGAACTTTTACTGGAGTTTAAAGCCTTGTTAGAGAAGAAAAAATGGATCCTCTGCGCCCACAACGGCAAGGAGTTTGACTTTCCCTACCTCTGCCGGCGCATGCTGATCAATGGAATCGCCCTCCCCGAGCCCCTTCACATTGCAGGCAAAAAGCCTTGGGAAGTCAGGCATTTGGACACCATGGAGCTTTGGCGATTTGGGGATTATAAATATTATACCCGATTGGAGCTGCTAGCGGGCGTTTTTGGGATTCCCACCTCCAAGGAATCCATCGATGGCAGCGAGGTGAATTCCACTTATTACAAAGAAAAAGACCTCGATAAAATCAAAAAATACTGCCTACGCGATGTCGAAGTGACTGCACGTATCTACATGGCTATGCATCCACAACTCGACGAATTGGAAATCGAAATTGTTCCGACCGAAGATTCAAAAAAAGATCACAAGGAATGATGCCTTTGGGCATTCTTTTCTTTTTACCTTAAGAAAAAAAACACCCCTCATGGGAAGAAAATCAGACAGAAAACATTCAAAAAAAAATAAAGGCGGCTATTCAAGCGGGAATGATTCCGCATCCTTAGCCCGACGCATCCTTCAATTTTTAGACGGCAACTTTGGCCAAGAATACAACGCCAAGCAGCTCATCAAGCACCTCGAGATCCGCGACGCACTCAACAAAGGCGGAGTCGAACCTGTCCTATACGAACTGGTAGATGCCGGAAAAGTATCCCGAAGTCCTCGAAATTACTTTTCCTCAACCAAAGACCCGGACTTTATCACCGGCACCGTGGATTATGTCAACGCCCGGTTTGCCTTTGTCGTCCCGGACGATAAGGAAGCGGTGGATGGGGATATTTTGGTCAAAGAAGCCGATCTCAAGCAAGCTCTTGACGGAGACAAGGTTCGCGTGATGGTATTTCCGGTCCGAGGAAAAACCGGACGAACCGAAGGTCGCGTGCTGGAAATTTTAGAACGCGATCGAGACGAATTTGTGGGAAGGGTGGAAATTTCGCCTCGCTTTGCCTTCGTAGTGCCCGACTTCAAAAAAATGCACAAGGACATCTTTGTCCATCGTGGGGAGTTGATGGGGGCTGAGCACAATGAAAAAGTCATCGTCAAACTCACCGAATGGCGGGAAGGGGACAAAAACCCCACTGGAAAAGTGATTCGGGTATTGGGGAAAGCAGGCCTGCACGAAGTGGAAATCCACTCCATCATGGCCGAATTCGGATTGCCTTTTGAGTATCCTAAAGAAGCTGATGAAGAAGCCAATGCTATTCCCGAAAAGATCTCTGCCAAGGAAATCAAAGCTCGGAAAGACTTCCGTGACGTACTTACTTTCACCATTGACCCAATCGATGCCAAGGATTTTGACGATGCGATTTCCTATCGGGAACTCGAAAACGGCAACCTGGAAATCGGCGTCCATATCGCCGATGTCACCCACTACGTGAAGCCTAAAACGGCTTTGGAAAAGGAAGCCTTTAACCGTGCCACGTCTGTTTACCTAGTGGACCGCACCATCCCCATGCTTCCCGAGCGCTTGAGTAATGGGCTGTGTTCTCTCCGTCCCAAAGAGGACAAGTTAACTTTTGCCTGTGTGTTTGAGATGGATAAGAGCGCCAAAGTGATCAATCACTGGATTGGCCGCACTATTATCCACTCCAACCGGCGCTACGCCTACGAGGAAGCGCAGGAATGCATAGATACCCAGTCAGGAGATTATTTCCAGGAATTGACTTTGCTCAATGAGTTGGCTAAAAAAATCCGAAAGCAACGATTTGATAAAGGGGCAGTCAACTTTGAGACTGTGGAGGTGAAGTTTAAGTTGGATGAAAAAGGAACGCCATTGGGGCTTTTTGTCAAAGAGCGAAAAGACATCCACAAGCTCATCGAGGAGTTTATGCTTTTGGCCAATAAGTATGTGGCGGAGTTTATTTTCAAGAAAAACAACGGAATAGACACCTTCGTCTATCGAACCCACGACAGCCCGGATTTGGACCGATTGGAAACCTTTTCAGGCTTTGCGAAGCGATTTGGCCATCAGATGGAAGTGACCAATGTCCAGAAAATCTCCGCTGCACTCAATAAACTCATGGACGAGATTCAGGGCAAACCCGAGCAAAACGTCCTCGAGCAGCTCGCAATCCGTAGCATGGCCAAGGCTAAATACACAACCGAACCCAAAGGGCACTTTGGCCTGGCTTTTCCACATTATACCCACTTCACCTCTCCAATTCGGCGCTATCCGGATATGATGGTGCATCGTCTGCTAGAACATTACCTCGAGGGAGGCAAATCTCCTGAGGCAGCATCCTGGGAGCAGAAATGTGTACATTCCTCCGAGCGGGAAAAACGTGCCGCTGACTCCGAACGCGCCTCCATCAAATACAAGCAGGTCGAGTACATGTCCCTTGCCGAGCGGAAGGATTACGAAGGTATTGTCAGCGGTGTGACCGAGTGGGGAGTATTTGTCGAGATCACCGAAACCAAGTGTGAAGGCATGATCAGAGTTCAGGATATGGACGACGATTATTATGAATTTGACGAAAGAAACATGCGTCTGATTGGGACGAGAAGTAAAAAAATGATCACTTTGGGTGACAAAGTAAAGGTCAGAGTAGTTAACACCGATATCGACCGACGAACCATCGATTTGGAATTTGCAGAAAATGACAGAAAAAAGTCTCGCCCACGCGCTTTCAACTAAGCTAGAACAGCACATCACCACTCACTCATTCGGAGAATCTCCCGCCGAATTGTACGAACCCATCACCTACATCATGAGCCTCGGAGGAAAGCGGATCCGTCCGCTGCTCTCCCTCCTGGCCTATGGGATTTATGGAAAAAATCCGGAGGAAATCCTATCTCAGGCAGCTGCAGTAGAGGTCTTTCACAACTTCACCCTGATGCACGACGACATCATGGACAATGCCCCGCTGCGAAGAGGCAAAGCTACCGTCCATGAAAAGTGGAATGCAAACATTGCCATTCTTTCCGGAGACGTGATGCTCGTGCGAGCCTATGATTTGCTTTTGGGTACAGACCCAAAGTTGCTGACTGAGGTGATCCGCCTATTCAATAAGACAGCGGCCAAAGTCTGCGAAGGACAGCAGTTTGACATGAACTTTGAGGCTTACGAGACCGTCCACGAAGACGAATACATCAACATGATCCGTCTGAAAACAGCCGTGCTGTTGGGTTTTGCCCTTCAGCTTGGGGCAGTTTTGGCTGGAGCAGAAAAGGAAGATGCGCAGAAGCTGTACGAGTTTGGGGTGAATATAGGCGTGGGATTCCAGCTGAAAGACGACCTGCTTGATGTCTATGCCGATCAGGCCAAGTTTGGCAAACAGGTAGGCGGGGATATCATTTCAAATAAGAAGACCTTCCTTTTGATCAAAGCCTTGGAACTGGCTCAAGGGGAGGATTTGGGCGAATTGAATCATTGGCTTTCACTGAAGGAATTTGACAAGGTCGAGAAGGTTAACGCGGTGAAAGCGATCTATGAAAAACTCGGCATCCGCAGCCTGACCGAAGTCAAGATGCAATCCTACTTTGAGGCAGGGTTCAGCCAATTTGCGAGTTTGCACTTCAAAGACGAAGCGTACTATCAGGCTCTGTATGCCATTACCCAAGACCTGATTCACCGGGAGAAATAAGCCATGGAATTGACGTTGACCACCTTGATCATCGGGATCACAGCAATTACCAGCATCCTCGGATTCAACCGGCCCGATCTGCTTGAGCGCTGGATGTTTATCCCTTATCGGATCAAAAACCGAAACCAATGGGATCGGTTTATCCTTTCGGGTTTTATCCACAAGGACTACATCCACCTGCTATTCAACATGTTTACCTTCTACTTCTTTGGCGGCGTAGTCGAGATGTTTTTGCAGTATCAGTTTGGTCAGGGCTTTGGGGGATTCTTTTTTGTGGCTTTTTATCTTTTGGGGATAATCATTTCAGACATCCCCACTTATCTGAAATACCAAGAATCCAGCTATTACCGGGCCTTAGGTGCATCAGGAGGAACCTCCGCAACGGTATTTGCCAGTATAGTGATTATGCCTTTGGCTGATATTTGCCTGTTTGGAATTATTTGTCTTCCTGGGTTTATTCTTGGAGGCTTGTTTCTGATCTATTCGTATGTCAAGGCCAAGCAGGATAATGACGGCATCAACCACGACGCCCACTTGTACGGAGCGATTTTCGGAATTGCATTTATTTTAATTCTTTCTCCATCCAGTGCAGGGATGTTTTTGGAGCAGATTAAGGGGTTTAGGGTGTTTTAGGATTTTCTGCTGGAATAGGGGTGGTTTTTGGTTGATTGTTGTGTTTGTGCAGGCTAATGGGATTTTATGAAGTGATTATCTGATCAAAACCCATTTTCGAGTGGCCATTACTTGTTTTGAAGCCAATATCAACCAATGCCAGTATTTGATTGAATCTTTGTTGGAATTTGCTGACATGAAAATCAGATTCTGTACAAGTAAAAGGGGATGGTTGAAGTGATCGGAAAATTCCAGTTCCTTTTTCGTTATTCATTTGATTAAAACAACTCACCTGAATAGACAACTTCTTCTATAAAACAGCCGGCTAATCTCTATGCAATAGGGTAAAAGGTCGCCAAAAGGATGAAAAATTTTATTTTTCTTTGCGCCTCTGCGTCTTTGCGGGAAAAAATTATTTTAAAGATGGAATTCGATCTAAAAATTTCCTAAGCTATCTCTCGCGAAGACTGTAAGGCGCAAAGGAAAATTTTTCCCGTTTCATTAAAAATCTTCTTGAAAGGAAGCTTTTAGCTCTTTTTCAATCCAACAATTTCTTTTCGAAGGAAAGGTAATAAATTCCAACTTGTATGATGGCGGATATTCATAGTTGCTGATAATAATTTGGAATTAAAATGCTTATGCGTCAACGGTTTTCCTTATTTTTTGAAACTTTTTAACCTAAAAACTATGATCGCTTTCGAAAACAATCCAGAAATAGGAAAAGGGATTTACACCATTAAGGATGTCGCCTCCATCCTCAAAATTCCTTATCCAAAAGTCAGGCGATGGGTAAAAACCTATTGGGATGGAAGGTTGGGTAATAAATTGCAACAACACTATTCCTGGAAAATAGATGGATCTATTGCCGTGAGTTTCCATACTGTGGTGGAACTGTATGTAATGATTCAGTTTGTAGAAATAGGAGTCAAGACTCAAGATGTCTTAATTGCACACGAGGAACTCTCGGAATTATTGAATACACCATTTCCTTTCGCCCAGAAGGAGGTTTTAGATGAAGTGAAGACAGACGGGAAAACAGTTTTCTGGAAGTTTGACGGGGTCTTGGTCTCGATGAATGGTACAAGACAAATTAATCTGGATATTATCCAAGTATTTTTCAAAAAGTTGGAATTTGAGGAGGATGTGGTTTCCAGGCTTTGGCCGATGGGAAAAGATCATGCTATTGTAATTGACCCGAACCGGAAATTTGGGCACCCGATCCTTGATGGAAGGAATATTTATCCAGAAACCTTGTATGGCTATTACCAAGCAGGGGATTCAATTCAATTCATCGCCTACATTTTTGAAATAACTTAAAAAGAGGTTCTGGATGCTATTGATTTCTGTGAAGCCGCATGATCATCTATATAGATGAAAATATAGCTCCATTACTCGCCAAAGGCTTCAATCTGCTTCAAGCACCACTAAATTTTCAAATGGGATTAAAAGATCCCATTGAGATAAAATCTATCAAAGCAGTCTTTGGAGAAGGAACTCCCGATGAAGAATGGATCCCCATTGCAGGGAAAGAGAGAGCTTGTATTTTGACTCAGGATTATAATATTCAAAGAATCAGGCACCAAAGGGATTTGTGTGAGAAGCATGATTTAGGTATGTTTTATTTGCGACTTCCTTCAAAGGCAGGCTTCACCTACTGGGAAATGGTAAAACTTTTGGTTAGGCATTGGGAGGAAATTATCAAAACTGTCTCCAAAAAGTCCCGGCCATTCTCCCATAAAATCACCTCCAAATCCTCTGGCTTGGAAAGTATGGATGACAAATGAAAAAAGATTGGATTGATGTTGTCCTAGGAATTATCCTATTTAAGTCCAAGGAATAACATGATTCAAAAGAAGAATAGGTTTTTTATTGGCCTTCCTGTCTTTTCCATTTTTCAGACCCTTTACTCACCCAACAAATGTCGGCCCTTCCCTTCTTGGCGGGAGATTCAACACTAAATCCTTGCCGTTCCATGTGGCCATGCAGGATTTCAATCGAAAGGTGTCTCCCTGATTCCAACTGTCCCCAACCACATCCTCGATCAAGTCCTCCAGAAATACCTCCTCACCCACGTAGATGTCCGAAGGAAGCAAGTAGGCCGCAAAGGGAGAGGAAATACTGTGGGGGTAATAGAAGGTCCAATCAATAACTGTCTCAAAATTTGACCTTGGTTCCCCCAAGTAATCTTCCATTGAAGAACCAGAGTAATCACTCCTAAAATCTGAAGTCAATTCTACCGTTCCGGTGACCTTGCTTTGGATCAGCTTGAATTTTGACTTGATTTTATCCGAAGGGACGACTTTCTTGACCAAAGGCTTGAATCCAGCCTTTGCTGCTTGGTTGATCATTTCCAAGGTTCTTGCCGTCTTGATAATTCTTTTTCCTTGATTTAACAGGAGGTTAAGTCTTAAGTCCATCGGATACTAGGATTACGTTTTCTTGGTTCAAACCAATTTTCAGGCAGGTTTGGGGATCTTCTTGCACTCTGGCAAGGAGTTCAGCATCTGATAGCTTTTCGGTATCCAGAACCGAACGGCCACATACGGTACAGCTCCGATGGTAGTCGGAAGCTTTTTCCATACCTAACCAGTCCATCCGGAAAGGACAGTCCAGCTGCTTAATCAACTCCCCGGAATTGGTGAAAACTTGTTTTGTTGTCGGATTAAATTTCATGGTTGGATGCTTCTGGAATTCACCGAATAGCATTTTAGAACCTAAACTATGGTTTATTGTAAAAATTAGCAAGCATAAAAAAAAGAGTGACACGGAATGTCACTCTTTTTTTAAGATGAATTGTTTTTTAGGTTTCCTTTCCTAAGCGGCCTGCATCTTAGTCCTTGAAAACAGCCGCCAAAAAACCTTCTGTCCTAAAATCACCGCCACCCCTGGGCTTTAACTGAAATCAGTACGATCCCACCAACTACATCATAAAGTCAAAGCACTTCAGCAACCGGCTTCTTCTGTTCCTATCTCTAGGATCTCCCATAAAAAACTGATACCGAAAGGAAATTTCATGCGCCCCCTTGGTCTGTAAGCCAAAAGCAGAAACCATGTAATCATAGCTATATCCTATAACCATTCCAGTTTCCAACTTTAATCCAACCATAACAATAATTGAGTTCTGGTTTTGTAAGCCGTTAACACCAGGTATTCCCCTGAAAGAAAGTCCTGTAATCAATGATTTGTAAAGAAGCTGACCTCCTATATCAACTTGTTGAAAAGGACCTTGCTTTTTGAAATTTCCCATGATGGACGCCATGTTGTCAAACTTAGACCCAAAATATTGGTTCGCACCTAAGGGAAAATTCCAACCTCCGTGAACGCTCCACTTTAGGGGCAGAAACCCAAATTGATCGTCTGGATAAAAACTGATAGAAGGTTGGTTAATATGGTGAAAAGAAGACCCCAGCCAGAAGTTTTCATTGTTTAACAATGCTCCAAAACCAATATCCAAATAAGAATAAGGCTCAAAATTCGGCACAGCATCGAGTGTTCCAGAGTTTATGCTCCTGTTGAAGAGGTCAATCTGGTCGCCAAATATCAAATTGTCCAGATCCGCACTTCTTCTTACCAAAGAAATTTGTGTTCCCATCCTAAAATTCCAGGATTCTGCAATCTGGAGATTGTATGAATAAAAGGCAGAAACATCCGTTGTGTTTACCTTCATGTTGGTTTCCTGAAAACTATTGGCTGAAATGCCTACCCCGCTCTTAAGGTCAAAGCTGTAGTGGTCATAGTAGGCTGAATACGAGTTGAAATCATGGTCCAGCCCGGGCCATTGTTTTCTATAGTTTACTCCGACTCTAGAAAGTTCTGTACTGCCAGTCAGAGCAGGATTCAAATAAAGTGGAGCCGCATAAAATTGAGAGTAATGGAAATCCTGCCCATCCACTTGGGTAATGGCCATTAAAAAGAGTGTACTAATCCCTATCAGTTTTTTCATTTTAGTAGTAGGAATTGGTCTGTCTTTGTTTGTGTCCTACCATCAAGGGTTTTAAGCCTCAACTTGTATAGGTAATTACCCGGCATGCCTGATTCCTCATTAATTTTACCATTCCAACCCTGGGACTTGAGGTCATCCGTATAAAAAATGGTTTCTCCCCATTTGTTGATTATCCAAAATTCAATTGACTCAATGTTTAGGAATTTTGGGAAGAAGTAATCATTGATGCCATCGCCATTTGGGGTAAAGGCAGATGGTGTTACCAAGTAATAATCAAAAACAGAGATTTTCTTTTTGGTTTCCAAAGAACATCCAAATAGATCCGTTACCCTTAAAGTGATTTCATATTCCCCTTCTGCACTGTACGTGTGTTTTGGATTTTCTTCAAAGCTTTCTGAACCATCCCCAAAATCCCAAAAGTAGGAGGTAATCTGTCCAAATGATTTATTTTGAAATTGAATCTCAAAATTAACCAGGAATGAGTTGTATTGATCAAAGGCGACAGATCCAAAAGATGCGTCAGGAATGATTTCCACACTCTCTACTTGGAAAGTCTCTTTTTTCACACACCCTTTTCCATCCGTAAGTACAACCTCATATAAGCCTGGAATATCTGTGGTCATTATTCTGCCGTCGGATGATACGTTACCACCTGACCATACGATATTGTAAGGAGCTACTCCTCCACTGACGACGATTTGAAATTGTTCTTGAATCGATCTTGGATTACATTGGATAATTGTTGACCTTAAGCCGATGATATTCAATGCGGAAGGCCTTTTGATTTCATAGGATTTGTTAATTGAACATCCAGAAGCATCTTTTATGGTTACAGCATATTGCCCCGAAGTAATCCCGGTAAGCTTTTCACTTGTGCTTCCGTTACTCCATTGGATAGAGTAGGGAGGATTCCCTCCCGAAATTGCCAAACTTATCTCACCGCTTTGGGGATTTAAACAATCCAGCGCATCGGTAAGGGTCGGTTCCACTTCAAGTTGGGCTGGTTCCACAATATTGAATTCATGGCGGATTTCGCAAGCTGATTCATCTTTTATGGTAACCCCATAAATTCCCGCAGAAAGATTAAAAAGATTTTCTAGTTCTGCACCATTGTCCCAGCGGATTGTAGTCTTACCCAAACCTCCTTTTAGGTTAAGTTTGATCGATCCATCTTTTTTTCCGAAGCAGGAAATTTGTTTTACCTCTGGGGTAGATTCAAATTGGGTAGCGTCTTTTATTGTAATGGTCTGGGTTCGGATACATCCACCTTGGTCGGCAACCGTCAATGTGTAATCTCCCGGACCAAGATTGTTAAAGGAGCTTATGCTTGAACCAAATGTCCAGTTAATACTATAGGGAGGCTGGCCCCCGCTTACGTCCAAATCCAATGCTCCATCATTGGCACCAAAACAACTGATATCTGTTTTTTTATAATTAATGACCAAATCGGCTGTTGTCAATTCGATTCCAGAAAGAATTTTGAAACAGCTATTGGTATCACTTATTTTGACTTCATAGGTTCCCGCTGGAACTCCATTCAAATTTTGAGAATTACCAGAAATGGGTACACCGTTCCTTTTCCATTCAAATTTGTAAGGGAGTGTGCTTACCCCGCCCAAAACTGAAATTTCAATCGCTCCTGATTCGTCTCCGTTACAAAGAATGTTTTTAATTGATACCACACTAGCACTTAGAGGCAGTGGTTCTGAAATTTGATACGATTTGGTAGCTGAACATCCAAATTGGTCTGAAACAACCACCTGATAATTGCCAGGAATTAGGTTGGACAAGTCTTTGGAATTTGCTGAGAATCCGGAGGGTCCAGACCATGCATAATTGAAAACTCCATTACCACCCGATGGATTTAGTTTAATGAAACCATCACTAGCACCTGCACAGCTAGTTCCAAATCCGTTAAAATCTGAAATAGTATCGCTCAGTGTAATTGTGGGATTTACTGTAATTCGGTAAATTTTTGGAACTCCAGCGCAGTTACCACCTAAACTTGTGCTGACCGATACCCGATATTCCAAGGTTATAGGCTGGTTCGTAGTATTGGTGAACGCCTGACTAGGTATTTGATTCCCTATCCCTGAGCTAGGAATATTCAAACCTTTTGGATCTACAGTCCAGGAAAAAGTTGCTCCCGCCACATCCGAAGAGAGTTGGACAACTTTTGAGGCATTTCCCGCACATATAGCTTGATCCGATTCTGAAAAAATTATTGATGGTGCAGGCTGAACGTTAACTTTGAGTTCAAAAGGATTTCCAGGACAGGATCCTAATATGGGTGTAATGGTATAAGTTGCTTCAAGAGGAGTATTGGTGGAATTTTTTAGCTGTTGATTTACCGATGCGCTTGGAACACTGGAATTGGAACCTCCACTAATTCCTGTAGGAAAAGATGCAATCCAGGTGAAAGTTGTTCCAGCAATATTATTTGATGGTTTAAAGTCAATGGATTGTTCACTACAAACAGAAATATCCGCATTTGAGTAAGCTGGTGACGGATTTACCCGAATGGTGTATTTCGCAGGCACAACAGTGCAGTTGCCTTGGGTAGCGTTTGAAATCAAAGCGGTATAGACAACATCTATTGGTTTGTCTGTGGGGTTGACAAGGGTTTGACTCGTAATTTGAGTTGTTCCATTTGGACTTACCCCAGTAGCCCCATTTGCAGCGGAGGTCCATGAAATTGTTTCACCTGATGGAACGGAAGTAAGATTGACTGCTTTGGATGTTTCTCCAGAACAAATTGTCTGGTTTGGTATATCAAATTGGATTATGGGTGCCGGAATTACTTTGATCTCGATTTCATCTGTGGATATACAATTTGTTGATTGGTCCCTTACTGTTAGTTTATATACGGTTGTCTGGCTTGGTTTGACTGTTGGGGTTGATGTTGATTCATCTGAAATCGTTGAATTTGGTATGCTTGTCCATTGGTAGGTGTAATTGCCTGTTCCTCCCGTGGCGGCTCCGCTTAATTTGATATCCTCACCGTTGCAGATTTCCAAATCTGAACCTGCATTGGCCTTTGGAACGTAGTATACATCAAATGATTTTTCAGATTTTGTTGATCCGCATGCAGAAATAACTTCAAACGTGATTTTTTTTGATCCAGGAGTAGAAAAAGTAACTGGACCCGGATCCAGACTGGAGGATGTTGCTGGTGTTCCATCCTCAAATGTCCATTTGTAGGTTGGCGTCCCTGAATCACAAATCCCTATTGTAGCTATTGGGGTTATAGTTGTGGGTCCGCAGCTGTTAGGAATGGTGTTTAGACTTACGGCAGGAGGTGCTGTAACAGTTACTATTTCTTCTTTGGATACCGCTCCGCAGCTTGCGACAATAGTAAGCCGAACTGCATAAATTCCAGGATTTTTGAACAAAAAAGTTGGGCTTTCTGAATTCATATTGGAGCCCGCTGTAAACTCCCAGTCAGAAGTTGTACCGCAAGTTCCATTTGAATAAGATACTGTCCAAGTAAAAGTGTTGGTGTTAAGTGGTTGACAGACTCCCAAAATATTGGAAGTATTTGTTGCTTTTACAGTTGCAGGTCCACAAGCCTCGGTTTTTTCCAAGGCAAAAGTGGGAATAGGTCTTGGAATTACGCAAATTGTTTTGACCTCTTCTTTGATCCCGCAACGATTTCCCGTAATCAATTTTATGGTATATGTTCCTGAAGATGTAAATCTTGGGATGATATTTTTGGATCCGGAAACCCAGGAATTGGGAGTTGTTGGGTTTGGTCGTGTACCTAAGGATGTACCGTTTTGTAAAGTCCATCCAGTCGTAGGCTGTATTTCCCAAACAAACTTGCCGTCTTGGCTACAATTTCCGTTAGTACTTACCTCGGTTCCAAATTGTGTGGTATTTTCAAAAGTGACATTTTCATCGATGCAAACTGGCTCTACGGGTGTCTTTATTTTGGGGGTGGCCGGTTCTGAAACATAGATGGGCACAACTGATGCCTGGGATCTTGCACAAGGATTTTCTGCTACTATTTTTACCAAAAATGAGTTTGGAAATCCATCTGCGGTTGAGCCACAAGAGGTTTTTGTAAACGTGTGTGAGACTGAGGCCGGTGCTGGATGATTAAAGACCTGAGGAGCAGAACCATCCGAAAACGTTACTGTGTAAATGGTTCCTTTAGGATTGTTCGCTGTTCCTGTAATTGGGAAAGTTAGTGTCTCACCCACACAAACGTTTGTATTTCCAGGATTTCCTAATCCCACAGCGGGATTAGACCCTACAAAAACCCCATATGTTTTAGTGACCTTACAACCGTTTTCCGAAGTTACAGTGTAGGTTATTGAGTAAATACCTACCGCATAAGTGTGCTTAAGTTCCGTCCAAGCAGAACCGTTAAATGGTGAACTACCATCCCCCCAGTCGATTTCATATTTTGTGTTTTTTTCATTGGATTTTGCCGCATTAAAAAAGGTGAATTCAGTGGCATTGTTTTCACAGACTATAAAGTATTTAAGATTCTGAAAGTCTGTCACGTCTTTATCACTACTTATATCAAGGGACGGGATTTCTTTGATAGTAACTGTTTCTTCTTTAGTTGCTTTTACTGTACCAACAGATACTGTCAGCTTGACCTGTATTGTTTTTGTCCCACCCCCAATGGCAGTGCTATAAGTGTGAACAGGATCTTTTAATGCAGATTTATTGCCATCACCAAAATCCCATTCATATGTCAAATTGTCTCCTTTGGATGAGTTGGTAAACTTTATTGGAATGTCTGCGCAAACATTGTCTGGGGAAAATGTGAAATTAGCCACAGGATCTTCACTTTTGAGGAAAGGTAAGTTCTCAAGGATTGAAGAAATTCCTTTTATAGAACCTGCCGAAAACCCTACGATTAGAGTGAGAGAAGCAATAAAAGAAAGTGTTTTAATGCTTGGGTTTAGGCTCATACAAAATTGATTAACGTAATTTTAGTTGAATAGTACAACTTTACCTTTTAATTAAATAGGTTAAAATCTGTCGGTATCATGTAATAGTTTATTTAAAATCTTTTCTAAGACTTTTGAAAATTAATAGCAGTAATAGTATTTTTTTGCAAGGAAGTAAATTTTTAACCATCATAAAATTGAGATCATTCAATTTTTTGGACTAAAAATCTAAACCATATTCTTTCGCAAATTCCTACTTCATGCTTTTTTTAGCATATTCACCTAACGGCTCATTTTGGTCCAAACGGGTTCTATTTCCCTTAGACAACAAAATACTTTTTGCAAGCCAGTCAAATGCATACCAGTAACTCTCCTCGAATTTTAGCTTGATAAGTTTCGAATAATTTGGATCAACTTCCATATAATTATAAGTAAACGAAAGCGGATTTTTACTGATCAGATCATCCAAAAACTCTTCAAAAAAGTCGTATTCACTATCGAGCAGACCTCTTGATTGTACCGATACTCCAAACTTTTCGCCCTCAATGACGGCTACGTCAAAGCAAAATCCTTTTTGATAAACACAACTATTAAATTGTGCCAATTTCATTTTTTTCAACTTTGGTTCACTGAAAATTTGGATATAATTGCCGATCGGAAGTTTCGCCTTTAATTTCCATTTCATCCAGCTTCAAAAAATACCTAGATGTTGGTAATTTCTCATGCTTCCTCTTCCGTCCGCTTTATTTTTCAGCCGCTTTATTTCAAAAATAAAGGTTAGACCGTCAATTTTTGTCAGTAGCTTCAGCACCGAATCCTTACCGTAGCAAGTGGCTAGGCAGGATTTCAATCGAAAGTGTCTATCTCATTCCAACTGTCGCCAATCACATCCTCGATCAAGTCTTCCATGATAACCTCATAATAGAATCTTATGTCTCCTAAGAGTAGATTGGAAGCAAAAGGAGCTGCTGTTTAGATAATTGTATTTTCAGTAAATGGCCGTCTCAAAGTTTGATCTGTCTCGATAAATCTTTACATAAAGAAATGATTTAAGGCGAATCAACTTCAGTTATCTTGGCTTTGGATCTAATCCTCTTGGTTTCCATTTATCTTGTGATTGAAGGAATATCCAGGTAAGGCACAACTTCAATGTTCCATCAAAATCTGCAGGAACTAAATTTGGATTGATTTGTGCCCGCTTTTTAAGTGATTCCTTGTGAGAATCACTATACCAGTTATTATTCAAATCAACAATCCATTCCCAAAATTTATCTTCGGTCATGTTTTTTACTTCTTCCTGCATCCACAGCATTGGAAGTCCAATAGTTGGGCTTTCAATCATAGGATAATCATCTCCGACTACAAATATTCCTAAGTCCATATCAATTACTTTTCAAGTCAAAATCTTTTAATTGTTTCAATCCATGAATTTGAAATCGACATAAAGAACTAACCTACGAAACCGGATCCTATTCTGACAGCTTTTCGGTATCCAGAACCGAACGGCCACATACGGTACAGCTTCGGTGGTGTTCGGAATCTTTTTCCATACCTTCCCAGTCCATCCGGAATGGACAGTCCAGCTGCTTAATCAATTCCCCGGAATTGGTGAAAACTTGCTTTGTTGTCGGATTAAATTTCATGGTCGGATGCTTCTGGAATTCACCGAATAGCATCTTTGAACCTAAACTATGGTTTATTGTAAAAATTAGCAAGCATAAAAAAAAGAGTGACACGGAATGTCACTCTTTTTTTAAGATGAATTGTTTTTTAGGTTTCCTTTCCTAAGCGGGCAGCTTCTTAGTCCTTGAAAACAGCTGCCAAAAAACCTGCAGTCCTAAAATCACTTCCTCGCGACAGTTAGCCAAACCAATTTCGGTGGATCTTCCCGAATTGTTTAAGGTCCTTAACTTCGGAGGTGACTACCGATCCTCTATGCTGCTACCTTGCTGGAAAATGGATTGTCTTGTGTTTCTGAAGTTTTGCATACTGCTGAGGCTCAACGTAGGCAGAGATAATAATTGTTCTTCGTCAATTTGGCATTTTAAAGTTGAATTCATCTAACCTACTATAAGCCCTTAGTAAACTTTCACAGTTTTCCATTGCTCTTTCAATATTCCAATGATTTAATACAAATTCCATTAACCTCCCATTATAGTTTGGTCCAATGGAAGCATTTTGATTGATTGGTATAATGTCTTCCCTAATACTTCTTTTTCTTGATTTGCTCACTATAGAAATTAAAGTCCTTTTAGGATCACTTATACGTTCAGGATGATTGGGTATATGGGCTGTTGAAATACCATTATAGTTTGCAAATCCTTCCCTGTTTCCAAGCAACCAAGCTTCCACTTCCCTTACAGCGATTCTAAAAATCATATTTGAATGTTTGGGACTTTTGAACCAATCGGATAGTAAGGATATGGGACAAGTATGAGCGTCTAAATCAGTCAGTACAAAGAATGGGATGGCCACACAAGCCTGATTGAACCCATTAATAGATGACTTAATATAGCCGAATCCTCTACCATTGTAAGAAGTTGCTGAAAAAAACTTACCGTTAAAACAGCTCAAGAGCCTATTCATTACAAACTCACTCAATTCATCTTCATAGACCAGATTAATTGGTATAGACATAGTTAAAAAATGGATAATTGATTAATATTCCTAGGTTTTGTCCTTGGTAAAATCGCATCCCCTGGAGAAAGACCTCCTTCAAGCATGGCTTTGATTTCTGGAATAGTGGAGGCTGTTTTCACTAGTGTTCCCTCTGCGGTCGGTTCAAGAAGTAAAATCTCATCCAAAGAAATTCCTCTATCGGCTAAAAGGTCTGTACTATGCGAAGTAAGAATAACCTGTCTTTTCTTGGGTTTTTGGAGCTTATAGATTAAAGCAGGGATTTTTGCGACAATGGCGGCATTAAGTTATAGTTCCGGCTCTTCTAATAAAAGTAATCCATCACCTTCTTGTAATGACCAGAGAAGCCCAATAAGTCTGAGCGTCCCATCAGAGAATTGATCTTCTCTTTGTTTCCTGGCTTTTGGTCTCCAGTGCTCATAAATAGCTTCAAGATGGGGCTTGCCATTTTCTTCCGTGTAATTGAATTCTTTAAATTGAGGTACTGCGATTTTTAAAGCAGTTTCAATCTTTTTCAGCCAAGCTTTTCTGGTTTTTTCGTTGACTTTTGAAATTCTATCTAAAAATCCTTTTCCAAATGGATCTCCTGGTAAATCAGGTCCTGTGAAGGATTGGGGGTGCTTCAGAAGTTGAGGTAAAAGATGTAGATAAACCACATTTTCCAAATACTTATTGATTTCTCGGAAATCCTTATTGGCATAAATCTGTTCAAGGGCTGTTTGCGTTAACCTTTCTTTATCACTACTATCTTCCTTGTCTGGTCTATTCAAAATTAATTTTTCTCCTTCCCAAACTCTCTCATGAGTGAGATAGGGTAATCTAAACCCTCTAGTTTCTTGCTTTATTCCTAATGAATATCTCCAAATAGGTGACTATGACGCATCTTCGGAGGAATGAACCTCAATTTCAACATCAGGAAAAGTTCGAGCTGCTAGACTTCTTATCTTAGAAATTCCTCCTCTATCAGTAACCGCTTTTTGTAGTCCCCCACCTGGTTTTGCTATATCTCTCAAAAATCGCAAAACATCCAATAAATTGGATCTTCCTGAAGCGTTAGGCCCAACAACGAATACTCTATCTGTAAGTGGGACATCCACTTCTTTGAAGTTTTTCCAGTTTTTCAATACAATTCTTGAAATAATCATATCAGATAAAGTTTAAGGCCCGATGGTTTTCATCAATTTAATAAATATAGGGCCATTTATTTCACTGCATCTTCCATTGCCCTAGACACTTGACAAAGATACGCTTCTGCCTAATTTTTCTGTTTTTCTTGGTTAATTTCGGTTTTCAGTCTAAATGTGCTCAAACTTCTTTAGACCCACTTGCCGGAAAGGGCACCCCCAGTGGAATCAAAGTTCTTCTCCTGAGTTCAATGTCAGATTCACGGCTGCCATAAAATCGAATAAAGTCCTCCAGCTTGGACTTTCTTTAAAGTAAGCATTCGGGAAAGCTATCCCCACTCGAGTTTTTGACTCCGGCCAACTGCAATTCGGTTTGTTCGGTCAGCTTTTTTCTTACTTCTTCAATCCTGATGCTAGCCTTGTAGTCCTTGCCGGCTTCATTTTATCGGTTTTTAGCAGGTATCAATGAGCTATTTTTTCAGCGGGCAATTAATGTGGGGAATTTTGATATTGCTCCTCGCATTCCCATTGTGCCTTCAAAATTTTCAAATGTGTCAAAATAGGACTAATTCGGTCCCTATTTTTTAGATTCAAAAAAATGAAATAGTTATCTTTTAAAAATCATTAGGTATAGGAAGTAAAAATTGGTTTTAATCAAGTTTAAACCTGTCAGGTTTTTAAAACCTGACAGGTCTGTTTCTCTTTCCATTTACTTCTTTATCTCCAACTTAGTTTTCATTTCCTCGATATTCAAGAGTCGGGAAATCTGCTCCCGCTCCAGTTTTCGGAAACGGGCGAGCTGTACATCGATTTGCTCGGTGAGCTCTTTTCTTACTGCCTCAGACTGATCGGTGGGCTTGTAGTCTCCGTTGCCTACCACACTGCTCAGGTGAGCCAGCTTATTGTTCAGTCGGATCGGATAGTTCAGCGGATCTTGACCGCTTCGGTTTTTGGTCTGATAGAGGGTCTCTTCGATTTCCTGCATTTCAGCTTTGATCTGTTCTAGATTTTGTGGCTTTGTGCTCAGGGAATCGAGTTCGCTTCGATAGGCTCGGATCAGTTTGATTGCTTGGTGAGTTTCTGTGATCTTTTCTCGGATTGCCATCAAATACGTGTACTGCGCTACCAGATCTTCCTGGGAAGATTCATAGCGAGGATCTGCCAAGACCTTGAAGCTTTGCTCCTGCGCTTGTCCATCCACGGTCATTTTCACTTTGTATGTTCCCGGAACTACCTTTGGACCGCGAAGGTTGGCTGCCCACATGATCAGTCCGTCAAAGCCTTCGGCATTTTCTGCTCTCAGATTCCAGTTAAATTCGCCTGCGCCTTCTTTGACTTTGAGCGTATCACCATTCACACCCTTGGTAGAGAACCAGCGGATCCGTTGATTTTTTTCATCAAAGAATTCTATCTTCAATTCTTCTTTCGGTTTTTCCTTGAGGAAATAATAGACCAAGACCCCACCCGGACGGTTGGTTCCATTGGTCAGGCTGCTTCGCTTCACTCCGTCGATTCGGTAAGAATCTTGCGGTTTGTATAAGTGAAATGCCTTATTCGCAATTCCTGGCTCTGCCTGATGCAATACGGTCAGGTCATCAATGATCCAGAAAGACCGACCCTGAGTAGCAGCGATCAAGTTATTTTCCTTGATAGTCAAATCTGTAATTGGTACGATCGGCAGATTCAATTGTAGTGAATGCCAGCTTACTCCATCGTCCTTGGAATAGTACATGCCTGTTTCAGTACCTGCATAGAGCATTCCTCTCTTCAATGGATCAGCTCTTACCACTCGGGTAAAGTGCTCCGGATCGATACCAGAAACGATCTTCGTCCAAGTTTTTCCATAATCCTTGGTCTTGTAGAGGTAAGGGGCATAGTTACCACTCTTGTATCCGGTCGCCGCAAAATACGCCTCACCAGCCTCAAATGGACTTGCCTCGATGGAGTTGATCTGAAGCCATTCTGGCATATCTTTCGGAGTCACGTTTTGCCAGGTTTTTCCATTATCCATTGTCACATGCACTAATCCGTCATCCGAACCTGCCCAAATAACACCCTGCTTCACAGGAGACTCAGCTGCCGTAAAGATGGTTGCATAGTACTCTACAGAAGTATTGTCTTTGGTGATCGGACCACCGGAAGGGCCGAGTTTGCTCTTGTCATTTCGGGTCAAGTCAGGAGAAAAGACTTCCCAACTTTGGCCTTCATTGGTCGAGCGGTGAAACTGATTACTGGTGGTGTATAGTAGCTTTGGATTGTGAGGGGAAAAGAAAATAGGGAAGTTCCACTGGAACCGATACTTCATACCCTCAGCCCCATGACCCATCGGGTTGTCAGGCCATACGTTGACCGTGCGGGAGGTACCATTTCTATGATTTTCTCTGGTCAAGAGTCCACCATACGAACCTCCATAGACGATATCGCTATCCAGTGGATCGGGTGCTATCCAACCGGATTCGCCACCGGCTGTCGGTTCCCAGTCAGCTTCGGTGATCGCACCTCCGTCATTTCTGTGGCGGATTCTTACCGTAGAATTATCCTGCTGCGCCCCATAGATGCGGTAAGGAAAGCTGTTGTCAGTGGTCACTCGGTAAAACTGGGAGGTAGGCTGATTCATCATGGAAGACCATGTTGCACCCCCATCTTCGGATATTTGGGCACCCCCGTCGTCTGCAATGATCATCCGCTGATTGTTGGCAGGATCTATCCAGAGGTCATGATGATCACCGTGAGGGGCATCAGCACCTTTGAAAGTTTTACCTCCATCGGTTGATTTGTGATAACTCACGTTGAGTACATAGAGCGTTTTCTCATCTTGTGTATCTGCGTAGATTCGGGAATAGTACCAAGCGCGTTGCCGTAGATTTCGGTCTTCATTTACCCGTTCCCAGGTTTGTCCGGCATCCTTGGAGGTAAATACTCCGCCATTATCATTTTCGATGATGGCGTAAAGTAGGTTGGAGTTCTTGGGAGAAACTGCGATTCCCATGATACCTAGCAGGCCTTTTGGAAAAGTTTCTTTGGCTGATAGTTCATCCCAAGTCTTTCCGCCATTGGTAGATTTGAACATTTTGGAACCTGGTCCGCCACTTTCCAGACTATATGGGGTACGCTTCAATTCCCAGGTGGTCGCATAAAGTACTTCCGGATTGTTTGGATCCAAGATCAAATCTACCGCACCAGAGACGTCGTTGACAAACAAAACTTTCTCCCAGTTTTGGCCTCCATCGGTTGTCTTGTACACACCTCTAGTCGCATCGGGTTTGAAAATATCCCCCAAAACTGCGGCATAGACCACATTTGGATTGGATGGGTGGATTCGAAGTCTTGAGACAAATCGGCTTTTATCCAAGCCAGCACGAGTCCAGGTTTTTCCTGCATCAGCACTTTTCCATATGCCGTAACCGAAGGAAACGTTGCCTCTGACGGTTTTTTCGCCACCCCCGGCATACACGACTGAGGTATCGCTTTCTGCAACAGCTACAGCGCCCATTGAGCCTCCAAAAAATCCGTCGGAGACAGATTTCCAGGTTTGTCCTGCGTTGGTTGTTTTCCAGATACCACCGCCTGTGGAGGCGAAATAGTAGGTTTTGTCACTGTCTTTTACGCCTGAGATGCCATCTGCCCGGCCTCCACGGAATGGGCCGATCAGTCGCCACTGTAAGGCATCATAGACTTTGGGATCAGGAATTTGCTGTGCATTAAGTGTATTTCCCAGCAGCAGTAAGAAGAGGACTAAGCTTGACCAGGCTATTTTGAAATATGTGTTCATGTAAACTGTTATGGTTTGGGTTTCATTTTAATTGTTAGCTGATTCATGTAGCTATTTATTCAAAAAATTGATAAAGAGCGATGAAGATTTGGAGAAAGGCAAAAAAAAACCTCTTCCGAAGAAGAGGTTTTGAGATTTTAGTAAATAGAGCTTAAGCCTGAGAAGGAACGATGTGTACGTAAGATCTACCATCAGCCTTGGTTTTGAAAGCTACCACACCATCAGTTAATGCAAACAAGGTGTGATCTTTTCCTAAACCTACATTAAGACCTGGATGATGCTTAGTGCCTCTCTGTCTTACAATAATGTTCCCAGCGATTACTACTTCACCGCCAAACTTCTTCACACCCAGTCTTTTGGAATGTGACTCACGACCGTTCTTTGAACTACCTACACCTTTTTTGTGTGCCATGGTTGTATTAGTTTATGATTTTTCTGATAAGAAAAAACTTAGATTGAAATATTTTCTATTAATACTTTTGTAAAATCTTGTCTGTGACCGTTCTTCTTTTTGTAGCCTTTTCTACGCTTCTTTTTAAAGACAATAACTTTGTCACCTTTTACATGATCCAGGATTTTCCCGGATACCTTGGCTCCTGCAATAATGGGAGTACCTACAGAAACAGAGCCTTCAGCTTCCGCCAATAGCACCTGATCAAATTCCACGGAAGCGCCAGTCTCTCCTGCCAATTTGGGGGCATAGACGTACTGATCTTTTGTTACTTTAAACTGCTTACCTGCTATGTTGACAATTGCGTACATGATAATGGATTTATTCAAATCGGACTGCAAATGTATGAAAATTATTTTGAAAAATCCGACAGTACTTTTGATTTTTCCAGGGGCGATGGAATTTTCCTTACATCAGTTTTAGACCGATCTTTTTTTGGTCTTTTGGACGTCACGTCATATCATTAAATATGGGCTCAGTTGTTTTTAAATAAACAAGAAATAATCAGATTTTTTCAGGCATGTTTTGAATCTGGTTCAAATTTTGTTCAAAAAATGGATGTGGAAAACTTTCTAAAAATGTGGAAAATAATTCTATAAGCCAATATTCAAGAATTTAATTTAAGAAATACTTGATTTAAAAATTAATAAACTGTTGATATACAAGTAATAATGAATAAATTGACCAATAGTCAAAAAATAGTCATTTTAGGTCTTCAAATAGTTTTTTCTTATCAATTTGATTCACATATTTGTTAGAATACTTCGGTCAATTACCTCCTTTTAGGTGTCTTGGCCTTACAAGTAAACTTCAAAAAGGGATATTAACTAGTAAATTGAGTAAAAAATTAACATAAAGATGCAGCAGGAACCCATTTTACATGAAAACAAAAATAGGTTTGTCTTATTTCCTATCCAGCATAAAGATATTTGGGAGTATTACAAAAAGGCAGAGGCAAGTTTTTGGACCGCGGAAGAGATTGATCTAAGTCAAGATCTTACCGATTGGAAGAATTTGAATGATGGAGAACGGCATTTTATTTCCCATGTGTTAGCTTTTTTCGCTGCTTCAGATGGTATTGTAAATGAAAATTTGGCGGAGCACTTCGTTGCAGAAGTTCAATATACGGAAGCAAAGTTTTTTTATGGTTTCCAAATTGCTATGGAAAATATCCATTCCGAGACCTATTCCTTGCTAATTGACACTTATATTAAAGATGGTGTTGAAAGAGATCGTTTGTTGAATGCGATTGAACATATTGACTGTGTCAAAAAGAAGGCCGATTGGGCACTTCGATGGATCGATAACGGTAATTTCCAGGAAAGATTGATTGCTTTTGCAGCAGTTGAAGGAATATTTTTCTCTGGTTCCTTCTGTTCTATCTTTTGGTTGAAGAAAAGGGGATTAATGCCCGGTTTGACATTCTCCAATGAGCTGATCTCAAGAGATGAAGGCTTGCACTGCGATTTTGCATGTCACTTATACACAAGACACGTAATCAATCAATTGCCCAAAGCCACCGTAAGAGAAATTATTGTGGAAGCGGTAACTATTGAAAAGGAATTCGTGACTGATGCCTTGCCGGTACGTCTTATTGGAATGAATTCAGACCTGATGTGTCAATACATTGAATTTGTAGCAGACCGACTTTTAATGGAGTTGGGATGTGAAAAAGTGTGGAACAGTAGCAATCCATTTGATTTCATGGATATGATTTCTCTACAAGGTAAAACCAACTTCTTTGAAAAGCGAGTAGGAGATTATCAAAAAGCAGGGGTCATGAAATCAACGGAAACCGTGGAAAGCAGTGCTTCAAGATTTTCAATAGAGGAAGATTTCTAACTAGTACATCAAGCAAATTTTTATTTAAGACAAAAAAATATTTTATCATGCTAGTAATTAAAAGAGACGGAAGACGTGAATCTGTTAGATTTGACAAAATCACAGCAAGGATTGAAAATCTTTGTTACGAGTTGGATCCTAAATTCATACAGCCCATCGAAGTGGCTAAAAAAGTCATTGATGGCTTATATGATGGGGTTTCTACGGCTGAACTTGACAATTTGGCAGCTGAAGTCTGCGCATCTTTGACCGTAAGGCATCCTGACTATGCCGTCTTAGCTGCTAGAATTGCCATCTCTAACCTGCACAAAACCACTAGTCAGTCCTTTTCGAATACCATGAAAAGGCTCTATACCTATGTCAATCCCAGAACTGGGGAGAACGCCCAACTGATCGACACCGAGGTATATGGCATTATAAAAAATCATGCTGCCATATTGGATGAGGCAATTGACTACAGAAGAGACTTTGAATACGATTATTTTGGCTACAAGACTTTAGAAAGAAGCTACCTGATCAGGCTGGATGGTAAGGTAGTCGAAAGACCTCAGCACATGCTGATGCGTGTAGCTGTAGGAATCCATAAGGAAAATATTGACGCAGCTATAGAGACCTACCATCTGCTTTCTGAGAAGTGGTTTACCCATGCTACGCCAACATTATTCAATGCAGGTACGCCAAAGTCTCAACTTTCGTCCTGTTTCCTCCTTACCATGAAGGATGACAGTATTGACGGGATTTATGATACCTTAAAGCAATGCGCAAAAATCTCTCAATCAGCCGGAGGTATAGGTCTTTCTATTCATCATATCCGTGCCAAAGGCAGCTATATCAAAGGCACAAATGGGGTTTCCAATGGAATTGTTCCTATGCTTAGAAACTTTGATATGACTGCCCGCTATGTGGATCAGGGAGGTGGCAAGAGAAAAGGAAGTTTTGCTATTTATCTCGAACCCTGGCATGCCGATATCAAAGATTTCCTTGAGCTTAAGAGAAATCATGGTAAAGAGGAAATGAGAGCTCGAGATCTATTCTATGCGCTTTGGATTCCCGATCTTTTTATGAAGCGCGTGGAAAAAAATGAGGAATGGTCCTTGTTCTGTCCCAATGAAGCGCCTGGCCTATCCGATTGTCATGGGGATGAATTTGAGAGACTGTATGAAAAATATGAGCGAGAGGGTAAGGCTAAAGAAACCATCAAAGCACAGGAACTTTGGTTTGAAATTTTGGAATCCCAGATTGAAACAGGCACTCCCTATATGCTTTACAAGGATGCGGCTAACGGGAAATCCAACCAGAAAAATCTCGGCACGATAAAATCTTCGAATTTATGTACTGAAATCATCGAATACACTGCTCCCGATGAAGTGGCCGTGTGTAACTTGGCTTCAATCGCATTACCGAAATTTATCACTGCAGGTGCTGACGGAAAGCTACGCTTTGACCACGCCAAGCTTTATGAAATTACCAAGGTTGCAACTCGCAACCTCAATAAAGTTATCGATATTAATTATTATCCCGTAGAAGAAGCCCGCAGATCAAACTTTAGACATCGACCGATAGGTCTGGGTATCCAAGGATTGGCAGATGCCTTCATCATGCTTCGCATGCCATTTGATTCTGTAGAAGCAAGGGGTCTAAATGAGGATATCTTTGAAACTATTTATTATGCGGCAGTAGAAACATCAGTAGAATTGGCTTCGCTCCACGGTACGTATGAAACCTATGAAGGAAGCCCTGCCTCAAAAGGAATCCTGCAATTTGATATGTGGGGAGTTACCCCAAAATCAGGCCGCTGGAATTGGGATTTATTGAAAGAAAAAGTCAGAAAATACGGATTACGCAATTCGCTTTTGCTTGCTCCAATGCCCACGGCATCTACCTCACAAATTCTCGGAAATAACGAGTGTTTCGAACCATACACTTCAAACATTTACACAAGAAGAACACTATCCGGGGAGTTTATCGTAGTCAACAAACATTTGATGAAAGATTTGATCCAATTGGGTCTCTGGAATGATACCATGAGAAACCGATTGATAGCTACAAATGGATCTGTCCAAAATGTTCCTGGAATACCTCAAAATATAAAGGATCTTTACAAAACTGTTTGGGAAATTTCTCAAAAAGTAATTATTGATATGGCTGCTGACAGAGGAGCCTATATCTGTCAGTCCCAGAGTATGAACATATTTATGCAGGATCCGAATTTTGGAAAACTGACTTCAATGCATTTTTATGCTTGGAAAAAGGGATTGAAAACAGGTATGTATTACCTGAGATCTCAAGCGGCAACAGCTGCTATTAAGTTTACGTTGGACAAGTCAGCACTTGAGCCTAAGGTTGAAAAAGCAAATGAAATAGAGACCTTGAAAAATCAAAAGCAAGATGCCATCGCATGTTCTTTAGATAATCCGGAAGGATGTGAAATGTGTGGCAGTTAATTTTGTTTTCTAGAGTTCGTAAAATGAATAAAAGCGTTTGAAATTTTCAGACGCTTTTTTGTTATACATATATCCGCTTGATTATACGTCGCCTTAAGTTCATTGAGGATTGGATTAAAAAAATCATATTCCGCAGCTCTCCCAAAGAATTCGGGAAAGGCATGTAGTCGGAAAGGTTAGGGTTTAACCAGAAATTCAATTCATAACTCTCCTAGCACCTTCGCGTCTTCGTGGCCATTAAAAATCTTTACCAGAATCTCTCCCAAAGAATTCGGGAAAGGCATGTAGTCGGAAAGGTTAGGGTTTAACCGGAAATTCAATTCATAACTCTCCTAGCACCTTCGCGTCTTCGTGGCCATTAAAAAT
>CAZNND010000041.1:0-20188 GCA_964574365.1 uncultured Limnohabitans sp.
AGCGGATTCGAACCGCTGTACAAGGTTTTGCAGACCTCTGCCTAGCCACTCGGCCACGCGACCAATTTAAATTGGCCTGCAAATGTAAGTACTTTCTTTACTAGATCAAATAGCATGGAAATCGCTTTTAACATTTTGTTCTTAAAAACCGGGAAGAAAGGGTTCGAGAACTCCTCTTTTTGAAATTTATAGATTTAAACCACTGAGATCATTGAGGGAATTAAGAATTACGGCTAAGTTTTCTATGGGTAATTTTTAATCCTACTTTGTCAGATTCTGATAACTTGGTAAAATCTGATAAGTTTTATGCGTAAACATATGGTTAGAGAGAAAATACAACGTGAGTAAAGCCTACCAATTACTTTTTTCTCCCAGACCTGTCCGCCGAAGGAGGATTGGCACAGATTTTATATGATTTCATTCCAGTATTATCATAAGTAACAAAAGATCTGTGAAAATCTGTGTGCATTAAATCTGTGAAAATCTGTAGGGAACATTGAAATTCTTTCCCTAATTGTTGTTGTGCCTTCTAAATTTTCAAATGTGATAAAGTAGGATTAATGTATTGCCTTTAAATGTAGCTTTTAATGTTATTAACTTTTTTTATAGGTAAATTATAAAAATTATATATTTGAAGCCACTCCGATAAGTGGTAAAATGGTAGAATCACCCTTCAAATTTGAATAGAATTAGGGTTTTTACCATTCTAAATGACTTTTCGTATTAGACTCGTATTTTCAATTTGAGGAAAAAATAGCGAAACTAAAAGGCGATTTTCCTAACTAGTGGGATGGCGCTTTTTGTTCGGGTTTTTGTCTTATACTGGCTTAGGTCTTGTTCAACCCTTTTTTCGTTAAGAATTTATGATTTATTCTAAAAGGAATTCCGGGCACATCAATTCTGTTATTTATAATTATTCCAAATAGTTAGATATTCGTTTTGGAATAATAATTAACTGTAAATCAATAGGCTATAAAGCCTACTTTCTTTTGCTTAATTATTTGGAATGTTTGGATTTCATGTTTGAAAAATTGGCCTCCCATAGTACCTTTGCAGGGGTTATTGAAAACCGTATAAACTATTTAATTAGCTATAATATGTTATCCAAACGCTCGTTAGTAGGAATTCTAATGAATTTCCAGACACTGGCAGTGCTGTTTTTCATGCTGATTGGAGTTTCGGCATATGCTGTGGATCCGGCGGTGGCAAGCAGTGATGAGGCAGTAGCAGCAGGTAAGACTGTATTTAATGCAAACTGTAAGCAATGCCACAAACTAGATCAAAAAAACGTAGGACCTGCTTTAAGAGGAATTTCCGATAGGCAGTCCGTTGCTTGGGCTAAAAGTTTCATTAAAAATTCTCAGGCGGTAATTGCCTCTGGTGATTCCTATGCAACTGCGCTCTATAAAGAATACAACAACATAGTGATGCCTTCACATGAATTTTTGAGTGATGGCGATCTCGACAATCTTTTAGCTTACATTGAATACGGTGATAAAGTAGATCCCGCTGCGGAAGCGGCTTCATCAGGAGGTGAGGTTGCTGCAAGTGGAGGGGGAGGAGGAATTCCAGCCGAATATTTGACAATTATCTTGGGAGTTCTAGTCCTTGTTCTGCTTCTTATATTGGTGGTTTTAGGTCTGATCATCTCAGTGCTTACCAAATATATTTACAAGCAAGATCTATCGGAGGATGACAAAGAATTTGTTGCCCAAAAATCTAATTTCGGAAAAATAATCAAGAGTGATGCTTTTGTAATTATCATCACCGCTTTGGTTGTTGCTTTTACTGCTAAAACCGCACTGGATGGTTTGTATTCAATAGGTGTTCAGCAAGGTTATGCACCAGCGCAACCGATAGCGTTTTCCCATGCCCTTCATGCAGGTCAATATGAGATAGCTTGCCAGTATTGCCATACTGGAGTAGAAATAGGAAAATCAGCCAATATTCCTTCAGCCAATATTTGTATGAACTGCCATGTTCACATTCAAAATGTAGGAGGAAAGGAAGGTATATCACCTGAGATCCAAAAGATTTATAACGCTGTTGACAATAACCAGCCTATTGAATGGGTAAGAGTGCACAATTTGCCTGATTTGGCTTACTTCAATCATGCCCAACATGTAGCTGTGGGAGGTATAGAATGTCAGACTTGTCACGGTCCAATTCAGGAAATGGAAGTTGTAGGACAACACAGTACCTTGACCATGGGATGGTGTATTGATTGTCACCGTCAGACAGAAATTTCAACAGATGGCAATGCTTATTACAATAAGTTGGTTCAACTTCATTCAACGTCCAAAGATGCTTTGAAAGTGAAAGACATCGGAGGTCTAGAATGTGCCAAGTGCCATTATTAATTCCTTATCCTTTTGCTAATTCATTCCTAGAAATAAAATGAAGGAAAACAAAAAAACCTACTGGAAGGGGCTCGAGCAACTCAGCAACGATCCGGAGTTTGTAAAGCACGCCGAGAGGGAGTTTCCAGAACTTCCAAGCAGTTTAGATGAAGACGGCAACGCTTCTCGAAGAGATTTTCTCAAAGTGATGGGATTCAGTTTAGCGGCGGCCTCGTTGGCAGCTTGTGAGGCACCGATCAGAAAGGCCATTCCTTATGTGAACAAGCCGATAGATATTAATCCTTCTCTTCCAAACTATTATGCATCTACTTTTGCCTCAGGAGGTGACTATGCTGCTGTAGTGGTGAAAACTCGGGAGGGTCGTCCTATAAAAATTGATGGAAACGAGTTGTCACCTGTCAATAAAGGAAAGGTAAATGCGATTGTCGAAGCTTCTGTACTTTCTTTATACGACAAGCAAAGGCTCTCCGGACCTATGATTTCCGGTGCTAAATCCGACTGGAAAACTGTTGATGAACAAGTAAAGTCCAAGTTGGGAACAGCTGGTTCAGTGAAAATTGTAGCTAATACCATTCTTTCTCCAACAACTGAGAAAGCCATTCAAGAATTTAGCCTTGCTTACACAAATGCCGAAGTGATCATGTATGATCCAATTTCAAATTTTGGTATTTCAAAAGCTGCAGAAACTTTTTATGGTCAAGCAGTTATTCCTTCTTATCATTTCGACAAAGCAAAAACGATTGTATCCTTTGGCGCGGATTTTTTGGGTACTTGGATTTCTCCAATAGAATTTGCTTCAGCTTATGCTAAGACACGAAAAATAAGCAAGGAAAAAGCTGAGATGTCTCGTCACTATCAATTTGAGTCAAATCTCTCCTTGACAGGTGCTAACGCAGATTACAGAACTCCTATTAAGCCTTCACAGTCTGGTCTTGCTATCCTGGCTCTATACAATGCAATTGCTTCTAAGGCGGGCCTAGCTTCAGTTTCTTCTCCAAAAGTTGATATTGTAAATCTTGATAAGGCTGCAAATGACCTTTGGGCTGCAAAAGGCGCTTCTTTGGTTGTCTCTGGCTCCAACGATCCAAATGTGCAGGTTATAGTAAATGCTATCAATGATCTTCTTGGAAATAATGGAGTTACAGTTGATTTTTCAACGCCTGTATATTACAGAAAAGGAAATGATGCTCGAATGAATCAATTCATAACTGAATTGAAGAGCGGTCAAGTTGGTGCAGTGTTGTTTTACAATTGTAATCCGGTTTATGATCACCCTCGAGGTGCTGAATTAGCTGAAGGTATAGCAAAAGCTAAATTCAGTTTGGCCACCAATGTAACCCTAGATGAGACTTCTTCCTTGGTACAAGTAGTAGCGCCAGATCACCATTTCTTAGAATCATGGAATGACTTTCAACCTAAGAAGGGCCACTATTCCTTGTCCCAGCCAACAATTTCTCCATTGTTCGATACCCGTCAGGCTCAAGATTCGTTTTTGACTTGGGCCGGCTCTACAAGCAACTATTACGATTACCTTCAGGCAAATTGGAATACAAGCCTCTATGCATCCTTTGGAGCTGGAGTGACCTTCCAAGAGTTTTGGGATAGATCCTTGTTCAATGGAGTCCTTTCCTTTGAATCTACTCCAACCGCAATTTCTTCAATTGGCGATGCTTCCGCTTCGGCATCCGAAGTTGCAAAAACCTACAAAGCGGATAATGGAAGTGCAGAGTTGTCTGTTTACACCAAATTGAGTGTTGGAAATGGTTCTTTTGCCAACAATCCTTGGCTTCAAGAAATGCCTGATCCTATCACAAAAGCAACTTGGGATAACTACCTGACCGTCTCCCAAAAATGGGCGATTGAAAATGGCGTTTCCATGGTTGAAGAAAACACACAAAAAGCACAAATCACGGTAAATGGTAAGACTTTGGTCGTTCCAATTTTGGTTCAGCCTGGTCAGGCTTACGGCACATTTGGTTTGGCGCTGGGTTATGGTAGATCAAAAGCGGGTAGAGTAGCGGATGGCGTTGGAGTGAAAGCTTACGATTTACTGGATATTACTCAGGGGTTCGTGAATTTTGATATCAGTTCAGGAGTTGAGGTAGCTGTTACTGGAGAAGCTTACAAAATAGCTAGAACTCAGACACACCAAACCTTCATGGGAAGGGAGAATGTTATTCAGGAATCGACTTTAGCTGAATACAAGAAAGATGCTTCTGCTGGACGTTACAAGCCGGAAATTTACAAAGACGGAGAATTCATAAAGCCTTCAAAAATTTCTCTTTGGAGTGGCCATAAATATAGTCAGCATCATTGGGGTCTTGCTATCGACATGAATAGCTGTATCGGTTGTGGTGCTTGTACTGTAGCTTGTCAAGTTGAAAATAACGTGGCAGTAGTTGGCAAACAGGAAGTTTTGAACAGAAGAGAGATGGCTTGGATCAGAATTGATCGGTATTATTCTTCTGATGCTGCTGTAGATGATCTTAGTGGTTTGGAGATTGCTTCTGAAAACCCTGAAGTTACTTTCCAACCAATGATGTGTCAGCAGTGTAATAATGCGCCATGCGAGACAGTATGTCCAGTAGCAGCGACAACCCACTCATCCGAGGGTCTTAATCAAATGACATACAACAGATGTATAGGTACCAGATATTGTGCCAACAATTGTCCGTATAAAGTGCGTCGATTTAACTGGTTTAAATACCATGACAATAAGGAATTTGCAGGGGTCAATGTTGCTCAAAACGATGATTTGGGTAAAATGGTCCTCAATCCTGATGTCACTGTGCGTGTTCGTGGCGTAATGGAAAAATGTTCTATGTGCGTTCAGCGTATTCAAGCTGGCAAGTTGACAGCTAAGCGTGAGAAGAGAAAGCTTGAGGATGGTGAAGTGAACGTGGCTTGTGCAGTGGCTTGTCCTACCGATGCCTTGGTATTTGGTGATTTGAATGATCCAACTAGTAAAGTATCCAAACTTCTTAAAATTGAGGAAACAGATTCAGCGATGAAAGAAGTGGGAGAGGAAAGAGCTTATCACGTGTTGGAGGAAATCAATGTCAGTCCAAACGTGTGGTACTTTACCAAAATCAGAAATAAAGAAAATAACGAAGCGTAATCATAATTTTATAAACTATGCAGGTTACTTCATCCGTACGCCAGCCCTTAGTTACCGGAGGAAAATCCTACCATGATGTGACGCATGATGTGTCTCGCCAGGTAGAAGGTAAGCCAAGCAAACTTTGGTTCATGGCTTTCCTGACTGCCGCCGGTGTTTTGGCTTTAGGATCAATTGCACTAATAGCCACTCTCTGGGAAGGGATTGGAATGTGGGGTCTCAACAAAACAGTAGGTTGGGCTTGGGATATCACCAACTTCGTATGGTGGGTTGGTATTGGTCATGCAGGCACATTGATTTCAGCCGTGTTGTTGCTGTTCAGACAAAAGTGGAGAACATCCATTAATAGAGCTGCTGAAGCGATGACCATTTTCGCGGTAATTTGCGCAGCGATGTTCCCGGTTATTCACATGGGGCGTCCTTGGTTAGGAGCCTATTGGGCGCTTCCGCTTCCAAATACTTTCGGTTCTCTTTGGGTGAATTTTAACTCCCCTCTACTTTGGGACGTATTTGCGATCTCCACCTATTTCTCTGTTTCATTGGTTTTCTGGTACATTGGTCTTATTCCTGATTTTGCCACTATTCGAGATCGAGCTACCGGACTTAGAAAGACCATTTATGGAGCGCTTTCTTTTGGCTGGGATGGTGCAGCAAAAACCTGGATGAGGTATGAATCGGTTTCTCTGATTCTGGCAGGCTTGGCAACCCCTTTGGTTCTTTCCGTTCACACAATCGTATCTTTTGACTTTGCGACCTCAGTAATTCCTGGATGGCACACCACAATTTTCCCTCCATATTTCGTAGCAGGTGCCATCTTTTCAGGTTTTGCAATGGTATTGACCTTGATGATCATCACAAGAAAAGTTTACAAACTTGAGGATTACATTACTATAGGTCATATCGAATTGATGAATATCGTAATCATCATTACGGGTTCTATTGTGGGTATTGCTTACATCACTGAATTCTTTATCGCTTGGTATTCTGGAGTTGCTGCTGAACAGTATGCATTTATTAACCGAGCTACTGGTCCTTACTGGTGGGCATATTGGTCCATGATGACTTGCAATGTTATTTCTCCACAGCTATTCTGGTTTAAGAAAATCAGAACTTCGATAGTGGCTACTTTCTTACTGTCACTTGTTGTAAATATTGGTATGTGGTTCGAAAGATTTGTAATCATAGTTACCTCCCTACACAGAGATTATCTTCCGTCTTCCTGGGCAATGTTTTATCCAAATTGGGCAGATGTCGGAGTTTACTTATTCACTTTCGGATTATTCTTCACTCTATTCTTTTTGTTTGCAAAATTCTTCCCTGTAATCAACATGGCTGAAGTGAAATCTGTATTGAAATCTTCATCTGAAAAAACGCATAATTAATCATGGAAAGAGATACTCATTTTATTCTTGGAGTGTACGACGATGAGGACGTGCTTCTTCATGCAGTTGAGAAGGTAAGATCAAGTGGTGTAAAGATTCATGAAGTTTATTCTCCTTACCCCGTTCATGGTTTGGAGCATGTACTTGGATATAAGAGGAGCAAACTTCCGATAGCCGCCTTTTTATTTGGAATGCTTGGTACAAGCTTAGCCTTGACTATGCAATTTTATATGATGAGGTTTGACTGGCCTATGATCATAGGAGGTAAAGATTATGCTGCCTTTCCTGATTTTATTCCAGTTTCTTTTGAAATGACGGTATTATTGGCTGCCTTTGGTATGGTAGGCGTGTTTATGATTACTTCTAACTTAAAACCATGGGCTCAACCCAGGATTTTTGATCTGAGAAGTACGGATGATAAGCATATTATGGCTATAGATATTGCTACTAATACTTCTTTCGATTTTGAAAAGATCGGAGAGATTCTTCAGTCCTCTGGAGCGACAGAAGTAAATAAAAAAAGTTTTGAATAGAAATCCGGATATATGAAAATTGCTAACGCATTAGTATTCGCAAGTTCTGTACTGGCATTTTCCCTGTTTATGGGATGTAAGGCTGGTGGAGAAAATCAGGGTCTTGAATATTCGCCTCAGATGTATCATTCTGTAGCTTACGAGCCACTGACGCAAATAAAGGATGAATCCCAAGGATTGTGGCTTTCTAACAGGGAAGACGGCAAAGGAGAATTTTTCAATTCTAATCCCAATAATCCCAATGGAATGAACATGAGAGAACCTGTTGAAAATACGGTTCCAAGAAATAAGCAGGGATATTTGCCCCATCGATTAAAGCAATTCGAATTAGATCAAGCAGCCCTTATAAAAAATCCTGTACTTTCTTCAGATCAGGTATTAAAAGACGGCGAAAAGCTTTATCTACAATATTGTAATGCCTGTCATGGAAAAGGTGGAGAAGGAGATGGGAAAGCAGGTGAGGTTATAGGTGGTGTTGCCAATCTCAAAGGTGGTGCTTATGTTAACCTTCCAGAAGGCCATATTTTCCATGTTATAACAAAAGGTAAAGGAAGAATGGGCGCTCATGGTTCCCAAATTCCAGCTGAAAGCAGATGGAAAATCGTTCACTATGTTAAACAAGTTATTCAAGGTCAAGCTGTAGATCCAGAGTCTGTTCAGGCTGCAGATGCCTCTACGGTAGCACAAGTAACCCCCGCTAAATAATCATGGCTCATCACGGCGAACATCATTATAATTTAGATCAGAGATTTGATTTCTCTGCATCAATAAAAAAGTCAATCATGACCGTATTGGTTATCGGGGCTGTTCTTTTGAGTATCGGAATAATTTTAGCCATGACAGGTGGACATCATGAGTCTGCAGGTGAGGCTGGAGGCCATGCATTTCATTGGTATGAACGACTCTATGCCAACCTTTGGATTAACAATGTGTTCTTTACAGGTATTGCGATTACAGGTGTGTTTTTCTTTGCCATTCAATTTGCGGCTCAGGCGGGTTGGTCAGCTCCTATCCTTAGAGTAATGCTTTCTTTGGGTAATTGGCTTCCATTTGCTGGTATTTTGATGATTGTAACTTTTTTTATTGCCAATCACGATTTGTTCCACTGGACTCATGCTTACCTCTTTGATAAAAACGACCCTCAGTACGATAAGATTATTGATGGAAAGGGTGCGTTCTTCTATTGGCCAATGGAAAAAGGAACTTTTCCTTTGTTTTACGTGGTCAGAATGGTGCTTTTCTTTACTTTTTGGGTCTTTTTCTTCAATAAATTCAAAAAAATTTCTGATCAAGAAGATCAAATTGGAGGAACATCACATTGGTTTAAAATGAGAAGCTGGTCTGCCTACTTCTTGGTTTTCTTTGCTGTTTCTTCTTCAATTTCCGCTTGGGATTGGGTGATGTCCATTGACACACATTGGTTTTCTACTTTATTTGGTTGGTATGTTTTTGCCTCTTGGTTCGTGTCGGGTTTATCGGCAATTACCTTAATTGTACTTTTCTTAAGGGGTAAAGGATATCTGGAAATGGTTAACGAAAATCATGTTCACGACCTAGGAAAATTTGTTTTTGGATTCTCGATCTTTTGGACTTACCTCTGGTTTTCTCAGTTTCTGTTAATCTATTACGCAAACATTCCAGAGGAGTCTGTTTATTTTGTTGAGCGTTTGACAAGCGACGTTTACAGCCCATTCATATTTGTTAATTTGGGATTAAACTTCTTTTTGCCATTTTTGGTTCTTATGACTAGAGATGCAAAGCGGCATGGAGTATTCCTAAAATTGGTGTGCTCAATATTGCTGGTAGGTCATTGGATAGACTTTAATTTGATGGTTCAGCCAGGAACTCTGGGGCACAATGGAGGGATAGGTTTAATGGAGGTAGGAATGTTCCTTGTTTTTGGGTCAGGAGTAGCGTTGGTGGTGTTAGGTGGTTTGTCAAAAAGAAACTTGATTGCGAAAAACCATCCGATGCTTGAAGAGAGTTATAATCATCATATTTAATTAATTATTCGAAAAATACGATATGTACGGGTTTCTAATTGGCGTGGGAGTACTTCTGTTATTGTCCATAATCTGGATGGTTTACAGAATTCAAACCTTGGTATCTGTTGTTAAAGGATCAGACAAAAAGGTTGTTACAGGTAGTAATAAAGTAAATGCTTTGTTATTTCTTCTTTTCCTTATTGGTGGTGGAGGTTTGATGTTTTGGTATTCTATTAAGGAATTTGACAACTATCAGCTTCCAATTGCTTCCGAGCATGGAGTAATTACAGATCAGCTTTTCTGGATCAGTATGGCGGTGACCGGTATTGTTTTTTTGATTACTCACATTCTTTTATTTGCTTTTCCTTATAAGTATCAGTATTCTGAGAAGAGGAAGGCTTCGTTCTACCCTGATAACCATAAACTAGAAATCCTTTGGACAGCTGTTCCGGGAGTTGTTTTGGCTGGTTTGGTTATTTCTGGTTGGATGGCTTGGTCAGATATTACCGCTCCGGCTCCTGAAAAAGCGCATGTGGTTGAAATTATGGGGTATCAATTCGCTTGGGAAGTACGTTATCCTGGTCAAGATAATGTGCTTGGAGACTATGATTACCGTTTGATTACTGCCACGAATGCGCATGGTGTTGACTTTACAGATAAAAATTCTATTGATGACTTTTCATCACCTAGAGTAGTTATCCCAAAGGGTGAACCTGTTTTGTTTAAAATACGTGCTAGGGATGTTCTTCATTCTGTTTTCGCTCCTCATATGAGATTGAAAATGGATGCTGTTCCTGGAATGCCTACCCGTTTCTGGTTTGTTCCGACAAAGACAACCGAAGAAATGAGGGCTGAGTTGAAAGATCCTGAATTTGAATATGAAATCGCTTGTACAGAAGTTTGTGGGCGTGGGCACTTTTCTATGAAAAAAGTGATTGAAGTGGTTGAACCTGCTGCTTATCGAAAGTGGATGGCAGAGCAAAAATCTTTTCTTCAGCAAAATCCTTCTTTAGCAGAAGGTATTGTTTCTGAGGTAAAGGAAGTGGCGGAAAATAAATTAAGCGAAAGTAAAAAATAAAATTATAAGTTATGGCTACAGCGACAGTTGCACATCATGACACTACCACTCATGATCACCATGATCACGAGCATCATGATAATTTTATAACAAAATACATCTTTACTATTGATCACAAAATGATCGGTAAGCAATTTTTGCTTACGGGTATATTTTGGGCAATCATTGGTGGTTTCCTTTCCATCCTATTCCGGTTGCAATTGGGATTTCCAGGAATGAATATGGAGTTCCTTCGTCCGATTTTAGGTGGTTGGATTGATGAAAGTGGAGCACTTGACCCCAACTTTTACTTGGCTTTGGTCACTATGCATGGTACTATCATGGTATTCTTTGTGTTGACTGCAGGTTTAAGTGGTACTTTCTCTAATTTTCTTATCCCTCTTCAGATTGGGGCTAGAGATATGGCTTCTGGATTTATGAACATGCTTTCTTACTGGTTTTTCTTTACTTCCAGTGTGATCATGTTTATTTCTTTGTTTATTAAAACCGGTCCAGCAGGTGGTGGTTGGGTAGTTTATCCTCCTCTTTCTGCCCTTGAACAGGCAATACCGGGTTCAGGTTTAGGCATGACGCTGTGGTTGGTGTCAATGACCCTCTTTATTGCCTCTTCTCTTTTAGGTGGTATCAATTACATAACGACTGTAATCAATCTTAGAACTAAGGGAATGTCGTTTTCTAGACTTCCTCTGACTATCTGGGCTTTCTTCCTTACCGCTGTTATAGGTTTATTGTCATTTCCTGTCTTGTTTGCTGCAGCGTTGTTGTTGGTTTTTGACAGAAGTTTTGGTACGTCATTCTATTTGTCTGATATCTACGTAGCTGGGGAAGCCTTACCGAACACTGGTGGTAGTCCAGTACTTTTCCAGCATTTGTTTTGGTTCTTGGGTCACCCAGAAGTTTATATCGTTCTTTTGCCTGCCTTGGGTATTACTTCAGAGATTATTGCTACCAATTCCCGTAAACCAATTTTTGGATACAAGGCAATGGTTATTTCCTTGTTAGGCATTACTGTTTTGTCATTTATCGTTTGGGCGCATCACATGTTTGTTTCAGGAATGAATCCTTTCCTTGGATCTATCTTCATGTTCTTGACCCTAATCATTGCTGTTCCTTCGGCTGTAAAAGTATTCAACTACCTTACGACACTTTGGAGAGGTAATTTGATTTTCACTCCTGGGATGTTGTTTTCAATCGGTCTTGTTTCTTTCTTTATTTCGGGTGGATTGACAGGTATTTTCTTGGGTAATTCAGCTATTGATATCCAATTACATGATACCTATTTCGTTGTAGCACACTTCCACCTGGTTATGGGATCTGCTTCCTTCTTTGGGTTAATTGCAGGCGTGTATCATTGGTTCCCAAAAATGTTTGGTAGAATGATGGATGCCCGTTTAGGTTATATCCATTTCTGGTTGACTTTTGTAGGGGTTTATCTGGTATTTTTCCCTATGCACTATATCGGCATAGCTGGATTCCCTCGAAGATATTATTCCTGGACTAATTTTGAGTTCTCTAGTATGTACACAGATCTTAACATGTTCGTATCTGTTGCTGCTATCATCACTTTTGCCGCCCAGTTTATCTTCTTGTTTAATTTCTTCTACAGCATGTATAGAGGAAGAAAGGCATCGCTCAATCCTTGGAGATCTAATACACTTGAGTGGACTACACCACTTCATCCTGGGCATGGTAACTGGCCGGGAGAAATCCCATCTGTATATCGTTGGCCATATGATTATTCCAAACCTGGTGCTGCTGAAGACTTTATCCCTCAAACTGTTCCTTTATCTCAAACTTTAGAATCGAATCTACCTCATGAGCAAGAATTGGTCAAGTTGGAGTTGGAGATTATGAAGGAGGAATCAGAGGTATTGGTTGCTAATGAATCAAAGCACTAAAATTAATATTAACAGCTTCCGCCGTATATCAGCAATTACGGTGGGAGCTGTTTATTTTCTAATTCTTGTAGGAGGTATAGTTCGAAGTACGGGTTCTGGTATGGGCTGTCCAGATTGGCCGAAGTGTTTCGGCCGGGTGGTTCCTCCGACAAGTGTTGATCAACTTCCAGAAAATTATCAGGATATTTATCTTGAAAAAAGAATCGCTAAAAACGAGCGGTTTGTATCGATGATTGAGAAAATGGGATTTTCGGAACTTGGAGAAGAAATTTCCAATGATAAATCGATACTCGTTGAAGAAGAATTTAATCCTGTTAAAACATGGATAGAATATCTTAACAGGTTAGTTGGTGTTGTAATTGGTCTTTTGATCCTTGTCACACTTTGGAGGTCTTTAAAACTCTGGTCAGTCGATAAAAAAATTCCAGTTTTAGCTTTTGTAGCACTATTTCTGGTTCTTCTTACAGCATGGATTGGTTCAATTGTGGTGTCGACTAACCTCCTTCCCTGGATGATTACCCTACATATGCTACTCGCATTAGCCTTAGTGCTCGTATTACTCTATCTAAATTTCAGAGCAAATCTTTTCGTATCACAGAAAAGACATAATTCTAGAATTCCAAATAAACTGGTTCTGATATTGTTTCTTGGTGCTATTTTGATGCTGGTCCAAATTGTATTGGGTACACAGGTTAGGGAAAAAATTGATCAAGTTGCGTATTCCTTAGGTAACCTTCTTCGAGATCAGTGGGTAGTGAAAGTTGGAATACAATTTCTTGTTCACAGGTCTTTTTCTTTAGTGATTCTTGGTTTGCACCTATTGTATTTCTTTTGGGCTTTTAACTATACTACCAGGAATTCAAGAGAAAATGTTCTGAGCCAGTTGCTTGTTTTAATGCTGTTATTAGAAATTGGAACGGGTATCGGAATGGCTTATTTTGGCATTCCTGCTTACCTTCAGCCAATTCATTTGTTGATTGGAACTTTACTAGTAGGTATCCAGTTTGTTTTGATTCTTGAATTAAAAAATCGAAATAAAGTTATTTCTCACCCATGAAAACGATTGATTTATCTGGTCAGAGTATTTCAACCTTTATTTTGATAAGGCTTAAAGCATACATGGACCTTATCAAATTCAGGCTATCTGCGCTTGTGACTTTTTCTGCTGTCTTTGGGTATGTTTTAGGTGATCGTGGCATAGATTTCGGTTGGGTCGGTTTTTTTGGCCTTACCATTGGAGGGTTTCTAATCTCAGGTGCTTCTGGTGCTGCAAATGAAATCTTAGAGAGAGATCTGGATAAGCTTATGAAGCGTACTCAGAATAGACCCTTACCGCTTCAAACCATATCCTTGCAGGAAGCTTACTGGTTTACAAGTCTCGTAGCTATCTCTGGTATTTCGCTTCTTTGGATTTTTACCAACCCATTGACCACTTGGTTAGGCATTTTAAGTATGGTCTTGTATGTTTTCGCCTATACTCCTCTTAAAAAGGTAGGTCCTATAGCTGTTTTTGTTGGTGCCATTCCAGGAGCGATGCCTCCTCTACTGGGTTGGACGGCAGCTACAGGTCAGATCACTTACGAAGCCCTTATTATTTTCGGGATTCAGTTTATTTGGCAATTTCCTCACTTTTGGGCTATTGCTTGGGTGAGTGATGAGGATTACAAAAGAGCAGGTTTCAAACTTTTGCCAAGTGGTGGAGGACAAGATCTAAACACCGCAATAAAAATCATGATTTATACCTTGTTTTTACTGCCATTAGGGCTGCTTCCAAGTTACTTTGGACTAACGGGTTTGAATTCTGGGGTGGTTGCGACGGTATGTGGCGTTTTGTTTCTAGCTCAAACATTTTCCTTGATGAGGGATTGTTCGAGGAAATCCGCACTGAAAATTATGTTTGGGTCATTTTTATATTTACCTATCGTTCAAATTGCCTATCTATTAGACAAAATGCCTTAAATCATGGAAAGGGAACTCAAATATATTGATATTGTAGATCAGCCGATCAGCATGCATCCTAAAAAGTTTGCTTTATGGCTATTCATGGTTACTGTTGTGATGATTTTTGCGGCTTTGACAAGTGCCTACATTGTTAGGCAAGCTGAGGGAAATTGGCTTGATTATGAATTGCCTGAGATATTTTGGTTTACTTCTGCTATTGTGGTTTTAAGTTCTATCTCCTTGCAATGGTCTTACCATGCTGCTAAAAAAGATAGTTTTATTAGTTTACGAATAGGTATGGCTTGTACTTTACTGCTTGGGATTGCTTTTTTGGTTGGTCAGTGGTACAGCTGGGTAGCCTTAGTAGATAGAGAAGTATTTTTTGTAGGAAATCCTGCAGGATCTTTTCTTTATGTTTTCACCGGATTACATGCTGTCCACTTAATTAGTGGTGTGATTTTTCTGTTTATTGTGCTAATTTCGTCTTTCAGATACAAGGTACATGCTAAATCCTTAGACGTGATGGAAATGGTAACAACGTATTGGCATTTTCTTGGAGGATTGTGGCTTTATCTTTTCATGTTTTTGTTATTAAATCATTAAAATTATAACCTAGTACAAAAATATAATTTATGTCTGCGCATTCTACTGCTATTGAAGTAAGCTCAAAAAGAGGCGTTTGGGGAGGAGGTAATGAACCCCTCAAGGCTAGCTATGGAAAACTCATGATGTGGTTTTTCCTTCTTTCCGATATTTTCACTTTCGCTGCATTTTTGATTAGCTATCTTGCTATTCGTGTAAGTTATCCTGCATATGCAGGGCCTGCCGATAGCTTTGTGGGGTCTAATGAGTATTGGCCTGTTCCGGAAATGGTTTTTGAAGCCCTACCTTTCCTTCACGGATTTCATGCTCCTCTTGTTTTTGTTGGAATCATGACCTTTATCCTAATTGCAAGTTCTGTAACAATGGTTCTTGCTGTTGAAGCTGGACATCGAAATGACCGATCTGACGTGGTAAAATGGATGCTTTGGACTTTAGTAGGTGGTATAACGTTTCTTAGCTGTCAGGCTTGGGAATGGTCACATTTTATTCATGGTACCGATGGAGGTTCTTTGATTACCTATATCAATACCCTTGGTCAAAATGTCCAAGAAACTGTCTTTGGAGCCAACTTAGTAGTGAATGAATATGGTCCTCCTGCTTTTGCCCAATTATTCTTTTTTATTACAGGTTTTCATGGTTTTCACGTAACTATTGGTGTCTTCCTTCTTTTCCTTTGCTTTTATCAAGCTGCCGTAGGGGTTTATGATAAAAGAGGTCATTATGAAATGGTTGAGAAGATAGGCCTTTATTGGCATTTCGTTGATTTGGTGTGGGTATTTGTATTTACGCTGTTTTATCTTATCTAATTCGTTAAAAATAATCCTGGTATATGGAAATTCAAGACACAAAATCTACGCTTCAAGTAGAGCCAAGAAACGAGACTAAGATCAAAAAAATCTGGAAGACTGCGTTTATCCTTTTAGCAATTACAGTTGCGGAATTCATCATGGCATTCACTATGGATAGAGGTCTAATTTTGTATTCTCTCTTCATATTTCTCACTATATGGAAAGCGAAATACATTATGATGGAGTTTATGCACCTTGGGGATGAAGTCAAACCTTTATTCTACTCGATCATCGTGCCATTGATTTTCTTGGTGTGGTTGGTTATCGCACTGATCAAAGAAGGTTCCGATATCTTCTTGATGAGATGGTAAAATTTATTTTAATTGATAAAAAAGTAGGTTGGAGTGAATCACTTCAACCTACTTTTTTTGTTATACTGATGTTATGAGAGGTTTGAGGATTCTTCAGGGAATGGTTTTGGTATGCATTTTATTGATACCTGTCTTAATTTTTTTGTTTCTAAAGGGATTTGGTAAAAATGAATACAATCTACCTGTCTATTTTGAAAAAGGAGTTGAAAATCCATTTCGTGAATGTCCTTTAGGGGATACTACGCAGCATTTTATTCCTGATTTTACTTTTGTCAACCAAGATGGACTTCCTACAGGGCGCGCTCAAATGGAGGGAAAATTGACTGTTGTGGATTTCTTTTTCACCTCTTGCCCAAGTATATGTCCTGTAATGTCCAAGGAAATGGAAAGGGTTAATGATATTTTTAGAGATGAGCCTAAAGTTCAAATTATGTCCATAAGTATCGATCCAGAATATGATACTCCTTCCATATTAAAAGAGTATGCGGAAAAACATCTTGCCATACCTGGAAAGTGGCATTTTTTATCTGGACCTAAGGAAGATACATTTCGTCTTGCTCGGTGCGGTTTTGTATTGCCTGCTCTTGATGGAAATGGAGTCCCTGATGATTTTGTTCATAGTGATAAATTTATTCTTATTGATGAATTTGGTAGGATTCGTGGGTATTACAGCGGAACTAATCGGGAGGATGTTGACTTATTAATTCTAGAAACAAAAGTTTTATTACATGGCAAAAGTTAATTCTTCTTCCCCGATTCTTAATGAGGATAAAGTTCAAAATTGGATTGTTATTGTTTCAATAGCTATTCCCTTGGTTGTCGCCATACTTTTATTTATGCCTTCCAAAATCACTTCATTGGGTGATTGGGTTTATTTTCTCCCGCACCTTAATGCGGTGATAAATACTGCGACGTCCTTTGCCTTGATTCTGGCAATCCTATTTGTCAAAAGAAAAAATTTTAAACTTCATGGGGCTACGATGACTGTTGCGTTTGTTTTGGGAGCTTTGTTTTTGGTTTCTTATGTAATTTATCACGCTGCAGCCGAAAGCACCTCTTTTGAAGGTGAGGGGGTAGTTCGAACTATTTATTATTTCCTTTTAATTACTCATATTCTTTTTGCAGCGATTGCCCTTTTCCCGATTTTATTTGCCTTTTATTATGGGTACACGAATCAACTCGAAAAACATCGTAAACTTGTGAAATTTGCTTTCCCTATTTGGTTTTACGTTTCCGTTACGGGAGTAATTGTTTATTTGATGATTTCACCCTATTACTCGAATTGATCTGATTGTTCTTCTTAAAAAAGATTACATGATAAACACTATGAAGCTAAAGATCATAATTATTCTCTTTCTTTCCCTTTTTATTCAATCTTCTCTCTTTGCCCAGTGTGCCATGTGTCGGGCTTCTGTAGAGAATAATGTCAGCAATGGTGAAACCTCAATTGGTGCGGGCCTTAACAACGGTATTTTATACCTTTTTGTGATGCCTTATTTGATGGCTGCAATTATTGGTTTTTTTTGGTATCGAACAGCTAAAAGGAAGAAGCAAAAAATCTCGGTTAGGCAACTCTGACGCTAAAGGAGTTTGTTGCTAAGCTTAGCTTTTTTATTTTTATTTTGATGAAACGCAAAATTCTCAGACTGGCCCTCTTCTCCAGTGTCATTTTTCTTTTACTTATTGTAGTTCTTTATTTATTCGTCTTTCAAAAAAGTCATGAGGAGGGGTTCGCACAGGATGTTGAGCATAGGATTCAGCTGATTGATAAACAGTTTGATCAGGATTTTGTCCAGATCTTAATGGATATTAGACCATATGATTCTATCAGTTTTGAACGGTTAAGTTCAATTAAACTAGATAACCCAATTTTTTTGCTTGATTCGGAGCAAAAACTTCTTTTTTGGTCTGATTTTAAATTCAATCTTGATTTTTCATCCTTGAATTTTTCTCAAGAATACCAGTTAAATGAAAGTTCTTATGGTACTTTTTTGCTTAGAACGCGTAAGATCAAACGAAATAATAAGGATTTTTTTCTTGTTCAAGCTTTTCGGTTGATTTGGTCGGGGAACCTTGAAAATGATTATGTTAAGACTGGAGCCAACCCGGAAATTTTTGGAAATGGTGAGTTTGAACTGTTTGCTAACCCCGTGGAAGGGAAATTTCAGATTAAAACAGAGAATGGGCTTCCGATTTTTGGAATTAATTTCAATGTTGGCTATGAACCACTTAGAAGGGTTTCCAATCCGCCTTTACTTATTTTTATTGGGTCTTTTTTCCTTCTTTATTTCTTAATAAGCTTTAGTTTTTTAAAAAGAAAATGGCAAAAAGGACATCCTTGGCAAACTATCGCCCTGGTATTTATTATTTTGATCGTTATTCGGGTTTTAATGATCTGGCTTGGTTTTCCAAGCGTATTTTTTGATCTTCCTTTATTTAATTCATCCTATTATGGTAGCTCGTGGTTAAATCCCAGTTTAGGAGATCTCGCCCTTAATACGGTTTGTGGAGGATTAATTTTGGGTTTGGTAATCTTTCAGCTTTCATCGAAATCAATTAATGAGGAAAGGGTTAGAAGATTAAGGCTTGAATTCATAGTTTTTTTGGTTTATTTTATTCCAACTGTTTTTTCTGGATTGATATGGTTTCTTGCCAGGGATTTGATTTTTAATTCACAGTGGATATTGGATATCCGATCTATACCCTCTTTTGACTATTTCAGAGGACTGAGTTTTTTGATTCTTTTTCTATGGGGATCGATTTACGCACTGTTTAGTCTTACCTTGGTCGGGATTGTAGTAAAGGTTGGTGTTGCAAAATCCTTATTGTATGGTTACCTTCTGATATTTTCAATCGTATCTCTCGGCATTTTTTTTCTTTTTGGATTTTGGATTGTCGTTGCTGGAATCCTGCATTTTATTTTTCTTTTTTCAATAATCCGTTTTGATCTTAATCAGAACGTATTCAGACTAGGACTTGATACTTTTTTGACATTTTTCTATGCTTGTTTAATTGTTGCTTCGATTGTTGGGGTGAGCACCTTTCAAGCAGAGAAAGAGAGATTGAATCAATCCAAGAAGAATTTTGTAAATCAATATTTTTTTGAAAATGATGTAATGACAGAATTTTTCCTGGGTGAAATTTTCTCCAGACTAAAAGAAGATGTTTTTATTCAAAATCGACTTTCGGATCCCTTATTATCAAAAGAACCTATAGAAACCAAAATTAGGAAAATTTACCTTGACAATTATTTCGATCAATTTGAAGTTACGGTACGTATTTTTTCGGCCTCAAATAACCAACTTTTGGGTCCCGTTGGAAGATCGGACTTTGACACTCTTCAACGAACTTTTTTAAAAAGTGATTATGTGACAGGGGTAAAGGGTTTATATTTTATTAAGGGAAATGAAAATAACTCCGGAAATAAATTTGTCGCATTTCTTCCGATTCAGAAGGGAAATAATGTACTGGGAACGATTTACTTAGAGCTTGATCAACTTCAAATCCAGCCGGGTAGTGTTTATCCAAAACTGCTTTTAGAAAAAAAATATGCGGCCAAGCTTAATCCGATTTCTTTTGACTATGGCCTTTTTCGGGGGGGGGATCTAATTAAAAGTTCTGGAGCCTTCAATTATAATCAAACTAATTTCAAAGAGAATTTTGAACGAGACGCTTTGTTTAATTCAGGAATAACAAGTCTGGGTTATCATCATTTTGGTATCAGTAATGGAACAGAAGTAGTTGTAGTTTCTTCCAAAACCCCTTCCGTGGCTCAATTTTTCGCAAATATCTCTTTGTTTTTTGTTGCCTTTGTTTTTCTAACCTTCCTTACCATTTTGGTTAATACGCTGTTCAAAGGCTTTAAAAAATTTGACTTCAACTATTCCACCAAGCTACAGCTTTACCTCAATTTTGCCTTCTTTTTTCCGATAGTAATTATTTCTATAATCACTGTCGGTCTTTTGGAGCGAAGTTATCGAAATGACCTAAATAGGCAATACATTCAAAAGGCAACACTTATTCAAAGCAATTTGGAGTCATTTTTTGATGATCAAGAAAGTTTTGAGATTGATCGTAATTTATTGGAGGAGGAAGTCAGTTCACTTGCAAATACTATTGCAGGTGATATCC
>CAZNND010000041.1:20288-37633 GCA_964574365.1 uncultured Limnohabitans sp.
AATTTATTGGAGGAGGAAGTCAGTTCACTTGCAAATACTATTGCAGGTGATATCCATCTTTACTCTCAAGACGGATATTATTTGGTTTCAAACCGCAGTAATATTTTTCAGAAAAAAATTCTTTCCAATCAAATTAATCCAGCCGCACTGGCCGGAATCAAGGAGAAAAAGTACGCCCAGATTCTAGTTGAGGAGCAAATTGGTAACCTGAGCTATCAATGTGTGTACCTTGCCGTTCAATCAAAGACCAATAAGTCCCTTTTAGCGATTTTGGCAGTTCCATTTTTTGAATCTGAAACAGAACTATATTCAATCATTGCGGATGTGCTTGGAAATATTTTTAATGCCTTTGTTATAATTTTTTTAGTGTTTTTAGTGGTGTCCTCATTTGTGACAAAAAACCTGACGCTTCCATTCAGACTGCTAACCCAAAAACTAAAAACCACCAATCTCGAAAATAATGAACCAATGTATTGGTCATCCAAAGATGAAATTGGACTTTTGGTGAAGGAGTACAATAACATGCTGTTTAAACTCGAAGCAAGTAAAAAAATCTTGGCTTCTACTGAAAAAGAAGCTGCATGGAAGGAGATGGCAAAGCAAGTGGCACATGAAATAAAAAATCCGCTAACTCCCATGAAGCTTACTCTTCAACATCTTTTGAGATTGGAAAAGGAGGGAAGGCTTGAAGCATCTGACAAATTAAAAAAGTCTCTCGAAACACTTATTCACCAAGTTGACGCACTCAGTGGAATTGCATCGTCTTTTTCAACTTTTGCCAAGATGCCATTGCCAAAAAATGAGCCGATGAATTTCAAAGTCGTGCTCAGTAAGGTCCTTGATTTATTCGTAAACGACAAAAGGCTTGTTTTCGATTTTAGAGACGACTCCTACACAGAAGAAATACCCATAATGGGAGATGATAAACTTTTTGGTCGGGTTATATCCAATTTGATAATTAATGGAATACAGGCAGTGGGGCCCGAGATAATCCCTCATATCCATATTTGGCTTTGGATGTCCGAACAGTCTGTTTTTCTAGAAATAACAGATAATGGTAAAGGTATTCCATTTGAGCTACGAGATAAAATCTTCATTCCCAATTTTAGCACGAAAAGTCAAGGTTCAGGATTGGGCTTGGCCATAGCCAAAAGCGGTGTGGAAACTGCAGGAGGGAAAATTTGGTTTGTTACAGAAGAGGAAAAAGGGACAACCTTTTACCTTACCTTTCCATTGATCCAATGAATTGCAGGAATTGCTAAAAACACTGAAAAAAATCTATAGAATGCTTGATTTGATTTGTTTAGCGGGTTTTCCATGATGGACATTTACTCTTGAGTCAAGGATTGCTAGGTAGTGAAATTTATGGTTTGTTATAGGGCATTTGGCAATTTTTTGAATTGATTATAAGATTTCAGTCCTACACCTGCGGATTGTTTTTGAAAGTATTTGGATGTAATCGCGAACAATCGTTCTCATTTCAGATGTATGGGGAATTATTTGCTTTGATGCTAACTACCATCCACCAAACTAAATCCTTGAATACTTTCAGGAAATTCCCTTTTTAATTCTGATTTTTCCTCGAGGGGCTTTTCTTCTGGTAGTTTTGGGGGGCTATGATCATCAATTAAGGATAATACAGTCTCTCTAAATGAATGGAATAGATACGAAGAATCGGCAATTATCTTTAAAACAAGCAGTAAGAGACTTCCTCCGAAGAAAAATAAACTGATTGGAGCTTGATATAACCAAGCAAGGGTAACCAATACAGAGAAAATGAAGATCATCAAAACGATAGGGAAAGGAACATTAATCCATTGTCTGAATTTAAAATATTGCCTTCCCATACCATGTTCCTCAACAGTTGAGAGAATTCTGATACTTACAAATGGACCAATTTTATATTCCAAATCCCATCTGTCAAACTCCCCTCCAACCTTTACTTTAGTCTGGTTTTTCAATAACTTTTTTTCAAGTAGTTCATTGCATTCTGCTAAACCCAGCCAGTTTTCTCTCCAGATATTTAGTTGCTTAGGGAACATCGAGAAAGAACTTATCCATTTTAAATTCATCAAACTTCCTTTTGAAGGACTTAAACCGTGTTTAATTCGTCCCTTCAATCTTGAAATAGGTTGAAGGAAATGAAGAAGCGTGGTTAGGAAAAAGCTGTTTAATCGTTGATTTGGAGGAATGTATCGATTTCTTCTCACTGCAACGGCTGCAGATATCGCTGACTGAACAATCAATAAAATCAAGGATGCCAAAAAGAGAGGGAATGCCATACCAAAAATTGGCAATTCCAAACCGAAAAGAGATATTACTCCGAAAAGTAAGATTATAAAAAACAACTCAGGCATTAAGGAAATACTGTTCCAAAAATTTTGTGGAGCGCTATACACTGATTGAAACAAAGCAGTTCCTTGCCTTCCATAAAAGATTTTCCGTTTTTGTTTGTAAATAGGAATAGTTAATCCATTCCCATAAATCAATCCATTCCAAGCTAGATGCCCCATGCTATTGTATTTTTCGGGCCATTTTTTTTCTAAAAGTGCTTCTGCCTTACCATATCCCTCCTGCTGTTTCCAATACATGCGGATCGAATTGCGGCGATGATGCCAAACAAGTGCTGAATGATGGAATCCGATTGTGTATCCCCTTTGCTGCACCCTCCAACAAATATCCACATCATCACCTGCAGAGGTAAATATAGGATCAAAACCGCCGATCTCTTCCAGGACAGACTTCCGGAATGACATATTACAGCCTGGGATGTGTTCAGCCACTTCGTCATTGATCAGGACATGACAAGGCCCACCCGGTGAATTTGCTACGGCATGGGAAATTAATTCCGCTTTTTGAGGAGGTAAATTTGGCCCACCGATTCCTGAATGGGTAGATGATAGATAGGCAGAAGCCAAATAGGTCAGCCATTGGGGATCCGGGTAGGCATCATCATCCAAGTAAGCTATTATTTCTCCCTTTGCAGCGAAAAGTCCAGTATTTCTTGCACTGCTTAATCCATGGTTTTCGGTAGAAATCAGCCTTAAATTAAATTTGGAGGCTATTTTTGCAGTATTGTCTTTTGAACCATCATTGATTACAAGTACTTCAAAGTTTGGATAACAAAGTTCTGAAACTGCATTCAAGGTATCTTTGATAGTAGGTGACCCATTGTAGGTACAAATTATTACTGAAATAAAAGGGAAATTGGGTTTTACAGGAACCGGAACTTCATGAAAAGCCGATTTTACGGAAGCTAAGGCCAGTTTAGAATTCCTATTTCTATCAACCAATCCAAAATCCCAATCTTCAATAGGCAATCCACCCCTCCACCAATCATCCGTCCAAGAAAAAACAAAACAGCCTGCACACCCTTTTTCAAAAATCAATCTGATTTGCCAGTCCAATACTTCTGCTTGTTTTTCCAGTCCGTTTCGTTGACTGTCTAATCCAATCTCAGAAAGAACTAGGGGTTTATCTTCAGAAAGATTATGAAGTTTAGGTATGTAGCTTACAAGCTTTTCTTTTGACTCCAGAAAAACATTAAAACAATAAAAATCAAGAAAGGATAAATCCAGATATTCAGTAGTAGGATAATTAACATAGGTTACTAATGCCTCAGGCTCCGATTGTTTGACAGTCAGATAGAGTAATTTTAAAAATTCAGAGACTTTTTTATCCCCATACCAACGGACTATTTGTGCAGGGATTTCATTTCCGATGGCATAGCAAAAAATGGAGGGATGGTTTTTAGATGAAATCACAATATTTTTCACCCTTTCTTGAATTTCAAAAATATGCTGTTCAGAATCCAAAAAAGTCATGTGTTGCTCCCAAGGAATACCTATCATCATTCATAAGCCATACTTGGAAGCTATATCAAGGATCGATGGGGGAGGTACAGTATAGGTTCTTACCGTGTTGATTCCATTTTCTGATATTTTCCTAAAATCAAAATCCACGATTGATTCCTCTGGGAATAGATATCCGTTTTCATCCGGGGCAAAAGTCCCGTAGGTTACTCCTTTGATATAGTACCGTTTTCCATTTATTTTAAAAAACTTACCCTCAATTTCAATAATGGATTGGTGCAAGTGGTTCAGCTCCATTTTTTTTGAATGTTAGAAAATTAGAAGGGGATCCTTTAAAAATAACAACTGGTTAGTTTTTTTAAAAAAACAAGAGCATAAACGATTCTTAATCTTTACGTTAACCAAAATTACAGTAGAAAATCTCAAAATTTGTTTCGAAATAAAAAACAATGTATTCCAAATGCTTTTTTTAAAAGCTAGAGCCAATTTTATAACTAATAATTTTTTCAATAAGAGTCTGTTATGATTATTTTTTTCTCTCAAAATTAATTTTATCATTAATTTAAACTAGTTCTAAAATTAGATAATCTCGCTATGGGTAGATCTGTCCTGAAAATCCATTTCCCAATTTTCAAATATTATTTTTTTGAGATTTGTTAAGTTCATAAATCTATCGTCTTACAAGATGATCCAGGCCGAAGAGATAAAATCTGAAAACTTAGGCGCTAACCCTTGACTTGAACAAATTCCAAGTACGTTTGAATTGTGGTACAAGTACACCGGACGTTTTACACAGATTACCTTTCAGGGCGTTTTCTCAATACAGTCGTCCCCTCGTCAGTAATTTAATTAGTTTCAAATGTCACGCATTCAGTGGCAGAAAATCATGATTTTGATGGCATGCTGGGATTGATTGATATTACAACTTGGGTACTCCAATTTTCCAAAGCATTTGAAAAATCGAGTCTAAATCAGGCGGTAAGAATTTTTATGGTTGTAGTCAATCCAAAGTGGCTATTTTTGGAGGGCAGATTATTTCTGAGCAGATTTAATAATTTATTGTAATTCAATAATTTGGGCTTTTTACTACCTTGAATGAAAAATGGCCGCCAGGTTTAATGCGTGATTGGATTTTTTTTGGGTTGATTTTTCTAGGACTGGTTTTTTTTGTTGAAGCTCAAGAAAAATGTCGCTGGTTTTCCGCTACTCAGTATGAAGTTCCCGGAGAATTGGACTCCCTATCGGTTCTGCCTGAAACTATTCGTATCACGGATACATTAGGTAAAACGTATTCTTTTAAATACGATCTCAGTCAAAGGACCTTACAGGTTCAGTTCGATCTTCAACAAAAACCAGATTCGATCCAAGTTTGCTATCGTACCCTATCGGTTCGTCTGGATAGAGCCTATTCGCGAAGATCCTTGCTTGTAGATTATGATTCCACTGCCAAGTTTAAGGATGACCAATCTCTGATAAAACCAGCATATTATTTCAAGGAGGAACTCTTTCCAAGCACAACTCTTTATAAAACCGGTAGTCTAACGCGGGGTATTTCTTTTGGAAATGCTCAAAATGTTTTTGTGAATTCTGCCTTGAACCTACAGTTAGAAGGTGACATTGGAGAGAATCTTAAAATCAGGGCAAGCATCACAGACCAAAATGTACCCTTTCAGCCAGAGGGAAATACGCAACAAATTCAGGACTTTGATAATGTACTGATCGAACTCTTCAATGACAAGTTTAAACTCGCTGCAGGTGATGTAGTGCTTCAGCAGCGACAATCTGAATTTCTTCGCTATTATAAAAATGTTCAGGGAATTCAATTTACCACACAATATAAAGCAGGAGGAAAATGGGAGGCAAGCACGCAGACTTTCGCTCAGGTGGCCAAAGGCAAATTTGCTTCTGTACAAGTACCCGTCCTGGAAGGAGTCTTAGGACCTTATCGCATTAATGGTCCAAATGGAGAACGCTTTGTCATCGTTATGGCTAATTCAGAGCGGATATTTTTAGATGGAAAACTGCTCCAACGTGGATTTAATGCCGATTACGTGATCGATTACAATCAGGCGGAAATCACCTTTACCCCAAAAGTCCTGATTACCCAATATTCACGCATTCGGATCGATTATGAGTTTGCAGAGCGAAATTATTCCAGGTCTATCTTGGGTATGAATCACTTGCAAACCAATGGAAAAGTCGATGTGTACCTAAATCATTATAAGGAAAAAGACAATAGAAATCGCCCGCTTTTTACCGAGTTTTCTGCAGATGAGCAGCTCCTTTTGTCTTCAGTTGGGGATGATATCCAGCGTGCGGTTGTCCCAAGAATCGATTCAGTAGCATTTGACCCAACTCGGATTATGTATGAAAAAGTAAGCGAGTTGGATGATTCTGGAGTTAGGTTTACCTATTTTCGATACTCCACTGATCCCCAAAAAGCCAGATTTATTCTCTCTTTTACTCAGGTAGGGTCTGGTAGAGGAGATTATAAGCGAAAAAACCAGCTTAGCAACGGGACGGTTTTTGAGTATGTTCCTCGACTTAATGGACAATACCAAGGCGATTATTCTATTTTAACACAACTGCCAGCGCCAGATTCCAAAGGGATGACCACTGCCGGGATAAGAATCAAATTAGGTAATCATGAAAAGTTATATACTGAACTTGCGCTTTCATCCCAGGATAAAAATCTCTTTTCTTCCTTGGATGATTCCAATAACCAGGGATTTGCATGGAAACTTGGGGCTCAATCCCAGGATCGTGAATTGGGTTGGTTGAAAGGGTACCGATTTAATGCCCAAACCGAACTGGAGTTTAATACGGAAAGTTTCAACTTTATCGATCGGTTTCGATATATAGAGTTTGATCGGGATTGGGGATTGGAACTTGTTGATATGGGAAAATCTGCTTCTGAACGCATATTTTGGACTCAGTTAGCCTTAGATAAGGATGCCAGGAATAATTTTCTTTATAAAATTAACCTAAGAAACAGGGCAGAGAAATTAAAAGGACATCAACATATTGCAGCCTGGAATGCCGAGTTGGGTAAAAGAATTGGGATTAAGCAGGAGTTTTTCTTCCTTAATGCCACCAAGGATTCACTCCAAACGGACTGGATCAGATACCTTGCAAATGTTAGCTATCAATCCAAATTTTTGGTACCAGGCTATCAGTTTTCAGTGGACCAAAACACGTTAAAGCGTAGCAATCAGGATTTTATTGTCAGTTCGGCGATGAATTTCAAAGAGCATTTGGTTTTCTTGAAGAGTAATGACACACTTAGTTATTCGTTTTCGGCAGATGCTTCCTGGAGGAGGGATCAGTTGCCGATTGCGGGTAAGTTGCTTGAAAACACAGAAGCCTTTACTTCAAATTTCAACTTCCGGAAGCAATGGAAAAATCATAACCTCAGCAGTACGTTCACCTATCGTCAATTGGATTACTTGCAGCGGGATCTTCCCCGTGAGTTGACCATATTGGGTAAAGTGGATTACTCGGGGTCTTTGGTAAAAAACCTAATCAGGAATGAAATCAGCTATGCCCTTGGCAATGGAAGGGAGCTTCAGCGTGAATTTGTCTTTTTGCCGGCTCCAAATGGGGATGGAACCCACACTTGGCGTGATGACAATGAGGATGGGATCCAGCAGCTCAATGAATTTTATCTGGCTATAAATCCCGAGGAAAAGCTATTTGTGAAAATTTTTGTCCCGACTGACACCTATGTCGAAGCGTACACTACTTTGCTCAATTACCGGATTCAAGCCCGCTTTCCGGAAGAATGGAAAAGCGAAGGTGGACTTAAATCTTTCATGCATAAGTTGTCCAATACCTCAAGTCTGAGTGTTGAAAAAAAGGTAATTTCAGAAGATTTCAATAGCCGAGTCAATCCGTTTATAGGTGGGACGGATAGGGAGCAGATTCTTTCGCTTAGGCAGGTCCTCCGAACTTCCTTTTTTTTCAATCGAGCTTCAGCTAAATACGGCTTGGATCTATCCCTTTTTGATTCCCAACTGAAGCAGCTTCTTTCAGGAGGGTTTGAAGACCAAATTCAGAAAGACTGGAAGTTGAATACACGCTATAATTTTAATGCAGTGACTACCATTCGACTGATAGGAGGAATAGGAAATCGAGTGGCCGCTTCAGATTTTTTGGAAAACAGGAATTACGCAGTTAAGCAGCGAACACTTGGCCCTGAGTTGGCCTGGCAACCTTCCCCATTTTTCAGGATCACGGGCAATTATTCTTTCACCGGAAAAGAAAATACCCAAAACATAGAATTTGAGGAGAAAGCTAAAATTCATCAGATTGGAATGGATGTCAGGTATGCCAAAGCCATCAAAACGACTCTTACGGGTAACTTGAAATTTATTCAGATTAATTACAATGGGCAGGTTAATTCCCCTGTAGGCTATGAAATGCTTCAGGCCCTTACTTCAGGAACCAACATGACTTGGACTCTAAACTGGCTTCAGAAGATCGGCACAGGCCTTCAACTCAATTTGGTTTATGAAGGAAGAAACTCAGAAGGATTAAATCGGGTTGTGCATGTCGGCCGAATGCAAGTTTCCGCTCTGTTTTGAAAAAAAATGTAACTTTGTTACCTGCGGTTAGTTGTTATACTAATTATTAAACTGCTAAACAAATGAGAAAAAGTATCCTGGTAACAGGTGGTACCAAAGGAATCGGAAGGGCGATAGTCGAGCGGTTTGCGTCTGAAGGATTTGATATATTCACTTGTTCTCGCAACGAGTCCGAACTTCTGGCTTTAAGAAATTTACTTGAGGCAAAATATCCAGGTATTCAGGTTCTAACTTTTTCTGCTGATCTATCCAAAAAAGAGGAAGTTATCCGATTTGCGGATGCAGTGAAGCATGCCGCCATTCCCGATGTTCTGGTGAATAACACGGGTATTTTTCTTCCCGGAGCGTTGCATGACGAGCCGGAAGGAAATTTTGAATTCATTATGCAGACCAACCTTTTTTCCGCCTATTATCTGACCAGGGCTTTTGTGAAGGAAATGATTCAGCGTCGATCGGGACATATTTTCAGTATGGGCTCGATAGCAGGTCTGACTGCCTATCCCAATGGAGGAAGTTATGCAGTATCCAAATGGGCTATGCTAGGGATGACCAAATGCCTCAGAGAAGAGCTAAAGCCCCACCAAATCAAAGTTACATCCATTTTGCCAGGTGCCACGCTAACAGACAGCTGGGCTGGTGTTGATTTGCCCGCAGAGCGGTTTATCCGTCCGAGCGATGTAGCAGAAAGTGTTTGGGCTGCCTATAACCTTTCCCCCCAAACCGTTGTTGAAGAATTAATTATCCGCCCCCAACTTGGAGATATTTAACCTATGGAGCCTTTGATAAAAAGCCTTGATACTTTGTATTGCGACAGCTTGACGCAGTATTCCCGCCGAAAGACCATCCCGGTAAAAGTCGGAGATGTTGTTATCGGAGGGGATAATCCTATCGTTGTTCAGTCTATGACCACTGTGGATACCATGGATACCCTCGGTTCTGTCGAGCAGTGCATTCGAATGATTGATTCAGGATGTGAACTGATTCGAATTACAGCTCCATCCATTAAGGAGGCGGAAAATCTGAGAAACATCAAAGCCGAACTTCGAAAGAGAGGCTATCAGACTCCCTTGGTAGCTGATATCCACTTTACTCCAAATGCAGCTGAACTTGCAGCTCGGATAGTGGAAAAAGTCCGGATCAATCCGGGGAATTATGCGGATAAAAAGAAGTTTGAGGTAATTGATTACACAGATGCCTCCTACGCCGAAGAATTGGAGCGAATAAGAGACCGGTTTTTGCCTTTAGTGAAAATTTGTAAGGAAAACGGTACAGCTATGCGAATTGGCACCAACCACGGTTCGCTTTCTGACCGAATCATGAGTCGCTATGGGGATACCCCACTTGGAATGGTAGAATCCGCACTTGAATTCTTAAGGATTTGTGAGGATGAGAGATTTTTTGATATCGTAATCTCGATGAAATCTTCCAATACCCAGGTGATGGTACAGGCATATCGCATGCTTGTACAGAAGTTGAATGAAGGAGGATTCCATCCCTATCCGCTACACTTGGGGGTCACTGAGGCTGGTGAAGCAGAGGATGGCCGCATTAAATCAGCAGTCGGGATAGGTACCCTGCTGGAGGATGGTTTAGGAGATACGGTTAGGGTTTCGTTAACAGAGGATCCTGAGTTTGAAGCGCCGGTGGCCAGGGCCTTGATCGACAGATACAGCCATCGCGCTAGGCATGCCCCGATTCGGGAAGTCAATCATTATCCCATAACCCCTTTTGAATACAACAAGCGTCATGTGGCTGAGATCTACAATTTTGGCGGGCACAATGTGCCAAGAGTAATCGCCGATATTTCCAAGATTGAACAAATTACTGATCGGGAAATGAAAGTGGTGGGCCACTTCTACCTACCGGAATTGGACAAATGGAAAATGAATGACCAAGGTTCTGATTTTGTGTATTCAGGGTCAAATCCGATTCCATTCATGCTGCCAAATGGGATGAAGGAGATTCAGGATCTTTCTGTGTGGGAGCAGGCCCCTGATCAGGTTAATAAGTTTCCGCTTTTTTCTTTGAACCAATACCAAAATGGCTCAAGATTTCATGAAGAGCTCAATTTTCTCGAAGTGGAAGACACAGAAATTGAAGCGGTCATCCCTACTACAGTGGGAAGAAAGGATACCATTATAATCCTCAAAACCTCCAATTCCCAGGGTATGCCCGCTTTGAGAAGGGCCTTTGTAAGTCTTTTGGAGGCAAAATGCGATCTTCCTGTGGTGATCAAAGTGAGCTATCCAGATCAGTCTGCAGATTTGACCATGTTGTATGCAGCCACTGATGTAGGAGGGCTGTTGGTGGATGGCTTGGGTGATGGGATTTTTATTTCTTTGGAAAAAGAGGAAAATCATTCCCGTCAGGAAGTTTTGGATCAAATCAAGCTCCATAATTCAGTGAGTTTCGGAGTATTACAGGCTGCCCGTACCCGTATGTCCAAGACGGAATATATTTCCTGTCCTTCTTGTGGTAGAACGCTTTTTGATTTGCAGGAGACCACCGCAATGATCAGAAAGCGAACAGATCACCTCAAGGGAGTGAAAATTGGAATCATGGGTTGCATCGTCAATGGCCCCGGTGAAATGGCGGATGCAGATTACGGCTATGTGGGATCAGGAAAAGGAAAAATCACGCTCTATAAAGGTAAGGAAGTGATGAAAAAGTCCGTTCCTTCGGAAAAAGCAGTGGATGAATTGATCAACATCATCCGGGAAGATGGAATGTGGATTGAGCCGGAGACGGTGTGAGGAATTGGAGGATTGGAGGATTGAAAGATTGGAAGATTGAGTCTGCTCCGAAAAGTCCTTCTGAATGGAAAAAACCTTAATTCAAGTCAAATTTGAAGAGTAATTTCACCATTTTACCACTTATCGGAGTGGACTCAAGATTGAAAGATTGGAAAATTGGAAGATTCTCTTGAGCATTTGCCTATTTCACGAGGAATACAGTTTAAATTGAAGAATAGAAGGTTTATAGCATTTTCAAGTAGAGTTTCTCAAAAAATTTGGAATCTATTTCGTGTTAATCTGCTTATTATTATACGGAATTCTGCTTTTAGCCAAATTTGATGTTGTAAGGAGCGAAAAAAAAGGAAAAGCAAGAAATAACTTCTGAGTGCTGTTTAGTGGACGATCAATAATTAATGTCTAATCCTCCTCCGGCAGACAAGTATCGAACGCTAAATATCGAATATCGAACCAAATATCTTGTACTGGTTGAAGTTCCACTGGCAAGGAAGCATATATACATAATCTGTTTTAAGAATAAAACCTAAGTGTCATGTCTGAAAAAAATAAAATCCAGGAGTTTTTCAAAGTGGGTGAAGTGGGAAATTACTTTGTTAGGGTGTTTCAGAAGCCAGATCCCAACCAGCCTACCAACTTCAATCTTCGAATGATGCACGGCATCAACAAGATCTCTATTTTGGTATTCTTGTTTGCACTGATCGTTTGGACCATCAAGCGTTTTATCTAAGTGGATTTTTTCTGGTAAAAATGCCAGCGATTTTTTACTTTCATTGACCTACTGATGATTATTTATGATTTCGCTGACTTTGCCACTTCTTGCTCCTGTATTATTTGCAATCTCCCAATTTTCTTCTGAAACCTATTATGGCTTGGAGGATTTTGGACGTGTAAAAAAAATAGATACACACACGCACCACAATTCGGAAAGCACGGCTTTGGCAGAGGCTGGTAAAGAAAACAACTTTTTTCTGCTCACCGTGAATGTGGACGTGCCAAGCTATCCACCTTTGGAAGAGCAAAACAGACTTTCACTGCTACAAAAGCGCACTAATCCCGACCATATCGACTTTCTTTCTACCATTTCTCTTTCCAATTGGCGTGATGCCGATTGGGCAGATCAAGAGATTAGACGGATTGCCGCCACTTTTAAACAGGGTGCACTGGGGATCAAAATCTGGAAAAATATAGGAATGACCTATCGGGATGAAAAAGGTGATTTTATCATGGCAGACCATCCCAGATTGGAGCCTATTTTCAGATTTATTGAGTCACAGGGCAAGACCTTGATGGCTCATTTGGGAGAACCCAAAAACTGTTGGTTGCCATTGGAAGAAATGACGGTCAACAATGATCGGACGTACTTCAAAGAGCATCCGGAGTACCACATGTACCTTCATCCGGAATATCCGAGTTACGAGGAGCAGATTGCAGCCCGGGATAATATATTGGCAAAATTTCCGAAAATCCGCTTTGTCGGAGCTCATCTTGGGAGTTTGGAATGGGATGTGAATGAATTGGCAAAACGCCTTGATAAATTCCCTAACCTGGCAGTGGATATGGCTGCTAGAATAGGACATCTACAGTTTCAAAGTCAAAAGGATCGGGATAAAATTCGAAAATTCATGATCAAGTATCAGGATCGTCTGATTTATGGAACTGACCTGGGGATTTCCGGTACCTCTGATCCAACCCAAGTGAAAATGAATGCCAAAGCAACGTGGATGCGGGATTGGGAGTACTTTGTCACGGATGAAAGCATGGAAGTTGCGGAGGTCAATGGATCATTCCAGGGTTTGAGGCTTCCCAAGGAAGTGGTTGACAAAATCTATTTCCACAATGCGGTAAAGTGGTTTGGAATCAAGAAATGATTTGATTAGCCCTTTTCCTCGATGGAGGATCTAATTTTTTATATCGTGAAGGATTTTATCGACCTGATTTCCTATCTGACTATTTTTAGATCGGATGTTTTCCAGAAGCGATACATCCAATATTTGACACTCGATTTTCTTTAAAAGTTCGGTTGTCCTACGAGCTTCCTTTGAATCCAATACCCTGTCTTGCAGTCCCACGGCTTCCATAAAGGCATCAAATTTTCGGTCCCCGGATACTACGTTGATCTTTTTATTATAGGGAAAAAGGCCTTCTAGCTTTCAAGAAGGTTTGTGTTCCCATACCTCCTCGTGCTGTTTGGGGAGGATATTCCTGGGATACAAAAGCAATTTTCATTAGTGAAAAAATCAGGTCAAGAATTGGTGAGGAAGGAAAGCTTTTTTTCAGCCAGAAACTCCAAGTTGTGGTCTCTGACAGTTTCTACAAGTTTTCCCCCTTCAAGATGTAGGATTACATTACAGGTACTGAGCGTATCAAGCCGATGCGTGATCATCAAGGTAGTTCTACCCTTCATCAATCGTTCCATGGCCTCCATAATTTGAGCTTCGGTTTTTATATCGAGTGAACTCGTCGGTTCGTCAAGGATCAGAATCGGGGCATTTTTGATAAATGCCCTTGCAAGAGAAATCCGTTGTCTTTCTCCGCCTGAAAGTTGCATTCCGCGTTCTCCGACCAAGGTGTTGTAGCCCTCTTTGCTCCTTAGAATAAATTCGTGTGCGTTGGCAGCTTTGGCAGCATCGATGATTTCCAGCTCCGTTGCTTGAGGCTTGCCGTACCTGATGTTTTCTGAAATGGTAGTGGAAAACAATACTGGCTCCTGTAAGACTATGCTGAATTGATTTCGATAATCGGACAGTTTGAAGTTTTTGATATCCGTATTATCCAATGAAATAATTCCTTGGGTAGGATCATAAAACCGCATAAACAATCCGATCAAGGTGGTTTTTCCCGAACCAGTGGATCCCATAATCCCAACCCGATCACCCTCTTTAATCGTGAAAGAAATATCCTTGAGGACTGGTTTTTCCGGTGTTTAAGAGAAACCGACATTTTCAAATGTAAATAAGCCTTTCGATCTGTTTAGAGGGATGGAATTTGGAGTTTCTAAAACTTCTTTTTCTTGGTCGAGAATGGCGAATGCCCGTTCTATACTGGTGATCGAAGACTGGATGTCATTTATTTTTTTACTGATGCTTTGCAGGGGTCCAAAAATCTGGGCAAGGTAAGCGATGACTATAGTCAGTTCACCTAGGGTCATTTTGCCTGATTGTACATCATGTGCTCCCAAATAGATAAAAAATGCTGTTCCGGTTGCAAATAAAATCCCAACTAGAAAATAAAATATAGCTCCGATCCATGCCATTTTAAGTTGACCTTTCATTGCAATCTCAGACTGATTTATGAATCGGATTTCCTCGTAGGATTCCTGCCCAAAGGCCTTGACTACCCGCAGAGATTCCAGCACCTCATGTACTACAGCCATGGCGGTGCTTTCGTCATTTTTAACTTTGAACCAGTCTTTTTTAAGTCGCTTGGAAGATAATCTTGTAAGGAAAAACAAAGGAGGGAGGGACCACGCAAAGAGCCACAGCTGCAAAGTGCCAGTTGATTAGAAACATCACGCTGATCATCGAAAGCAAGGTTACCGTCGATGAGATCAGTGGCGATACGTTGCCAATCAAAAAGGACCGAATCCCCATGGTGTCCCATTGTAGTCTATATAGGGAATCCGAGGCGCCTTTGGAGTCGTGGTAGGCCAAAGAAAGCGGTTGAATATGGTTAAACAGGAGGGTTCTGAAACGCAGGACCAACCGTTCTCCGGTGTATGTTTCCAACACCCATTCGAGGCCATTGACTAAATTTTCAATAAACGCTACAAAAATCACCAATCCTGCAGCGATTAGGACTATAGCGTTAAATGTAAAATCAAAATCTTCCAGAAAAAACAATCGGATAAATTGTGGCAAGGGTTCACTGCCAAAACCACTATCAATGACCAGTTTCAATGCGATGGGCTTGAGCAAAGCGATTGGGGCTGCCAAAAGGGTTAGGATGAAAATGCCTAAAATATGGAGCCAATAGGGCTTTGCCTGTAGGAGTATTCGTTTAATCAATTTAGTCGAAGGGTTCTTCATTGATCAATTCCTCAGCTTTTTCTGGAAAATTCATTGACTGCTCGGGCACTTGTTTCCTGAGTGTCATCGGGCTCAAGATATTTCACGATGGTGGCGGGATCCCCCACAACGACGGCGTATGGGGGGACATTCTCATGGATGATCGTTTTGCATCCCACGACACAACCCCTACCTAAAGTGACTCCTGGCATAATGACGGCACCAAAACCCACCCAAACATTATCCTCGATGATGACGGAGGAGGATTGTTCCAAGTCAAAAATCCTTTTTTCCGACAAGGCTATTTTTTTCAGGATTTCCTTTCTTGATGCGCTGTCTTTTAGGCTTCCTGAAATCCAAGTGTCAGTTAGATAACTGCCCCATGAAAACATGCAGTGGTCACCTACGGTGATTTCGGAGTTGGTTAGGAAGTTGGTGGATTCCAGGATGGAATTCTTACCGATTTTGATCTTTCCTTTTTTTCCTGTCAAAAATTGGCTGTGTAGGTAGTTTCCACTGCCAAATCCTATCTGAAATCCCACCTTTTCTTCAGAGTGAAAGCAAGCAAAAGAATAGGTTGTGTCTAAGTAAACCTGATCTTCGGCTTCCAAGTTGGAGGGGATGGCTTTTGGATACCAATCGTATTTCAAATGGATCAGCCCATCTTCCCGAATTTCTGTTTCTTGAGCCAGATTTTTGATCATGGTGTTGTGGGGACTGGTTTAGATGGATTTCCTTGCACAATCTGCCCTGGTAGAACATCTTTCAGTACTACCGATCCGGGTTGGTCGATTGCTCCTTTCCCAATTTTTACTCCTTTTAAAATGGTGGCATTGAAACCAATCCATACTTCGTCTTCAATCATCACCGGTTCGGAAACGAAATGTGGACGATGTGTTTTATTTCCAGCAGGAGACAAGGCAATGGTGTCCGCAATTCGGGAAGCAGGGTTGATGGGATGAAAATCTGTATCTACAATAGTAACTCCTCCTGCAATGAACACATAATTGCCAATGATCACTTTTGAATTACAAGCAATAGCTGCATTGGATATGTAACTAAAATCCCCTATTTCGATATATCCATTTTCTTCGGTGGCTAAGGAAGCGTTCTGGAGCGTTACCCGATTTCCAATTTTCAAACCAATAGGAAGTTTTGAAAAAAACTGCTTAAAGATAGCAGAGGTGTCTAACACACTGTGTTCCCCGACAACGATATTTGACGGGATAACTCTGTCAAACCAATCGCCTTCGATTTTTTTACCAGGAATGATCGGGTGGAATAATTGATCGGTAGTTTCCATTTTCAGTCTAGTTTAATTTGGAAAGCATCGCATTCAACACCAAGTCACTATCAAAAAAATCAAAAGCAATTTCTTTGGCCGCTTTGGCGTGGTCTGCATGGTCTGCGAATATTGATTTAATTGAACTAATAGCAGAGTCCATGTCTGAAAATGAAAACAGTCCTTTTCCGGCAGGGATAAATTTTGACCAGCCTGTCTCTTGGGCTACCACAGGATTGCCTGCTGCCAAATAACAGGCAGATCTTCCCGAAAACCAAGCTCCTTGAGATTTGACATAGGTTTCTTTGGCAATGGAGAATTCGGCCTGTGACTTTAGTATAAAATTCTTGTAGGACTCAAAGTCAGGAACTACCTCACCGGGTGACAAAAGATTCCAGCCTGATTGACGAATGGCCTCTTTATCAAAATTACTTTCCGGATTGAGCGGGGGATTAATTACCATATCAAATTGTAAACCAGGGAAAAAGCTAGGTAAATCTTTGAATTTGTCGAACTCCGTATCCTTTTGCCCCCAGGTTTCATTTTCATAAACAAGTGGTCGCCTGCCTGCCCAATTCATGATTGAAGAAAATCCAAAGACCTTTTTAATGCCCGAATTTTCCCATAATTTCATAAAAATCGGTTGTCTTGTTGGCATCCAATTGTACCCAAATGTGGGGATCCTGCAGTCCTCCTGTCCGATATTTTCTCCGAAGGAAAAAAGAAAATTATGGGCAGCTACTATTTCTTTTGTCGTTGTTTGCAATTCTCCTTTTGTCTCTTTGTGTATTTGGATTTGGGTAAACATGGGATCAGAGTCGATCAAAATTCTGCAAGGGATAGTCGAATATTCTTCCCTTAACCCAACTTGCCGATTTTCTCCTTAAAGCGAATTTTTTTGATGTTTTTTC
>CAZNND010000042.1:0-12604 GCA_964574365.1 uncultured Limnohabitans sp.
GCGCATGCCCTGTAGTCCTATTTCGTATTGGTTGTCCAGTCGAGCCATTTTATCATAGAAGCTGATAACATCGCTTAAATCTCCAAGGATAGCATCCTGATATGATTTCACTTTCTCAAAAACCTTTCCACTGAATTCAGGCTTCAATTCATTGTCATTGAAAATATTGACGATTAGTCCAGATACCGTACCAACAATATTCTTAACACTAGAGCCAAAAGGAATAAGGCCGACCATATCATTAATTATCGGGTTATTTAGCGTCGAAGTAACAGCGTTTACCGCATTCGTAACTTTCTTCTTTGCTGCGTCCTTTTTACCTTTATTGTCTTTCATCACCTCATCAATCATTTTGTTAAATTGAGTCTGCATGGACAGGTTAAGCTTGTCGCTTAGTTTGAAACCTAACGAACCAGATTGGGGATTAATAATTTTCCGCAATTCGAGAGCGAGTTCCTCATTTGTTACTTTCTCATCAAGTTGACTATACTTGTCTCCGTAGAATTTTATGTATTGCGAGAAATTCTCCTGTACGACTTTATTTTTACCCACATTATTATTGAAATTCTTTTCAACTTCTTCCTTTGAGATTTTTTCCCTTATCTCTAGAGCATCCGTCCTGCTAATTACTTTGCTGTAGTTCAACTCAATGTCTTTAGACGCGTCCTCTATTTTTTGGTTAAGAGCTTGAATTCCCTTGTCAGTCTGTCCCTGATTTGTCTCAACACTAGTCTTAAGGAGGGCGTAGAGTTTTTCTAGGTCGTCAAGCTGTTTCTGAAGTTCTGCAACTTTAGTTGAAACATCCTTTTCTTTTATAGCGTCCTGAGAGTGCACTGCATATGAGAGCACCAGAAAAAGTGTCAAGAGGGGTAGGTTTTTTTTATTCATTGTTTTTAGGTTTATATAATCTCGATACTAATAATAACCGCCAACTCGTAAATACCCGAAACAAACCTTCTCTTTTACTCCTCATCTCGGTAGGAAAGAAGAAGGTTTTTCTTGCTTTTTGTTCCTTTCTAGGTTAGTAGATTTTGTTCAAGATTTGTGTTTGCGCATGTTATTTTGTTAAGCATGCTTATTTGGATGCTTAATAAAATTGTTGCTGGTATTTTTCTAATTTTTTTAGTCATCAAAGTCCAATTAATCAAACAATAAACCTAAGAAACTACAAATTAATAGTCTAAACTAGAAAATCTCATAACATTGAATTTCAAATAATTAAAGGTAAAATCCTTTTTAAATTCAATAAACCAAGATTTTTTGCGAATGGCTATTTGGGTGATTCATAGTTTTTTTGGTTGTTCTAATCTAGCAATTCCAACTAAGAATAAAAATACCCTAAAGTGGGTATTTTTGGTTTTCACAGCCAGTCAAATGAATTCATTCTTGGAATTTAAGGGTTTGAAAATCAGTAGATCAAAATTTTGCTAATTGACAAAAAGCCCAAAATCAGCCTATAATTTAGGTTTTGACCTGAAACCTACTGTCAAACACCTTTTAAGTTTAACGGATTTGTACAACTGAAAAAGCCTTCATTCATCGCTGATTTTTTTTTTACTTTTTATGAAAAAAAATTTAAACCAAAACACTTTTTGGGATGGCTCCCTGAAAAAACAGCCTTTCCTGGATGGGCAGCCCAGCATAGTTCGCCGAAGGTGATCCAACTCACCGTGGCTTGCTACGCCATTCCGAAAGAAAAAGCCCCGGCATATAGACCAAGACATATGCTTAACATGGGCTTTTCTCGTCGGTCTAAAAGCCTTCGGCAGAGGGAACGGAAGAGGAAACGGCGGCAGCCTCAGCCTGGACGGCAAGCTTCTTCTCCACCTCGCCGAGTGCCTGAACCAAGGCTTGTTTGGTGGTAATGGAGGCGTTTGAGGTTCCAACTAACCGGAAGTGATTTGATCAAATTCCGGTATTTGGAAAAAGGGTCACATGAGTGGGGACCTGTCTGCAACAGGTAGGCACTCACACGAGCGGAGAAATATTAACTCCCTTTCAACTTTTCTCCTCTCCCCGACAACTCAGCCAGCTGCTGGATTCGGGCGGTTCGGGTTTTATCCGTTTTGGCGAGCTTGAGCCAGCGGAGGACAAAGCGCTTGCTGGAATAATTGATTCCATGAAAAAACTCACTCGCGCCGGGCACCTTTAATTTAGCACTTCACCTGCTATCATTTTTATACGATATAGTAGCCAGTTTTTCCCGATACTTTTTCTCGAAGATACTTGCAAAAGCTGCTTTGTCAGTCCGTAATAATTCCATTGCTTCTCCATTAACTATGTTCGGATGAATGTCTCTAAGATTTTGATCGCTCCAAGTGGCAAGTTCTAAAAGGATAGGTGTTAAAGACAGCCCTTTTTCAGTTAATAGGTAGAGGTTTGTCTTTTTATTATCTGGTCGTTGTGTTTTAAGAATAAGTCCTACCTCTTCCAAGAATTTGAGCTTGGCAGAAAGAATATTTGTCGCAATAGCTTCGTCACTTTCTGTAAAGTCCTTAAAGGTTTCCTTGCCTTCAACGAGCATTTGCTTTATAATAACCAAAATCCACTTGTCACCCAGAATATCTAAGGCTGATGTAAACGGGCAATTACATCTGAAATCTTGTGGCATCTCCTAAATCACGTTGATTTTTACTTGCGAAATGAAATTTATTTTCAATATCACTTGCGTTTTGAAAGTTATTTCCTTTAATATTACTTGCAAAACAAAAGTAATAAACGGTCATCAAATGGCAAAATCAATGAGAAAAGGATTAGGTGTGCTTTTACTATCAGGTATTCTCGCTTCCTGTGGGATCGATCAAACGAAATCAATAAGCGAGGTCAATCAATCAAAACCATCAAATATGACAAGTAAAGAAATCGTGGGCACTTTCTTAGGTGCTGTCATGAAGCAAGACACTGCAACTATGCGACAAGTTGCCAACGCAGATTATATTCAGCACAATCCATTTGTACCTACTGGTTTAGAATCTTTTATAGGTTTGTTACCCATTTTAAAAGAACACGGAACGTATGCAGAAAACGTACGAATGTTTCAAGATGGCAACTATGTATTTATGCATAACATCTGGAAAAATGCCAAGCCATTTGGAGCAGATGAAATGGTGGCCTTTGACATTATCCGTGTCGATGAAAACGGTAAAGTAGCCGAGCACTGGGATGCAATGATGGCTCAAACCCCACCAAATCCTTCAGGTAGAACGTTGACTGATGGCGAATCTAAACTATCAGATTTGGATAAAACAGATGAGAATAAAGCTAAAGTAAAAGCCTTATTTGATGTTTTAATCAATGGTACTCAAGAGGAAGCGGGTGAAGCAGTGGTTGCCAATTTCACTTCTGATTATAAACAGCATAATCCAAAAGCAGGTGATGGTCTGGGAGGTTTTATGAGTGCTCTACCCACGGAACAATGGCAATTTACAAAACAACACAAAGTACTTGGGGAAGGAAATTTTGTGCTATCAATTTCGGAAGGGACTCATCAAGGAACTCAATCTGTATTCTACGATTTGCTACGTTTTGAAAATGGCAAAATCGTGGAACATTGGGATGTAATTCAAGTCATACCTACCGAAGGTCTAGCACACGCTAACGGCATGTTTGGATTTTAAAAATCACTAATAATCAAAATGAAAAATATCATTATCACAGGAACCAGCAATGGATTTGGTCTTAAAGCTGCAAAAGATTTTGCAGATAAAGGCTGTAAGGTTTTTGCCACGATGCGTAATCCTGATGGGAAAAATGTCGATGCAAAAGAAGAATTAGAGAGCCATTCCTCCAATATAAAAGTAGTGGATATGGATGTTACTAATGATTCTTCAGTTAAAGAAGCAATGACAACTATTCTTGCTGGAGCTGGAAAGATTGATGTCCTCATTAACAATGCAGGAATTATGTTTGTGGGCATTACCGAGGCATTCAGTGTAGAACAGGCAAAATTCCAAATGGAAACTAATTATTTTGGGGCAATAAGAGTAATGCAAGCGGTATTACCTTCCATGCGTGAAGTAGGAGCAGGTTTAATTATCAATACTTCTTCGTTAGTTGGCCGCGTGTCACCACCATTTTTTGGTACTTATACTGCAACAAAACACGCTTTGGAAGGATATTCACAAGCATTGCGTTACGAAGTTTCACCTTTTGGTGTTGACGTTGTTATAGTTGAACCTGGACCTTTTGGTACAGGACTATTGGCATCAGGTCAAGCTCCAGCTCAGAATGAAGTTTTAGAAACTTATGGCAAGCTAGCAGGTGTTCCAATAGGTATGGGTGAAAATTTTGCGCAGATGTTACAAAGTGAAAACGCTCCGGATCCACAATGGGTAGTAGATGCCTATTTAAAATTGGCAGATTTGCCTTTTGGTAGTCGTCCTACAAGGACAGTTGTTGGCATTACTTGGGGTACTGATCAAATCAACAACTTAACACAATCTATTCAAGACGGTATTTTGAAAGAAATGCAACTGGAAAGTGTTTTGGGCGGTATTTCTGCTTAACCATTAAAATTACCTTTAGTGCATGTTGCCAACCTTTATTTGGCTAGAAATTTCATTAAAAGTAGTTGTTTTGAGTAGGGAATTGATACCTATTTAAGGTTAATAAAATTTATCAATTTAAAATAGTAATGAGGAATTTCACTAATTATAGTTTACTCTTAGCTATAGTAATTCTATTGCTACAAACTAATGCAAAGGCCCAGCTTCTTGCTGTCAGCGGAAAAAAGATCATAAATACTTCAGATAACCAAGAAGTAATTCTCAATGCTGTAAATATGGGGAATTGGATGGTTATGGAAGGTTATTTTATGAATTCAACTAATCAAGCAACATCTCAACACCAATGGAAACAGAAGTTAACTAATCTAATTGGAAGTGCAAATACGACTGAATTTTATAAAGCATGGCTTACTAACCATGTTACACAAGCTGATATTATCCAGGTAAAAGAATGGGGATTTAATGCCGTTAGATTACCTCTGCATTACGAGTATTTTGTGAATGCTGGTTCTCCTGATGTTTGGAATGATTTGGGTTTTAGTTTACTAGATAGTGTAATCTCTTGGTGCTCTTCAGCAGAAGTTTATGCTATCATTGATTTACACGCTGCTCCGGGTGGACAAAGTAACAATGATATAAGTGATTATGATAATACAAAACCATCATTATGGGAAAGTGCTTCCAATAAAACAAAAACAGTAAACCTATGGAGGAAACTATCGGAAAGATATAAAAATGAGGATTGGGTGGCGGGGTATGATTTAATTAATGAGCCAGCATGGGATTTGCCTAATGGGACAGATTTAAGAAATCTTTATGGTAGAATTACTGATACCATAAGAACTAACAATGATAATCATATTTTATTTATTGAAGGAAATTGGTATTCAAATGACTACACTGGTCTTACTCCAGCATGGGATGAAAATATGGTTTATGTATTTCATAAATATTGGTCAGTAGCCTCAACGGAAGATATAAAATGGATTATAGATTTTAGAGAAGCTCAAAACAGACCAATATGGTGCGGGGAACATGGAGAAAATAGTAATGATCATTTTACAAAAATCGTAGAAATTTTCAGTGCGAATAATATTGGCTTTTCATGGTGGCCCATGAAAAAATTTGAGAGTATTAATGATTTTGCTGATGCTAAATTCCCTTACGGCTATTCAGATCTTTTGAACTATTTGGGGGGGACAAATCCAACATTTAATCCGAATACCGCTCTTACTATTCTCAAGCAATTAGCTGAAAATGTAAAACTAGCTAATTGTAAAATACAGGAAGAAGTACTACGATCTATTTTTATTCAACCTGGTAATAGAGATACGGAACCATTTTCGGATAATCCTATTCCAGGTAAAATTTTTACATCAAACTATGATAAAGGTATGAATGGGTATGCATACTCAGATCAGGCATGGGAAAATGTAAATGTTACAACAGGAAATTATACCGCTTGGAATAATGGTTGGGTTTATCGTAATAATGGAGTTGATTTGGAAGCTACCTCTGATCCTACATCAAATGGTTATACTGTCGGATGGTTTAACAAAGGAGAATGGTTAAAATATACTGTAAACGTTGCAACTTCAGGGAGTTATACCATTGAGTTTAGGGTTGCAAACGGGAATAGTTCAAATGGTACAATACAATTACAGAATGCTGAGGGGACAGAAATATTGGCGACTGCAACAGTTCCTCCCACCGGAGGTTGGGACAAATGGACAACAATAAGTGCTACTGGGGTATTTAGGACAACAGGAATGCAGGGTATAAAAATGCTGAATAAATCAGGAGAATTTAATATCAATTCTATCAATTTTATTTATCTAAATTCACAATTACCTTCAATAGTCCCAGTTCCTGTATCTCAAAAAGTAATTAGTCTGAAAGGTAACAATAGCAAGTATGTCACAATTTCAGGAGGAAATGGGCTGATGACTTGTACGAATCCAATGCAAAGTGCCAATGAAGAATTCATTTTAGTGGATGCAGGTTCTGGTTTGGTAGCATTAAAAGGAAGCAATGGGAAATATGTTAGTATTGGTCCAAATAACCTTCTTTATTGCAATGCTTCAGATATAGGAACATCTGAAAAATTTACTATGACGGATTATTGTGGGGTAATTTCATTGAAGGGGAATAATAATCTTTTTGTTTCCTCAGACAATGGGGCAACTTCAGGTATGCCTATCGACAGACAAACAGCTCAAGCATGGGAATATTTTAATTGGACCTATATTCGGGATTTTGAAGATGTTATAACAGGAATAAGACAGCTAAATGAAATGGATATGTATAAAATATTTCCAAATCCGGCTCAAAACATAATAAATATATCTTCTTTAGCTTTAAATGGTGATGTTTCTATTGTTATTTATGATCTAACAGGAAAAGTAGTTATAGAAACTATTCTAAAAGACCCACAAAGCACTATCGATATTGGAAGTATATCTAGCGGTGTTTATATAGTTCACATTATTAATTCATCAAAATCAAAGACATTTAAATTAATTAAGAGCAATTAATAAATTTCTTATTCGTCTTTCGGAGTCCTTTCCTTCCCAAAAATTCCTGTGGGCTTTCCCCCAAAAATCTATTTCAAGATAAGTGCTCGGCTCAACGTATCAAAGCTGTTTTTATAAAAGAGTGTTCTTTTTCTGCAAATTCTATTGCTCTTGGCAGTAAACCGAATGATTATTGGGTCATACGACTTTAATCCAAGGGAATGGATTGCATTTGGGTTGGTCTGATTCGGTTTGGGCCTGTCTGTTTCTCGGTTTTCAGAAGGTTCCGCTGTTCCAGTTTATATCCCTACCTTTGTTGCTATCAACTAGCAAAGCATGAAGCGCATCAACGAGTACAAGAAACTTTTTAACATCGAAGGACCAATCGACCTGAAGCAACTAAAAACTACCTACCGAAATCTGGTGAAGGAATGGCATCCCGACAAGTTTCGGGAAGGGGATGAACATGCAAAAGAGGCGGAAGAGAAAAGCGCCAAAATTATTGATGGCTATCATTTCCTGGTGAGCATCGCACCGGAGACCATCGCCGCCAATCTGGAAGAATACACCAAAACCGCCACCGAATCTGGTATCGCTGACTTTCAATACAAGAATCAGGTGATGGAGATTACCTTCTTGGATGGAAATACCTATGAGTACTTTGGGGTTTCCAAAAACACTTATACCAAGTTTCTCAGCGCGGAGAATGCTTATCGTTTTGCCCGTAGGAATATTTTGAATTCTCACCTTTACCGTAAGTCGAAGAGGACTGCGGAGACCGTTTAGAGGCTTGTTTTAGCGGGTTACCTCTTTTTGATCTATTTATTTTTTTGTCCTTTTGGCTTGATCCAAAAGGACCATCCCGAAAGCTTTCGGGACAAGATTTGGCAAAGCTCCCACCGCACGAGGCCAGACGCTGGCCCGCTGCCAAATTTTCCCACCCGCCTATCCAAGGCGTGTTTGGTGGTAATTTGATATTGCCAGCTATTTGGGAAAAGTTGGATTCGCCCCTTCTTAATTCCCTCAATTCCTTAATGTTGAAAAAAGTCCCAAAATCAATCTGGCTCAATATGAATCAGCACATGCCCCAGCTGTGGGATTTCCCGGCGGAGGGTGTCCTTGAGTTCGTGGGCAATGTCATGGCCTTCTCGCACGGTGAGCTTCCCATCCACGTGGGCATGCAGGTCCACATGGAACTTCATCCCGGCCTTTCGGATGAAGCATTTTTCCGTATCGCTCACTCCTGGAACGGTCAGGGCTACTTTTCGGATTTCATCGACTAAATCCACGTGGTTGTTTTCATCCATCACCTCACTGAGCGCGGGGCGAAAGATTCCGTAGCAGTTGTACAAAATAAATCCACAGGCCAACAAGGCCGCATAATCATCGGCTACCTCATAGCCCTTTCCTCCAAATCGTGCAATCGAAATCCCGATAAAGGCAGCCACGGAGGTAATCGCATCAGAACGATGGTGCCAGGCCTCGGCTTTTAGCGAAGAACTCCCCAGTTTTTTGCTTCTGCGCAGAACCACTTGAAAGGTGGTTTCTTTCCAAGCGATAATCCCTGCCAAGACCCAAAGCGTCCAAGCTTCTGGCAAGGCATGTGGGGTTTGGATGTTTTTGACCGATTGCCAGGCGATGGTAAAGGCAGATAGCACTAAGAAAACCACCACGGCAAAGGTGATCAGGGGTTCGGCCTTACCGTGTCCGTAGGGATGGTTCTCATCCGCCGGTCTTGCCGCATAGCGAAGTCCAAGCAAGACCAAAAAGGAAGAGAAAATATCCACCGTGGACTCAATCCCGTCTGCTATTAGTGCATAGGAATTCCCAAAAATCCCTGTCAGAAACTTGATTCCCGCCAAGGCTGCATTGCCCAGCATGCTGAAGATGACAGTTCGTATGGCGAGGTTGGGGGAGGACATGGGGTAAAAGTAGGGATTTTGGATTTACGAGTTACGAATGACGAGTTACGAACTGGTAGCGGACCTCAAATTGGCCTTTGTGGATCAAGCCTTTCTTCCTGCCTTTCCGATTCAAGTATATTGACTTGGATCTTTTTGGATGCAGTCCTGCCCTCCGGGAGGCGGGATTCAAACTCCTGGCAATCTTCATTTATGATTATCCGCTTCTATACAAGTGAAAATGAATGGATTTTGAGAGTTTCAGGTCCTTTTTAGCTGCTCTTTTGATTAAATCACCTGACCTGATTAAAAAACATTTCTTCTTTGAATAAGCTAGCCAACTCTCCAAAGAATAGATTTTTGAGTAGCTAAAAAGAAGAAAAATTTTAATTTTTCTTTGCGCCTTATGTGTCTTTGCGAGAAAAATTATTCCCATAAGATCAGATTCGATCTAAAAATCTCCAGGCCATCTCTCGCAAAGTCGGTAAGGCGCAAAGGATGTCTCTTAACTTTTCATTAAAAATCTTTTTGAAAGCCAGTTTTTAGCTCTTTTTCAATCAAATAATTCCTCTTCGAAAGAAATGAAAAAAATGGCTACTTGTAAATAGGCGAATACTCATATTTTTATTATTCGAAGTTCAATTTTTTTAAGGGAGGAAATTGGAATTTTTTACCTAATGAACGCCGAACATCGAACTCCGAATCCTCCTACGGCGGACAGGCACCGAAGTTTTATCCCTGCCTTTTCCCCATCCAATACAAGCCTGTGCCGATCCCCACAAAAATCGCGGTCATCCAGATCGAGCGTTCGCTCACCTGCATCATCAGCCAGAGACAAGCCAAAATTCCCAAGACAGGAATCAAATAGCCTCCTTTTAGGATGAAGCGTCCTTCTCCTCGAAACTGCGGACGCAGCCTTGGAATCGCCGCGCAACTCATGATAAAGAGAAAAAGTCGGGAAAGTACGGTCATCGCAGCCAAAACCGTGAATGACCCAAATGCGGAAAGCAGAAATGCTGCCAAACCGAAGAAGATGACCGAATTCGCAGGCGTCAAAAACTTCGGGTGAACCTCCCCAAACCAGCGGGGCAGGGAATTTTCCAAAGAAAGGGCATAGGTTACCCGTGTCGCGGAAAACATGGAACTGATCAGGTTGGCTATCACCGAAGCGGCCACTCCAATCATCAGGATCACTGCGCCCGGATTGCCAAAAAGTTTGGCCGAAACATCTAACAGTGGAGTTTTGGAATCGGCGATGTTGGGAACGGCGGCCTGAGAAACAACCTGAATCAGCATGTACAGCACCGCTACTACCGCCAAGCCGAGCAACAAACCCAGAGGCATATCCCGCTCCGGTCGTTTGGCTTCCCCTGCCGGAACCACTGCCCCCTCAAAGCCAACAAAAGCATAAATCAGCAACAAGGCCGCCGAGCCAAGATCCGAAACCGGAGGTAGGGAAGACTCAAAGGCTGGAATCACTGAGGGACCAAGGAGAATAAATCCTCCCACCGGAAGCAGAATCAATACCGCAAATTTGATCACGGTAAACAGGGTCATGGAGCGGATGGACTCGACCGAACCCAGCACGTTGACCATGCTCAAACCGATGCAGATTAGGGCTAATGAAATCAATCGTCCCGTCCCTTCACCAGCTTCGGCGATGAAATAGGCAATGGAATCCGTCAGTAAAACCGTATTTGCCGAAAAAGAAATCAAGCGGGCCAAATAGTACAACCAACCGCCCTGAAATCCCACAAAGGACCCAAAAGCCAAAGTTCCGTACCGAATCGGTCCTCCAGTACCCCGGAAATAACTCCCCAATTCCGCAAAGCACAAAATCACAGGCAATATCAACAGCGCACAAAAGGCGTACACGAGCACGCTGTATTCCCCTGCCAATGCTGCCGCCCCACTCGGCAAACCAAAAATCCCGGCTCCGATCAATCCATTGACCACCAGCATCCATATGCCCCAAAGACCAAGGTTTCGGGGGAGTTTTTCTTCGGAAGAGGGAGTGGAATTTTTTGTTGCAGACACGGGATTGGTTTCGTTTCAACTAGGAAAATAAAAGAATTCCCTCTCGCTGGAAAGGGATTTCAGTTAAATGTCTCAGAGAAATTTTTTTTGGACATTTTATATTTTTTGAATGATTTCAAAAGAATTGAAACATTAAGATTTTAAGTAGCATTGAGAAGAAAGTGAATTTTATGTGTAAAGTATTTTTTCATCAATCTTAATTTTCTAAATGCCTTAATGGTAAAAAGGTCAGGTCGACTGCCTTTACCAACCTATTTCAATGGTGTTCCAAAGACTTTACTTTTTCCATTCCAGCACTTCCATCGTACTGATTTCAGGGCCGCCACCGCGATTGGCCGAACCTGCCTGCACGTAGATTTTTCCAGCCAAAAATGCCGCTCCAGTGCCATGTCTGCCCTGATTTAAGTTGGGAAGTTTGCTCCAGGTGTGCGTACGGGTATCCAATACATCCACTTCAGAATGAGCCGGCACCTGCACACCACTTTCGCCGTTCATGACGACCAAATAAGGTCCGATACCGAGGTTGGAGTTGCCGGCTCGCTCCGTGGGAACCCCGTTTTCGATGGTGTGCCAAGACTTGGTTTTGAAATCGTAGTAGTCCACTTCTTTGATGGTGGTGTCAATGACCCGGCCGATTTTGGCATGGGACGTTCGGCCGGCTGCGAGATAAAGGCGATCTCCTACCATGGCCGCACTGACGTGATCCCGGGCACGGGGTGCATCCGTGAGGGTGGTCCATTTTCCGGTCTTGGGATCGAGTTCGTCAAACCAGGAAACAAAGCCATCGTAATGTCCATCTTGGATCCCGCAGACCATGTAGATTTTGTTATTTCGCACAAAAACACCCGCAGAACCTCTCATTCGTCCGTCCGGAAGGGCAGGACCGTTGCGCCAGGATTTGGATTTTGGATTGAAAATAAGAATGTTGGGAATAGGAGTCTCGTGGGGGTATTTCCCTGTTAGCGCGCCGACTACCCAGATTTCGCTTTTGTAGCTGATGGCCTGAAAATGGTGGATTTCCATTGGCGCGTCTGCCAACTTGGTCCAGGTATTAGTTTTAGGATCGTATTCTTCTACGGGTCGCTCACCCCGGCCTCCGAGTGAGTACAATTTGCCATCACATTCTACAAAGGAGTTCTCATGTCGTGGTGTGGCTTCAGTAGCTGGGGTAATCATGGTCCACTTTTCCTGGGCGAAAAGGCTTGTTGAAAGTAGACACAGCAGGAAAATGAATCTGGTTGTCATAGGGTTTGATTTTGGATTGACCGAAGATAAGGGATAATTCAAAAATGATTTTTGGTTTTTTCAATAACCAACAGATTTTTTCCCGCAGATTCTCGCAGATTTTTCCCGCAGATTCTCGCTGATCAAAAGAGATTATGGACCAAATAAGTAAGGATTCAAAATCCGCGCATTTCAGCGTCTTTTTCTGCGTAGATCCGCGGGAAACAAAAAAACCATGAATTGCTAGCTGATTTTGGTTTTTACCGGAATGATCAGATTTTTTCCCGCAGATTCTCGCTGATCAAAAGAGATTATGGACCAAATAAGTAAGGATTCAAAATCCGCGCATTTCAGCGTCTTTTTCTGCGTAGATCCGCGGGAAACAAAAAAACCATGAATTGCTAGCTGATTTTGGTTTTTACCG
>CAZNND010000042.1:12704-37613 GCA_964574365.1 uncultured Limnohabitans sp.
GATTTTTTCCCGCAGATTCCCGCAGATTTTTCCCGCAGATTCTCGCTGATCAAAAATGATTATAGGCCAATTAAGTCAGGATGCAAAATCCGCGCATATCAGCGTCTTTTTCTGCGTAGATCCGCGGGAAACAAAAAAACCATGAATCGCTAGCTGATTTTGGTTTTTACCGAAATGATTTGATTTTTTCCCGCAGATTCCCGCAGATTTTTCCCGCAGATTCTCGCTGATCAAAAATGATTATAGGCCAATTAAGTCAGGATGCAAAATCCGCGCATATCAGCGTCTTTTTCTGCGTAGATCCGCGGGAAACAAAAAAACCATGAATCGCTAGCTGATTTTTGGTTTTTACCGGAATGATCAGATTTTTTCCCGCAGTTTCTCGCTGATCAAAAGTGATTATAGGCCAATTAAGTCAGGAGGCAAAATCTGCGCGAATCAGAGGGAAACAAAAAAACCACGAATTGCTCCGTGGTTCTGAATTTTCAGCTCATTTATTCAAATCAAGAATTTCCCGAATCTTATTAATTTCAGCCATTTCTTCATAAAGACCTTTTAGATCCTCAGCCGCAATTTTCTTTCTGAAATCAGTCAGATTTTCAATAAATCCATCCAAAGCGGCCAACATATTCTCCTTGTTTTCGGTAAAAATTGGTGCCCACATCGCAGGACTGGATTTGGCCAGTCGCACGGTAGAAGCAAAGCCCGAACCCGCCATGTCGAAGATGTTTTTTTCATCCTTCATTTTCTGCAATACCGTCTGACCGAGCATAAATGACGAGGCATGTGACAAATGAGAGACAAAGGCCAGATGTCGGTCATGCTCCTCGGGATCCATAAACCGCAACTTCAAATTCAGTGCATCAAACAGCTTGTATGCCTTTTCTTTGAGATGCAGGTCAGTTTTCTCCAATTCGCAGAGAATGGTCACTTTTCGATCCAGGAGGTCCGCTTGGGCTGCCTTGGGTCCGGAATATTCTGTACCTGCAATAGGGTGGGCAGCCAAGTATTGCCTTCTTTTCGGGTGGTCTGCTATCAATGCACAAAGTTTGGCTTTGGTCGAACCCACGTCAAAAATGAGTGTGTCCTCGCCCACTTGGTCCAAGGTTTGAAGGAGTAACCCTCCAAGGGTGTCCGCCGGGCTAGCTAAAATGACTAGATCGGTATCCGCATCCGGGATTTCCTTGGCTTCAGTAATGATGCCCAAGGTAAGGGCATCTTTCAAATTTTGGGGATTGATGTCGTGGCCTGTGATTTGGAGTTCGGGAAATTTCTGTCGGGCTCCAAGTCCAAAAGACCCTCCCAAAAGTCCGAGTCCGATGATGTGTATTTTTTGCATAGCAAGGTTAAGGTTTGATACGGTTTATAGCTTCCAGGATTTTGAATTCGGGCATACAGAGGGAAAAACGCACGTGGTCCTTTCCTCCAGCTCCGAAGATTTTTCCAGGGGTGATAAAGATGTTTTTTTCATAAAGCAGCCAGTCCACGAGTTCCTCGGGTGATTTTTCTCCGCCTACCTTACACCAAACAAAAAGTCCGGTCGAATCAGTATCGTACTGAAGCCCGAGCTGATCTGCAAGTTTCCAAACCAGCTTTCTGCGGTTGGTGTAGATTTCGTTTTGGTCAGCAAACCAATTTTTCCCGAGGGAAAGTGCTGCGATTGCACCTTTTTGTAGACCTAAAAACATACCTGAATCCATGTTGGATTTGACTTTGAGTACAGCCTCCACAAAATCCTGACGACCACAGAGCATTCCCACTCTCCAGCCGGGCATGTTGAAAGTTTTGCTCAGGGAGTTGAGTTCCAGGGCAACGTCTTTTCCCCCAGGAATACTCAGCAAGCTCAGGGGTTGAGGATTCAGGATGTGGCTGTAAGGATTGTCATTGATGAGGAGAATGTCATGCTTTTTTGCAAATGCAACCAGTTCAGTCAGGATTTCCGTCGAACCTGCAGCTCCCGTAGGCATGTGCGGATAGTTAATCCACATCAATTTCACCTTGCTAAGATCCTGCTGTTCCAACTCCTCTAAATTGGGTCTTCCTTTGTTTTCTAAATCCAAGGAATAGAAGATCGGTTCCGCTTCAAGCAAACGGGTGACCGAGCTATAGGTCGGGTAACCCGGATCAGGAATAAGCACCTGGTCTCCTGGGTTGAGAAAGGCCATACTGATGTGCATGATGCCTTCTTTGGAACCCATCAAGGGTAGAATTTCTTTGGTTGGAACCAACTCTACCCCAAACTCTCGGTGGTAAAAGGATGCCATGGCTATTCGTAATTCAGGAATTCCCTGATAGCTTTGGTAGCCGTGTGCCTGTCCGTTTTCGGCCGTGTTTTTCAATGCTTCAATCACGCTGCGATCGGGGGCAAGGTCTGGCGAACCTATGCCTAGATTGATCACAGGCTTCCCTTCTGCGATCAGTTGGTTGACTTCTCGGAGTTTGGAAGAAAAATAATATTCTTCGACGCTGTTAATTCTGTTTGCAAATCCCTTCATCCTTTTCTGCTGCTGTATTTTCCAAAAATTTTCAAGTCGCCAAATTGCTTGATCACCAAATTCATTGCTTCGCTAAACTGACCGTAATCCTCAAATTCCGCATCGATAAAAAAGGCATAATCCCAGGGTTTTTCCATCACAGGAATTGACTGGATTTTGCTCAGATTTAACCCTTTTTCGGATAACATCGTCAGTAATTTTGCCAAACCCCCAGCTTCATTTCGAATCGTGATCTTAAACGAAGCTTTGTTGGGAACCTCTTTGGATTGTACTTTTTCCTTTTGTAAAATGATAAAACGGGTGAAGTTGTCCTTCACCGTCTGAATGTCTTTTGCCAATATCTCCAAGCCATAGATTTCCGCTGCAATTTCACTGGCAATTGCAGCTATTCCAGTCAACTTTTCCTCCGAAATCCGCTTGGCTACCGATGCAGTATCCACATCATCAAACTGCTGGATATGAGGATGTTTTGCCAAAAATACCTTGCATTGTAGTAAAGCCATCGGGTGGGATCGAACCTCGTGGATTTCTTCTATTTTTTGTCCCCGCAAGGCCATCAATTGATGGGCAATCGGCAGGTAGTATTCGTCCAGGATAAAGAGCTCATACCGATCAATCAAGTCGTAATTGGGTAAAATAGCCCCTGCAATCGAGTTTTCGATAGCCATCACGCCGAAATCAGCCAAACCCTGAGCAACTGACTTGGCGACGGGTTCGAAGGTGTTAAATGCCAATATTTCTGAATTCGAAACGAAATTTTTTAGCGCAACCTGATGGTGGAAGGAGCCAGGCACTCCCTGTATGGCGATTTTTAAACTCATGCTTCGCTAATCGTTTGTGATTGAACTCCCGTCAGCGCTACGTGTTTCCAGAAACTCGGATAAGATTTGTTGACTACTTCAGGTTCCTCTATGATCACTTCTGTTTTAGTTAAAAGTGGCATAAATGCCATGGCCATGCGGTGGTCGTCGTAGGTGTTTATTTGAACCTGACCAGGCATAGTGACCGATGGGATCACCTGAAAAACTTCCGGTTCGATTTCCTTAAGTTCGGCGTTAAATTTTGCCAACTCCTGCTGCAGGGCGTAAATTCGGTCGGTTTCTTTGATCCGAAGGCTTTCCAGCCCGGTGAAAATCGCGTTTTGCCCTAAGATTGCACAGGTCACTGCGACGGTCTGTGCAAGGTCAGGGCAATCGGTGAAATCCCAGTTTTTCAGCCCTTTGACGGGTTGCTTTTGAAGAAGAACGCCTCCGTTTTGGAAGGTGGATTTTACTCCTAAATGATCCATGATCTCCACGATCGCAGAGTCACCTTGCAAACTGCTTTCCTTTAAACCTTCTAGGAAAAGTTCTCCGGAATCTGCACAGGCGAGCAGGCTGAACCAATAACTTGCTCCCGACCAATCACTTTCCACCGCAAATTGGGTGGCTTGGTATGTTTGATGTGGGACATGGATTTTGTTTCCTTCCCAACTATAGTTAATGCCGAATTGTGCCATCAGTTGGAGCGTCATCTCAATATACGTACGGCTACCAACTTTCCCTTCCAATTCAATTTCCAGTCCAAGAGGAAGCACAGGCGCAATCATCAGCAGGGCAGAAATGTATTGGCTGGACACGTCACCCCGGATCTTCACCTTGTTTGTGGCCTGATGTGGAAGCCCGTGGATAGCGAGAGGAGGGAAGCCTTCTTTGTTGAGGTAATAGATATCAGCCCCTATTGCTTTAAGTGCATCTACAAGGAGACCTATGGGTCGTTCGCACATCCTTGCAGTGCCGGTCATGACCTTTTTCTGATTGGTCACGGTGGCATAGGCAGTCAAAAAGCGCATGGTAGTCCCTGCATCCAGCACATCAAACACTGGTGGATTGGTTTCAAGCAGTCGGATCATGGTTTGTGTGTCCCGCGCTTCAGCTAAGTTGGTAAGTTCGTTGTTCCCTGGGGTCAAGGCATCGATGACCAAAGCTCGGTTGGACTCACTTTTGGAAGAAGGAAGGGGTATTCGTATGGGATCGAATTCGCTTTTTTGAGCAAGGCGAAGGAGTTGCATGGGTAAAATCGTCTAGGCCTGAGCCGTTTGGAGTTGATGGTAATACTGAATGGCGTGTTTGATTTCCTCTCGGGTTACCGGAATGTTGTAGGTGCAGTTTCCCAGGGATTCTAAAAGGGAAAAAAGAATCGTTGACCCTTCGTTTTTCTTGTCCTGCGTGCATAAGTCAAGTATTGGATCGAGTTCGTGTAAGGAAAAATCAATTTTTCCATATACCTGAAGCAGAAATTGGCTTATCTCCTGGAATTCCTCGAAGCTGAAACCAATTTTGTCAAACGAAAGGAATCCTTCCGCAATCATTCCGAGGGCAATGGCTTCACCGTGGAGGAGATGATTGTTGGTGTCGAGAAAAAATGATTCAAACGCATGTCCGATGGTGTGTCCGAAGTTCAGGATTTTGCGAAGACCGTTTTCCTTGGGATCCGCCTCAACCACAGCCTTTTTGATGCTGACGGAATGCCGGATCAGGCTGTCCCAATCTTGGTTTTCCCAGTTTTGAGCTTGAAGTTTTTGAAAATAGCCTTCATCCCGGATTAATCCATGCTTAATAATTTCGGCATAGCCGGATCTGAGCTCGGCAGTTGGCAGAGTTGTGAGGAATTGCGAATAGATGAGTACCGTTTCAGGCTCGTTGAAGACGCCAAGATGGTTTTTTAGCCCATTGAAATCAATACCCAATTTTCCGCCTACGCTGGCATCTACCTGGGAAAGTAGGGTGGTAGGGCAGTTGATAAAGCGGATACCTCTTTTGTAGATGCTGGCGCAAAAGCCACCCATGTCACCGATGACCCCTCCACCAAGATTCAGCATAAGGGCTTTTCGGTCAAGGCCTTCTTCTGTCATTCTTCCCCAAATCAGGGAACAGGTGTCCAAATTTTTGTAAACCTCTCCTGCTGCCACGGAGATGTAAGCGGTTGATGAGGGCAGGATGTCCTGAATGAGTGGCAAGCAGTGGTGTTGGGTGTTGGTGTCAGTCAGTACGACCAGTCTTGAAAAAGATAATTGGGCTAAAATTTCCTCTAGGGATTTGCCGATTTCAGTTGAGAAAATAACGGATTCCACGAATCTACCGGTTTGGTGAAAAGGCTAAGTTAGGAAAGCTGCCCTAAAAAGGACAGCTTTCCGGAGATTGAGAGCAGATTTATTTTTTAACAGGTTCGGCTTCACGGAGTTGTTTTTCCTGGCGTTTTACGGATTCTTCGTGGATGCAGTACAGCAACTCTTTCATGAATTTTTCAGATAGGTTCTTTTTTATGCCTTTTTGCGTACGGGAGTCCATTACTTCCTTCCAGCGATCAGATTGAAATACCGTCAGGTGGTGCTCTCTTTTGTGTGCGCCAATATGATCGATCACGGCAAATCTTTCCTGAAGAATATCCAACAGCTGATCATCCAAATGATCTACAGCACGACGAAGATCTTGAAGTCTCTCGTCTGGCTTCATTTTTTCCAAAGGCTGTTTGAAGTCGATAGCGTCAATCATTTCTTTCAGACGGGCAGGTGTTACCTGCTGCTTGGCGTCGGACCAAGCCTTATCAGGATCGTGGTGCGTTTCGATCATTAAACCGTCCAAACCGAAGTTCATCGCACTTTGTGCCACTTCCAGCAGACCATCTCTTCTGCCCATGATATGAGAAGGGTCGTTGATGACTTCCATTCCGGTCCATTCTCTCTTGAGGTGAATCGGCATGGACCAGTTAGGTTTGTTTCTGTATCGCTTGTCGTAAGCATCGGAAAATCCGCGATGAATGGCAGCGAGCTTGTCGATACCTACAGCGTACATGCGTTCCAAAGCCCCCATCCAAAGCTCCAAGTCAGGATTCATCGGGTTTTTGATCATGACAGGGACGTCTACACCTCTAAGGGCTTCAGCGATTTCCTGTACTGCAAATGGATTGACAGTAGTTCGGGCACCAATCCAAAGCACATCGATTTTATATTTTAAGGCTAATTCCACGTGAGCGGCATTTCCTACTTCCACGGTTACGGGGATATTCAGGTGGTGACGGACGATTTCCATCCATTTCAAGCCTTCTTCACCAACACCCTCAAAGGATCCCGGTCTGGTTCTGGGCTTCCAAATACCCGCTCTGTATAGCTGTGGTACAATATTCTCTTCTTTCATTTCTTTGCAGATCTGCTCAATCTGCTCAGGTGTTTCGGCAGAACAAGGTCCTGCGATGATCAGCGGGGCGGTGAGTCCAAGACCCCAATCTTTAATCTGTTTGTGTGGCTTCATAGTACTGAGCGTTTGAAATGAAAAAAGCCCGACTCTTTCGAACCGGGCTTTTGTGTTTTATTTTCTTTTAGTTTTTGGCTAGACAATACACAGCTCCGATTCGATGTTGGCTTCGAAAGTAAAAGTAAAAGAAGCTAAAATAGATGGCTGCTGTGTTTAACATGCCGTAAATGTAGGAGGTGATTTTTTAAATCCAAAATTATTTTTCGGATATTTTGTTGAAGAGTTTTGATTGAAAGGGTCAAAAGTTTGCAAAAAGTTTAATTAGAAGGATTCAAAATGGATTGATCGGAATAATAGTTTGTTTTTTAATAAAAAATAAATAGAATATTTTATAATTAAGTTAGGATAAAGTTTTTTAGGAATAAATCGCCTTAGAAATAGATCAGTGAATTTGGATAGGGTTTGATTTTTTTATCTCCTTAAATGGACAAGTTTTTTGATTTTTTAAAAATCAATTATTCCTCAACTGTGGACAATGAGCATTGTTCTTTATATAGGAACTACTCAATTTTGCGTAGTAGACTTCAATTCAAAAATTCTGAAAATGCATGTTTTTAACGAAATCTTGAATTGAATTTCCGGGCTAATACGGGAATATCATTCAGATCTTGGCCTGCCTTAAAAAAAAGTGGGTTTGAAGTTTGGATAAAAACTATAAACTTTCACAAATTAAGAAGGTGTTTATTCAGAAAAATTGCTTAATTTTCAATTCCACTTTTTGTTTTACTAACTTTAAACTTTGAACTATAGGGAATTTATTGAAATACGTGCAGACAAACGTTTTGGCATGCCTTGCTTGAAAGGAACTCGTATCAGTGTCTATGATGCACTCAACTGGTTGTCCAATGGTATGACAAAAGAGGAAATTATGGAAGACTTCGAGGAGATTACAGTGGAAATGATAATTGCCTGCTTGGCATTTGCCGCGGATAAAGATCACGTCCTGATCCTCGCAAATTGAAGCTTTTATTTGATCAAAATATTTCTCCCAAAATTCTCAAAAAAGGTTTGGGGATGAACTTTGAACCTCAGCATGTAAGATTTCTCGGACTTAAGTACAATTAAGGGTTTTCCTCCCAGAATAATTTGGATTAGGACGGGCAACTTAACCACCAAATCAATCCTTAAGATTTTGTATCAAAACCAGGATCAAATTTTGGGATTTTTAAAAAATGGAACTTCAGGAGTTTTAGAGAATTTATAAATAATCTAAATTATTAATTATTTTCAATCTTCCAATTTTCCCAATCTTCCAATCTTCCAATTTTCCCAATCTCCCAATCTTCCAATTTTCCCAATCTCCCAATCTTCCAATCTTCCAATCTTCCAATCTTCCAATCTTCTCATTCCCCATTTTTAATCGCCTGATATTTTTTTAATATCTTTGCCCCCTTAAATGAGCGATATGCCCGTTAAACCCAATATTTCTTTCGAGAATCTGGAAGTGGCCTTTGCTTCCAAATCTGACGCAGAACTCAGGAAAATGTACCTGATTTTTGCAACGCTAAATAATAACCTGATTTCAGATTTGGGGATCCGGTTGGCTAATCTGGCCTTCAAACTCCATCTTCCAATCAAAAGAATCATGAAAAAAACCATGTTTGGACACTTCTGTGGGGGTGAAACCATCGCAGAAAGCATTCAGGCATGTAAGCATCTCGCCAATTATGGCGTTCACTCCATTTTGGACTTGTCTGTGGAGGGCAAAGGGGATGAGGAATCTTTCGATCAGACTTTTGAGGAGATATATCAGACCATGGTCGAATCCGCCAGGACGGACTACATGCCCTTTGGAGTGTTTAAAGTGACCGGACTCGGGGATTACCATATCATGGAAAAGATCCAGGCAGGGGAAAAGTTGAATGATGCAGAAGACGGTGCATTTGCCAAACTCAAAGACCGGGTGGACCGGCTCTGCAAAGCGGCCTATGATCTCGGATTGAAAATTTTGGTGGATGCAGAGGAATCCTGGTTCCAAAATGTAATTGACGACCTAGCGTATGAGGCCATGGAAAAATACAACCGGGAACGCTGCGTGGTGTACAATACCTATCAGATGTACCGTCATGATTCTCTGGATCGCTTGAAAAAGGCCCACCAAGTTGCCTTGGAAAAAGGGTACTTACTTGGAGCCAAACCAGTGAGGGGAGCCTACATGGAAAAAGAACGGGAGAGGGCAAAGGAGATGAATTATCCAGATCCTATCCAACCGAATAAGGCGGCGACGGACAGGGACTATGACGCGGCCATTCAATACTGCGTAGAACACGGAATCCATTTGGTCTGTGCTACCCACAATGAAAAGAGCAGCCTTCACTTGACTGAGTTGATGAATTTGTACGGAGTCGAGCCGGCATCCGATCTGGTGTTTTTCTCTCAGTTGTACGGGATGAGCGATGTCATTTCCTTTAACCTCGCAAAATCGGGATACAGGATTTTCAAATACGTTCCCTATGGCCCGGTGGAAAAGGTGATGCCCTACCTGACACGACGGGCTGCAGAAAATACCTCGATTGCAGGGCAAAGCAGCCGGGAATTTGAGTTGGTGAAAAAGGAGATGAAGAGGAGGAAAAACAGTTAAGATGTTCGATTTGGGAATTACTATTTACGATTTACGACGGGCAGAGAGGATTTGCGATTTGGGATTTCCGATTTACGACGGGCAGAGTGATGTAGCCAAAGTTTTGGAAATTCAAGGCCTAAATTACTTGGATTAAGGTTTGAAGTTCGGTTTCAGGCCGTAAATCTGAAATCTAATATCGTAAATAGATTTACGATTTCCGATTTACGACGGGCAGAGTGGTGTAGCCCGGAAATCTGAAATCCGAAATAAACAAAATATCGAACACCGAATGATGAAGTGGGTTTTCCTGTTTTGAGGTTCGGTTTTAGGTCGTAAATCAAAAAACTTGAGTCTGAAATCGAATGCTGAATTTCGAAGTTTGTTCACAATTCCGAAATCTGAAATCCGAAATAAAAAAATATCGAATATCGAACGCCGAATATCGAATGATGAAGTGGGTTTTCCAGGTTGGGGTTCGGTTTTGGGTCGCAAATTAAAGAACTTGTCCGCCGAAGGAGGATCTGAATTCATAAATGGAGATTTACGATTTACGATTTGGGATTTACGACAGGCAGAGTAGAGTAGCCTTGAAATCTGAAATCTGAAATCCGAAATCCGAAATAAAAAAATATCGAATATCGAATACCGAATATCGAATGATGAAGTGGGTTTTCCGGGTTGGGGTTCGATGCAAGGTCGTAAATCAAAAAACAAAAATCGTAAATACTATTAGTTAGTTGAAAAACAATTACCATACCATGCAACTTCTTAACGAACAGGAACTGGAACGCAGAAAAGACAGGGAGGAGCTCTATGCCTTGGGAATCAATCCCTATCCGGCGGAGTCGTTTCCCATCAATGTCACTGCGGAAGACATCCATCAAAATTACGAGAATAATAAAACCGATTATAAAGACATCACGATCGCAGGCCGATTAATGAGTAGGCGAATCATGGGTTCGGCCTCCTTCGGCGAAATCCAGGATTCTACTGGTCGTCTTCAGTTTTATGTTCGTCGGGATGATATTTGTTCTGTAGAAGATTCTACTCTTTACAATACAGTATTCAAAAAGCTCCTTGGTATCGGTGATTTTATCGGGTTGAAGGGATACATTTTTACGACCCAAACCGGAGAGATTTCTCTTCATGTCACTGAGCTGAAAGTGCTTTCCAAAGCAGTAAAGCCCCTTCCGATCGTGAAAAGAGACGAGGAAGGAAATGTCTTTGACGGTTTTACCGATCCTGAGCAGCGCTATCGTCAGCGGTATGTGGATTTGACGGTGAATCCTCAGATCAAACAGACCTTCATCACCCGCTCCAAGATCATATCCAACATGCGGAGGTATTTCGATGACCATGGCTGGCTGGAAGTGGAAACTCCGATACTGCAGGCTGTTCATGGTGGTGCGGCCGCAAGGCCTTTCCAAACCCATCACAATACTCTGGACATGCCTCTTTTCTTAAGGATAGCCAATGAGCTTTACCTCAAAAGGCTGATAGTGGGTGGATTTGACGGGGTATATGAGTTTGGGAAAATGTTCCGTAACGAAGGCATGGACCGTACGCACAATCCGGAATTTACCTCCATGGAGATCTATGTAGCCTACAAGGACTACGTGTGGATGATGGAAATGGTGGAGGAGTTGCTCGAAAAAGTAACAGAATCCATCCATGGCAAAACTGTCGTGAAAGTGGGCGGAAAAGAGATTGATTTTGCCGGGCCTTACCGCAGACTGACCATGTTTGATTCCATCAAGGAATATGCTGGAGTGGATGTCAGCGAAATAGATGAGACGGGATTAAGAAAAGTATGTGTGGACTTGGGTATTGAAATAGACGCTTCCATGGGCAAAGGCAAATTGATCGATGAGATCTTTGGCGCAAAAGTAGAAGCCAATCTGGTGCAGCCGACGTACATTACCGACTATCCGATCGAGATGACGCCGTTGGCGAAAAAGCACCGAACCAAAGCCGGTTTGGTGGAGCGCTTTGAACTTTTTGTCAATGGAAAAGAAATTGCCAACGCCTACTCTGAGTTGAATGATCCGATTGATCAGCGGGAGCGGTTTGAAGAGCAGTTGAAATTGGCAGCACGGGGAGACGACGAAGCAATGGCGATGGATGAGGATTTCCTTCGTTCTTTGGAATATGGGATGCCTCCTACAGCAGGTCTGGGCATCGGTATTGACCGATTGACCATGTTGCTGACGGACAATTCTACCATTCAGGAAGTATTGTTCTTCCCTCAAATGAGACCAGAGAAGAAGGCGGTCGAACTCACCGAGGAAGAAAAAATCATCATGGATTTGTTGAGCAAAAACCATCCTGCATCTTTGCCCGAATTGAAAGCCCAATCCGGCCTTAGTGGTAAAAAATGGGATGTATCCATGAAAGGCCTTTCTCAAAAAGGAGTAGTCAAAGTGACTAAAGAAGGGGAGAGTTTGACGGTGGATTTGGTGCAATAATCTATTTGGATATAAATATGAAAGCCAGCCTATTCCAGTCTGGCTTTTTTTTTGCTTCAAAAACGATCGAGAAGGGAGTTGTTAATTGTTCGTGCTTGGATTTTCTAACATTTTTTGAATCGATTCTAAACACATTCTAGTCGCAGCTTTCAGGCTTAATTGATAGACTTCTTCCATTCTTTGAGGTGTTGAGTCGATCGACTCAAAGAAAATTTCTCCAGATGCATTAGAAGAACCAATAAATCTACCGGAAATAGAATCCAAGAAATCAATTTGAATTCGAGCAAAGCCTTTCTCTTTTTCGCTGGTCCAGGTAGAGGAAAATTCCTTATAGCTTTCCAAAATTTTTACTTTGACTTTTATTTGTACACCATTTCCAGTCGTATTCGCTGTTATCGCATTTGCAATTACCTGATGATGGCTGTCAGTAAATAGTGGCGTATGTTTTATTAATTGATTTGGGCTCGAAATAATTGGAATTTTGATTTCTCCAGCAGAGATATTTTCTCTATGATCAATCACCTCTGTTTCAAGTACGAGATATTCTAAATTAAGGGGTTTAGAATACTCCTGTTGTAAGTTAGTAAGGACGTTGCTTGTGGCACATGAGGTATGAAAAAGTACTAAGGTAACCCCTATTAAAGCGAGCAATCGACCCCGGAATTTTTTTAGATAGGACATTCAATGTAAAATATTGACAAATTTAAAAAGATTAGTCGATTTTTATTTTTTTGACTTTTGGCTTTATCCCTCTGAATTATCAAAACTAGTCCACTTCATCCTAAAGCCGCAGTGAGTGTCCCCACTCACCGCTTTTTTGACTTCTAATCCCCTTCCATTCAGAACCTCCCAACCTCCATTTCGGGACTTGGACGAAGTCGAAACACTTTTCAGCTTTCTCATTTCATCCTTCTAAATTTCAAAACTGCCTGCTGGATTTCAAGTTCAAAAACATGCAATATGATTTACAAAGTCAATAATTAGCTGGTGTAGAGGGGGAAATAGGCTCCAAATTTTCAAATCGTAAAGCCATCCCTTTTGATAGGAAAATCTTTGCATTTAAATCATGGGCTACGTCTTGAATGGAAATTTGGCTTAAATTGCGACTGAGGGCTTTCCTTTGTACCTTAAACAAAATTTTTGGGATGAATACTCGAGATCAAATTGTGAGGACACTCAAGTCCAACAAGAAGAATTTTGCAAAATTTGGAGTTATAGCTGTTGGTTTATTCGGCTCATACAACAGAAATGAACAAAATCCCACCAGTGATATAGATTTGCTTATTGATTTCGATCCGGAAAAAGAAAACTTCGACAATTTCATGGCTGTTTGTGATTTGGTTGACGCCCTTTTTAAAAATGAAAAAGTCGAGGTAGTCACAAAAAACGGTTTAAGCCCATATATAGGTCCAGCAATTTTAAGAGAAGTTTACTATGTCTAAAGAGCCTAAAGAATACCTTAGGCATATCTCGGAGGAGTGTACCTATATTTTGTCTGTCAGCGAAAATCTTACTTTTGAAGATTTTATAAAAAATGAGACATTAAAAAGAGCTGTAGTAAGAAGTCTTGAGATTATTGGTGGGGCATCAAAGAAAATTCCAGCCGATTCTAAAATAAGGTGGAATACTATCCAGTGGAAAAATATGGCAGGAATGCGTGATCGCTTGATTCATGATTATATTGGAATTAATTATGCCATAGTAAGGGATGTTATTAAAAACAAAATTCCGGAAATGGCAACGCAAATTTTAATTTATCTCGGTGTTGAGTAAAATTACAATTACTTCTCTGTTTTTGTCCAGGATTCAACCTTTTTGACTTTTAAATTACTTTCATTTTTTCACTGCACGATTTTTTTGGCATAGAAAATCCCATTTTTAAGTTTACGTGAGCTTAGAAAACCTGAGGGAGGATTTTCATTTAGAAATAAATTCACACTTTATTCTTGGAGATTTAAATTCCATATTTTTAAAAAAATATTCTTTTTTATAATTTTTATGCAATAAAAATATATTTTTGTTTCTGAATTTAAAATAATTAATTCAAATTTTTAAAATATCGGAATATGAACCTCCGCCTGAATTCTGAGTTTGGAACCCTGCGAGCGGTACTAATGCACCGTCCCGGAAAGGAAATTGACCGACTTACTCCTTACAACAAAGACTACCTGCTTTTTGAAGATGTGCCGTACTTAGAGGCCTTGCAAAAGGAGCATGATACTTTTTCCAATCTGATCAAAGAAACTACCGGTGCGCAGGTTTTCCAACTTCGGGAATTGTTGATTCGAGTGCTCTATGATCAAAACGTACTGCTTCATTTGGTTCAGGAATCCTTGAAGCGGTCAGGACTTTCCCATATTGCAGAGGAAATTTTGGAACGATATTCTACTGCTGAGTGTGCCACAATATTGACTGCAGGATTGAAGATTCATGAACTTAAGCGCAAGATTCCAACCTTGAATACAGGGGAACTGATGGATTCGGCTTTTGCGATTGCACCTTGTCCGAATCTCTACTTTCAGCGGGATCCTATGGCTCTGACTCCGGGCGGAATCATTTTTTCCTCGATGAAAATGGAGGGCAGACAGCGGGAAGCTAACCTCTTGAGGACTGTTTTTGAACACCACCCCGACTTCAAAGACCACGTAAAAACCCTCTATCCCGTCAATGGACATGACTCACCTCCAAGTATTGAAGGGGGAGATGTGATCATCCTTTCCCACGAAGCGGTCGCCATCGGCAATTCGGAGCGCACGGACGAAAAAGCCATTTATCATGCTGCCAAGGCCTTGCTCGGAGAGGGGACAGTGAAGCGGGTATATGAAGTCCATCTGCCCAAAAAGCGACAATACATGCACCTGGATACCGTTTTCACGGTCTTAGATGAAAATCTGGTTTTGGCCTATCCCGATGCGATGAATGCGGTACTGCAAACGTCCCTTTACACGCTGAAAGATATCCAAGGTGATCGGGTAAATATCAAACGGGAGGTGCTCAAGGAGTCCCTATTGACGGTACTGGGAAGGGAAATCCCGCATTTGGAAGTGCTTTCCACAGGCGACGGCAACTCGGATTATTCCCAGCGGGAACAGTGGTTTGACGGGGCCAATGTCTTTGCCGTAGGCCCAAGACGAGTGATTTCTTACAATCGGAATATTCACACCAACAGGGCTTTGAGAAATATGGGAGTGGAGGTGTTGGAAATCCCGAGTTCGGAGCTTTCGCGGGGCTTGGGCGGACCACGATGTATGACCATGCCATTGAGCCGCGCTAGGGTTTGATTTGCCACGAAGCCACGAAGGCGCCAAGAATTTTTTTGTCTTACTGCCTTTGTGGCAACTTTTCCTTTATTGGCCGCAAAGTCAGGAAGGCGTTAAGAATTTTGTTTCTTACCGCCTTTGTGGCAAAAAATAAGATTTTAACGGGGTTCATTATCGATCAAAGAAAGATCTTCTTCTGGATACTTTCAGATCCTGAAGGATACTGGACTTGACTCGAATATCAATATTGTAGGAGGTGAAGCGCCCAAAAGGTACCCAATTCAGGTTCAGCTGCCAGCAATGCAAGTCACGGGCAATGCCAACCATCGTCTGGGTAATTTCATTGGAATCGAAGTTGTAGCCAGTATTGAAATTGATTTTCCACATTTCCGAAATCGACAAATCCCCACTTAGATTCATGGCTGAGGTGATGTTGATCGTGTTATTGGTTTGCTTGGTGTAAGAGAGGTTGTACCCCATCGTCAGATTCCATGGAATTTCCCAGTCAATGTACTGACTTGGATCTGCGACTATCCGGTTTATTTCATTTTCCACGACTTCATTCATCATACCACCCCGACTGAGAAAATTCTGGGTTAACTCGTCCCTGACTTCTCCCGGATTTTGCCCGCTTCTAGGATTAAAGGAAGCATTGAGATTGAGCGAGGCATTTCGGATCACCCCAATGCCCTGCCCCTTGTTCCAGGTGTAGTCATTGATTCTCCGGAAATTGGTGGATCCATTGGACTGCTCAGTAGTCTCCACGGCATAAGGGTCGAGAGTTCCACTAAGGTTGACAGAAACCTTTCTTTCGAAAAAGCTGGTTCTTGCGGATATCTGAAAGGGCGAAAGTTTGAACGAATCCGCCGCAAAATTATAGGCGGTATTAAAGTTGAAGGATTCCAGCAAGGGAATTTTTTTTGTTTCTTCTCCTGTGCTGTCGTTTTCGGTCTTGATTTTGGCCTCGACTACATTCCGGATTCCAACGCTCAGGGCCTTGGATTGTCCTCTTGGCGCTTCCCCAAAAATCATTCCCTGGTGCCTGCTGTAGCGTTGGACTCTTCCGGAAGCATCTTCTTTAACTTCCTGGTAATAACCAAAGGCCGGGTCGGAAAAATCCGGGTTGAAGTTCATGGAAAAAGTTGGTGCAATGTGGTGACGAATGGTTTGTAGCTTGCCTTTTCCTTTGAAATTGTAAAACCCATAAAAGTTGGTGTTCATCGCAAAGGAAGTGCTGTAATAACCCACTCGGTTAAACCCGTTCTGGGTGATGCGATCCACGCGGTTTGTGGCAGGATTAAAATAGTAATTGTACTTCTGCATGTACCATAGCTCAGTATAATCGGCTGAGGCTGTACCCGTAAAGTACTTGAACAGGGTGAAGTTTGAACTTAGCGGAATGGTGTTCCTTGCTCCGTTGTTTCCATTTTTCAATAGCAGGCTGAGATTGTCCATGCTAAATGGAATCGTTCCTGGTTTGGAACCTTGTTCGGGATTGTTCACCCCAAATTGTTGCTGCACCCGGTTGGTTATGGAATTTTGTAGGTTGAAATTCCAGGCAATATTGAGCGTTTTAAGCGGTTCAAATTTCACATTTTTGAAGGGACTTTGTCGATTCATATTGACTCCGATGGTGGGCAAATCCATTCGTACTTCCCCGGTCTGAACACTCTGGGAATGTCTGAGATTAGCGGACATCGAAAAGGGTGTTCCTGCAAAAGTCTTTGAGTAGGAAATATTTGAACTAAGGTCTGAGGTAACGTTGTTCGTGAAACTGGTGGGGTTGACAATGTTATTGAAGTAGCTGGTAGAACCTGCATTTACAGAAGCGGAAAACCTTCCTGTTCCCCTGGTTTGTGGAGTGTGGGTCCATTGCACCCGGAATGTATTGTAGTTGACAGGGTTGAGTTCTGTCTCCGGACTGACAAACTTTTGAAAATCTATGTTGAAACCTCCGTTGTAGCGGTAGCGCTTGGTGTACATGGATTGGGATTTGACACCCCAACCACCCTTGGAAAATATATCGGCAGTGACTCTAAGATGGATATAGTCGTTGAAGGCAAAATAATAGCCGATATCTCTCAAGCTAAGGCCACGTACTTGTTCTCTTCCATAAGATGGGAAAATTACGCCAGAGGCTTTTTCTTCCGGGGTGTCGGGGATTAACCCGAAAGGAAGCCCGAGTGGAGTTGGAATTCCGTTGAAAAACAGGTTGAATGGGCCTGAGACCACCTGTTTTCCCGATATGGATTTTATTTTGTTGGAAGAAATGTGCCAATGAGGTTTTGTCAGCTTACAAGTCGTATAATACCCGTGGTCCAGGTAAACGCTTCCGTCTTCGGTCTTTTTGATGGTGGTACCTCGGAGTACCCCGTCTTGCTGCTCGGTGACTACATCCTTGATAATGGCTTTCTTGGATTTGAAGTTGTAGCGCATTTCCTTTCGGATTTCATAGACTGAATTGCCGTCTTTGAAAAAAGGATTTCCCGAAATATTCCCCAAGCTATCCGGTAATCCATAAGCATAGAGTTCCGAATTTTTCCAATCAATCACAATCCGGTCTGCATCCAAGCGCATCTCTCCATATTCAAACCAAGCCTTTTTATAGAGATAAACTTTGTTTTCGTTGAAATCCGTGATGATACTGTCTTCTGCGAAATAAAGAATTTCAGTCTGGATAGCGCTACTAGGCATAATTTTTGCCGAATCCAATTGAGCTAAGCTATCTTGGCTGGTCAGGAGCGTGTCAGCAACAGAAAGTCCTTGCGCTGGAATAGAAATTCCTCGGTCTGGAGCGGAATCACCTAAGCTAAGCGGTCGTTGACGTTTAGTTAGGTTTGGTCGCTGAGCTTCTGCGAATTGGGTTGAAATCCAAAGCCCTAAACTTAACAAAATAAGGATTCTGAAACCCGACACTGTTGTTTGCGCTTTGTTTATTTGGTGAATATTTTCCGTAAAGTTAATTCGATTGCCCTCATGGAAAGATTTAATAACAAAAAAATTATCTTAAGTTTTCTTATTGCCATTCCTTTTTTCTTTGGTGGCTTCATTCCGGATGAAACCATGATGCCAGCTTTCCGGATGAAAAAAATTGTAATCGATGCCGGACATGGAGGGAAAGATCCCGGAAATATTGGTTCTAGGGCCAGGGAAAAAGATATCAATCTGGCTGTGGCCTTGCTAGTGGGAAAATATATCAAGCAGAACATGCCGGAGGTGGAGGTGATCTATACAAGGAATGATGATAGATTCTATACCGTTCATGAACGACCCAAGATTGCCAACATCAACAAAGCCGATCTTTTTGTTTCCATCCATTCCAATTCGGCTACCAACAAAACTGCCTTTGGTACCGAAACTTTTGTGATGGGAACCAAGCATTTTGAGGCCAATTTTGACATCGTGAAAAAAGAAAACTCGGTAATTCTTTTAGAAGACAACTATGAGGAACAATATGAAGGGTTTGATCCTGCCTCTCCCGAATCCTACATGATGTTTAACCTGATGCAAAAAGCCTATATCGGCAACAGCATTACGTTGGCAGATCATATAGAGACTCAATTTCGGGATAAAGTGGGAAGAAAAAGCCGGGGCGTGAAACAGGGACCGTTTTTGGTACTATGGACACCTTCGATGCCGAGTGTGCTTGTCGAACTTGGATTCCTCTCCAATTCGGAAGAAGAGCGGTTTTTGATGAGCAAAGAAGGACAGGTATACATGGCCTCAGCGATTTACCGCTCAATCCGGGATTACAAAAACGACATCGAGTTGAATTGATTACAAGAATATCCACTCCTAGACAGGAATCTTCCAAAATTCATCATTCTTGATTCGACGTTTGGTCTTCGAAATTGCCCTTACAAAAGTCGGAAGATAAATTTTACTTAATAATCCTCTTTTCGCAGCCAAGTCCTGGGCTTGCTATGGAATGGTTTTCCTACCACGCTTTGCTTTTTAGACTTCAATTTTGACGAAGTGGGATTAGATCCAAAAAAAAAGACAGAGAACTGCCGATAATTTCGGAAATTAGAGTGTTCAATTTTTACCGGGAAAAAGTGATGGCCGATTTAACAGATTCACAATTAAATGCCTTGGTTTCTCTGCTGGATGACCCGGACAAAGAGGTGAAAACCCACGTCAGGGAAAAAATCCGTTCCCTGGGTGCAGATATTATCCCTTTTTTGGAACAAAAATGGGAAGCCGCTTTTGATCCCGAGCTTCAACGGGAACTTGAGGAACTCGTGCACGAACTACAATTTAGTTTGCTGAAAACCAGACTAATGGAATGGAGAGATTCACCAGACCGTGATCTCCTGATGGGACTTTGGATCATCAATACCTATTTGTATCCCGATTTGGAATTTTCTAAACTAAATGCGGCCATGCATCAGATCTATTTCGATGTTTGGACTTCTTTCAAAAATGACCTCCAACCTTACGATCAGGTTCGGATCATCAACAATGTGCTGTTCAATTCACTACGCTTTTCTGCAAATACCAAAAACTTCCATTCGCCAGGAAACAGCATGCTTTCCACGGTGTTGGATTCAAAAAAAGGAAACCCGATCAGCCTATGCGCCATCTACATGCTGGTAGCTCAAAAATTAGGGTTGCCGGTTTATGGAGTCAACCTCCCCAACCTCTTTGTTTTGATTTACAAAAACGATGATTTAACCTTTTACATTAATGCATTTAACAAAGGGTTGATCTTCAGCAAGCAAGATATTTTGAATTACTTGGAGCATTTAAAATTTGATCCCAAGGAAGAATTTTTTGAAGCATGTTCCCATTTGGATATTATCCTGAGGTCACTCCGGAATCTTGGCAATGCTTTTGATAAGTTGGGAGAAACTTCCAAAGTTGTGGAAATAAAAGAATTGATTGCCATTCTTGACTATCAATAAGTTCGAATATTGCAGCCTACCGCCCTAACCTGTTGGGAAGACGGAAGTTCATTTTTTAGTAGTTGGTTTAAGGCCTTTTCAAGATGCTTTTCGGTCACTGCTGTTTCAGCCTGGGGATTGTTGTCAATAGCTCCCCGGTATTTAATTTCAAGTCCTTTTTCTCCTTGGACAAAAATGATGGCTTCCGGAATTTTTGATGCAGCCAAAAGCTTGGTCCACACTTGGCCGGAGTCAATAAGGTAGGACATATTTAGTCCAGATTCGTTGATGAAGTTTCTCAAGGGGATCTGCTCGGCTTCACTATTTCCCACTTCCGGATTTATCAGGGCAAAGGCAAAGCCCTGTTTTTGGAAGTTGGAGTGCAATGAATTGATCCTTCCTTCATACATTTTGGCAAAAGGGCAGTTGAGGCTATGAAAAATCAGGATAATTCCCTTTTCACTGACCATTTTGCCAAGTTCGAAAACTTTACCTGTCACGGCATCGGTTGCGGTGAGTTGATTATAGTTTTGCGCAGAGGCTTGGAAAACCAATCCACAAAACAAGGCGAACACTACTGGAAGTTTTTTCATTTTTTCTATGATTTACCAGACCGTATAGGTCAGAATTACATGATCCATTTTTCTGACCTCAATCGTATATTCATGATCAGCAAAGTCTGTACCCCTTATTTTCCCTCTGATCAGTTTAGCCTTGGAGTCAAAAGGTTCTAAGAGGATATTTTCCCTAAATGAGACGCCCCTTTTTCCTTGGCATTTGAAGATGGATTCTTTTGCAGACCAGGCCATGGTGTAGTGAATCGGATCATTTTCCAGAAAATCAAGCTCTGATTTGTCCAGAAATCGAAAGCCAATTTTTAAGATTTTTTCTCGAATCAAATCCATGTCTATACCCACAGGCTGATGTTTATGAAAAATTGCACCGGCGAATCCCAGGGTGTGAGTAAGCGAAACAAACCCCGTGCCGTTCATGGATTGGGACTTTCCATGTTCATCTTTGAAGAATCCCGGGTAGGGTAGCCGCAACTCCTCCAAGGCCTCACGGATTGCCAATCTGGCAGTGGCCCATTCTTTCTGCTTTCCTGGATGGGAAATATTCGTATAGGATAGTTTTTCCCTGAAACTCAAAAATTCCAAGGACTCTGGATTTTTCATTTCGATTATCTTAACGGCTAAAGCCGAGTCAGAGTCAATTTTTTCTATTTTTGTTAACATTTCCCACCGCTTCGCTGAGTGATTTCCGAAGATATGTCAAAAATTCAAGTTAATAAATTACACACGCTTACCGGACACAATGATTGTATCTATGCCTTGGTTGAAGGGAGTAATCCTCGTTTTTTTTATACAGGTTCAGGAGATGGGATGGTGGTAGAGTGGGATTTGGATCGGCCAAAAGACGGAAGATTGATCGCAAAAGTACCCCATTCCGTGTATGCACTTACAGTAGATAAGGAAAGAAATCTCTTGGTGGTAGGCCATAATTTCGAAGGCATTCATGTGATCGATTTGAAAGGCCATAAAGAAATCTGGAACCTCAAACTGACAGAGCAGGCAATTTTTGACTTAAAAATAGTAGGGGACGACCTTCTGGTCGGAACAGGAGATGGTATCTTGATTTTGGTGGATATGAAGGAAAAGTCTGTCAAGCGACACATCAAATTGAGCGATAAAAGTATTCGGGTAATGGCGGTAGCTCCTCAAAGTCAAAAGCTTGCATTGGGTTTGAGTGATCACAGCATTAAGATTTTGGATAGTAACAATCTATATCAACCTGTAGCCAATTTGGTTGGCCATATGAATTCTGTTTTTGCCTTGGGCTATTCACCGGACGAAAAAATACTGGTCTCGGCAGGAAGGGATGCTCATTTGAAATTTTGGAATTCTACTACTTATGAACTTGAGGAAAATATAGTTGCGCACATGTTTGCAATTAATTATTTAACTTACCGAATGGACGGCAAGTTTTTGGCCACCTGTTCCATGGATAAGTCGATCAAAATCTGGGATGTTGAGCATCGCAAATTGGTAAAGGTCATAGACAAGGCACGAAACGCAGGCCATGGAACGTCCATAAATAAAATTCTTTGGAGTACCTATTCAGGAAGGATAGTTTCGGTTTCTGATGATCGGACTATTTCAATTTGGCAACTAGAAGCAGAAAGTCTATGAAAATTTCCCCAACTGCCATTCGGCAAAAATTCTTTGAGACAGCCTTCAGAGGTTTTGAAAAAAAACAGGTCACTGATTTTCTCGAAGAGATAAGTGAAATTATGCAAAAGATCAACCAGGAGAATCTGGAACTGAGGAGTAAACTTCAGCTTGTGGAAGGGGAGTCCAAAAGACTGAAAGACGTCGAAGACTCCTTATTTAGAACGCTTAAAACCGCCGAGGACACTGGGAATGCGATCATCAACGAGGCAACTGAAGCCGCAGATCAAATCATTGCAGAGGCGAATCAGATTGCTGAGAGCACTACGAGTAGGGCGTATCAATATGCGGAACAGTTGAAAAAACAGGCAGACGAACATGCGAGATATATTGCTTCCTCATCGGAATCCAAAGCAAAGGAAATATTTAAGGAAATCAACCAGAGACTTCAAGGATTGATTCAAAGCCACAATGAACTCATTGAACAGAGAGCGGCTTTAATCATGAGTATGAAAAAAATTTCACAAGACACCTTAAATCAAATCGAACTTTCGGAGGCTCATTTTTCCCCAATTGATTCAGGGGCCTATCAGCATGTAGTGGAGGAACTGGCGAATTCTGGGCAATTTACTTCTACTACCAGCCCTGATCATCAAAGTAGCTTAAAACCCTCGATTCCTTATGTCGAGGATGAGCCTGAAAGTCAATTTGATGAGAACTTAAGCTCATCCCATCTGGATGATGAGACGAAGGAATCGATAGAAGCACTTAAGGATGAATTGAAGGAGCAGGGGGAATTGCCTGGCGAAGAAGAGCAGGACAAGCAGCCTGCCTCCAGTTCTGAGCCATTAATCAGCACAGAGGCTGTGGATAAGAGCATTGGACAAAAAAAACTTCCGGATTCTCCTCCTAGCATATCCATTCGCTCAACAGGCTCCTTTTTTGACCAATTGGACTGATGGGAAAAGTAGCACTGGAGGGAATTGAATTTTTTGCCTATCACGGCGCCTATCCTGAGGAAACTATTTTGGGAAATCGCTTTTCCCTAGATTTAGAATTGGAGACGGATTTCAAAGAGGCCATGCTCCATGACAGTCTTGAAGGCACGGTGGACTACGCTAAGCTATATCAGCTTATCAAAGTTCGAATGGAGGTCAATGTCAACTTGCTGGAGCACCTTGGACATTGTATTGTTTCGGATATTTTGAAGGCTTACCCCAAGGTGAAAATCGTAAAACTTACCCTCAAGAAACATCAGCCTGCACTTGGAGGTATGGTGCAATATTCTGCTGTAACTGTCTCTTATCCAGAAGATTTTAGCTGATTTTCATGTATTCACGTGCCGAACTTTCCAAAATTAAGACAGAATTTTGGATTGCTTTTGGGCAATACATGAAGCCTGTGCCCAACGCTCAAGGTAGGAAAATCAACTGGCCCAATTACAAGACTGGAATCAAGGATATTTATTTTAGAATGCGTGCGGAAAGGGGATTTGCCTCGATAGGGATCGAACTTGGTCATATCGATGCAGAGCTTCAGGAATTGTTTTTTGATCAGTTCAAGGAACTGAAAAACCTGCTAAAACAAAGTCTTGGAGAGGAATGGGACTGGAAGCTTCATGATCAAAACGAGCTCGGTCAGACCATCACCAAAATTGAAAAAATCCTTCCAGGGGTCAATGTCCTTCATCGCGAGGATTGGCCCCAAATCATTTCCTTTTTGAAACCTAGAATTAGGGCTTTGGATGAATTTTGGAACAATGTAAAGCCGGGCTTTGAGGATTTTTAATCAAAAAAGGAGGACTTTTTATGGGGCAATAAACATTTCTTAGGGTTTGGGAATTTTTGATATGATGTTGACCTTTATGCAAGTAGTCGGATATTCATATTTTTCATTTATGATTATCCGCCTACATACAAGTGGAGAAGTCTAAGCTCCATAACATTTGGAAAATGAGAATATGGAGCTTCTTCGTTCTTGTTTTTAGAGCCAATTAGTTAGCGAAACAAGGCCTTAAATGAATATCCGGCTAAATACAAATAGCCAAATTAAATTTTGTTTGGATTTGATTCATAAATCTATAAAATAAATAGATCCTAAAATTTGGAGAAAGATGGAAAATTCACCGTTCCCCCAAAGCTCCAGTTTTGAATTTTGGAGTGATTTTGAAGTGAGTGGGGACACTCACTTCGGCGGAAAGATGGAAAATTCACCGTTCCCCCAAAGTTCCGGTTTTGAAATGTAATCCAATAGAATTCAAAGCTTTTGCTTTTCCAGGTCGTGACCTTAAACCATGATTTCTTAGAAAAACGCTTTACAAATCCAGTTTGAGTCAAAGGAAAAATTAAAAATCAAGGAAGGACCATTTTCAAAAAACTTTGTGTCCTTCGTGCACTTTGTGGTTCAAAATTTTATCGCCTTTATTTTCTACTGGTAAATACGTGTACATGCATACTATTTAATTTACAAAAAAATATATTTGGCTACTTGTATACAAGCGGATATTCATATTTTTCATTTGAAAAAAATTCAATTTCAACTCGTTTTTTTTGCAAAAATTCGATTCAGCTGGACGATGTCTCTAAAAGCATCTGCTTTCTCAAAGATTTGTAATGTGTTCTTTTCCTTTTTATCAAATGAAGGTGTCACTTAGTCTGTTAGGATTCTGTCAGAAATTTTGCAGGTAGCAACCCAAAGGATTACTGATAAAAAAAAAATATTTTTTCATAACTAGTGTTAAGTTAATAATGATATGACGTTTAAAAGTGTTACCTTCAAAGAAA